>NZ_NVAP01000044.1 GCF_002567495.1 Bacillus cereus | reverse complement strand
CGTTTTCGGGGTTCACTTCAGTGGCATAAGGCTTTTTCTTATTTCAATTTGAATACCATCGCTTCATACGGACGTAATGTAATGTTATCTATCGATCCGATTTCTACGTCGTAATTGTGTATGAATAACTCTGATTCACTATAACTAATATCCTCAGGCATTTCAAATACACTTTCATCCGCAGTAAAGTTTGCAATAACAAGGAGCTTTTCGTCCCCATATGTTCTTACATAAGCAAAAATGGACGGATTTTTTTCGAGTATTAAATCATACGATCCATACACAACAATCTCATTATTTTTACGTAGCTCAATTAATTTTTTGTAGTAATAAAAAATGGAGTCTTCATCTTTGAGCCCTTGTTTCACATTAATCTCTTTGTAATTAGGATTTACCGCAAGCCATGGCTCACCTGTTGTGAATCCAGCATGTGTCTTATTATCCCACTGCATTGGAGTTCTAGCGTTGTCTCGGCCTTTTATATAAATAGATTCCATTACTTTTTCCTTGTCTTCACCACGGTCCACCACTTTTTCATTGTACATATTTAACGTTTCAATATCTCGATATTCATCAATTGATTGGAATCGAACGTTCGTCATTCCGATTTCTTCTCCCTGATAAATATATGGCGTTCCTTTCATCATATGAAGAACCGTTGCTAACATTTTCGCAGATTCGATGCGATATATTCCATCATTACCAAAACGAGATACAACGCGAGGCTGATCATGGTTATTCCAATAAAGGCTATTCCATCCCGTATGCTCTAATGCTTTTTGCCACTTTGTTAAATTCTCTTTTAAAGTAAGAAGTGAACATGGTTTTACATCCCACTTTCCGCCTTCTCCTGAATCTAAATCCATATGTTCAAATTGGAATACCATTTGCAACTCTTTTCGTTCTTCTCCAGTATACAATTTGGCTTCTTCTGTCGTTACACCAGGCATTTCACCAACCGTCATAATATCATAATTCGATAATACTTCCTCATTCATTTCATGCAAATATTTATGAATGTTTGGACCGTTCATAAAATGTTTATGACCTGAAACATAGCCATCTTCATCTGTTTCAACTGTTGGTAACCCTTCTTCTTTAGAAATAAAATTGATAACATCCATGCGGAATCCATCAATTCCTTTTTCTAACCAAAACTTCATCATCTCATAAACATCTTGTCTTACCTTTTCATTATCCCAGTTTAAATCTGGTTGTTTTTTAGAAAACAGATGTAAATAATATTCATCCGTCATTTCATCATACTTCCATGCAGATCCACTAAAAGCAGCTCCCCAGTTGTTCGGTTCTTTCCCTTCTTTTCCAGGACGCCATATATAGTAATCTCTATATTTATTATCTTTTGATTTACGTGATTCAATAAACCAATTATGTTCATCAGATGTATGATTAACAACTAAGTCCATCATCAGTTTCATATTGCGTCCATGCATTTCATGTAATAGCTCATCCCAATCTTCCATTGTTCCAAATTCGTTCATAATTTTACAATAATCACTTATATCGTAACCATTATCATCATTTGGAGATTCATAGACTGGTGATAACCAAATCACATTAATCCCTAACTCTTTTAAGTAATCTAGCTTTGAAATAATCCCTTGAAGATCTCCTATACCATCACCGTTACTATCCATAAAACTACGAGGATAAATTTGATATACTACGCTTTCTTTCCACCATTGTTTTTCCATTATGCTACCCCATTTCATTCATCATTCATTTTTCTCTTTTTTAAGGCGCAAACGTTTTCATTAATGAATGATAACAGATTCTATCTCAATTTAAAATAGCGCTTACAATTTTTATTCTTCTTTTTCTAAGAAAACATGCGAAAATTACTAATATACCTTCAATAAATGAAAACGTTTTATTTTTTTATTTATTTTTTGAATCTATTCGTTTATAATGAACTCAAAGAAAACGTTTGCATAATTATTTCTAGGGGGAAATACCATGGCAGAACTTAAATTAGAAAACATTTATAAGATATATGATAATAATGTAACAGCTGTAACAGATTTTAATTTACACATTCAAGATAAAGAATTTATCGTATTTGTCGGTCCTTCTGGATGCGGAAAATCTACAACATTACGAATGGTAGCTGGACTTGAAGATATTTCAAAAGGAGAGTTTTCAATTGATGGTAAACTGATGAATGATGTTCCTCCAAAAGATCGAGATATCGCCATGGTCTTCCAAAACTACGCTCTTTATCCACATATGAGTGTATATGATAATATGGCATTTGGATTAAAACTTCGAAAAATACCAAAAGATGAAATCGATCGTCGTGTGAAAGATGCAGCAAAAATTTTAGGGCTTGAACAATATTTAGATAGAAAACCGAAAGCATTATCAGGTGGACAACGCCAACGTGTTGCGTTAGGTAGAGCAATCGTTCGAGATGCAAAAGTTTTCTTAATGGATGAGCCATTATCAAACTTAGATGCTAAACTCCGCGTTGCAATGCGCTCAGAAATTTCTAAGCTACATCATCGCCTTGGAACAACAACAATTTATGTAACACATGACCAAACAGAAGCAATGACTATGGCTTCGCGCCTTGTCGTTATGAAGGATGGAAAGATCCAACAAATTGGAACTCCAAAAGAAGTATATGAAACACCAGAAAACATTTTCGTTGGTGGATTCATCGGCTCACCAGCGATGAATTTCTTCCGTGGTAAATTGACTGAAACCGATTTCGTTATAGACAATACCATAAAATTCAAAGTATCTGAAGGAAAAATGAAGATGCTACGTGAACAAGGCTATGTAAATAAGGAGATTGTTTTAGGAATTCGTCCTGAGGACATTCATGATGAACTACTATTTCTAGAAGCTTCACAATCTACTGCCTTCACAACAAAAATCGAAGTTGCTGAGTTATTAGGTGCTGAATCCATTTTATATATGAAACTTGGAGATCAAGATTTTGCAGCACGTGTAGATGCAAGACATACGTTTTCACCTGGCGACCAAATTAAATTGGCATTTGATATAAATAAAGCGCATTTCTTTGATAGCCAAACCGAGCAACGTATTCGCTAAAAATTTTATCTTTACTATACACATACAAAAAAACCGTCCACATATATTGAGGGCGGTTTTCATTATTATACTAGGGCTTCTACTGTATGAAATGATTGTCCTTTCGTGCCAATAATACCGAAAATCGGTAAATCACTAAGCACCACTTCTTCTTGCTGTTTCATAAAAGATGACGTTAATTGTTTTATCTCTATCCAAACGTCATTAATACAAAGTACATTGGAATCGTTCTCTTGTTGGCGAGAAAAAATAGAATCTATTTTATATAAACCAGCATTTTGAAAAAGCATGTCAATGCGACTGAATGCATTCAAAGTAATGCTAATAACGCGTTGCCAATCTCCTTGCTTTTCCATATCATAGAATACAAAAAGGGCTTCTCCGCCTAGATTCGTAATTTCCTCCACTGTTGCTTGTCCACTTTCTTGATCAATGTCCGTCACAATTACTTTTGCGCCTTGTTTAGCCAACAAAAGAGCTGTATTACGTCCAATACCGATGCCACCGCCAGTTACGATAGCAACTTTTCCTGCAAGCTTCATTTTCATTACCCCTTCTATAAGTCTTACCGTCATTCAGTATACTCCTTTATGAGATTATTCTGCAAGCAAGAAAAATTGCTATTTAATTTGTAAGCGTTTACTTTTTACCCTTCTTTTTTCTTACTCTTACGCTGATCAAGAACTAGACCGATAAAAATGAGAATGCCCCAAAAAATTATGCTACCTCCTGTCATCTCAACTTCCCCCTTATTATATAAAGTAAAACTTTAATCAGCCCCAAATGGTGAGATAAAGATATTATTTTTAATCATTATACCATTATCTTAATTTTCAATCTATTATAAATGAAAATGACACATTTTAACTTTTCCTTACTGTAAACATTCAAAATAGACTTATAAAATCAAAAAGACCTTTTTATATATAAAAAGGTCTTTTTGATTTTATTATACAAGACTTATCACTTTCGTCTTTGTAATTAAATCCTGAAAACCGCAATTGTCTTTGCGGAACAACATCATATATACGTTACATATTAATGGAATTCCTAATAGCAATACGTTCGGTAATAACAATACAAAAAATCGTATAATTAATGTTTGCAACGTTAGCTTTTCACTCTTCAATGAAATTAATTTTATTCTCGTTACCTTTTTACCAAGTGTAACACCGTTCCAAATAAAGGGTAACACAATAAAATATATCGCCATCAATATGAAAACTACTGCGAAATCATATCTAAAATCACCTAAACTTATATTAAAACGCTTAAAAATAGCACTATAGTTCCCAGTCATAATAGCTACTACTGCACCATACATAACCGAGATTAAAAACATGTCAATTAGGGAAGCACCTATGCGATTCATTACAAGCGCTGGACGATGCATCTTTAACTTCATTTTATGTCGACTCCTTCATATCCTTCTTTACCCGTCTCATCGTACCACTTCTAAAAAACATTGTAAACTAGCGTTTCTCTTACTTTTCTTGTACAATGTGTTACAACAGCATTGTAAAGGAGGTTCCCATATTGAAAAAATGGATAATCCTATTCGTCGCCTTCCTATTAACTGGTTGTGCAGGAAATACAAGCCACTTAACTTATACGATTAACGATGAATACGAACTCATACGTACTTCTGGAAATGCATTTGAACTTTTCCCCTCGCAAGATGCTGTATATGCTACACAATACATCCCTGCAAAAATTACGGACATTGCCTGGGATGATAAATACATTATTGCAAAACAAACTGAGGAAAAGTCAGATCCGAATAACCCTGATGGAGCAATTGCAAATAAAAAAAGTGAACATTATTGGATTATTGACGTAAAGCACAATAAGCGTTTTGGCCCCTATAATGAAAAACAATTTAATGAACAAAAAAACGCGTTCAAAATTAAGGTACCTTTTCAAAATGTAGATTCATACATAAAAGAAATAAAAAAACAGTCAGCATAATCTTTTGAGTGCTGACTGTTTTTTCTTATATTATTTTAAAAACACATTACTCCGAAAGTGGGATGTTAAACGTTTGTGACTCTGTTACAACATCTTGTGTTTCTGAATCTCCTGCAAGTAAATCATCAGTTGTAAACTGAATATCCTTTACCTTGTCTTTTCCATCGTCAAGTATTAAACCAATAATACCATCTCTTGTTTCACCAGGCTTATAGTCTTCTCTTGATACATTTTTTGTACCAACTAACGTATCTTCGTCATATAAAAAGTTTTGAGTCGCTACTTTAAAATGTTGCTTACCATTAATCATAACATCATTCATAGAGGCAAATTGCATATTTTTATTTCCGCTATTCTCCACTTTATATGTAATCTCAACGTAACGAATTGTATTACTAATCTCTGTTCCACTTAGCGATGCATATAATTCTGCATCATCTTGGCTTACCTTATCCCCTAATCTACGTTTTACTTCTTCAGGAGTTAATGCCGTATATACTTTCAGTGTATTTTTTGCCTTTTCACTCATCTGTGATAAAGAAATTACTTTCACATCTTGTACGTGAATTTTCATTGGCGCTACTTCAAATGTTTGATTCACAGAATGCATCTGCTCTAACTTGAAAGTACCCCATCCTGTTTCTTTCACTTTTTGTCCTACTTTTTTCAGCTCACGCCCACCATATTCTTTTGTTTCAGGAATAGATTCTTTCTTCTTCGGTTCAGCTTTCTTTTCTTCTTGATGGAAGCAACCACTTAACATAAGAAGAAAACTACATAAAACAAAAATACTTTTCCATGCTTTCATCATTTAATTTCTCCTAACGCTATCATTCATGAATATAAAATTAGTCCCTTGCTTTGTAAACTATAGAAACAATGAAAAGTCCACAAAATGAACTTGTCAGTCCAGATACTATTATACCTCCAATTTGGAAAATATGAAAATAGGGATCTACGAACGCGTGCACGATAAATATAATAGTTGCCACAACAATTACTGAAATCCAATACTTTCTTTTTTCCGAAGCTAAAATAAGGTCTTTACCCATTTCATTTCTATACTTCCATAATACGTATACTAGTACTAAAAAACCAATACACGTACTTCCATGTTGCATATATTTATAAACTGAGATGCTGTGCCATTCTCTTTGCAATAATGGTATTTTCATAACAAAATAGCCTGTCTTATGAGTAAATGCATCCCAAACAACATGTGTTAACATACCGAATAATGCTGAATAACAAAATACAAAAAGATCCTTCCATGTATGAAGCTCCCACCTCTTGTCTACTGCATATGTATAGTAGCCAGCAAATGGTTTCGGTAAATGTGTTATAAAAGACTTTTTTAAAATGTAATGATATATGCATGCTAACAAGAAGACAAGTGGTAAATTTAAATATAAGAACCCAAGCCACGTATGTCCAATAATACCATACGGTCTAAAGTGTAAAAAATATTCAAAGTCAGGCGCCATACTACCTAATATAAGAGCCGTTACTGAAATATGTTTAGAATGCTTTTTCGCAAAAGGAAGAACTGCTGCTGGATGTGCGAATGTAAACGGCATACTTTAACTCCTTCTCACATTTTCAATAGAATACCATCTATCATAACGAGAGAATGGATCTTCATGCAATATTTATTTTCACATTGGAATATGATAGTTTAAATGATATAATCCACATAAAATATTCAGAAAACAAGAAGGGGTTCAAGTGTCATTAACACTTGTATTTGCTGCCTTTTTAAATTCAAAATCCGTTATGAATTGAGGTTTATATATTGATTGACGTACCCTTTTTACAAAATGTCACATTAAAAAAAGAAAATATCCCTAGTTTTTCCGCATATCCTTACTGCTTACCCGCTATTCGAACATTACAATCACTAGCTTTCCATCCAAATGTAACATTCATTATTGGAGAAAACGGAACAGGTAAATCAACATTACTTGAAGGAATTGCAATTGCGTTAGGTTTTAATGCAGAAGGTGGAACGAAGAACTTCCGCTTTAGCACAAACGATTCCCATTCATCTTTACATGAATACCTTCGAATTTCAAAAAGTTTCAATACACCAAACGACGGTTTCTTTCTTCGCGCTGAATCATTTTATAACGTTGCTTCTTATATTGATGAAATAGATGCTGATAGAGAAGCACGTGGGAATCCGGTTATCAACTCTTATGGTGGTATCTCACTACACAAACAATCACACGGTGAATCATTCTTCTCATTATTTATGAACCGTTTTTCAGGACAAGGTTTATACATTTTAGATGAGCCTGAGGCAGCTTTATCCCCGATGAGACAACTTTCCATGCTCATTCGAATGCACGAACTAGCTGAACAAGGTTCACAATTTGTTATCGCGACGCATTCTCCTATTTTAATGGCTTATCCTGAATCCACTATATACTCTTTAACACAAGAGGGAATTCACGAATCCACATTAGAAGAAACTGAGCATTACCAAACAACGAAACTTTTCTTTGAAAATCGCGATCGATTGTTCCATCATCTATTTGAGTCGTAAAAAAAGAAGCAGCAATAGCTGCTTCTTTTTTTATAGTGCTTCTATAAATAAGGCAACCCCGATACCGCCACCGACGCATAAAGAGGCAATTCCTTTTTCTAACCCACGTCTTTTTAATTCGTGAATTAAACTTACCGTAATACGAGCCCCTGTACAACCGATTGGATGCCCAAGTCCTACGCCACTACCGTTTACGTTCACTTTTTCACGGTCTAAACCTAACTCTTTCTCTACAGCTAAATATTGCGCCGCGAAAGCTTCATTAATTTCAAGTAAATCTGCATCTTCTAATGACCAATCTACTTTTTCTAAACCTTTACGAATTGCTGGTGCTGGTCCAATACCCATAATTTTTGGATCTACCCCAGCTACTGAATATCCAACAATTCTAGCTAACGGTTGTAAGCCTTTTTCTTTCGCTTTTTCTTCGCTCATTAATACTAGAACTGCACTCCCGTCATTAAGGCCAGATGCATTCCCTGCAGTTACTGATCCGCCTTTACGGAATGCCGGCTTCAATCCAGCTAATTTCTCAGCTGTAATATCTGCGCGTGGATGTTCATCCTTCGAAAATACAACTTCTTTTCTACGTTCTTTTATTGTAATAGGAACAATTTGATCGTCAAAGTATCCAGACTCAATTGCTTGCAGTGCCAATGTATGACTACGAAGCGCAACTTCATCTTGTTCCTCTCTTGTAATTTCATATTGTTCAACTAAATTTTCCGCTGTTTCACCCATCATAATATGGTGAATCGGATCTTCTAACACTTCCCACACCGTATCACGAATTTCTCCGTGCTGTAGACGTTGTCCCCAGCGGTGCTGTTTCAATGCATAAGGGCTCGAACTCATCGCTTCTACTCCACCTGCAACAACAACATCACTTACACCTAATTGAATTTGCATTGCAGCTGACATAATTGCTTGCATACCTGAAGAACATTGGCGTTGGATTGTATATCCCGTAACTGTGTCAGGAAATCCTGCCGCTAATGCAGCAGTTCTCGCCGTATTTGCTTCATCAGTTCTTTGAATACAATGACCTAAAATTACTTCATCAACTTCATGTGGTTCTACCCCGCCTCGTTTTACAGCTTCCTGAAGTATAGGAACAGCTAATTCTACTGGCGTTACATTTTTTAGCGCTCCTCCAAAAGTTCCAATTGGCGAACGAACTGCAGCTGTAATAACAACATTATGCATTTTGTACTTGCCCCTCTCTTATGTACCCTAGTCAGTTTTTAGGTGAAATTCCATAAGATGTATATCTACAACTATCATACTATAAACATACTAAAAAATCAAAATATTTAATATAATAAAAATAGAAGGAATTAACCTTCTATTCTGTCAGCGCATATAAAAACTTTTGCAAAATTTTCTCTGTCGTTTCATTCAATTTTGGTAACTTATCTACTGGAAAATATTGAAGCTTCAGCCCTTCATGATCAAGCTTCAATTCCCCGCTCACATGATGTGCCTGATACAGATGAATAACATTGAAAATTTCATCGCCATTCGGATAACGGAAATATACTTCTTTTCCTGATAGAACACCAAGAAATTGCATTATTTTTGCAGTTAACCCCGTCTCCTCAAATAATTCTCTACGTGCAGTTTCTTCTGTCGTTTCACCCAGTTCCATCGCCCCACCAGGTACACCCCAATCATATGTATCTGAACGATATTGAAGCAATACTTCTTGATTATCATTTAATATAATGATTGCTGATCCTACTAAAATAAGCGGCCTTGTACCAACGACTTTGCGTAACTCTTCAATATACCCCATATGTAAATTCCCCTTTCCCTAACCTCCCTTATCATAACAAAATTTTTCTCTTTTTGTTCATGTAATTTTAAAGAAAAAAAAGAAGCTTTCGCCTCCTTTTTTTTCACCTTTATTTCTTAAAACTTTCATATTTTACAGCTTCAAAAGCTTCCTCAATTTCATCATTACGATAATGGACATATGTAAAACGACCCAATTCTACTAATCTTGCTATTTCTTGTAACGCTTTATGTTGCTCATATGTTTCTTTCAGCTTAATATGTACATAAAACTTCATTAATGGATGTTCATATAAAGGTTCTCCCACCTCTACATATACATCTTCAACCCCCTGCACAACTCTTACATAACTTGCAAATTGATAAAGTGCTTCTCTGTCTGAAACGATTTTTAATGTATACATATATTCTCCCCCTTTCCTTTACTATATCAAAAAGATGACCATACCATGTTATAGAACTATGAATTTTTTTTGACTTGTCATCTATATATTCATGTAATAAAAAAGGCATTTATCCATACATAGCACCTTTTTCTCACATATATTATAGGAAGAATTTTTTATTTGAGGTGTTCCTTATGGATCCATACGTCAATATATGTATTTGCATTACTCCAGGCGCCGATATTTCTGATGACCGTATCGCAAAAGATTTAGCTGTTGCAGAATCAATTTGGCACCCCATTACATTTCAAATTCAAGAAGTCATTGTATTAAATGAACTTTTCCGTTTTTCTAACCGTGAAATCAGTTATAAAAATTCTATTCAAAGTCAAGAAAAGTTAGCATCCTTTTTCCAAACATGTGTAAATGAAGCTCCTGAATGCGACCTTTATATTTGTTACATTGGCAGTGATTATTTCAAAGAAACAGCAGTAATTGCCTGCGCTTACTCTCTAGCAAAACAACAGCAGCTTACCGGTTATATCGTTTTAACAAATTCAGCAGCTCCTATTAAAAATATATATACGCTTGCTCACGAAATCGGTCATATTTTATTTACAAGGCGTGTTCACGGAAAACTTACTCATGCAGATCCTCATTCTCCAACTGGATCGGAGCACCATCCTTCTCCATTCAATCTTATGTATCCGATAGTCCCTCGTCCTGAAAATGTCCATATTCAGTCCTTATTAACGAACGAACAAAAAGCACTCTCTTTACAAAGTTCTTTATTACAAAGAAAAAAACAGTAACTGTCATGTTACTGTTTAAAACAACTGATTTAATCAACAAACCAATTCCCGGCTGCTAGAAATAAAAATAGACAACTAAATGTAAACCCTCTAAAAATCCCTATATAATATTTCTTTGGAAATAATTTTTTGCATATCCAGAGCAGCCCTTTTCTATTAATATAAAAAATATACGTGGGCGTATCACCTAATAAAGTATTAAAATAGTCATCATGTATTTCTCTTATTGAAAGCAGTATAACTAACCTAAAAAACACTATTCCGTATACATGTAAATAACTATTTCTTTTTTATTCACATGCTTCTCTTTGTTCTAATTTCGTATGAATTTTTAAAAGCATATAAATAACAATAAAAAGAATTATTTGTTGTACATACATTCCGATAACGCTTGATACATCTATCATTCCAAATGCATATTCTAATGCAATTGGAACCAGTAAATATGACAAAGTAAACCAACCACCAAATTTAATATTTATAACAGCCGCTAAAAGAACTACTACACCAACAAGAATGAAGCTTTCTGTAGCAGTAAATTTAATAAATGTTGTACCATAAAAATTATTTAATAATGCTATACTGAAAATTGATAAAAACCATATCGCACCTGTTATATACATAATTAAAAATTCAGTTCTTTCACGCTTAAATGAGGCTGTTCTCATGCCCCATATTAATACACTAATTCCTGCAAAAATCATAATCGGATAGCCAATTAATTCAATTAAAGAATAAGACAAACGATGGTCGGCTTCACTAAAAAATACACTCTTCATCATCGTGAATGCTAATAAATTCATAATAAAATAAAACAATAATTTATAATTCCCTTTTTTATCAACTTCCATCTCTTTGGCAAGTTGATTCGCATACTCCTTTGGAGCATGACCGAATATATCATTTACACTCTTCCCTCTCTTTTCTCCTTCTATTAAATGAACTTCCGCATCTTCTATAAAGGAAATAATATCAGCTTCTCTAATGCCCTTCGTTCGTAAATACCCTTGGGTATCATCTAAAAATTTTTGCCCTTCATTCGATAGCACTTTTATCACTCCCTTATTTAACCGCTTCTCTTCTATTCATCTTCATCATAATTTCAAGGAAAATTAAAATAAACAAACTTCCGTATAAACATATAATTTGAAATAACATTGGCATGAGATCTTCCGAAGTAAATGTTTTAAACAGTAACATAATTGAAAGTGGAATGATTAAATATAAGTTTTTAAACCATCCTTCGAAATATATATTTATTGCTACTGTGATAATAAAAATAGCTCCAGCTACTATATAACTTTGCACTTCGGTGAATGTGAGCATTTTTGTAGGATATATCACATCTAATATCGTAACAACTCCTATTAAAAACATTGGCGCAATCATGACTAAAGACCACATAGAAAACCATGTTTTTGTAAATCTTGTTACGAAGGTCATTTTCCGAAGTAGAAAATTAGGACCCTTTACAGCTACGATCAATGTAAAACTATAGCCAATGCACTGAATAAGTGAAATTTGTAAAACTCCGTTATTCACTATTAAGATGGAAGCAATAATCCAAAACGACACGATATTCATTACTGTAAAACCAATTTGTTTCCACGTTTCCTGTCTACCCCTTTCCATTACTTTTACAAGTTCATGTGCATATTCTTTCGGTGAGCTTCCGAAAATATCTTCTACACTTTTCCCTTCATTCTCACCTTCTATTAAATGCAACTCTGCATCTTCTAAAAAACTTTCAATATCACTTTCTTTCACACTCTTTGCAGTCAAAAATAATCTCATATCTAACAAAAACTTTCGTGCTTCACTTGATAGCATTATTTTCTCCTTCCCTTCCCTTCAAGTAGACGTTCAACACTACTTTGCATCGCTTCCCAGCGATCCATAAATTCATCAAGTGCTTCCTCGCCTTTTTCTGTTAATGTATAATATTTTCTCTTTGGACCAGATGGAGATTCCTTCATTACACTTGTTATTAGTCCTTCTTTTTGCATTCGTATTAATAACGGATAAATACTTCCCTCACTCGCCATTGTAAAACCATACTTTGCTAGCTTTTCACTCATTTCATAACCGTATATTTCGCCTTCAGAAATAATAGCAAGTAAGCATCCTTCTAAAATCCCTTTCAACATTTGACTTGTCGACATAATTCAAATCCTCCCACTATCTTGTTTTACAAGATAGATAAGCGTAAGTATCTTGCTTTACAAAATAGTATAGCAGAGACTATTTTGCAAAAACAAGATAGCTAACAATATTTTCCCAAATCTTTGCAGGATTTTTATTATCCGCTCTCTAAATAGAGCAATATGAGAACTTTATTACGAAGGGATGTTTTTCACCATGGTTACAAATCGTGTTGTCTTTTTAACAGGTGCTGCAAGTGGCATTGGTTATGAAATGGGAACCGCTTTTGCAAAAGAAGGTGCAAAGGTTGTTATTACCGATCGTCTTGAAGAACGTGCAAAAGAAGCGGCTGAACAATTACAAAAAGAAGGCTATCAAGCTATCGGTTTAAAATGTGATGTTACATCTGAAGAAGAAATTACAGCTGCAATTTCTCAAACCGTTACTCATTTCGGTTCATTACATATATTAATTAACAACGCAGGAATGCAACACGTTTCACCCATTGAAGACTTTCCAACTGAAAAGTTTGAGCTACTAATTCAAATTATGCAAATTGCTCCGTTTATCGCAATTAAGCATGCCTTTCCGATTATGAAACAACAAAAATATGGTCGTATTATTAATGTCGCTTCTATTAACGGCCTTGTCGGGTTTGCTGGAAAAGCTGCCTACAATAGTGCAAAACATGGCGTAATTGGATTAACAAAAGTTGCCGCTTTAGAAGGTGCTACGCATGGTATTACTGTTAATGCCCTTTGCCCTGGTTATGTCGATACCCCTCTTGTACGTAATCAACTACAAGACTTAGCTACTACACGAAATGTACCACTTGAAAATGTTTTAGAAGATGTTATTTATCCACTCGTCCCACAAAAGCGCTTATTACAAGTACAAGAAATCGCTGATTATGCTATGTTTTTAGCGAGTGAAAAAGCTAAAGGTATAACTGGTCAAGCTGTCGTTATCGATGGTGGCTATACTGCTCAATAAAAAATAAAGTTTGCTCAAGAAGAGCAAACTTTATTTTTTATCGCGAGGATCTTCGTACTTTAGTAATTGCCGCGGGAGCTTCTCAATTGCAACAATTACCCCCTCTAATTTACTTTCAATACGGTGGAGTAAATATAATGTTACAACAATTGGAAACCCTACATTACCTATCATCTTGATCCACTCTTCCATCTTCTTCTCCTCCTTTCATTATATAAATAAGAGAAAAGAACACATTTAGGCATAAAAAAACAAGCTATTATGTATTAGCTTGTTTTTCAAATAACGATGCAATTTCTCGTTTATAATCTCCGCGTATAATACCTCTCTCAGTAATAATTCCTGTAATTAATTCGTTCGGTGTTACGTCAAATGCAGGATTATAAACATTCGTTCCAATTGGTGCTACTTGTTTACCAAAGATTTTCGTAACTTCTGTTTCATCTCTTTCTTCAATAATAATTTCTGCACCTGTTTGTTTCGTAATATCAAACGTAGATAACGGGGCTGCAACGTAAAAGGGAATATCGAAATGCTTTGCTAAAATAGCTAAATTCATCGTCCCTATTTTATTTGCCGTATCTCCATTTGCGACAATTCGATCCGCACCTACAATAATCGCGTTTATTTTTTTCGTTTGAATAGCATGAGCTGCCGTATTATCTGTAATAAGAGTCACATCGATATTTGCTTGCTTCAATTCCCACGTCGTTAAGCGGCCACCTTGTAAAACGGGTCTCGTTTCACACGCATATGCATGTAAACGCACACCCTTCTCTTTTCCAATATAAAAGGGAGCTAATGCAGTTCCATATCTGGCAGTTGCGATACTTCCGGCGTTACAGATTGTTAAAATATTATCGCCGTCTTTAAAACATGTTAACGCATATTCCCCGATATTTCGGCACACCTCTTCATCTTCCTGCTGAATGCGAAGCGCTTCTTCTTCCAATATTTTTTGTGCTTCTTTTATTGTAGTAATCTCTCGAATAGATTCTCTCATGCGATCAATTGCCCAAAATAAATTCACTGCCGTTGGGCGTGATGTTCCTAAATAGTTACAGTCTCTATTAAACTTCTTTTGAAATTCTTCGATATGTAAAGCATTATATTTTTTTACTGCAAGCGCCAAACCAAATGCAGCTACAATTCCAATTGCAGGCGCTCCGCGTACTTCTAACATTACGATACTTTTCCAAACCTCTTCAATAGTCGTTAATGTTTTGTATTCTGTGCTATGCGGCAATTTCGTTTGATTTAATACCGCAATTGCATCACCTTTCCAACTTACAGATCTCGGAACAGTAACAATTGTACTCATGCTTTTACACCTCCTGAAACTGTCTGCTGAAATAATGTTCGAAACAGTTGAATATCAGCACTTTTAGATTCACATTTTATTAGTTCTTTACCTAAGGTTAGCGCTTGTTTCTTAGCTTGAATTCTTATTTCTTTATTTTCTATTTCATCTAAATCTGCTACATGAGCTAAGCCAATTGTTCTACGAATCAGTTCACATCCAGCAAATCCAACAGCATCAGTAAAGATATTTCGCAAAATAATTGGTAACCATTGTTTTTCTTTCGTATATGCTTCTACACCTTCTCCAATCCATAACTTTGTAAAATTCTCTACAAAATAACTCCATGTCTTTTCTATATGGAAAAATAGTACACTTCTCTTTTCTTCTTCTCTAGATAAAGCATTTAATAATAAATTTGCAATAAATTGACCTATATCAAATCCAAATGGGCCATATGTCGCAAATTCTGGATCAATCACTTTCGTTTCAGAAGGTGATGAAAAAATACTACCCGTATGTAAATCACCATGAATAAGAGTTTCTTTTCTCGTTAAAAACTTATATTTATATTGTGCTACTTTTAGTTTTAAAGTTTTGTCACTCCAAAGTTCATCCACCACGAGCTGTAAATCTGGTTCATAATTATTCGTATCATAATGTCCAAATGGATCTGTAAAAACTAAATCTTCTGTAATTTTACAAAGGTCCGGATTTACAAATGTACCTTCTAGTACCCTTTTCTCTTCTGAATGTAAACCAAAATCTGAAGTATAAAATAAAACATGTGCTAGAAAACGACCGATATGCTGGGATAATAGTGGATATTCTTCTCCGTCTATTAACCCTTTTCTTGTAATTGTTAGTCTTGATAAGTCTTCTATTACCGTTACCGCTAACTCTTCATCATGACTGTACACTACCGGAACATAATCCGGTACATACTTCGCAAAAATTTGCAGTGCCTTACTTTCAATCGTTGCTCTTTTTATAGACAACGGCCAGCTTTCTCCAACTACTTTCGCATACGGAAGTGCTTGTTTTATTATAATTGACCTCTCTCCATCATCTAATTTGAACACGTAATTTAAGTTTCCATCTCCAATTTCATGACAAATGACATTTGCCTTCGCTTCAAAATAGCCATGCTCTTTCGCATATTGTACAGCTGTTATCTCTGTTAATGAATAATATCCCATCGTCTTCTCCCCCTTTTTAAATTCAGAGGTTTTTCTAACACAGAAAAACCTCTTTCCACTAAGAAAGAGGTTTGAAGTTTATCTTCTCCCCTCTTATCTGCCAGAAAGTTATACTTTCTGCTGGAATTAGCACCGTGCCTTTTGGCGTAATAAACGCCCCATTTCACAATGGTATTACGGTCGGTTGCTGGGCTTCATCGGGCCAAATCCCTCCACCTGCTCTTGATAAGAGTTATATAATTTTTTGAATTTTTAACTTTATGTTGAAGACTATACCAAGAATAAAAATCACTTGTCAACATTTTATTTGTATAATTCTGGACGACGATCTGCAAAAACTGGAATTCCTTTACGTACTTCTTTAATTTTCTCGAATGTAAGCTCTCCAAATAAAATTGATTCCTCTTCATTCGCCTCTACTGCAATTTCACCCCAAGGATCTACAATTAAAGAATGACCTGCAAACACATTATTTGGATCCTTTCCTGCCCTATTACATGCAACAACATAACACTGATTTTCAACCGCTCTTGCTTGTAATAGCAAACGCCAATGTGCTAAGCGAACTAATGGCCATTCTGCTACAACAAATAATACTTTTGCCCCTTTAGCAGTATGGACACGCATCCACTCTGGAAAACGAATATCATAACAAATTGTTCCAGCGCACTCAACATCATCTAGCTTAAATTCGCCCGTCTCATTACCCGCTATTAAATATTTATGTTCATCCATAAGCTGAAATAAATGCACTTTACTGTATTCGTTGACTAGCTGACCTTCATTATTTACAACATACATCGTATTTGTAACACCTTGCTCTGTTTGCTTTGCTATGGAACCACCAACAATATGTACATCATATTGCTTCGACCATTCTATTAACTTCTCTTTCGTTTCCAATCCATCCCTATCTGCAATTTCAGAAAGTCTCGTTAAATCATATCCTGTTGTCCATAGTTCTGGTAAGACGATAACATCTGGTCTTTCCTTCATCGCTTCGCTTATTTTATTTTTAGCATTCTCAATATTTTTTTCTACATCTCCAAAGACAATATCCATTTGAATACATGCGACTTTCATTTTTTCAGCCCCATTCTTAATTTTCTCTTTACAAAATACTGGAAAGATTATATCATTTGTCACTAGAATTGTAACAACTTTCAAAAGAGGTGGAAAGTATGAAATTATTTAAACCTTCTGAGATAGTAACATCATTGCCAACACAATTTTTCGCTTCACTTGTTGCAAAAGTTAACAAAGTCGTTGCAGCTGGTCACGATGTTATTAATCTAGGTCAAGGTAATCCAGATCAACCAACACCGCAGCATATCGTAAAAGCTTTACAAAATGCTGCCGAAAAGACCATTCATCATAAATATCCGCCATTTCGCGGACATGAAAGCTTAAAGGAAGCCGTAGCTACATTCTATAAAAGTGAATACGGCGTCGAGTTAAATCCAAAAACTGAAGTTGCTATTTTGTTTGGCGGGAAAGCTGGATTAGTAGAATTACCGATTTGTTTTACAAATCCTGGTGATACCATTCTCGTTCCAGATCCAGGTTATCCAGATTATTTATCCGGGGTTGCCTTAGCAAAAGCACACTTTGAAACAATGCCGCTTATTGCAGAAAATAATTTTTTACCGGATTATAAAAAAATTGATGACTCTATCGCTGAGCAGGCTAAGTTAATGTTTTTAAACTATCCAAATAACCCTACTGGTGCTACGGCATCAAAAGATTTTTTTGATAAAACCATTCACTTTGCTAATAAACATAATATATTAGTTGTTCACGATTTCGCTTACGGCGCTATCGGATTTGATGGTCAAAAACCTATTAGTTTCTTGCAAGCAGACGGTGCCAAAGATACAGGAATTGAAATTTACACGTTATCAAAAACTTTCAATATGGCTGGCTGGCGTATTGCTTTTGCAGTTGGGAATGAAAGTGTCATCGAAACAATTAACCTATTGCAAGATCATATGTATGTTAGTATATTTGGTGCAATTCAAGATGCTGCTCGCGAAGCGCTATTAAGTTCACAATCTTGTGTAATAGACCTTGTAAATAGTTACGAATCTCGAAGAAATATCCTTATAGAAGCTTGTCATTCCATTGGTTGGAATGTTGATATTCCAAAAGGATCATTCTTTGCATGGCTTCCTGTACCAGAAGGCTATACATCCGAGGAATTTTCTGATATTTTATTAGAAAAAGCACACGTTGCAGTTGCTCCAGGTGTTGGGTTCGGTGAGCATGGCGAAGGGTATATCCGCGTTGGGCTCCTCCATACAGAGGATCGCTTGCGGGAAGCAATTAATCGAATTGGGAAATTAAAAATTTTCAAAAAGCCATTGACAACATGAAAAATATCTGACAAAATTCAGTTATCTTAAAAATTTAAACATTTCTAAATACTTCTTATCAAGAGCAGGTGGAGGGACGAGCCCGACGAAGCCCGGCAACCGATCTACAATTGTAGACACGGTGCTAATTCTCGCAGCATTATGCTGACAGATAAGGAGCTGGTTGTAAAAAAACCTCTCCTTAGCTGAGAGGTTTTTTTATTTAACTAGGGGGTTATAACAATGAGCGGAATTATAGCGACGTATTTAATTCATGACGATTCACATAACTTAGAAAAAAAAGCGGAACAAATTGCACTCGGATTAACAATTGGCTCTTGGACTCATTTGCCACACTTATTACAAGAACAATTAAAACAGCATAAAGGCAACGTCATTCATATTGAGGAATTAGATGAACAAGAACATACGAATTCATATCTACACAAAAAGGTAAAACGTGGGATTATTAAAATCGAATACCCGTTATTAAATTTCAGTCCAGACTTACCAGCGATTTTAACAACTACATTCGGAAAGCTATCACTTGATGGCGAAGTGAAATTAATTGACTTAACCTTTTCAGACGAGTTAAAAAAACATTTTCCTGGTCCAAAGTTCGGGATTGATGGCATTAGAAACCTTATACAAGTGCATGATCGTCCCATTTTAATGAGTATTTTCAAAGGAATGATCGGACGAAATATTGGATACTTAAAAACTCAATTACGTGATCAAGCGATTGGTAGTGTAGATATTGTAAAAGATGATGAAATTTTATTTGAGAATTCATTAACACCACTCACGAAACGAATCGTATCTGGAAAAGAAGTTTTACAATCAGTCTATGAAACATACGGCCATAAAACGTTATATGCCGTAAATTTAACAGGGCGCACTTTTGACTTAAAAGAAAATGCAAAACGAGCAGTGCAAGCCGGCGCTGATATTCTATTATTTAATGTGTTTGCTTACGGACTAGATGTACTACAATCACTTGCAGAAGATGATGAAATCCCAGTTCCTATTATGGCACACCCTGCTGTAAGTGGTGCTTATTCAGCATCCAAGTTATATGGAATTTCATCTCCATTATTACTTGGAAAGCTACTACGTTATGCTGGTGCAGATTTTTCTTTATTCCCGTCTCCATACGGAAGCGTTGCATTAGAAAAAGAAGAAACTCTCAGCATTTCAAAATATTTAACTGAGGAAGATGCATTTTTCAAGAAAAGTTTTCCTGTCCCATCTGCGGGCATTCATCCTGGTTTCGTTCCTTTTATTCTGCAAGATTTCGGTAAAGATGTTGTCATTAATGCTGGCGGCGGGATACATGGGCATCCATATGGGGCGCAAGGCGGTGGTAAAGCTTTCCACACTGCAATTGAAGCTACTTTGCAAGGTAAATTACTCCACGAAGTAGATGAAATTAATTTACATAGCGCACTACAAATATGGGGAAACCCCTCTCATGAGGTGAAGTTATGAGTATTCAAGTGTTTTGTGATTTCGATGGCACGATTACAAATAATGATAACATTATGTCCATTATGGAAAAATTCGCTCCACCAGAAGCAGAAGAAGTAAAAAATAGAATTTTATCACAAGAGCTATCTATTCAAGAAGGTGTTTCTCAATTATTTCAATTGATACCTACTCATCTGCGCGACGATATAATTCAATTTTTAAAAGAAACTGCCGAAATTCGCAGTGGCTTTCATGAATTTATACAATTCGTAAATGAAAATAACATTTCTTTTTACGTGATATCAGGTGGAATGGATTTCTTCGTCTATCCACTTTTACAAGGAATCATTCCAAAAGAGCAAATTTATTGTAATGAAACAGACTTTTCAGCAGAGTTTATTACAGTTAAATGGCCTCATTCTTGTGATGATCATTGTCAAAATCATTGCGGATTATGTAAATCATCTTTAATCCGTAAATTAAGTGATACAAATGACTTTCACATTGTAATTGGCGATTCAATTACTGATTTACAAGCTGCGAAACAAGCTGATAAAGTATTCGCTCGAGACTTTCTTATTACAAAGTGTGAAGAAAATCATATTGCTTATACACCGTTTGAAACATTTCAAGATGTGCAAGCTGCATTAAAACTTTTGTTGGAGGTGAAGGCATGAAACAACTTTTTCGTCAGTGGTATGACTTGAGCGAAATAAAAAAAGAATTAACAACTCGAAATTGGTTCCCAGCAACGAGTGGTAATATTTCTATAAAAGTTAGTCATGAGCCACTTACTTTTCTCATTACAGCAAGCGGTAAAGATAAAACAAAAACCACTCCAGATGATTTTCTATTAGTAGATCATGTAGGTGTTCCTGTATTAGAGACTGAATTACGCCCTTCAGCAGAAACAATATTGCATACACATATTTATAACAATACGAATGCTGGATGCGTACTTCATGTTCATACAACTGATAACAATGTCATCACAAATTTATATAGTGATACAGTTACCCTTCAAAATCAAGAAATTATTAAAGCTCTTGATATTTGGGAAGAAGGTGCAACAATCCACATTCCCATTATCGAAAACCATGCCCATATCCCAACGCTTGGAGATAATTTCCGAAAACATATACAAGGAGATTCGGGAGCAGTATTAATCCGTAACCACGGTATTACCGTATGGGGCCGAGATAGCTTCGATGCAAAGAAAAGATTAGAAGCTTATGAGTTTTTATTCCAATTTCATATAAAACTATTATCAATTCAAGGAGGCGTTTCTAATGGCGCAAATTCGTATTCATGAAGTAAATACTCGTATTGAAAATGAAGTGGAAGTATCAAAATTTCTACAAGAGGAAGGCGTTTTATATGAGAAATGGAATATTTCAAAACTTCCTACTCATTTAAATGAAAATTATTCCTTAACAGATGAAAACAAAGCTGCAATATTAGCAGTGTTTTCAAAAGAAATCGCTGATGTTTCAGCACGTCGAGGTTATAAAGCGCATGATGTAATTTCTCTTTCAAATAGCACGCCTAACCTTGACGAATTATTAATTAATTTCCAAAAAGAACACCATCATACAGATGACGAAGTTCGCTTTATCGTCAGTGGTCATGGCATTTTCGCTATTGAAGGCAAAGATGGGAAATTCTTTGATGTTGAACTTGAGCCAGGCGACCTAATATCTGTTCCTGAAAATGCAAGACATTATTTTACCTTGCAAGATGATCGTCAAGTTGTAGCTATTCGTATTTTTGTTACAACTGAAGGCTGGGTTCCAATCTATTAAGGTAGTTAGTTGAATAAAAGGACTTGGACCCCCTTTTCCAAACTTTTATTCACTCTACATATATACATCCTCCTATAGAACAGTCTTATTTCACTTTTGAAATAAGACTGCTTTTTTTATTTACTCAAAAGTATCATTTCATCACAAAATTTAATCCCTTTGTTTTTTAAGTATATTTTTTGAACATTTTTTGAACATTTTCTGAAAATTCTGTTTTGTATGTGATATACTACAATTAACAAAGAAGGAAAAGAATCTCGCAAACAGAGGGGGATAATCATGAGCTTACTTATTGCACTTATACTTGGAGTTACGTGTGGAGCATTTCCTGTTATTTTAGGAGCTGTTATGGAAGAATTAGAAATTGGTATTTTAGGATTTGTCGCATCTTGTGTAAGCGCTTTATTATTTGGTTTATTCGGCGCTATTCCTGTTTCAATTCTGTGTGCTTTTTATATAATACGTCATGCTCGTACAAAGCAATTTGGTCCTAATCACACCGCGCAAATTATTCCATTCCCAGTTGAACGGTGCCGCAGGGCTTCTAGCTTATAATTATAAAGCTAAAATATAACGAAATAAATAAAAGTCCTCAAATGAGGACTTTTATTTATTTTCTTCTAGAAATTGAAACAATTCTTGTAGATGTAGGGCATCTTCACCATAGCTAACAGATACATGAAATATACCGTCAATCTCAGCTTGCATATAAAGATCCACTCCATCACGATCATATTTCAATGCCAAATAAAACTCCATTTCTTCTAACATCTTTTTTGAAGTTCGAATGACATAATGCCCCTTCTCATCTCTTCCATATTCAAATTCAGGTTCAAAATCATATTTTTGTTTAAAAGCTTCTTTTTGTTTTTCATTAATTTGTATACAAGTAGCTCGCTGTACAGCATCAATCATCTCATCAAACTTTTGAAGGTCCACCTCGTTTACCCCCTTATATATTTTTTATATAGTACTTGTGTTCCACTATTTTCTTCGCCATCTCTCATTAACTCTTCATACAATTCTTTTGCCAAACTTAAGCCTGGTACTGATAATTGTAATTTCTCAGCTTCATCTAAAGCAATTTTCATATCTTTCATAAAATGCTTTACATAAAATCCTGGCTCAAAATCTCCTTTTAACATTCGAGGAGCTAAATTACTTAATGACCAACTACCTGCTGCACCTGTTGAAATACTCTCTAACACTTTATCTGGATTCAGTCCAGCCTTCTTCGCGTAAGCGACAGCTTCACATACTCCAATCATATTGGAAGCGATCGCAATTTGATTGCACATTTTTGTATGTTGTCCACTCCCAGCTGGTCCTTGTAACTGAATATTTGTTCCTAACTTTTCAAGTAAAGGTAAGCATCTATCATATATTTCTTTCTCTCCACCGACCATAATTGCGAGTCTTGCTTCTTTCGCACCAACATCTCCTCCTGAGACAGGTGCATCTAACGTATATATATTCTTGCTTTTCGCAGCTTCATTAATACGTTTTGCTAGCGTCGGTGTCGATGTCGTAAAGTCAATTGCCATCGTACCTTCTTTTGCATGTTCTATAATTCCTTCTATACCAAAATACACTTCTTCTACATCATGTGGATATCCAACCATCGTCATTACAACATCAACTTGCTTCACTAACTCTTTTGGTGTATCGCACCAATGCGCACCATCTTGTACTAAAGAATCTGCTTTTGCTTTCGTTCTATTATATACATATACTTTATGACCGTCTTGCATTAGATGATGAACCATACTTTTCCCCATTACGCCAATACCGATGAAACCTATTGATAAAGTTTTATGTTCCATTTTCTCATCCCCTTTGTTCTAATAGATCATTTACCATCTTTCGGAACTCTTTATTAAAATCATCATCCATACTATTTTTCACATTTGAAAATAGAATAACAAAAGTTCCTTTTTCTTTATTAAAATTATTAAAAGTGTTCCAACCAGATAGTACACCATGATTATGAAAATAATCTGGGTATATATAAAAACTAAATGCATATTTCCGTTCTGCTGAAGGTGAAAACATTGCTTGTATACTTTGTTCAGAAAGAAGTTTTCCATTTATAATTGCTTCATCTAACTTCTTCATATCTCCAACTGTCGTATACATTTCACCACAACCATATAACCAATCCATACCTAACTTTTGCGCTGGTACAAGCTCTTGGTTTCTTTTCACATAACCCTTTGTGAAATTTTTATCTCCAGGTACCATATTTCCCATACCAGATTCATGCATATCTGCTTTTGTAAATATATTTTCTTTTATGTAATCTCCTAAAGGTTTTTTCGATATATTTTCTATTATATAAGCAAGCACCATATAATTATAATCTGTATATCTCCAACTTGTTCCTGCAGGAAATTCTAAATTTTGACGCCCAATCCAATTAATTAACTGTAAACGAGCAGCTGCATTCACATTTCCTTTCGCATGTTCAGGTAAACCAGAGGTATGTGTTAATAAATGATATAGCGTAATATTTTTATTTTCCGGAAATGAAGGAATATATTTATTCACATTATCTTGAATATTCAATTTCCCTTGTTCTTGTAGCTGTAAAATAGATGTGGCAACAACTGTTTTCGTAATAGAACCGATACGATATTTTGTTTGAGGCGTATTTTCTATTTTATTTTGAACATCAGCATACCCATATCCTTTATTTAATATAACATGCTCTTTATCTGTTACCAAAACTGTTCCATTGAATTGCTTTCCGACTAAATATTGATCTAATTTTTGAGATATGCTAGCATAATCAATTTGCCGCTCTTCCTTTTCTTCTATATTCTCTTGTACTTCCGATTCAATAGTAGGATTCACCTTAGTGGTTAATACAGTGTTTTCCTTTATATTGGGACTATCAAGAAAATAATATACTCCACCGACAACTACAGCAGATAGTGAAGCCATTATCATTATTTTTTTTATCATATTGATCCTCCATAATTCCTTTGCTAAGAATGGTCCCTCATATTCTATTATCAAACAATAAAAAAAAATCGCAACAATTTGTTGCGAAAAATTACATTTTTTCTTTTCTATACACACATACTTGATTCTTTCCATTTTTTTTCGCTTCATATAATGCAATGTCCGCTCGTTGCATTAATTCTTCTCTTGTAGTTCCTTGTTCATATAACGCAACTCCAAAGCTAGCTGTTAACTTCGAAATTCCAGTGAATTGCTTTGTTTCAATAAAGAATCGTAATGACTCCGCAACTTGAAATGCTTCCTTTTCTACTGTATTTGTCACTAATATAATGAATTCTTCTCCTCCCCATCTTGCAAATACATGTTGCTGCTCCACTTTAGATTTCATAAGCTCTGCAAGTTGTATTAATGCCAAATCACCAAAATCATGGCCATATGTGTCATTGACTGTTTTAAAATTATCTATATCAAATAAAATAATTGCTATTTTCTCATCATTACGTATTACCTTTTCCCACTCTACTTCTAGTATTTGTTGAAACTTTAAACGATTATAAATCTCTGTCAATGAATCTATCATAGCAAGTCTTTCTTGTTCTTGATAGATTTCATCTATTTCTGTGATTTCTGTGCACTTTACAATAAACCTTGATAGATCTTCTGGTAATGGTGTCGCACGTAATAAAAAAGTTGATACTACCCCTTCATAATTTAGCATCTTAATTCTTCTACCACTTGATAAAGTATCGTCTAACCATGTTATATCATGCGTCGTCGAATAGTATCCATTTTCTCTAATAAAATGTTCAGCAAATACTAAATGTTGCTCACGATAGGCAAACAGATTTTCATATCCGAAAAACGCTAAAAAATTTGTATTACAATCAACAATCTCATCATCTTCTACTATAAATAATAGATCATTTTGAAAGTCAAACATCGTTTGAAGCAATTCCTGCTGCAAGCCGACTTGCCTTACTAAAGAAAGTTGATACAAACTCTTATTCACTTCCTCTAACACTGCTTGCGGAGTTACAGGAGCTATTACAATATTACGTATTCCTAATGCAAGTACATCTGTAAATTCTTTTGTTATTTGTTGATCCCAAATGACAATGAATGTACTGTGCGGGGTATACATATTCTTTATATATTTTATTTGAGAATAATCTGTTACATACGTAATGATAATGTGTGGTTTCGTTCTTTGAAATAATAGTTCGCCCTCTTCAAAGCTATTTGCTATAAACATACATTTTGGATGGATATTTTCTACCGTTTGTTGATGCTTACATCCATTTTCTATATAAAGGACATTTAACTGCAGATCTTGTAACACATTTTGGAAAACTGTATTCTCTAATAAAAAATGTAGTATGTTCATCACTAGTCTTCACTCACTTCATATATCTTGTTCTACTGAATTCCTCACAAACTTTTTAAAAAGACTGTTCTCCAATAAACTTTAATTTGTGAGAGATACATATTAACAAGCTAATTGAGAATGTTATCTTCGCTTTTCACTCTATAAATTCCTTTTTTAGTTTATGATTGTAGGAATTGTATCGTTTGTATGAATGCCCTAGCTTATTTTTAAAACTTGACAATTAAAATAAAGATATTATATTCTTAAATTCGATAACTTACAAAATGTAAGTAGGGTATATTATTTTTTGAAAATAAATCGATATACAATTTGGAGGATATACAATGACAAACGACAACTTTTTTAATGTTCTATATGAACGCACATCTACACGTGCATTCAACCCAAATAAAGAAATCTCATCTACAGAATTACACGAAATTTTAAAAGCTGCTGCACAAGCACCTTCCGCTTGGAACTTACAACACTGGAAATTCCTTGTTTTTCAAGGTGAAGATGTACAAAAACGATTACATCCAATAGCTTATAACCAACAACAAATTCTTGATGCTTCTGCAGTAGTCGCTATTTTAGGTGATTTAGAAGCTTATAAAAATGTTGATCCAGTATATGGTCCAATTGTAGAACAAGGATTTATGAAAGAAGAAGCAAAAGATCGCTTAGCTAAAAACATTGAATCTGCATATGCTCGTGAACAATTTCCAAGAGATGCTGCCTTTTCAAATGCATCTTTAGCAGCAATGCAACTTATGCTTGCAGCTAAAGCGACTGGTTGGGATACTTGTGCTATTGGTGGTTTCAATCCACAAGCACTTACAGACGAATTTAACGTTGCATCTCGTTACGTACCAATTATGCTTATTACAATTGGTGAATCAACTTTAAAAGGCCATCCTGCACCACGAATGAGCGTAGAGCAAGTGAGTGAATGGGCAAAATAATAAGAAACGAAGGTAACTACATTACCTTCGTTTTTTTATTCCCTGTCATACTTTTGTAATATTACTACAAATCATTCGACATTTATATATGTAAAAACAGTATATTCTATCCTCTTATCATACATATATATGACGTTTCGTGTCGAATTTTGTTAAGACATCGAAATATATCCGTGTGTTTTTGTTACAATTGTGATACAATAATAACAAATAGATAACAAGAGAGGGATTTTCATTGAGTTCATACGGAAGCTTTATCGCACTTTTATGTTACATAGTAACTGTACTGCTTCTATATTTTATTGGTGATGCCGCGAACATTTGCATGTTACAATTCCCAAAAGAAGAAGCGTTTCAATTAGAATCAGAAAAACACACCGCACGATCCATTGTGCCACTACTCCTAGCTCTTCCTGTATATATCGTCGTTTTATATAAAAGTAAAAAAGTGTAAAGGCTACCAATTTCATTCATTTCGGTGGTTTTTACACTTTTTATTATATTTACCCTATTTTAAACATCATTCCATACTAAACACCCAGCTAGTCATTTAAAATGAGAAAATCCCCTAGAAAAAATTCCACTCTCTGTCCAGTCACTAACTACCGAACTTACATAGATTATAAGTGTGAAGGGGGTGATGAGGATTATGTTTGGATCATTTGGATGCTGTGATAACTTTAGAGACTGTCATCATCGTGAAAGAGAGTGTGACCACCGCGAAAAAGAGAGAGAAGTAGTTAGACCACAACAACCAGCTGTATGTAACGTACTTGCAAGCATTTCAGTTGGAACAGAACTTTCTCTTTTAAGTATTAGAGGCCACCAATCATTCCGCAATGTGATTTTTGAAGGATTCTGTAACGGTGTTGCTCTTTTCTCTGCTTTAGCTCGTAATAACGATAACAAAGATAACAATAAAGACGATAAGAACAACCAAAATCAAAATACTTTTACTGGTATTTTACGTGTATGCCCAACTGATATTATCGCAATCGCTATCTAATTCTGTTCCTTATCCTCTATAGTAAGAAAATAAGATTTACGTTTCTCATAGAAAAAACCTGAGACCGATTTCAAATCGGCTCAGGTTTTTTTATTGTTTATATGCTTTTAACTAGTTCAACAACTTCTTCAGCAGTTGACATTGTTAATGCTTTTTCTGCTAATGTTTCCATTTCTGCTTTTGACAACTTGCTTAGTTGTGTTCTTGCAGGAAGAATAGATGTTGCACTCATACTGAACTCATCTAAACCTAATCCTAATAGTAATGGGATAGCAAGTGAATCTCCTGCCATCTCACCGCACATACCAGCCCATTTGCCTTCTTTATGAGCAGCATCGATAACCATTTTTACAAGACGTAAAATAGATGGGTTATATGGTTGGTATAAGTATGCTACTTGTTCGTTCATACGGTCTGCAGCCATTGTGTATTGGATTAAGTCATTCGTTCCGATAGAGAAGAAATCAACTTCTTTTGCGAATTGATCTGCTAATACTGCTGAAGCTGGGATTTCAACCATCATACCAACTTCAATAGAATCAGAAACAGTAGTACCCGCTTCTACAAGTTTTGCTTTCTCTTCTAATAAGATTGCTTTTGCTTGACGGAACTCATCAAGAGTTGCAATCATTGGGAACATAATTTTTAAGTTACCGTATACGCTAGCACGAAGTAATGCACGAAGCTGTGTACGGAACACATCTTGCTCATCAAGACATAAGCGAATTGCACGGTATCCTAAGAATGGGTTCATTTCTTTTGGTAAATGTAAGTATGGAAGCTCTTTATCTCCACCGATGTCAAGTGTACGAACAACGACTGGCTGGCCTTCTTTTACACCTTCAAGAACTGCTTTATACGCTTCGAACTGTTCTTCTTCTGTTGGAAGATTGTCACGGCCCATGTATAAGAATTCTGTACGGTATAAACCAACGCCTTCTCCACCATTATCGATAATACCTTGTACATCATTTGGTGTTCCGATATTAGCAACAAGCTCGACGTGATGTCCGTCACTTGTTACAGTAGCTTGGTCTTTTAATTTTGCCCATACAGCTTTTTGCTCTTCAAATTTCGCTTTCTTTTCTTCAAACGAACGAAGAGTTTCTTCAGATGGGTTTACAATTACTTCTCCATCTAAACCATCAATGATAACGATATCGCCGTTCTGGATTTTTTCCATAACAACTTTCGTACCAACAACAGCTGGAATTTCCATAGAACGAGCCATAATTGCAGAGTGAGATGTACGTCCACCGATATCAGTAGTGAAACCTTTTGCATACTTACGGTTTAACTGAGCTGTATCAGATGGTGTTAAATCTTCAGCAATGATGATTACTTCTTCAGAAATTGTACCAGGATTTGAGAAGTTAATTCCTAGTAAATGTGCAAGAACGCGTTTTGTTACGTCACGAATGTCCGCAGCACGTTCTTTCATATATTCGTTATCCATGTTTTCAAACATAGAAATAAACATTGATGCAACTTCATCCATTGCAAATTCAGCATTTACTTTTTCGCTATTCACTTTATCTTTTACTGGGTTTACTAGTTCTGGATCATTTAACACTAATAAATGTGCTTCAAAGATCGCAGCTTTGTCAGCACCTAGCTCAGCAAATGCATGGTCCTTAATAGCTTCTAATTCAGTTTTTGCTTTCTCAAGCGCAGCGTCTAAGCGTGCAATTTCTGCAGCTTCGTTTGTAATTGATTTCTTTTCGATGTTAAATTCAGGATTTTCAAGTCTGAAAGCCTTTGCAATAGCAATCCCACTTGATGCAGCGATCCCTTGAATGTTAAGAGTCATTATTCTCCTAATCCTTCGTTTTTCATAGTTTCTTCGATAGCTGCTAGTGCTTGAGCTGCATCATCACCATTTGCAGTGATTTTAATTTCTGCGTTTTGTTGAATGCCTAAAGACATAACGCCCATGATTGATTTTAAGTTAACGTTCTTTCCGTTATACTCTAAGTTAATGTCAGAACCGAATTTGCTTGCAGTGTTTACAAGTAGAGTTGCTGGACGAGCATGAATTCCTGAGTCGCTAGTTACTTTAAAGATTTTTTCCATGATAATTTATCTCCTTTAAATTACAGTATTTTTTAGTTGTATAGACGTGAGTACTACATCATCTATTGTATATAATAGGCGATGTTCGGTCAACCACATCGCCTATTATAATTATAAACATTTTGCGTCAAATTCCTACTGAATGTCAATAATAGCGTTTTCGCCCTTCTTAACATTTCCATCTTTTTTCAATTCGACTTGTTGTCCTTGTTGTAAGTTTGTAAATACAATTGGTGTAATGATAGATGGTGCATTTTCTTTTACAAATGCAAGATCTACTTTTAATAATGGTTGTCCTTGTTTCACCTTGTCGCCTTGTGCTACAAGTGCTTCAAAACCTTCACCATTTAATTTCACAGTATCAATACCGAAGTGGATTAAAATTTCTTTTCCGCCCTCAGATTGAATACCAATTGCATGCTTTGTAGGGAATACATTGACAATCTCACCGTTAACTGGAGAAACTACTGTTCCTTCAGTTGGCTCAATTGCAAATCCGTCTCCCATCATTTTTCCTGAGAATACTTGGTCAGGTACTTCTGTAATCGGTAAGATTTTCCCTTCAATTGGTGATACAATTGTTTCATTTTCATCAACTTTTTGAGGAGTTTCTTCCACTTTTACAGGTTCTTCTTTTTCAACATGAGGTGTACGACCTGACATAATATCATGAATTTGTGATTTTAATGTGTCAGATTTCGGTCCGAAAATAGCTTGAATGTTATTTCCAACTTCAAGTACACCAGCTGCTCCAAGTTCTTTTAAGCGATCTTTGTTTACATTCTGTTGTTCGTTAACTTGAACACGCAAACGAGTAATACAAGCATCTAAAGAAGCAATGTTTTCTTTACCACCAAGTGCTACTAATACTTCACGAGGAAGTTCGCCTGCTTCTGCTTTTCCTGCACCGTCATTCGCATTTGCCTCTTCACGACCAGGTGTTTTTAGATTCCATTTACGGATTGCAAAGCGGAATCCGAAGTAGTAAATAACTGCTAGTACAAGACCAACAATAATTACCCACCACCATGCTGTACGGCCTGGTAGTACACCGAATAATAGGAAGTCAATTAAACCACCAGAGAATGTCATACCAATTTTAACGCCTAAAATTTGCATTGTCATAAATGATAGACCAGCAAATACAGCGTGAATTCCGAATAATACTGGCGCTACAAATAAGAATGAAAATTCAAGTGGCTCTGTAATACCTGTTAAGAAAGATGTTAATGCAGCAGAACCTAAAATACCAGCTGCTAATTTTTTATTTTCTGGACGTGCTTCATGGTACATTGCTAAAGCTGCTGCTGGAAGACCGAACATCATGAACGGATACTTACCAGTTGTAAATGTACCTGCTGTTAATTCTACACCGTCTTTTAACTGTGCCATAAAGATTTTTTGGTCACCACGGATTAATTCGCCAGCTGCATTTGTATACTGACCGAATTCAAACCAGAACGGTGAATAGAAAATGTGATGTAATCCAAATGGAATTAATGAACGTTCAATTAAACCGAATATAAATGCTGCGATTGTTCTATTTGCATCAATCATTTGATGTGAGAACGTATTTAAGCCACCTTGGATGTATGGCCAAACGAAGCACATGATAATACCTACTATTAAAGAGAATGTTGCAGTTGCGATCGGTACGAAACGCTTACCTGCAAAGAAACCTAAGTATGATGGTAATTCAATGTTGAAGTATTTATTATAGCAATATGCCGCCACTATACCGACGATAATACCACCGAATACTCCTGTTTGCAGTGTTGGAATTCCTAATACATTGGCATATGCAGGATCTGCAAATCCAATTTTTACTGGATCTGCTCCAGAACTTGTTACTTTCACTAGCTTATCTACTTCTAAGAACACACTCATCGTTTTGTTCATAATTAAGTAACCAACGAATGCAGCTAAACCAGCTACTCCGTCTCCACCAGCTAAACCAATTGCTACCCCAACTGCGAATAATAATGCAAGGTTAGCGAAAATAATATCACCAGATTGTTCCATAATTTTTGCAACCATTACGAACCAATCTGCTTTTAAAGCAGGAATAACATTTGTTAACTGTGGATTTTGAAATGCATTACCAAATCCAAGTAAAATACCTGCCGCCGGTAAAATCGCTACTGGAAGCATAAGCGCTTTCCCGACTTTTTGAAGAACACCAAAGATATTCTTAAACATGGAAACCCTTCCTCTCTTATCTATATTGATACCTTTCGACAAACGCCAAAAAAGGCATGAGGAAAAAAAGATAGAACGATAGCTATACAAAGGGTAGTATATCCCTTTCTCTAGCTTACATTCCTTACTTTTCTCCACTCATGCCTGATCGAATCAGTAACACGTGTCAAAAATAGGTTTACGTATAAGTTCACTATAATTAAGGCAAGCGTTTTCGTAATTTCTCTTAATGTGTTTGTCGAAAATTGTATAACTTTGCAATAGTTATTATACATAACTATTGTAAGCGATTCAATGATTTTTTTTAACGTTTTCATTTTAGACAAAAATATATGTCTTTTTACACATGCTCTGCCTTTACTAAGCGTTGCAAATGCATCGTTAAATAAATGCTTTCTGCTTCATATACAGGAAGTTGCAATTCTTTTTGCATGACCTTAACTAGCTTCCAAGCTAAGTTATAGCATACTGGATATTCCGCCTTTAATAAATCAGCAAAACTTTGCGACTCCTCTACTTTTTCTCCTTTTTTCACCCTCTCAATAGCATATTGAAGATGACGAAGAAGGCGTAAATAATGAATACTTTCTTGATCTAATGTAATTTGTAAGTTCGTCTCAATTAAAGATACAAGTTGTGCAATGAGACGGGAGTTTTGATTAACTGAAGATAAATCCGAATTTGTAAGCGAACTGTAAATATGGAGTGCAATAAAACCGATTTCTCCTTCTGGCAATGTAATTTGCAAACGAGAATTTAAAAGTTCTACAACACCTTCCGCAATTTCATATTCCTCTGGATAGAGCATTTTTGTTTCAACTAAAAAAGGATTATCAATTGTAAGTCCTTGTTTTAACCTTTTAATCGCAAATGAAATATGATCTGTTAACGCAATATGAATATGTTCATTTAGTGGAGATTTCGCTTTTCCTTGAATGTACAACATAATATCATTCATCAATTCAATTAATTTTTCACTAACATGCGGCACTAATAATTTATATTGTTCACGATCACGTTCATTTTTTAAGACAAACATTTTTTCGATTTGTTCTTGCTCCAATACATCCTTCGCTTTTTTCCCAAATCCAATTCCTTTACCAATCACTACTACTTCCTCGTGTTCAGGATGGCTAGCAATGATAACATTATTATTTAAAACTTTTTTAATTTCTAGATAATTACTCATATAACACCACCCTCGTACTTAAATAGCCTACTTTTATGTTACAGAATATTCTTCTTTGTCGTCAATGTAAAACATCTGCCATTTAATAAAAATTCATTTTTTAGACATGTTTATATATGATGCGTATAATGTAAGAGCAACTGTACATAGAAAGGAGATAGCAGCATGATTAAAATGTTTGTAAGTGATATCGATGGTACAATGATGCAACACGGAGGTCTTATTGATGAACAAGATGTCGCGGCACTTCGCAGCCTTGCCGAGCAAAATGTTATTCTTTGCTTCGCTTCCGGAAGACTTGATAATGAAATTGCAGACTTAATGAAAGCTGTAAATACAAATTTTCATCGCATTAGTGTAAATGGTGTTTTTGTATATACTCATGAAAATAAACAACTATTATCTGCAACCTTTGATTCCAGCATACTTCCCGATTTGTTAGCTATGACGAATGAAGATCCTTATTTCCGTTATGTAAGTGATGAGCATAATTATTATATTGAAGAGAAAACACCTTTTATTCAAGAACTTGAACAACAAGTGACTATGACTTCTGTTGAGGAACCAAACTTATTACAGAAGATTGATGATACAATTTTCCCAAATAAAATTTCTGTCGGTGGAACAAAAGAGAGCTTACAACTCCTTCAGAAAAAAATTGATGAAAAATTCCACGGGAAAGTTAGTACTTTCATCTCAGCAGAACAATGTTTAGATGTAATGCCACCGAATGTTAGTAAAGGCTCTGCCATTTCTGTTTTATTAAATGAGTTTCAATTAAAACCTGAGGAAATTGCTTGTATAGGAGATTCTTACAATGATATTCCTATGTTTTCTTTAACTCCTCACAGTTTTGCTATGTCGCAAGCAGATGAAGCAGTAAAAAAACATGCTCACTATGTAGTAAATCACGTCAAAGATGCTGTTAACCACGTAATCGCTCATAATAAAAATACGACTCACTCCTTATAAGGATGAGTCGTATTTTTATTTCTTTACATGTTAACCATTTTCAATTCCACTGTACTTCACAAACTGAAATATACTATTTGTTACGTGCGATATTCGTAATAAATTTATAACGATCTCCACGATAAATACATTTCACGTACTCTAGCGGTATCTCACCTTCTGAATATGACCATTGACGCATTACAAGTACAGGCGCCTTTTTAGGAATATGCAGATGTTCAGCTTCATTTTCCGTCGCAACGGAAGCTTCAATTGACTGAGTAGCACTAACAAGTTTAAAGCCCAGTTTTTTCTCTAAATGTTCATATAAAGATTGTTGCAATATCTCTTCGTTAATATCTTTTACAAGAGCTGGCGACAAATATGTCGTCTCAAAAGCAATCGGTTCATCATCAGCTAAGCGAATACGCCTCACTTCATAAACCGATTCCCCCTCCTGTATTCTCAACCGGTCTGCTATTTTAGCAGTAGCTGGAACTAGGCGGAAACTAAGTAATTGACTACTTGGGTTCATCCCACGAGAAATCATGTCTTCTGTGAATCCAGTCATTCCTTGCAATTTCTGTTCCACTTTCGGGAGTTGGACAAATGTTCCAATTCCACGCTTCCGATATAAATAGCCTTGTTCCACTAAATTATTAATCGCCTGTCTGATTGTCATACGACTCACTTCGAACTTATCACAAAGTTCATTCTCAGATGGGATTTTATCTCCCGGCTTCCATTCGCCGTCCTCAATTAGCTGTTTCACCCACTCTTGAATCTGATAATAGATCGGAAATGGTGAATACTTGTCGATGTTCATCAGCAATCGCCTCACTGCATAAAGATAGAGCTTCTTGATCAGCGATTACGGTTACATTCGGATGATGTTGTAAAACTGTAGCCGGACACTCTTCACTATATTCACCTTGCAATAACTCTTTCACAGCTTCTGCCTTTTTAGAACCCATAGCAACTAATAGAATTTGTTTCGCTTTCATAATGCTTCCAATTCCCATTGTAATTGCATGAGTTGGCACATCTTCTTCTTTTTCGAAGAAACGAAGGTTTGCTTGGCGTGTAGATTCTGTTAATTCAACAATGTTTGTTGGAGAATTAAACAGCGTTCCTGGCTCGTTAAATCCGATGTGACCGTTTTCACCGATTCCAAGAATCTGTAGGTCAACTGGGTTAGCAGCTAGAATGCCCTCATAACGTTTGCACTCTTCCTCTAAATCACTTGCCATCCCGTTTGGTACATAAGTTTGTTTAAATGGAAGATGATCAAACAACTGTTCTTGCATGAAATAATGATAGCTGTTTTTATCTTCATGTGGTAAATTTACGTACTCATCTAAGTTTACAGTGGTTACACGGCTTGTATCAAGTTTATTTTTTCGCATTTCTGCATAAATACCTAATGGAGAGCTTCCTGTAGCCATTCCTAATGTTGGATTTTCTTTTCCTTTTACTACTTCTTCAATTAATTTATAACCTGCTTCTGCTAATTCTTCTGAAGTTTTTACAACAAGAATATTCATTTAATTACTTCCCTTCCTTCATATGAGTTCCTAAACGAACCGTATCATATACATGTAAATCTTCCGTCATCACAACAAAGTCTGCATCTTTCCCTACATCTAGTGCACCTTTATTATTTAACCCAAACTCTTCTGCTTGGTTCACTGATGTCATCAGTACTGCGTCTTCGATTGAACAACCTGTAAATTCAATTACATTTCGGAAAGCTTGATCCATTTTTAGAATACTACCAGCTAACGTTCCATCTTCTAATCGAGCACTACCATCTTTTACATGTACTGGCTGTCCGCCAAGCTCATATAATCCATCTTCAAGACCTTTTGCGCGCATTGCGTCAGTAATAACACTTACTTTTTTCGGTCCTTTTAACTTATATGCTAATTTCACCATATCAGGGTGAATATGAATACCATCTGTAATTACTTCAACCATTACATCTGGATTTAACAACACATGACCAACAACTCCTGGTTCACGGTGATGTAATCCACGCATTTGATTGTATAAGTGTGTCGCATGTGTAATATTTCTATTTTTTAGTTGCGCATCAATTGCATCTGTATGCCCCATTGTGCCAACTACACCAGTTTCAGCAAGATATTGTTCAAACTCTAATGCTCCCTCTTCTTCTGGCGCATATGTTACTAGTTTAATCAAATTCCCACTTGCTTCTTGCCATTGTTTAAATTGATCAATACTCGCAGGAACGATATGTTCAAGCGGTTGTGCACCTGCACGTTTCTTTGAAACATAAGGTCCTTCTAAATGAATATATTCGAAATGTGCTCCTTTTTCTTTTGCTTCTTTCGCAGCAGTTAGCGCTGCTTCAATTGCCTCTGGAGCTTGTGTCATTGTTGTCGGGAAGTAAGTTGTAACTCCTTCTTTTAACATCTCTTTACCTAGAGTTACTAACCCATCGCTATTTGCATCCATCGCATCAATATCGTATCCACCATGAATATGAACATCGATCATACCTGGAATTACAATCTTCCCTGTAGCATCAAAAACAGTTTCATTTTCTTGCGGTACATATTGAGCCATCAAACCAATTTCTTTAATGGTTTCTGCGTAACGAATAAATCCGTTTTCCACTACTTCTTGACCTGTGTAAATTTTGGCATTGATGACAATTTGCGTTTTCATTTTCATCGATCCTTTCCCATGAAATACCTACTTGTTATTATTACCTTATTCGCCTAATTCCATCTTAATATATGCACGAGTAGTTGTCTAGACATTCTAATGAAATTTCCTTTTTATTGAACTGAAAAGGAAATTTCTTACGTCCCTTATAATTATAATATATATTATTCATTTTTCCAAAAAGGGACAGTATTCACCTCTACTATAGAAATCACTTTAACAATGGCATTAACCCGCTAGACTCTAACATAATATGTTCACCATCTGTTTCTATTTCTACTGTACGTTTATTCGTTCTATATAACATTATACCGTGTCTCTTTAAGCGTTTCACTACACTTTGGTGAGGATGTCCATACGGATTACTACTCCCGTAAGACAAAATAGCAAACTGCGGTTCCACTTTTTTTATAAACGTTTCACTTGTTGAAGTATATGAGCCGTGATGCCCCACTTTTAACACATCTGCATGTACATCAAATTGTTTTAATATTTCATGTTCTGTCCGTACATCCGCGTCACCCATTAATAAAAAATCCGCTTTTCCATATCGCACCTTTAAAACAATTGAGGATTCATTATTTTCATCTTTTGATTTCCCATTGTTTAATACTTGTATAGAAACATGTGGATCCAGCGGTATGTATTGTCCTTCCTTTACTGAAACGAAAGGTATCCCTCTTTTTTTAATATTACTCCGATACGTATGATAAGTAAGAGAACTATATGTTTTTCCACTATCTAATATAAGCGATACCGGCATTTGCTCTACAATTGGAATTAATCCCCCTATATGATCCATATCGGGATGCGTACTAACAATTACATCTAAATGATTAATCCCTTTCTCAATTAATTTTTGAATAATAACCTCTCCTGCTTCATAAGGTCCTCCATCAATTAACATTGTTTGTCCGTTCGGCAATATGATAAGTGTTGCATCACCTTGCCCCACTTTTAAAAAGCTCACTTTCATTTTACTAAGATGCTGCCGTTGCATATGTAAAGGAGACGTAGTATGAATAGACATCATATACCTTTTAGCTGATGCGCTATTTAAAGAAAAGCATAATAAAACAGAAACTAATACTAGAATGATCCGTATACCTCTCATAACTCGTCTCCTTTTTTCATTTAGTATGGCACTGTAAATAATTGATATACAAAAAAAGCTTAGCAAAATGCTAAGCTTTTATTTCGATATCTCTTGTAAGGAACCGAAGAATAAATCCGCTTCATTCATTTGTTCATTCTCTTCAGAAAGCGGTGGTAAATCATCTAATGTTTTCAATCCAAATGTGTCCAAAAACTCTTTTGTTGTTCCATATAAAATAGGACGCCCTGGTCCTTCTGCTCTTCCCATTTCTTTTATAAGTAAATGTGAAACCAATGTTTGTAACGCCTTATCGGTTTTAACTCCTCTAATCTCTTCCATTTCAGTCCTTGTGATTGGTTGACGATATGCAACAATCGCTAACGTTTCAAGGGCAGCTTGAGAGAGCGAAGCAGCTGTTGGTGTATCTATTAATTTTTGATAATATGAAGCATGTTCTTTCTTTGTAGCAAAACGGTATACTTTTGCATACTGTACAATTTGCAAACCGCGGTGTGCACCTTCACATTCTTGTTGCATTTCTTCTAAAATATTAATTACTTCATTCATTTCAATTTCAAGAACTTTCGCTATTTGTTCTGGATAAATCCCTTCATCACCAGAAACAAATAAAAGACCTTCAATGATTGACTTTTGTTCTTTCCTATCCATTTCACGAGCTCCTTCCTTCTATTTTCCAATAAAAATACACATCAAAAAACCGAATCACAATCAATGCGTTCGGTTCAATATTTTTTCTCTTGTTCCAAACGATACATTAAAACATAGCATGAGATAAAGTGTTTCTATCCCGTTTTCACATACTTGCTCTATGCAGATTTATTAGAGCTTGATACGAAAATTTCATCAAAATTATGTTCTTGCTCAATTATGATTTGTTGATTTTTCATTAGTTCCAGAACTGCTAAAAATGTTACAACCATTACTTCACGTTCATCATCAACAAACAAATCATAAAAACTTTGGCGACCACCCTTTATTTTTAACTGCTTTAAAATATCAGTCATTCGCTGTGCAATTGGTATTTCTTGACGAGTAATACGTGTTGTTACAGGTTTTTTTGCCTTTTTACGGCGCATTAGTTTTTGAAATGCCGCTAGCATATCATATAACGTAACATCAAGAGGCAAGCTTGTCTCCTCTTCTTGTTGCAACGATGTAAAGTCAATTGGTGGACGTGTATATAGCTGTGCTCTTTCTTGTTCTCTTTCTTTTAACTCAGTAGCAACTTGCTTATATTTCTTATATTCAATTAACCTCTCCATCAATTCTTGACGAGGATCATCTATAAAATCATCACCGTTATCAAGTACATCTTCCTCATGTTTCGGCAACAACATTTTACTTTTAATTTGTAATAACGTTGCGGCCATTACTAAATACTCACTTGCAACATCTAATTGAAGTTCTTTCATCGTATGCACATAAGATAAATATTGCTCTGTAATATCTGCTACAGGAATATTATATATGTCAATTTCATAACGATGTATTAAATGTAACAATAGATCTAAAGGCCCTTCAAAAGCCTCTACTTTAAAATTATATTGCACAAAGCATCCCACCACATTTTTTCTATAACAACATAAGTATAGAGCATACTCATGTTCTATCCAACCTTTTTAAGAAATTTAATTAAAAATAGACCGATGCCTATGTCATCATGCCCACCACTTCATATGATAACAGTGTAGTAAGAACAATGTAGGAGGTCAAAAAACTATGGGTCACGTTGATTGTGGTTTTAGCGGTGGGTTCGCATTACTTGTTGTACTGTTTATTTTACTAATTATTGTAGGAGCAGCTTGCTTCTGCTAATATGAACAATAACGGCTAGGGGGAAATCCCCTAGTCGTTTATTGTTCATATTTCTATGATACACTTATATGTATAACCGTTAGATAGGGGCGAGAAAACATGTATCCTACCGAATACATACAATTTTTAATTCATTTCCACGGAGATTACGACTATTTTGAATGCCACGAAATACTAGAAGAGTACTGGAAGACAAAACCAAGAGGAAATCGTGATCATTACTTAGTTGGTCTCATTCAAATTGCAGTTTCTTTATACCATCAAAGACGTGCTAACTGGAATGGTTCCACAAAAATGATGAAAAGTGCAATCACAATTTTAGAAAAAAGCGGTGTGCCTTTACAACGTTTAGGAATTAATCAAGTACAACTTATTTCCTTGCTCAATGAAAGATTGCAATCTATCCATAAGAAAGAACGTTTTGTACCTTTATTTTTACCTTTATCGGATCCAACGTTAGAGAAGCAGTGCATAGAGTTATGTCAAAAACAAAACCTCCCTTGGAAAGATTTGAATGCTATCCCAGGTGAATATATTATACACAAGCATACTATGCGTGATCGAACAGAGGTCATTACTGAACGAAACGAACAATTACAAAAAAGAAAGCAGAGATAATAAACTACTTATCCCTGCTTTCACGAATGTATATTTTGTTCTAGCCCTTTACACTTTTTGCAAAAACTTGCTGTTTGCTCATTTCCGCAAATTGTAAATTCAAGAAATTTATTCTTTAACTCTTGAACCATCTTCGTCCCAATCCCCACATGACGGTGAGACGGGTTCACACTCAAATGCTGAATTTCTAATACTTGGTTCTCTTTTTTTACAATCCCCATTATTCCAACAAAATCTTCATTTTCTTTCCACAAATACAATTGCCAATCATCTTTTGCTTCATATTCTTTCATTGTCAATTGTAATGTTTTCACATCTTTTTCAGTTGGCATAAACGAAAGAAGCCCCATTGCAATTTTTTCATAACTTTTTTTAAAACGAATTAACATAACCCTTATCCCTTCTTACAAAAGTTACAAACTAGTAATCCCCTCAATCACTCTTTTCATATCACATTCATTTTACAATATTTTCAACAGAGTGAGAAGAGTCTAAAACAACTTGATAATCATACAAAGCGAAAAGAAGAAAGTCAAATGTATGTTTCAGCACCATTACTTTAATAAATAGAGTAAAAAAAAGAAAATTTTATATAGAATGAACAGAAACATATCATTCAACATCACTTCATTAATAGTTATCCTAAAGCAGTACAATTCTAGCAAAATTAATATAACAAAAAATATTTGTTGAAACATATAATGTAATGTATTCTATGTAATTTGTTAAGAGTTTGTTCTCACAAGCAGTATATTTTAGCAGCAACACTGCTTGTATTATGGGCTTTAAAAATAAAAAAGAGAGCAAAAGCTCTCTTTTTCCTTACCTTATTCTTCCCAAACTTTAACTTCTTTCATTACATCGCCTTGACGCATTTTTAATACTGTTTCAATACCGCTTGTTGCTTTACCAAATACAGTATGAACGCCATCTAAATGTGGCTGTGGCTCATGAACAACAAAGAATTGGCTACCGCCTGTGTTACGGCCAGCGTGAGCCATAGAAAGTGATCCTACAAGGTGTCTATGAGGGTTTCCATCAGTTTCACATGGAATAGAGTAACCTGGGCCACCTGCACCTGTACCTGTTGGATCTCCACCTTGGCTTACGAAGCCAGGAATAACACGGTGGAATGTAACACCGTCATAAAATCCTTGCTCTGCTAATTTTTTAAAGTTTTCTACTGTTTTTGGTGCTTCTTCTGGGAAAAATTCCAATTCGATTTTTTCACCATTTTCCATTAATATGTATCCTAAAGTTTTCATATGTATATGTCTCCTTTCAACTATCTCAGCACTATATTACCACATTCATGACTAGAAACAAAAAGAATCCGACAATCTAGATACTTCTTTTTTGAAATGTGGAAAAAGCTAGGTGACAAATAAGAAATATATACTATAATAACTTTGTTGCCCGAAAATTTTAGAAAGAGAAAGGGAGCGATTTTTCGTGAAAACGAAATTACTAGCTCTGCTATTAGCTGTAACGGTATTTATGATGCCAACAGCTTCATTTGCAGACATCATTGAGGGAGAATCAATTGTTACACTAGGAGAGAGCTTATCCGAACAACAAAAACAAGATCTGTTAAAAGAAATGAAAGCACCGAAAGATGCTACAATTATTACTGTATCTAATGCGGAAGAACATAAATTTCTAGAAGGCATTGTTCCAAAAGCACAAATTGGTACGAGAGCAATTTCTTCTTCTATGATTACATACACAAAACCAGGATCTGGTCTTATTGTACGATCAAAGAACATTAACTGGGTAACAGATGCAATGTACACTAACGCTTTGATTACAGCAGGTGTAAAAGATGCAGAAATTCAAATCACTGCACCTTTTAAAGTTTCAGGAACTGCAGCTTTAACTGGATTAATGAAAGCATATGAAACTGCGTCCAATAAACAAATTCCTGAAGAAGTTAAAAAAGTAGCGAATGAAGAAATGGTACAAACAGCCCAGCTTGGTGATAAAATTGGTGATGAAAAAGCAGTTCAACTTGTTGCAAAAATTAAAGAAGAAATTGCAAAAGAACAGCCAAAAACAACGGAAGATTTACGTTCATTAATTAAAAAAATTGCTGATCAACTCGGTATTACATTAACAGATGAACAGTTAGATAACTTAGTATCGTTATTTGATAAAATGAAAAATCTAAACATCGATTGGAATCAAGTTGGTAGTCAATTAAACAAAGCAAAAGAACACGTTTCTGCCTTTTTAGGATCTGAAGAAGGACAAAGTTTTCTAGATAAAGTGAAAGATTTCTTCTCAAGTATCATTGATTTTGTTAAATCTTTATTCAAATAAAAAAGAAGCCCGCCAGTGACGGGCTTCTTTTTTTATACAAGTAACGGTAATTTCATAACAGCTTCTTCAACCGAACGCACAATATGGTTTGCTTTCTCCTTTACATATGGATGGGCATGATGAAGAGTAAATGAATGCGGGGTTACTTCGAACATAGAAATATCATTGAAAGAATCTCCAATACAAGCAACTTCATTTGCTTCAACTTGCAAATGGTCCATTAGTCGCTTTAGAGCACTCCCCTTACTTACGCCTCTTGGCATAATATCAACATAGCGTTTACCTGATATAAAAACTTCTGCTTCTCCTTGAAACGTATCTCGTAGCTCTTGATCTAACGTCACAATTTTCTCTTCTTCTCCAAAAACAAACAATTTCGCAGGGTGTACAGTCTTACCAAACTCTTCTTCTAACGCTTCAATTTCAGCAATATGCACACCCATATACGCTTCAAAATTATGGTGATGTTCATTCTTCCTTTTTGTATATCGCTGCTCATTTGCACAAACAATATCCGCTAGTCCTTTTTTATGTATATATTGATATATTTCCTGGGCAACCTCATTTTCAAAACTCGATTCATGAAATAAATTTCCATCTGGAAGTAACATTGTCGCTCCATTTAAGCCAGTTGTGTAATATGGGAACGAAAACCTTTTTACAACTTCATCAATTCTGTGTGTAAAGCGGCCAGAGGCAAAACAAATATTTGTCCCTTTCTCAGCTAACCAACACAGCGCACGTTCATCTTCTTTTTGCATATGATTCACATCGTAAACGAGCGTGTCATCTAAATCACTTACAAATAATTTAATCATGTCCTCTTCCCCTTTCATACACAATATCTACTCTAAGTGTACACAAAAAATGTTTGTTTTTTGTTAAAAAACAATAAATTTTCTATAAAAAAAATAAACGGGAGTATAATCCCGTTTATTTTTGTCTTTTTACATTTTGAGGTCGTACAATACTTGGTCGTACTTTTAAACTAGACATCGTTGGACGGAGTAAAATCTTTGTTAATGCTCCCCAATCAAATGGTAAAAACGGCCATAAATATGGTGTTTGTAAACTCTTTATGGACGTTAAAAATAAAATCAATATTGTCATTCCTATTACAAATCCCATCTCGTGGAAGAGACCTGTTAAAATAATAACAAACAATTTCCCAACCTTATTCCCTAATCCTAATTCATAACTCGGTGTCGCATATGCACCAATCATCGAAACCGCTACATACAAAATGACTTCTGGCACAAACAAACCTACATCAATTGCAATTTGCCCAATTAATATAGCGGAAATCAACCCTGCTGCAGACGATAATGGGGTTGGAGTATGAATAGCAGCCATCCTTAAAAACTCAAGTCCAACTTCCGCCATTAATACTTGTAGTAATATTGGCAAGTGCGTCATCTTGTTCGGTCCAATAAAAGCTAGATTCGCTGGCAAAAGGGTTGGATCAAATACAAATACTAACCAAAATGGTAATAAAAATAGCGAAAATATAACACCTAAGAAACGTACCCAACGTAAAAATGTACCGACAGCTGGATTTTGTCTAAACTCTTCTGCATGCTGTAAATGGTGAAAATATGTTGTTGGTGTAATCATAGCACTTGGCGATGTATCAACAAGAACAAGAACATGTCCCTCTAGTAGATGATTTGCTGCTACATCTGGTCTTTCTGTATATCGAATAAGTGGGAATGGGTTATAGCTTTGCTTTACAACAAATTCTTCCACTGTTTTATCCGCCATCGTAATTCCATCTACATCGATGTTATTTAATTCTTGTTTTATAATCTTTACTAAGTCTGGATTTGCAACATCTTGAACGTATGTAATACAAATATCCGTTTGTGATCTATCTCCTACTCGAATAATTTCATTTCGAAGACGTGGATCTCGAATTCTTCTACGAATTAACGCTGTATTTACAACGATATTCTCAACAAATCCATCCCTCGCACCGCGCACTACCTTTTCGGTATCTGGTTCTGTCGGTGTTCGTCCTGGATAACTACGAACATCGATTGCGAACGCTTCCGTTTCACCTTCCACAAATATAATAATAAGTCCTGATAATGCTTGGACCATTACTTCATCCATCGTTTTTACTTTACTTACTTGCTGATGGATTAAACGGTTTTCTAAAAGCTTCACCGTATCTTCTTCAACATCCCGAATTTCATTTGTATCTACCGCTTCTTCTAAAATAGGGATAATATAGTTTGTATCACAAAGTCCATTGACAAATAATACAGCAATTTCTTTATTCAAAATTTGAAATTTACGAATACCAACATCGAATGTAACGCCTAGTCCAACTGTCTGCTTTAAATAATTTTCATTGTCACTTATGAAAGTTGATATAGGAATATCCACTTTTTTAGGCTTCGTCATAAAACCCACTCCTTTCCAAAATTAATTGAATTGCTTTCTTTGTAATAGGTGATCCTCTCTCCCATTCATCGTTCCCGCACATCTTACCAATATCACCAACTCCAACAATGACAGGAACATTTAAATCATCTAAACAATAGATTGTATCTCCGCTAATCCTACCAATTTCACCATCTGGAAGACCAAATTTATCAACACCGTATTCAGTTAAATTCCCGTTCCGATCTACACTTACATCTACACGTGCCCATTCCCAATGATGCGTATTAGACGCTACCGCTAAAATACCAAGTACATCAATTTGTTTATGGGTAGCCACATATTTTAAAGCCTTTTCACCAGATCCTTCTCCAATAAATCCACTATCATCAAACATGACAAATACAGGGTCATATGGCGTTTGCATAATAAGCTCAACAACTTTCTTCCCTGTCAATTTGGTTGGATTACTTTGTGATGCTGAAATACACCTTCCCCCAAATTCCTTTGTTAAAAGCTCAATTGTCCGCTTTGCATATTCATCTCCATCTGTGACCAAAACAACCCTTCGTCTCATTTGATTTATCCTTTCGGTTTACATATAAGTGCTATAAAAAATGAAAACAATATTGCTGCGGAAATGCCCGCAGACGTTAAACTAAACATGCCAATACCAATTCCTAAATATCCATGTTTTTCTGCCGCATGCATTGCTCCGTGCAATAGTGAATGTCCAAAACTTGTAATAGGGACTGTGGCTCCAGCACCTGCAAACTTTATTAGTTTATCGTACAATCCAAATCCATCTAAAACTGCTCCGATGACTACAAAAGTTGCCATTAAATGAGCTGGTGTTAACTTTGCGAAATCTAACAATAGTTGTCCAATTACACAAATAGCTCCACCTACAAGAAATGCATATATAAAATCCACAATTCACTCTCCTTTAACTCTCTCAAATACGACACCATGTGCAATCGTTGGAATCGTTTCTTTCTGTTGCATAATCATCGGACTTAATAATGCACCAGTAGCAACGACAAAAATTCGTTGCAAATTCCCTTTTTGCATCTCGTGTAATAAATGACCATATGTGACAACTGCTGAACAAGCGCAACCACTACCACCTGCAAACACTTCTTCTTGACTTGATTCATAAATCATTAATCCGCAATCATTGTATATATGCCCAAGATCGTAACCTTCCTCAAGTAAAAGTTGTTTTGCAATTGGCGTCCCAACAGCTGATAAATCTCCCGTAACAATTAAATCATAATCATCGGCACTTCTTCTTAAATCTTCAAAATGCTGTTGAATTGTATGAGCTGCTGCTGGAGCCATCGCCGATCCCATATCCAAAGGATTCGCGATTCCTAAATCTTGCACTTTTCCGATTGTAGCCGCCGTAATTTTAATTGCACTTTTTTCATTGCTAATTAATATAGACCCTGCACCAGTCACAGTTGAATTCGCTGTTCCCGGCTTTTGTCCACCGTACTCTGTTGGATAGCGAAATTGCCTTTCAGCCGTTGCATTATGACTACTTACTGTAGCTAAGACACGATTTGCAAATCCACCGTCTATAAAGGCTGATCCGACCGCCAAGGTCTCCATGGATGTTGCACAAGCGCTAAACATTCCTAAAAAAGGAATGCCAAACTCCCGAGCAACATAATTTGCTGTCACTGTTTGATTTAATAAATCTCCCGCTAAAAAGAAATCAATTTGCGATGTTTTTATATTCCCTTTTTGCACTGCTTGTTGAATTGAGTCTGACATTAATCTTCGTTCGGCGAGTTCCCAATTTTCCTCTCCACAATGCAAGTCATCATATGAAATATCAAAATCTTTTCCAAGAGGGCCTTCAGCTTCTTTCGGACCGACAGCAGTACCCGTTGCATTCACATATATATTATTTTGAAATACCCACGTTTGTTTTCCGGTCAACCTCATACTAGCCCCTCTCTTAAGACATAAAAATTTTAAAGGTATACCTTATTAACCCAATGATATATGCACCAACAACCCCAAATACAATCACACTTCCTGCCAGTTTAAACATATTTGTAGCAATCCCTAGAACAACTCCTTCGCTCTTATGTTCTAAGGCAGCGCTCGCCATAGAATTCGCAAATCCTGTCACTGGTACCGCTGATCCTGCTCCAGCAAATTGACCGATTTTATCATATACACCACATCCTGTTAAAATCGCCGATAATAATACAAGCGTTGCAACTGTTGGGTTTCCTGCCTCTTGTTCACTGAAATGAAAATAATGTATATAAAATTTCATCAATACTTCTCCAACTGTACAAATGAGTCCACCTACAAGAAATGCTTTGGCACAATTTAGTAAATAGTTTGGCTTTGGATGATACTCCTTCACTTTATTTATGTAATCATCCTTCAATTTCTGACTTGTCATTTATATATTGCCTCCTACTTTACGAAATAAATCCAGTGAAACAACGATCCTATTACTTTCCCAAGTACAAGGGCAACGAGTAGAACAATAATCTTTCCCTCTACCCCTACTCGTTTCGCTAAAATAGGTAGAACATTTAACACTTCTGTTAATGCCGCAGCAAGCATTCCAATGAACGTGCCACAAAATATCCCTAATATAACAAGCCAATATTGCGACGTTTGAAATGTAATGTTTTTCAAACTACACCAAGCCCCTGTTAAAGTACCTACAATGACTGCCCACTCAAAATATTGAATATGCTTTCCACTTCTCGTTAATTGAGCTAAACGTGGGATTATACCAAGTACAGCTAAAAATGCGACATATCCGCTACCTACTGCAATCCCTCCCGCTAAACCAATTAAAATAACAAATCCAGACTCAATCATCGGCAAGTTGTTTCATATTATCCTTGTTTTCATTAACGATTACATACTGATCAAGTGACTGTTGGTATTGAAACATCTCAACTTCTAACGGACTTGGCTCTTCATTAATTCGCTTTTGAAATACATGATTAAAGAATAAAACCATCCCTAAGCCAAGACCTAAAGAATAAGGAATTTGAAATAAAAGTGGTTGTGCATTAAATTCTCCAGTAATCATGTAATATAACCGTTGATGTACTTGTTGCATACTTACATCTTCATGGAAATAAATGATTGCAAGAGCCGCTCCAATAAAAAGCAACATCCATACAAGCCCGAAAAAAATTGGGTGTGCCTTCTTTTTTTCGTATATAATTTCAACAAGAGTTTGTCCAGAACCGAGTAAATTAATTTGTACATGAGATGCTTTCTGTTGAATAATCTCAATCACTTTCATAACATCAATTACAACATGCGTCTTATCATGCGCTGTTATTTTGTAAACAATCTCATTTTGTAACAACTCAACTACGAAAGAATCTCCAGCAAGTTGAGCAACATCGCCCAGCTTTACTTCATAAGTAGGAGAAACTTTTAACCGATTGCGCATTTTAATATAAATCGTTTGTTCCAACTTTCATTCACCCCTTCACTCTTCCTCGTAGTTGTAGTATGGTTATTGAATTTTTTTCTAATACAATTTTTTCATAAAAAAAACATCTGCACCATTTCGGTACAGATGTTTTTTTATTTATGCCTTTTTCTTAAATAAGTTTGCAATACTTAATGCAAGCCCTCCCCAAATGACTACTATTCCAATAACCATCATCATAATCGCTGACCCACTCATTATGAAACACCTCGATCTTTCCATTCTTTTTCAAGCTTAGCAGAATCTGAATGTATTTGTGCATCCCATTTTTTCAGACCAATGATTAGTGCAACTATTAGGAATGCTGCTGCTATCGACCAACCATACGTCACAACAAACTCAGTCGGATAATCTCCGTAGTTCTTTTTAACATTTTGGATTGTACCATCAATTAACATATACCCTAACATGAGCGGAGTAATAACGAGTAAACTCACTCTCCAAAACGTTCCTAACTTAATATCAGATACGAAGTTTGCATGATTTTGATAAACTGGTAAACGACGTAAAATGAGCCCTATTGTAACTACTTCCGCAAGCGCAATCGTAATTAACCCAAAATTATTAGCGAAATAGTCGACAACATCTAAGAACATAAGCCCACCACGCGTTGCAAAAACAAGAGAAACTAATACGAGAAGAGTTCCCATAATTCCAATGGTTTTTTCACGACTTAAGCTGAATTTTTCGGATACAGCCGCAAAGCATACTTCCGCAAGTGAAATAAGTGATGTAATTCCAGCAACCGTTAAAGATAAGAAGAATAATACGCCAAATAACGATGACATCGGCAATTCATTAATAATTTGTGGGAATACTACGAACGCAAGTCCTACACCAGCACTTGCTACTTTATCAACTGGTACTCCCATATTATTTGCCATAAATCCAAGAGCTGCAAAGACCCCAATACCTGCTAATAATTCAAATCCTGAGTTTGCAAATCCAGTAATAAAGGCATTATTTGTTGTATCCGAGTTTTTCGGCAAATAACTAGAATACGTAATCATAATTCCAAATGCTAAAGATAAACTAAAGAATATTTGGCCATAAGCGGCAAGCCATACTTTCCCATCAAAAATACGACTCCAATCTGGTTTAAAGAATGCATCTAGACCTTGCATAGCACCTTCCATCGTCACTGCACGAACGACGATAATAAGGAACATAACAACTAATAAAGGAATGAATATACGGTTAACAACTTCGATTCCTTTCTTAACTCCTTTAAATGCAACGCCAAGCACAATAATCCAAACGAGAGCTAACGGAATTAATACTTCCGGTACAAGTCCTCCAAATTGTCCTGGCTTATCTGCAACATGTAAGTACTCTTTAAATAAAAATGATTGCGTGTCTTTCCCCCATGCTCCAGTAATTGCAAAGTATGTATACGAAATAGACCAAGCAATAATTACTGCATAATATGTTGAAACGATAAATGTTACACACATTTGCCACCATCCAATAAATTCAGCACGCGGGCTAATACGGAAAAATGTAAGTGGTGCCGAGCCACGATGACGATGACCAAGAGCAAACTCAAAAGCTAACAATGAAATACCAGTCGTTAATAATGCAAATAAGTATGGTAAAAAGAATGCGCCTCCTCCATTTTCATACGCTGTATAAGGAAAACGCCATATGTTTCCTAATCCAACGGCAGAGCCGACCGCTGCGAAAATAAATCCAGCCCTCGTTCCCCATTGTTGCCTCGTTTCCATGTTTCCTTCCCCCTTTATGACAAGTTCATACTTGGATTATATTTTAAATTAACTAAATTATCAATAAATTCTGTTAATTATCACAAAAATTAATAGCCCTCTCCTATTAACTGCATAAAAAAATCGAATAGACAATTATTCATCTATTCGATCTTTCATCTGTTTTAATATTTTCTTTTCAAGTCTTGAAACTTGTACTTGGGAAATGCCTATGCGCTCTGCTACTTCTGACTGTGTTTGATCTTTATAGTAACGCAAGTATACAATTAAGCGCTCTCGTTCATCTAGTTCTCTAATCGCTTCTTTTAAAGCAATTTTATCGAACCATTTCGTTTCAGATTGATCTGCAATTTGATCTAAAATGGTGATTGGATCTCCATCGTTTTCATATACAGTTTCATGTATAGATGAAGGAGCCCGGCTCGCTTCTTGCGCTAGAACAACTTCCTCTGGCGTTAGTTCTAGTGCCTCTGCCACTTCATTAATCGTTGGAGCCCTACCGAATTCTTTCGAAAGCTCATCTCTCATCTTTCGAATTTTATTTCCCGTTTCTTTTAAAGACCTACTTACTTTCACTGATCCATCGTCACGTAAAAAACGTTGTATTTCTCCAATAATCATGGGAACTGCATAGGTTGAAAATTTCACGTCGAAAGATAAATCAAATTTATCTACCGATTTTAAGAGCCCAATACATCCAATTTGAAATAGATCGTCTGGTTCGTATCCTCGATTAAGAAACCGCTGTACAACCGACCAAACGAGACGCATATTACTTTGAACGATTGTATCTCTCGCTTGTTGATCTCCATCTTGACTTTTTTGAATTAACGCTTTTAGCTCGTGGTCCTTTAACTGAGGTTTCTTCTTCTCATTTTTGACCTCTATGTCCATAGGCTATTCTCCTTAATTGCATAGAGCGTTACTATTTGATAAGTATTTTGTCAAATGGATTGTTGTCCCGAAAGATTCGTTTGAAATAACTTCTACTTCATCCATAAAATTTTCCATGATAGTAAATCCCATTCCGGAACGCTCTAATTCAGGTTTAGTTGTAAAAAGGGGTTGTCTTGCCTCATCTAAATTAAAGATGCCAATCCCTTCATCTCGAATCGTGAGTTTCACCATTGCCTCTTCCAAAATTACAGAAATATAAACAGTACCTTCTGCATTTCCTTCGTATCCATGAATAATTGCATTTGTAACCGCTTCTGACACAACAGTTTTAATCTCCGTTAACTCATCCATCGTTGGATCTAGTTGCGCAATAAAAGCTGCCACTGTAACGCGAGCGAATGATTCATTTTGACTTAATGCTGAAAATTGAAGGTTCATTTCATTTCTCATTTATGCCACCCCCAACGTCGCGAGCGCGTGCGCTTCACTTTCTTCTAAGCGAACAATTTTGAATAAGCCCGACATTTCAAATAAACGCTTTACAGGCGGTGAAATTGCACAAACAACCATTTCTCCACCTAATCCCTTTACGTGTTTATATCGGCCTAATATTACACCTAGACCAGAACTATCCATAAACGATAAGCTCTCTAGGCTCAAAACAATATGATGAACACCATGTGTCTCAATCATATCTGTCACTTTCGTTCGCAACTCTTCAGCAGTATGATGATCTAATTCACCCGCTAGTCTCACACATAGGACGTCACGTTTTACTTCTAATTGCATGGAAAGACTCACACGATTTCCTCCTTATGCTCAAACTTTACTCATTCACATACATAAAGATTTTCGTGATACAACATAAGAATCCTTCCTACTGACAAAAGAAGAACTATTTCGCCATAAAGTGAAACCATTCAACAATTATTTACTTACGTACGAATAGAAAAGCGGCAAAATGTTTGCCGCTATTTTGATGTTGAAAACATCCCAAAACTTCTTTTAAATAACTCCCACCAGCTTGCTGCAGCAACATCTTCTTTTGCTACAATTGTTTGTTTTAATAAAACCTCTTTATCTTTTTTAATAACAAGCGTACCAAGTGCATCACCTTTTTTAATCGGTGCTTTCACTTTCTTTTCAGCAATTACTTCTTGCTTTACTTTGTCCATATTTTCGCCCTTCTTCATAAGAAGAGATACATTATCTGACGCAACTAAATCTACTTTTTCTTTTTTACCTTTTCCTATTTGTATAGTCTTAATTTTTTCACCGCGCGTATACAATTTCTTTGTCATATATTGTCCAAATGCATAGTCAAGAAGCTTCGTCACTTGATTGTTCCGTTCTTTCGACGTTGGTGCTCCCATGACAACTGAAATGACACGCATGCCATTTTTTTCAGCCGATGCTGTTAAACAATATTTTGCTTCTGTCGTAAAGCCCGTTTTCACACCATCTACTCCAGGATAAAAACGTACTAACTTATTCGTATTAACGAGCCAAAACTTCTTATCCGTATCTTCTCGTAAATAATCTTCGTATTTACCTGTGTATTTGCGAATAAGTGGATACTTCATCAATTCTCTCGCCATTATAGCCATATCATTTGCTGTAGAATAATGATCTTTCGCCGGAAGACCTGTTGGGTTTTGAAAATGTGTATTTTTCAACCCTAAATCTTTCGCTTTTTTGTTCATCATATTTACAAATCCTTCTTCTGAACCAGCGATATGCTCTGCTACTGCAACAGATGCGTCATTTCCAGATGCAATTGCAATACCCTTTAGCATTTCATTTACAGTCATCTCTTCCCCAGGCTCTAGAAAGATTTGTGATCCACCCATTGAGGCTGCATGTTCACTTGCTCTAACTTTATCGGTCAGTTTTAGTTTTCCTTTTTCAACTTGTTCCATAATTAATAGCATTGTCATAATCTTCGTCATACTAGCAGGTGGTAACTTTTCATTCGGATTTTTATCAAATAAAACTTTACCTGTATCTTGCTCAATTACGATTGCTGACGACGCTTGTTCCGCTAACTTAGGCGTTGTTTCTTCTGTTTTCTCCTGCTTCGTCTTCTCAGATTGCGCGAAACTAACTGAAGTACCAGAAAGCAATAACATGAAACAAACAAGTATTCCAAAAACTCGCTTCATGACTAACCCTCCATTCTATATCAGACCTATTTTTTCCAATTTACCTTTTTTTAATACCAAATTTTTCTATTATTTTCAGTTGACAAATATATCCGTCCCCTATATTGTATTAAGTGTATTACACACATTAGTACACTTAATACATATGAGGAAGGAGACATTGCTCTTGCATATTCAACTTGACCCAAGAAGCAACACTCCGATATGGGAACAAATTGTTCAAAATATAAAAGAACTCGTATTAAAAAATATGTTGGCTCCAAGTGATAAACTTCCTTCTGTACGCGAGCTCGCTTCTTTACTCGTTATAAATCCAAATACAGTGAGTAAAGCGTATCAAGAGTTAGAGCGACAAGGAATTATTGAAACGTTACGAGGAAAAGGAACATTTGTATCCCAATCGATTACCCCAACATTAGACGAAAGGAAAATCGCTATGGTTGAAAAGCAATTTCATCAATTACTATTAGAAGCCTCTTATCTTGGTGTTACGAAAGATAAAATTCATGATTGGATAGATTCATACTATAAAGAGATTGGAGGAAATACGGATGCTGAAAGTGACAAGCTTGAAGAAAACAATTGATAATCAAACAATTTTAGACGATGTTTCTTTCACATTACAAAAAGGTAGTATCGTCGGGTTACTCGGAAGAAACGGCGCGGGAAAAACAACTTTATTACGAACGATGGTCGGCATTTTAGATCCAGATGAGGGAACTGTTACATATGAGGATACCGACATTCATAAAAATCCTGAAACGAAACAAAAAATCGTATATGTTCCAGATTCCACTAACATACTGAACGGTTATACTGTAAAAGAAATCGTGAAGTTTTATAAAGCCGTTTATACGGCATTTGATGAAGCATATTTCTATGAACTGCTAGAACGTTTCAACTTACCAAACAAACGAATTCGTAGTTATTCAAAAGGAATGAAAGCACTGCTTGCCATCATTTTAGCTGTTTCTGCAAAAGCTGAATATATCATTTTAGATGAACCGACAAACGGTCTGGATCCTATCGTTAAAAGACAAATCCTCCAATTTCTCGTTGGAGAAGTTGCAGAAAAAGAAATTACCATTTTCATCTCTACCCATCATTTAGATGAAGTTGAACAAATTGCAGATACAATCATTATATTAAAAGGCCATACTATATCTTCTATTACATCACTAGACGATGCAAAATCACAATTCGCTAAAATCCAAGTTGCTTATGAACGATCATTACCTCAAAAACTAGAAAACTTAAGCAATATTAAAATATTAAACCAGACGGGAAAAGTATATACGATTTTAATAGAAGGAAATGTAGCTGTAACGCTTGAGAAGTTTTATAAAGAGCAACCTATACTCATTGAAGAATTAACAATGTCACTTGAAGATGTCTTCGTTACGACACTGGAGGAGGATGGGTATGTTTCATAAAGCGTTGTGGATGTGGAATTGGAATCGTGGGAAATATGCTGTATTAATAATGTTTTTAGTAAGTATATATATTTTCCCTTATAAATACTATAAGGCATCCCAAACTCAGATGAATTTTTTCTATAAATATAACCCGACAGGAGAGTTTTATTACGACTATTACTTCTCAGATTACAATTCCATTATTATTCTCTCAATCATTGCACTAGCTTGCTTAATGATTGGATGGGAACGTAGCAATTTGAAGTTGAGTGATTCTTTAATGGTAATGCCTTTTAGACGTAGCACCATCTTTTTTTCGAAATGGTTATTTGGCATTATTCACATTGTTGCATGTCTTTTACTATGCTGGGCTCTAATGTACCTTGTATATAGAACGACAATTCACTTTGAATTTCAATCATTCAACTTTTTCCATAGATATTTTTTCTATGCAATAATTACTTATATTGCACTCTATACTACAGCTTTGTGTATCGGAACTTTTACAGGAAGTATCATTTCTCAAGGTACCTTCTGTACTTTATATTTAATTAAAGGGTTTGGAATTCTTTCTTTGCTCTTCTCTTTTTATAATGCACATTTAAACATGGATACAGAACATTCTTCAAATAAATATGAAGCAATCTTTCATTTAAACCAGCAAACAGAAATTCTTGCTCCCATAAAAAATTTTCATATTCGATATAATTATGATATGAGGAACCAACCAACTAAAAAGGAAGGACCTGTATTCTATGACTATAGTTCTCCTAAAATATTACTAGTACCCATTCTATATACAATATGTTCCTTAATATTGGGGGGGATTTTATATAAGCATTCACCTAATGAAAATAATAAAAAAGTATTTTCATTTCAAAAGAAACAAAAACTATGGATTGTTGGGACAACTTTCTATTTTGCTTTAATAGGTGGGAGCATGTTACACTATTCTGATTTAATATTCAGCTATTATTTTGGGCTAATTTTATTTGGAACCCTCAGCTATTTTTCACTTTCACGCCTTACAAATTATAAAGTTCTATAAAGGAGAGATCCTATGTTTCAAAAAGCATTATGGTTACACAGCTATAAACAAGGAAAATATTTCATTTGGCTTTTTTGGATTACTAGCTTCTATACACTATCTTATAAATATTATGTAGATGCCGCAAAATCCTTTCATTTTTCACAAACTATCACAGAAAAAGTTAATTATCATTATCAATATTTCCTTAGTCCTGAAGACCATTTATTTATACAGGGAATTGTAATCATTGCGTTAGCATGTGTGCTGATTGGTTGGGAACGCCATAATAAAATCATGGACTCTTTATGGTCGCTTCCTTTTAAGCGAAGATATATATATCTTACAAAATGGTTACTAGGGGTACTTAATATTATTGCTGTCTATGCAATAAATTGGGGACTTTTCGCAATTTTAAAAAAGACGACCTTTCATAATAAATACCAGTTATTCTCACCATTTCATTCTTATTTTCTTTATACAGCCATTGTATTAATTGCTATTTATACTTTGACACTATTTATGGGAACAATAACTGCTAATATACTTTCTCAAAGTATATTCACTGGTATTATGCTTATTTTACCATTCGGATTGGCATTACTTTGGGCTGGTTTTATTTCAGTCCACCTGTACGGAACTCACGAGAAAACTTACAAAATTGAAAATCAATATGTATCAGTTTCATCGCATATAAATATACTTTCACCTATTGAGGACTTAGAAGTTAGATTTGATTACGATCCAGAATCAGCTTACACAGATCAAAACGGTAAACGAATAAACGAACCTAATTTTTCGAAAATACCCTCTGCTTGGAACTTATTAAGTCCAATTATGTATATACTTATCTTATTACCTTTAGGTACCTATTTATATACACAATCGCCTAATGAACAAAACGGTAAATTGCTTTTATTCTCAAAACTCCACAAGCCTTTTATAGCATGTACTGTATTTTGTTTCGCCCTATTTGGAGGTCGAATAATAGGAGGAACACAATCAATTATTGGTTATTATATTGGCTTTGGTGTAATTGGTCTAATTTGCTATATCGTGTTATCACGCTTATTAAAGAAAAAGATTTATTGGAGATTAAAATAACAAAATGTAATTTTTTAATAAATAACCTCCTTCAAAAGGAGGTTATTTCACATTCTCTCTCCTATCCCCATACACCATCTCTTCTTTCATCCCAAATCCATCACCGTTTTGCACAATTTGCTCTGTCGGTGCAACGACACTTTCAGCAATTTTCCATTCTCCACGCTCTTTCACGAATACTTGTAAAAAATAGTTCATACCATCTAATTGATATGCATTTTCTTTTTTCACATTATAGTGAATCGCAATGTAGTACACTTGAATGTTTTCTTTTCCTGCTTTTGATACGTATTGCGATACTCTCGGTATATAGAGGGCCGCTTTCTGAAAAGGTAGTTGTTTCGCTTTAACAAGGGATGAACTTGTTACGTTACGTAATGTGTCCTGATTACGAATATTATCACTATGGTGAAATAATATTGCGTTTTGCATAGAACGAACCCATAATTTCGAATATAAGACTGTATTATCGTTTTCAATGTACTTCACTTCTTTTCGCACCACTTGGATAGGCGTATCTGCGTACGTAAATGCTTGAAAACAGAAAAAACTACCAAATAAAATAGTAAGTGCAGCAATATATTTCATAATCTTTCCTCCGATCTTTTAATTAAAGTATCGGAGTTTCAAAATATTTTTATTCAAAAGAAAAAGGATAGGAAAGCTATCGCTTCCTATCCTCATTTATTATAATACGCGGCCAAATAGTTCTAAGACCATTTCTATTTCTTGGTCGCTCCAACCTTTAAATCTCTCTTTATAATATTCTTTACGCACAGCTTCAAGTTTTTCAGTTACTTCTCTTCCGTGCTCTGTAATTTCTAAGTACACGATACGACGATCTGAATTAGAACGTTTTCTTTCTACTAACCCTTTTCGTACGAGACGATCTGTAACAGCTGTAATATGACTGGAGGTTACGTTTACTTCACTCGCAATTTGCGAAGCCATCTGTGGACTGTTTAAAAATAACGCACGTAATACAGAAAATTCATTATATGGCATATGTTCTGCAAAACGTGTATTAATATCATTTTGTAATAAACGTATCATTTTTCGAAATGATGCAGATAAATCTAAAATCAGCGTTTCTCTTTTTTCGTTCAATAGCCTCGTCCCTTTTTTATCATATTTACACATATTATAATCTATAAATACCTATGTTGTATATGCTTTCTTTCCTCAACATTCTCATTTATGTAACTTTTTTCATATAAATTTCTTTTTTGTTCACACATATACATATAAAAAGGATGGTGATGGAAAATGCAGAATGGAATGAATCCTTATTTACACAACGTACGCACAGCTAATACTGGTAAAGAAGCTACTATTACTGTACAAGGCGAAGGTGTTGTCAAAGCAAAACCAAACGTTGTTATATTAACACTTGGCATTCGAACAGATGATAAAAATGTAAAACAGGCTCAAGAAGAAAATGCAGTACAATCCAAACAATTGCTGGATGCACTTAAACAGATTGGGATTGCCGATAAAGATATAGAAACGATTTCTTATACAATTACTCCGCAATACGAATATGTAAATGATAAAGCATTGCTACAAGGATACCGTGTGGAGCATTTGTATGAAATTACCGTTTTAAATGTACAAAAAGCTGGGGAAGTATATGATATAGCCGTTTCAAATGGCGCAAATGTAGCAAAAGGTTTACGTTTTCGAGTATCTCATCCAAATAAATATTATGAGCAAGCTCTCATTCAAGCTCTGCACCAAGCAGTAGAAAAAGCTCGTGCTATTGCGAGTACATATAATTTAAATATTAATCCTGTTCCCCTCTCATTCGTTGAAGAATCTGCCCAATTACCACGGGAAGTTACGTCTTATGCTACTTTACATGCGCAAGCAGCCCCACCCATTCAATCGGGTGAATTAGAAATCATTTCATCTATACGGGCTATTTTTACGTATTTATAACGAATTCTCTTTACAAGTAAACGTTATCATTTTACTTGTTGTAAAAACATGATGTTCTGATATAATAAAGGACGGTGAGCTCTTACAAAAGAGATATCACGGGTGGGAGAGGGATATGAAAAAGAAGGTTTAACATGAAAGGAATACTTGAAAGAACATTTAAATTAGGTTTACACGAAACATCACCAAAACAAGAAGTTTTAGCTGGAGTTACGTCATTTTTCACAATCGTATATATTATGATTGTAAATGCGTCAATCTTATCAGATGCTGGCATTCCTCTTGAAGCTGGAATTTTAGCAACTGTTTTCAGTTCATTTGTCGGATGTCTGCTCATGGCATTTTGGGCAAATGCACCTGCTATTCTTGTCCCTGGTATGGGTGTAAATGCATTCTTCACGTACACAGCTGTGCATACGCTTGGACTAACTTGGCAAGAAGCTTTAGCCGCTGTCTTTATCTCTGGTATTATTTTTGCAATTGCCGCTTTTACACCAATCGCTCGCGTGCTATCAGTATCAATTCCAAAGTCATTAAAGGAAGCTATTACTGTCGGCATTGGATTATTTTTAGCGTTTATCGGATTGCAAAAAGGTGGTTTAGTCGTTTCGAACCCCAATACTGCTGTTGCAATGGGGAAATTAAGTAATCCTGTCGTTCTCGCGACATTACTTACTCTTATCATTGCACTTGTATTATTTATTCGTAACGTACGTGGAAACTTTTTATGGACGATTGCAATAGGAACTGGTATCTCATGGCTATTTGGTCTTGTTGATACGAGTCAAGTGGGAAATAGTTCATTCTCATTCGCTAATTACGGCGATGTATTTGGAGCTATGTCATTTGGAAAACTTTCTTCCTTACCGTTTTTGATTGCCACATTTTCTTTAAGCATGGTGCTTATTTTTGAGAACATGGGACTTCTGCACGGTTTATTAGAAGATGATCGTAAATTCCCACGTGCTTACCAAGCCAATGCAATTTCAGCAATGACATGTGGTCTATTTGGCACAAGCCCTACTGTTTCAACAGTAGAAAGTGCCGCAGGTATTACTGCAGGTGGTAAGACAGGTCTGACGTCTATCGTTACTGGGATGTTATTCTTTGCATCACTGTTTGCTCTTCCGTTTGTCAAATTAATTCCTGATAGTGCCATTGCACCAATCTTAATTATTATTGGCGGTCTGATGATTACAAGCATTCAACAAATTCCTCTGAACGACTTTTCAGAAGGATTTCCAGCATTCTTAATTATCGTTATGATCCCGCTCACATATAGTATCGCTGATGGCATTGCGTTCGGATTTATTGCTTACCCAATCTTAAAAGTTGCTCTTGGAAAGCGTAAAGAAGTCGCACCGTCTATGTATATCATTACATGCTTATTCTTAGCCATGTTTGTATTACATGCTATTGGTTAAGTAAAAAAACACCGAGNNCTCGGTGTTTTTTTACTTAAACCATCCTTTTTTATAAAACCAGGCCATCATTCCGCCGCCAATTAATGCCATTAGAAGGAGACAAATAAAATAACTATATTGCCCACCAAGCTCTGGCATATGCGTAAAGTTCATTCCATATACTCCCGCAATAAATGTTAATGGCATGAAAATAGTCGAGAATACAGTTAATGTTTTCATAATGTTATTCATATGATGTGAATTTAATGAAAAATAGCTATCCCGGATATCTGCCGTTAACTCACGACTTGCCTCAATCATTTCCGTAAGTTTAAGTAAATGATCATGTATATCTTTAAAATAAATCTCATGATCACTTATACCGTAAAAACGAGTGGAATTCAATATACGATACAATAAATCACGCATCGGAATGATTGTACGTCTTAACTTAGATAAATCTGCCCTAATATCGAATACTTCTTCTAGTACCGCTCCCGCTGTCTCACCTGTTAAATTATCATCAATTGCATTTAAATGATCTTCAATGTAATATACAGGTGCGAAATAATCATCTACAATTTGATCAGTAATCGTATGTGCTACATGTAAAGGCCCCTTCTTAATCCACTTCTTCTCACCAATCGTTTTCCATACTCTTTCAATTGCATTATTATGAGAAAAATGGAAAGAAACAATATAGCGATCACTAACAAACAAATCAATTTCATGTGGTTCTAGTCCATCTTCTCCAAACGCATGAAGAACTAAAAAATTATATCCATCATAAAAATCAACTTTTGGCCTCTGTACATATTCTAGACAGTCTTCAATTGCAAGGGGATGGAACTTAAAATGATCTTGCAAAATATATGTATACTCTTCTTTCGTTGGCTTATATAAATCTAGCCAATACCATACAATATGGTCTTTCGTTGTTTCTTCTAGCGAAACATCATATAACACTTCATCTGTTTTTGTTACTGCACAAATTCTAATCATAATTTCACCCATTATTATTATAAACAAAAAATAGTAAAAAAAGCCAAGGAGAAATCTCCTCAGCCTTTTTTTATTACTTCGTTACGATACCGTGTACTAAAGTTGGTGCATCTACGTGTTCTTTAGAGATCTTCATGTTCTCATAAATTTTCGCTTTTACATCTTCAACATTTTCGCGGTTTGCGTAAATTGTAACAAGGGATTCACCTTGCTTCACGCTATCCCCTACTTTTTTGCGAAGCATTAGACCAACTGCTAAATCAATTTCAGACTCTTTCGTTGCACGTCCTGCCCCTAAAAGCATAGCTGCTGTTCCGATTTCGTCTGCAACGATTTCTGATACATATCCGTCTTCTTTCGCTTCTACTTCAATTTTAAATTGTGCTTGTGGCAATTTAGAAGGATCATCAACAACAGATGCGTCGCCGCCTTGCGCTGATAAGAACGTTTTAAATGATTCTAGCGCTTTACCATTGTTCATTACTTCAATTAATTTCTCACGTGCATCTTCTAAAGATGAAGCTTGTCCAGCAAGGTACACCATTTGACTTCCAAGTGTTAAACATAACTCTTCTAAATCTTTCGGCCCTTTACCTTGTAATGTATCAATTGCTTCTTGTACTTCTAATGCGTTACCGATAGCTTCACCGAGCGGTTGACTCATATCAGAAATAACTGCCATCGTATTACGACCAACGTTATTACCGATACGTACCATTGCTTCTGCTAAACGTTTTGCATCTTCATCCGTTTTCATAAATGCACCTGCTCCAGTTTTTACATCAAGAACAATTGCATCTGCACCAGCAGCAATTTTTTTACTCATAATCGAACTTGCAATAAGCGGAATTGAGTTTACTGTTGCTGTTACATCACGAAGTGCATATAACTTTTTATCAGCAGGTGTTAAGTTACCACTTTGGCCGATAACAGCGATTTTGTTTTCATTTACAAGACGCATGAATTCATCGTTTTCAATTTCCACATGGAATCCTGGAACTGCTTCTAATTTATCAATTGTACCACCAGTATGTCCTAAACCGCGTCCAGACATTTTCGCTACTGGTACACCTAAAGCAGCTACTAATGGACCTAATACAAGTGTCGTTGTATCACCAACACCACCTGTTGAATGCTTATCTACTTTTACACCTTCAATAGCTGATAAGTCGATTGTATCACCGCTATTTACCATTGCCATCGTTAAATCAGCACGCTCTTGATCGTTCATATCTTGGAAGAAAATTGCCATTGCAAGTGAACTTACTTGATAATCAGGAATATCACCATTTGTATATCCTTCAACAATAAAGTTAATTTCTTCTGTCGTTAATGCATGTCCGTCACGTTTTTTTGCAATTAGGTCCACCATTCTCATTGTGAAGTCACCCCTTCATTTGTTGTACGATTGCTTTTACTAATGCTAAGAAGTTAGCTTTAACACGTTCTGTCGTTTCAATTACTTCATCATGGTGAAGTGGCTGATCTAAAATACCAGCTGCCATATTTGAAATACAAGAAATACCTAATACTTTCATACCAGCATGACGCGCTACAATTACTTCAGGTACTGTTGACATACCAACTGCATCTCCGCCAAGTGTACGAAGCATACGAATTTCAGCAGGTGTTTCATATACAGGACCTGTCATTCCAACGTATACACCTTCTTGTACTTTAATATTTAAGTCTGCTGCAACCTGTTTCGCCATTTCACGAAGTTCTACTGTATATGATGTAGACATATCAGGGAAACGTACGCCCATTTCAGAATCATTTGGTCCGATTAATGGATTCGTACCCATGAAGTTGATGTGGTCTGAAATTAACATAAGGTCGCCTGGCTCGAATGATGTATTTACACCACCAGCTGCGTTTGTTACAACAACAGTTTCTACACCTAGTTCTTTCATAACACGAACTGGGAATGTTACCTTTTGCATGTCGTATCCTTCATAGAAGTGGAAACGTCCTTGCATTGCTACTACTGTTACACCTTGAAGTGTACCGAATACTAGTTGACCTGCATGACCTTCTACAGTTGATACTGGGAACTCAGGGATTTCACTGTAAGGTACTGTTACTGCGTTCTCAATTTCATCTGCTAATACACCTAGTCCAGATCCAAGGATTAGTCCTACTTGTGGTGTCTCTTGAAATTTCTCTTTTAAGTATGAAGCTGATTTTGTAATAAGTTCACGATTCATTTGTTTATCCCCCTATTTCTTTAGCTCGTTTAAGAAGCTTGTTCCGTATTCTGGCATTTTCACACCGAAGTTTTCTGCTACAGTTGCACCAATATCAGCAAATGTTTGACGAAGTGCTAATTCTTGTCCGCCTTCTTTCATGCTTGGGCTATATGCTAATAACGGTACGTATTCACGTGTATGGTCAGTACCAGGGTGAATTGGATCATTACCATGGTCTGCTGTAATTAATAATAAATCATCTTCTTTTAGTTTTTCGAATACTTCCGGAAGACGCGCATCATATTCTTGCAGAGCTTCTCCATATCCTTGTGGATCACGGCGGTGACCAAATAATGCATCAAAGTCAACTAAGTTTAAGAAGCTAAGACCTGTAAAGTCCATATTTAATGTATCTACAAGTTTGTCCATTCCATCCATATTAGACTTCGTACGAAGTGATTCAGTTACCCCTTCACCATCATATATGTCAGAGATTTTACCGATAGCAATAACATCATAGTCACTATCTTTTAATTCATTCATTACTGTACGACCGAATGGTTTTAGCGCATAGTCATGACGGTTTGGTGTACGTGTAAAGTTTCCAGGTTCACCAACGAATGGACGAGCGATAACACGACCTACCATGTACTTCTCATCTAATGTTAATTCACGTGCAATTTTACAAATTTTATATAACTCTTCAAGTGGTACTACTTCTTCGTGTGCTGCAATTTGCAGTACGCTATCAGCAGAAGTGTAAACGATTAAAGAACCTGTTTCCATTTGTTCTTGACCAAGCTCATCAAGAATCTCAGTTCCAGAAGCTGGCTTATTACCGATAATTTTACGGCCTGTTTTTTCTTCTAACTCATCAAGTAATTCTTTCGGGAATCCTTCTGGGAACACTTGGAACGGTGTATCAATGTAAAGACCCATAATTTCCCAGTGCCCTGTCATTGTATCTTTACCAGTAGATTTTTCTTGCATCTTTGTATAATATCCAAGAGGCTTCTCTACTTTAGAGATCCCTTTCATTTCACGAATGTTACCAAGACCTAATTTCACCATGTTTGGCATTTGTAATCCATTCATATGTTCAGCAATGTGACCAATTGTGTCAGAACCTAAATCACCAAATTGCTCAGCATCCGGTGCTTCACCGATTCCTACAGAGTCCATTACGACTAGGAATATACGTTTATATTTATTCATAACTGCGACCTCCTATAAGTTCAGTTCTACTTCTTGTAGTATGTTCAAAACGCTATAAAGTGAAACTGTTATCCATAAGAATTCTCATTGTCAAACAGTACTTCTTTAAATCATTCTCTAACCTATTTCGTTTACTTAAAACGATTCAAAAACATTTCTAGTTTTTTCTAAGTCAGATGTCAGACATCTGATACTGATATCATAACATGTTTACGCTTTCTTTTTAATACATTTTCGTAGAATTTCTTATTTTCTTCACACTTCTATTGTAATCCATTATGCAACGAAGTGCTAATTATTTTATGATTTATTTCTTCATAACAAAAATAAAAAGCAGCTCTAAAGAGCTACTTTTTATTTTACTTCTACCGTTTCTTCTTTATGTTCATGCAATTCGCCTTTTCTTACATGCACTTTCACTTTGTAAGCACCGTTCTCTTTGAAAGTATGTTTCGTTTCATACTCTCCTTTATTCCCTTCTTTCGCTGGAATAAATTCGTGTTTTTCAACACCATCTTTCCAAATCTCTAGTTGTACTTCAGCACCAGTTAATGCTTCTTCTTTTTGCTTTAAATGAACTTTCATTGTAGATTCAGCATTTGCCTTTATGTCTCCAGCCATAAGATGGATCATTGTGTCACTTTTATGATCTCCATGTCCTGCACTGTGGTCGCTATTTTCTTTTTTCGCATCTTCTACTTTCGCATTCCCTACAACAACTTTGTGTGCTGGCATAACGTGCATATCGCGTGCATTTGTATGAGGAATAATATGATATACTCCATCAGTTTCAAATGTTTTCTCTACAGCATAAACACCTTTACCCTTATGCTTACCATCTAACATTTCATGTTTCTCGTCGCCATCTTTCCAAATTTCAAACTTTACGTCATCAGCATCCGTTACTCTTTCTTTTCCTTGTGTAACAAGTGCTTGTACTTCTGTTTTTTCACCAGGTTTAATTTCTTTCGGATTCGTTTGAAGCGCTACGTTTATACTTTCAAGTTTCTTTTCTTTTTTCGGTTCTTCTTTGTTTGTATTACAGCCAGCCAATGCTAACATCGCGATAAATAATGTCATAATAAGTTTTTTCATCATCATTTCCTCCTTTATACCTTATTTAGTATAGAGGAAATGCATTGTAATATTCCAGTCTTCTGCTGAAAACAATGTACGAAATGTTTGTGAAGTTTCTGTGAAACGGTCTATCCTTCTGAATCTATGAAAAAAGAGCATAGTAACTATGCTCTCGGATGAAACTGTTTATATACATCTTTTAATCTAGCTTTTGAAACATGCGTATAAATTTGCGTCGTCGAAATATCTGCATGTCCAAGCATTTCTTGTACAGCACGTAAATCTGCTCCATTTTCTAATAAATGCGTAGCAAACGAGTGACGTAACGTATGAGGTGTAAGCTCTTTTTCAATATTTGCTTCTTTCGCTAATCGTTTTAATATTTTCCAAAATCCTTGTCTTGATAATCGATTACCATGATGGTTTAAAAAGAGTGCATCTACTACTTTTTTCCCCATCAATTCTCTTCTTCCTTTTTCAATATACTTTTGAATCGCTTCCGTTGCTAAACTTCCTAGTGGAATAATTCTTTCTTTATTCCCTTTCCCTATGCAACGAACAAATCCCATCGTTAAATGTACATCTTCTAAATTGAGTGCAATCAATTCTGAAACACGAAGTCCTGTTGCATACAGTAACTCTAGCATCGCCTTATCACGAATCCCAAAAGCACTTGTCATTTTTGGTGTTTGAAGTAACGCCTCTACTTCATCAACTGATAATACTTTTGGTAATTTCCGTTCCCCTTGCGGCGTTTCAATATGTACGGATGGATCGTGTTCTACCGCTCGTTCACGAAGTAAAAATTGGTGGAACGAACGAATTGATGCAATATGACGCGCCAATGTTTTCGAAGATTTTCCGTTTTCTTTTAAATACTGCAAAAAGTTAACAATGTGTAAACGGGTCACTTCATGAAAAGTTTTTGCCTGTTCCACATTTTGCAAATACTTTACGTAGCTTTTTAAATCCCGTTCATAAGATACTACTGTATTTTTTGCTAATCCTTTTTCGACAACCATATAATGAATAAAATCTTTTAATTGATCTTCCACTCTGCACTACTCCCCATTTTCATAGAAAAACATCATTCTATTTACGAAAGCATCCTTTGCCGGTTCTTCATTCCCTGATACTTTTTCTACAGTCTCTTCTTTAGGCTTTTCATAACGATGATAGCTTTCATATTCTTCATTTATCCATAGTATAGCGAAATAAAACAAAATCGTACAACTTGTAAATAATAAAAATACTTTCATTCCATCAAAAGTTAATTTTAAAGCTCGGCGCATTGTAAATTCCTCCAAAATATAAGTTATTACAACATATGCCAAGCTTTCACCAATTTATACCTTATTCAAATAAAAAACCTCTTCCTAGATAAATAGGAAAAGGTTATTTTTCATCCGTTTCATTTTCTTGACAATTTTTACAAATTCCATGGAATGTTAAACGATGATCTTTCACCTTAAAGCTCCAGTCTCGTTCTACTTTCCTTTCCACTTCACCAAGTAAATCTTCTTGTATTTCTTGTACAGCACCACATTGTGTACAAATCAAATGATGGTGAAAACGCTGCGCACCTTCTTGGCGTAAGTCATAGCGTGAAACACCGTCTCCGAAGTTAATCTTATCGACAACTTTTAACTCAGATAATAGTTCTAAAGTTCGATAGACGGTTGCTAATCCGATCTCTGGCGACTTTTCTTTTACAAGGAGGTAAACATCTTCTGCGCTTAAATGATCTTCTTCATTTTCTAGCAGCACACGAACTGTTGCTTCACGTTGCGGTGTTAATTTATAGCTCGCTGCATGTAATTGCTTCTTAATTCGTTCAATTCTTTCTTCCATTCGGTACTACTCCCTCCTCGCCACTCTTACACCATTATATCAGAAGAAGGGCTTCTGTCAAAAGAAAAAACAATAAAAACAAATTGATAATTATTCTCAAAAAGTATTTATTTTTTATTAATAGCCTCAACGACTTCTTTCATTAAAACTGGTGATGCATAAACCTCCACACTAGAAGCGAACGCTAAAACCACCCCAATTACAAGAAAGAAGCATGTATAACGGATTAATAATGGTAATAGTGGCTCGGTTATTTTTCTAATAAATTGATGCCTAATCATCCGTAAAGAAAAACTTGCAGCAATGGTTGTCATAATGAGAAAGACTGGAATGATAATTAAATTTTGTGGCAAAACAGATACAAATGCTAATAATAGTCCATTCCATCCATGCTGACTTACTAAAAAACCAACTGTAAATCCAACAACAACTCCTTTTACAAATAATAAAATAAAAATAAGTGGTAATCCAATAATTGAAATCCCTAAAATCCAAATAAATCCGATGTATTTTAATTGCGAAAAGTAACTTTCTCGAAACATTTCGCCTGCAATGGCAAATTCTCCTTTAGAGACTTGTCCAAAAAAACGTTGTAAATAAAATGATAAATCTTGTTTTTGATTGATTTGTAAACTATTCACAAGAATGGCTCCAAATATTACTCCCATCAATAATAAAACAGCGTTAAATATATATAATGAAGAGTTTTCCTGTATGTGAGACATTACACGGTCTTGCCAATTTTTTCGCCACATTTTTCTTCCCTCCGTTCGCACTCTTATTAAAAATGTATGAAAGAAAGAAAAAAGTATGACGAATTAACATTGAAATTCCGCTCTACTTTGCTAAACTAAAAAGTAGAGAATAGGAGGGATTTCTCTTGAAACCATTATTATTAGATTTTCCAACATTATTTCAAACTGAACGCTTGCAAGTTCGCAAACCATTTCCAGGTGATGGTGCAGAAGTATACGAAGCAATCCAAGCTTCTCTAGAAGACTTAGTACCGTGGATACCAATTAACGCTGAAACAGAAGAGAGTGCTGAAGAAATTGTTCGTAACGCTCATGGACAGTTTTTACTTCGTGAAACACTTGATTTTCACTTATACGATAAAGTATCTGGTACATTTATCGGAGCGATTACGCTCAAGCCTGAAAACTGGGATATTCCAAAGTTTTCACTTCACTTCTGGTTGCATAGCGCTTATACAAAACAAGGCTATATGACTGAAGCTGTTAAAGGTGCTATCCAATTCGCCTTTGATAAACTAGGCGCTAGAAGAATTGAAATTCGTACTGATGCAACAAATATAAATGCATGTAGCTTAGCAGAACGTTTAGAATTCATTCTAGAAGGTACAATGGAAAATGATTTCCTAGCACCAGATGGTAGCTTACGTGATGCACGTGTATATGCAAAAATCAATTAAAAAACACTCGCCTTTGGCGAGTGTTTATTTTTGTAGTTGTAAATATTGAACTGCAAACATCGTCTTCGCATCATGAATACGAAGATCCTTCATAAGAGTAATCGCGTCTTCTAATGATACTTCCATTAATTCCACAAACTCATCTTCATCTAAATCCGCTTTATTTTCTTTTTTTGTCAAACCTGTCGCTTTATATACATATAAAATTTCATCTGCGAATCCTGGAGATGTATAGAAAGAAGTAATGAGCTCCATATTTTCACACACATACCCTGTTTCCTCTTCTAATTCACGAACTGCTGTCACCTCAGGTTTTTCACCAGGTTCTAACTTGCCCGCTGGAATTTCTATAATCGCCTTTTCAAGCGCTTTACGATACTGCTCAACAAGCACAATTTTCCCCTCATCAGTAATAGCAATAATCGCAACTGCACCAGGGTGATTTACAATTTCACGTTTACTCATTTCTCCATTTGGTAATACTACATCATCAACACGAACTTTTATAACTCTACCATCAAAAATCGGCTCAGTTTTTACTGTTCTCTCTGTAAGATTACTCATACTACTTCATCTCCCTGTTCTATTTCCTATTCTTTCTTCATACATTTTACCACATTGAAAGGAGCGTGATAGAAATGAAAGTTTATATTTTACCAAATCGCATCACGTTAGTCGGAAAAGCATGGCAAATTCGCCATAAGCTAAAACAATATAGTAAGGAATATACAACCGTACAAGAGTGGATTACAGCAAATAAAGTGAAACGTTAATCCGTTAAGCTCATACTAATCAGGATTTTACGGGCAGTTAATGCAAAGCAAAAAGTAAACGTTTGTCAACCTCTTTTTCCTTTCGTACAATAAAGATAAGGAGGTTGACCTATGAAAAAACGTCAATTAGGAAACTCAGATTTATTTGTTACAGAAATGGGCCTTGGCTGTATGTCTCTCGGTACATCTGAAACAGAGGCTATGCGTATTGTCGATGAAGCAATCGATTTAGGAATTAATTTTTTTGATACAGCAGATTTATATGATTACGGATTAAATGAAGAATTTGTTGGAAAAGCCTTGAAGGGGAAACGAGACAAACTTGTTCTTACAACGAAGGTTGGAAATCGTTGGACAGAAGAAAAAAATGGCTGGTCTTGGGATCCTTCTAAAGCTTATATAAAGACTGAAGTAAAAGAAAGTTTACGTAGACTTCAAACTGATTATATTGATCTTTACCAACTTCATGGCGGAACGATTGAAGATTCAATAGATGAAACAATTGAAGCTTTTGAAGAATTGAAAAAAGAAGGTATTATCCGCCATTACGGTATTTCTTCTATACGTCCAAATGTCGTTCGTGAGTATGCAAAACGCTCAAACATCGTTAGTGTACTAATGGAATATAGCCTTTTAAATCGTCGTCCAGAAGAATGGTTCCCGCTTCTGAATGAACACCAAATTAGCGTCATTGCTCGCGGACCACTTGCAAAAGGAATTTTAACTGACAACAATGTAAGAAAAATAGAAAGAGTAAAGGAAAAGGATTATCTCTCTTATTCTTACGATGAATTACATACAACTCTAGCGAGTGTAAAAGAAACGATTGGAGAAAGCTCTTTAACAGGAACAGCTATTCAATATTGCTTATATAATAAGACTGTTGCAGCTGTTATACCTGGTGCAAGTTCTCTTCAACAATTGCAGGAAAATATACGAGCTAGCCAACAGTTACCTTTAACTAAAGAAGAATATGTACAACTTCAAAAAATTGTTAAATATGACACATATGCTTTGCATCGTTAAAAATATCGAATTACCGATAAACATAAGACTGCCTCCTTTATTAGGAGACAGTCTTTTTTACAACGTATCATATTTATCAGGATTCGTTCCTACATGTAACTCACGATTCAACGTGTTAATTTGATTTATCTCTTCTTCAGTTAGTGAGAAATCAAAAATAGCAAAGTTTTCTTTAATACGAGATGGTGTAACAGATTTAGGAATTGTAACAATCCCGCTTTGAATATCCCATTTTAATATAACTTGCGCAGGTGTTTTTTCATATTTGTTAGCAATTCCTTGAATGATTGGGTTCTCGAATACTTCGCCGCCCCTCATTAACGGACTCCACGCTTCCATTTGAATTTGCTCACCTTGACAATAATTACGCAATTCAAATTGCGTTAACATCGGATGAAGTTCTACTTGGTTTACCATCGGCTTCACTTTGCAATTTGGTAATAACAGTTCTAAATGATGTTTATGAAAATTAGAAACACCAATCGCACGCACTTTACCTTCTTCATATAATTTTTCTAAAGCTCGGTACGTATCAACATACTTCCCTCTTACCGGCCAATGTATTAAATATAAATCTACATAGTCCATTTGTAATTTCTTTAAGCTTTTTTCAAACGCCTCAAGTGTCTCCTCGTATCCTTGATCGTCATTCCAAACTTTTGTTGTAATAAATAGGTCTTCTCTTGGAATTCCTGATTCACGAACCGCTTCTCCGACACCGCTTTCATTTTCATACACAGCTGCTGTATCAATCGAACGGTATCCAACTTCTAGTGCTGTTTTTACTGCTTGTTTTACTTCGTCACCTTCTTTTGCTTTATAAACGCCTAGACCAATCATCGGCATTTTCACGCCATTATGAAGTGTAGTTGTTGGAATATGCACAGTCGTCTCCCTTTCATTGTTACATTTTTATAAACCATAACTTTATTTCAACAAGATTCATTCAAAAAGTCAAAACATACGTACAGTTTATATAACACATTTATATAGCTAAAAAAATAACGTGAACTCATTCATTCACGTTATTTTCTCTCCATTCTTTCACTTTTTCATCCACACTACGCACAAACTCATTTTTGCCTTCCGTATATAATGTGCCATCATATGTATACTTTTCGGCTAATTCTTTCTTTAAGGTTGCATATGCCTCTGCTTCTTCACAATGAGCCATCATATAATCACGAAACGCTAAATGCCTTACTATCTCTGGATTTCCTTTTTCAAACACGTGTAAATGATACGAACGTTTTTCCTCCGTTCCATGAATAAAAAATCGGCGTCCTGAAATACCATTTTCCCCTTTTACGATGTAACCAAGCTCTATAAATCGTTCATTCCACCTATCTATCCTTTTGATACTTTCTACTTCCATGATCATATCAATAATAGGTTTAGCTGCCAGTCCTGGCACTGACGTACTTCCAATATGATGAATTTTCACCGTTTCTGGCATCGCTGTTTTTAATCTTTCAGCCTCCATTTGAAATTTTTCACTCCAATGATTTTCATGCGGAACAACTACAATTTTTCTCATACTAACTCCCCTTTTCTTACAAGCTCGTCAAAAAAATGATCAGTGAAGTTTCACTGATCATTTTTTTATTATTTAAAGTCTTTCCAAGTAAGGTTACTTTCACTTAACAGTTCTTCAAATGATTTATTCTTTTCACGTTCTTTTTGTTCTTGACGCTTTCTTTCTAATTCCGCTGCCTCTTTTTTCTCTTCTCTCACTTGCAACTCTTTCTTCTTACTCTTTAATTGTTGCATGAGTGAATCATTTAATTGATCGCCTAATGTAAGTGTTTCTTTCTTCGGTTGATCCACTTGCGATTGTCTTTGTTTCTTTTTCTTCATGCTACTCACCTTTTACTTTTTTCTCCATTATAGTAGATACACCATGAAATCGACAATAAAAAAGGGTCTTTACTCTATTATTCACTTTTTGTAAATATGTTAATTTTTCGAAAAGACTAAATTTTTATGTAGCTATAATCCTATGAATCTATTAAAATTATGTCGTATGATGTCAGATTATAAAAAAAGGAGACATGAATTATGTGGAAAAAAATCATTCCTACTGTTGCTGTTTTAAGCACCATTACTTTTTCAAGCGTATTTGCCGCTCCCCCATCTCAGAATCCAACTGAACAAAACCGCTACATAGATGTACAAATGCTTGGTATTAATGATTTCCATGGACAACTAGATACTGTTAAAAAAATCAATAATAAAGAAGCTGGTGGCGCTGATTACTTAGCTACTTATTTAAAGGAACGCAAAAAACAAAACCCTAATACACTTCTTGTACATGCTGGCGATATTGTCGGAGCTAGTCCACCAGTTTCAGCATTGTTACAAGATGAACCGACGATTGAATTTTTAAATGACTTAAAATTTGATGTTGGTACAATTGGAAACCATGAATTTGATGAAGGCATTGATGAAATGAAACGCCTCATTTACGGTGGATATCATGAAAAAACAGGGAATTTCACAGGTGCTAACTTCCCCTATGTAGCTGCTAACTTCTATAACAAATCAACTGGCCGCTTATTCTTACCACCATTTACTGTAAAAATGGTAGATGGTGTTCCTGTAGGATTCATTGGCGTTGTTACAACTGATACACCAAATGTCGTTATGCCTACGATGCTTAAAAATGTACAAATTACTGATGAAGTAGAAGCAATTAATAAATCAACACAACAATTAAAACGTCTCGGCGTTAAATCTATCGTCGTTCTTGCTCATGTCGGTGGAACAACCGATGAGTCTGGGGTAACAAATGGTGACCTTACTCGAATTGCAAATGAAACGGACCCAGAAGTTGATGTTATTTTCGGTGGACATAGTCATACGTATGTAAACGGTACAGTAAATAATAAACTAATTGTCCAAGCAAATTCCTACGGAACTGCTTTCTCAGACGTGGATGTAACAATTGATCGTAAAACAAAAGATATTGTAAAGAAAAAAGCTGAAGTTGTTACAACATATCATGAAGGTGTAGAACCTGATAAACAAGTAAAACAAAAGTTAGATCAATATAAAGAAAGAATCGCCCCTCTTGTAAATGAAGTTGTCGGAAAATCTACAGCACCTATCGACCGTAAACAAAATGATGCTGGTGAATCTACTCTTGGAAATGTAATTGCCGACGCACAGCGCCAAACGATGCAAGCTCAAATCGCCATCATGAACCCTGGCGGCATTCGTAATGACTTAGATGCTGGTGATATTACGTGGGGTGAATTATACGGCATTCAACCTTTTGGAAATCAATTAATTAAAGTAGATTTAACAGGTCAAGATATTCGCGATATTTTAAATCAACAATGGCAAAAAGGAACGACAAGAATGCTTCAAATTTCAGGTATTCAATATACTTGGGATGCAAATAAACCAAACGGTGAGAAGGTTACAAACATACGTTTAACGAGTGGCGAAGAGTTATCTCCATCTAAAACGTATAGCGTAGTTGCAAATGCTTTCTTAGCTTCCGGCGGTGACGGATTCGTATCATTTAAAAATGGTAAAAATGCAGAAACTGGTCCAAATGACTTTGAAGCACTAGTCGATTACGTAAAACAATTAAAAGAACCAATTCAACCAGTTATTGATGGAAGAATTCAAAAAGTAAATTAAGTGGTTCTCTAATAAGAGATCCCTTTTCCCGCCATAAAGAATTGGCACTGATTCTTTATTTTATACGTAATATACATCATAAAAAGGATACTCGTTCTTCCACTGAACATAGTATCCTTTTCTTTAGTTATCAAAATGTGATGTTTTGTTAAATTCATATTGCTGTAAAAATTGTTGCAACGCCTCTTCAACAAGTTTAGATTTTTGAACTCCTTTTGATTCTGATATAAGGTCCAATCTTGCTAATATTTCTGTATTAATAGAAAAAGTTCGTCTCTTTTTCTCTGTACTTTTACTCGTAATGGGTGCAATTACTTCTTCTCTTTTTCTTAATAATTCATAAATGCTTTGTAATTGCTCGTAAATTAATAATTGATAATCTGTTTTCTCATATTGAAGGGCGGTCGCTTCTTGGAGTTGTAAGTGACGTGGTTCCTCTCCCTCTCCTACAAAAATACGCTTCTTCTGTTCTCCATCGTATTCATATCCAATTAATCTTAATTTCTTCGATAATGTATACGGGCTTATTTCAAGACGTTTTGCTATAATAGCGATGGATTCACGCCTATTTAAACAATCTATAATTTCTCCAATCGTCACAAGTTCCCCCTCCTCCCATGTTGAAATGACACTAGGGTGGTATGTTACAATGATTTTCTAACAGTATATGCAAAACAAATAGCCTGTGCGATTCATACGATTTTAGAAAAGGAGGTTTTCAATATGCTTTTTCGTAGCTATACCCCACAGTTCTATACTGAAAATAAACAAGTCCTTCCTAATAGTATCGCTACGATGGAAAGCGTTATGATTAATAATCGAAAACAGTCCCTCCTTATGCGTGGACAAAACATAGAACAGCCTATTTTATTATGCTGTCACGGCGGTCCTGGCATGGCACAAATCGGATTTATTCGCCATTTTCAAAAAGAATTAGAGAAGCACTTTATCGTTATTAATTGGGATCAACGCGGGGCTGGTAAATCCTTTTCACTGAAAGATTTCGGAGCAAATTTCACAATCGAACAATTCGTTTCCGATGCAAAAGAAGTGATTGAATATGTACTTAAAAGGTTCAACAAACAAAAACTATTCCTCGCTGGTCATTCTTGGGGAAGTATTATTGGACTTAACATAGCACACCAATATCCAAAGTATATCGAGGCTTATATTGGTATTGGGCAAATTGTACATATGAAACAAAATGAAGAATTACTATATCAACATTTAATTCGTTCTGCCAAAAAACATGATCATAAAAAAGCTTTAGCTTCCCTTTTAAAATTAGGAAAACCACCATTTTTAGATACGAAACGTCTCATTATCCAAAGAAAGTGGCTTGGCACATTCGGAGGCGCAATCCAAAACGGATCTTCCTTTTCTTTCATACGAAAAGGTTTCTTTTCTCCTGAGTATACGCTATTAGATTGGTTTAAGTTTCTCGCAGGAAACTTAAAATCTGGCGTCTTATGGGAAGAAATGCTGACGACTGATTTCTTTTCTTCTATTTCAAGTTTATCTATTCCTATTTACTTTTGTTCTGGTCGCTATGACTATCAAACCCCTTATGCACTCGTTCAGCAATATTGTGATGTTATTGAAGCACCCATAAAAAAGATGATTTGGTTCCCAAATTCAGCACATTCTCCTGATTTAGAAGAACCAGAACTCTTTTCCAACTCTTTACAATCAATTAAACAAGAGCTAGTTTTTCAACATTAGCAATAAAAGGCTCTTTTACATTTCATAGAAAACAATTTATAATAATATGTCGCAAGTATGTATAAAGTGAAACTTTAATCAGTGGGGGGCTTACTGCCCGTTAATGCGGGATAAATATAGCAAACAGTTTCATATTTACTTGCCTTAACAGAATAAAAATTAGGGAGATTACATTTATTATGAATGCTGTACTCATCGCAGTAGCAGTTATGCTATTGCTCAGTTTATTACGTGTCCAGGTCATTGTCGCCATCATTGTTGGAGCTTTAACAGGCGGGCTAATCGGCGGACTCGGTATTTCAGAAACGATTAACACTTTTACAACTGGTCTTGGAAACAGTGCTCCTATCGCTTTAAGCTATGCAATGCTTGGTGGTTTCGCTATTTCTCTTTCCAAAACAGGACTTCCTGATGCCATGATTCACACCGCGTTAAAATGGATTGGCAATGAACAAGACACGAAAAAACAAGTTTATTCTAAAATACTTATTTTATTCATCATTTTAACAATGGCTTGTTTCTCTCAAAATATTATCCCTGTTCATATCGCTTTCATCCCAATCTTAATTCCAGCACTTTTAAAAGTATTAAATGAGCTGAAAGTGGATCGCAGACTTGTTACATGTATTATTACATTTGGATTAATTACACCTTATATGTGGATTCCAGCAGGATTCGGAAAGATATTCCATGACGTGTTACAAACAAATGCCGCACAAAGTGGTCTTACATTTGATGTTACACTTGTTCCAAAAGCAATGACCATTCCCTCAATTGGTATGATTATCGGATTATGTGTAGCGGTATTTATTACGTATCGAAAACCCCGTACTTATGAAACTGAACAAATTCATACTACCGAAAATGAAATCGTTCCCTATACAAAACGTAGCATTACTTTTGGCTTATTATCTATCGCTGCTACATTAACTGTTCAATTAGCAACAGAATCAATGATTTTCGGTGCTTTAGCGGGGATTATCGTCTTATCAGTTAGTGGTAGTCTACCTCTTAAAGAAGCAGATTCAATTTTAACTAGCGGAATGCGTATGATGTCCTTTATCGGATTTGTTATGATTTCTGCCGCTGGATTCGGTGCAGTTCTTCGTAAAACAGGACATGTTGAATCGCTTGTGCAAACGAGTGCACATATAATTGGAAACAATAAACCACTCGCTGCATTTCTTATGCTTGTTATTGGACTTCTCGTTACGATGGGAATTGGTTCATCCTTTTCAACCATCCCTATCTTAACAACAATTTTTGTACCTCTTTGCATTCAGCTTGGATTTAGTCCAATGGCCACAATTGCAATTATCGGTACAGCTGGAGCGCTGGGCGATGCAGGATCTCCAGCATCAGATAGTACACTTGGACCAACATCCGGTTTAAATGCTGATGGTCAACACCATCATATATGGGATACATGTGTACCAACTTTTCTGCATTATAATATACCGTTGCTTATATTCGGCTTTATTGCCGCCATTACATTATAAAAGGTGCGTATACAACGCACCTTTTACTTTTTTATTTTTCTTTTTAATTGTTGAAAAGCTATTTTCCCACTATCTTCGACACAGCTTTCAACTTCCGGTAGTGATGGACCTACCCATTCACTCTCTATACTCCCGTTTAGTCCGATAATTTTTAATTTGTCTGGTATATGGATATTTAAAATTTTTGCCGCTCGAATTAACTCAAACGTACTCTTATCACTTGAAGTTACAATTCCATCTATATACGGATAAGTTTGCAATAATGTAATAAACTGTTTATTCGTATACCCTTGTACACATGCTTCCCGATAAGAGATTCCTTCATCCCAAACAGCGTCTAAAAATCCAGATATATGCTCGTCCATTTCTTCACTTTCTTCTCCCACACCGAAATATGCAAGAAAGTGACATCCTTTCTCTTTCAATAAAGAAACAGCTCTCTGTCCACTTTCATAATAATTTGCATGGGATTTTTGCTCATCAATCACAACAAACGGAAATGGAATTTCTCCTATACTTTTAAAAACTGCTCTTGTCAAAATAACACCTGCAATGTTATTTTGCTTCAGCATATGTATGTATCTATCTTTATTCTCTACATTACAAATAATTATTTGATAGCCTTCTTTATATGCTATTTCCTCAATACAATGTAGCAAGGCGATGTTTGATGGGTTACATAAATTATCTACAAGTAATGCAATTATCGTTGAATTCTCTTTAAATAGTGGCTTCGCTGCACTGTTTGGCCTATAACGTAATTCTTCAATTGCTTCCTTTACTTGTTTTACTGTGTCCTCATGAACGTATCCTTTTTCATTAATAACTCGTGAAACGGTTGCGACTGAAACACCTGCCAATTTTGCAACATCACGTATAGTTGCCACATCGTCACCCCTTAATATGGTAATAGATTACAATTTTACGGTAACCTAAATTACACTATCCGTCAAGAATAATAACTCATATTTCTGAAAATTGTTACATCATTTCACTAAACGATACTCCAACTGAATTTCATGTAAAATTGGGATATTATCATATCCAATACGCGGAATTTCTTTCTTTATTTTTCGTGCTTCTTCTACTGCATTCACATATAAATTTGTCATCACAAAATTACGTTTTTGATAAAAACGTAACGCATTCATATTATCATTCGTTGTAATAAGCCACACCTCTTGGCACTGTTCCTCTTTTGCAACTTGCAATACGTACTCCACAAGCTTCGTACCTATTCCCTTTCTTTCTTCAAAACTATCTAACGATACAATTTCACACGTATTTCCGGATACTTCATATGTTATGATTCCGATTATTCTGTCATCTAGGAGCGCAACAAAACCTGGTAACTCTTCTAATTGATGCCCCTTGCCACGTGAAACCATCAATGAACTCCCCCAATTCTCACGCATGAACATTCGAATTGTTTCTTTCATCGTTGGCGTAATTTTTTGTATATGCACCATTTCCTATTTCTCCCCTTTTATATCATTGTGATACAATATAAGTGTATCACATGTAACGGTATTTGGAGGATGAGGTAAAGTATGAAACGTTTTTTTGCAGCATTGTTTACTGTACTAGGCGCGATAACAGCCCTTGGGATTTTCTTTACAAATAAAGTGATGTATTTAAAGAAAAAAACAGAGGAAGAAGTACTCGAAAGAGAAACGAAAAAACATTTTCGTATAGAAGATTTTGATGCGCTTCATAAAGAAGAAATTCATATCCCTTCACAATTCGGATATGATCTTCACGGATATTACATTCCCGCTGGTCATTCCAATAAGTTTATGGTTTTTTGCCACGGTGTAACAGTAAATAAAATAAACTCTGTAAAATATGCAAACTTATTTTTAAACAGAGGATATAACGTCCTTATTTACGATCATCGTCGCCATGGTAAAACTGGCGGAAAAACAACAAGCTATGGATACTATGAAAAACATGATTTAAAATCTGTAGTTGATTGGCTAAAAAGTCGTTTTGGCACAAATATAACCCTTGGTATTCATGGTGAATCGATGGGAGCTGCAACACTTCTTCAATACGCAGGATTTGTAGAAGACGGTGCTGATTTTTATATTGCGGATTGTCCTTTCTCTGATTTTTACGGACAATTACAGCACCGTTTAAAGGTTGAATTCCATTTACCAAAATGGCCTTTATTACCTTTAGCAAATGCTTTTTTAAAAGTTCGTGACGGTTATACAATTCGTGAAGTTTCACCTATTGATTGTATAAAAAACATTAACAATCCCGTCCTCTTTATTCACAGTAAAGACGATGATTATATTTTAGCTGATATGACTAAAGCTCTATATGAAGCAAAAGAAAATAATAAACAACTTTATATCGCAGAAAACGGTGCACACGCTTGCTCTTATAACGAAAATAAAGAAGAGTACGAAGCAGCCGTCGATCAATTTTTAAACACATATGTGAAAGAAACAAAAAACAGGCTTGCATAAGCCTGTTTTTTTATTGCGCTAAAACGTCTGTAACTTGTTCCATATTTTCAGAAATCCATTGCATTGCATCATCTAACGTTGGAAATTCTGTCGTTTGAAATGTTACTTCATCTTGAAGTAACCAAACATCCTTTGCCTCTTGCCCTACACCTGCAATGGACCAATGTAACAAACTATATGGATGATTATCATTCAAAAATGATGCCCACGTGCGCTCATTTGCAATGTTTCGTAATGTATGTAATTGTTTATCCATCTCTCGTCACCTTACTCTAGTCAGTTATAAAAAACATTATAACACTCTCTTCTCTTTCGAACAAAGTGCTCTTTTTGTCCCGCTATTTGCGGGCAGTAAGACTTCCACCTCAAAATTCAGCTGAGGCAAAGAAGTTAGGAGGGAGATTAACTGTCCGTTAACACCCGATTGGTTCAACTAATAATCAGTGGAATGAACCCCCACTGATTAAAGTTTCACTTTATATTGCCAAGCACTTCCCTTGATTATATGATGAAATTAAGCGTTTGGGAAGGAGGGATAACGTTGGCGAAAGTACAAATTAAAGTAAATGACAATGGCTCTTTTCGCGTTACAGGGGACGTGGAATTAGTCGATTCACAAGGGAATGTATTCCCAGCAAAACCGGCATTCTCTTTATGCCGTTGTGGTTTATCAAAAAACATGCCTTATTGCGATGCTTCGCATAAAGGTAAATTCGATTCTGTTGTTAGAGCACCAGAGGCAGAATAAAATCACATGTGACATGCACATTTTTTTGTGCATGTTTTTTCTTTTTAGCAACTCCTTTATATCCCTTTTCCTTACAGCATTTCTCATACTTTTGTCTCCATTCCAACATGCATATATTTTCATACAATTCTTCACATTCAAATATTTTTTACTAGCCTTTTATTTTTTTTGTGCTATAATTTGAGCAAACAACATCCTTCGGGGTCGGGTGAAATTCCCAACCGGCGGTGATGAAGTGAAAACTTCTAAGTCCGTGACCCGTTTTCAACTCGAAAACGGTGGATCTAGTGAAACTCTAGGGCCGACAGTATAGTCTGGATGGGAGAAGGATATGTTTCTAGTTTTTTATATAGTGAATACACTTTTATTTCAGTATGCATATTTTTAAAGATTCATTTTGATTCTTTATATATGTTTAGTTTTCTATACTCATTTTTTTACACTGAAATAAAAAGAGACAACTAGCGTTTGAAAAATTCGATATTTTGCTAGGTTTTTTCCTTATGCAGAAATATCAATTATCGTTAGGTTTCTTTCCTATGCTTTCGTATTCGAACTATATGTCTAGAAATCACATCTCCCAAACCCCAAGGATATTAAATCCTTGGGGTTTTTTGATTTTTTTAGGAGAGGTGAAGAGAATGACAGATCAAGAATATATGAAGATTGCCCTGCAGTTAGCTGAAGGGACATCAGGACAAACAAGTCCAAATCCTATGGTTGGTGCTGTTGTTGTAAAAGATGGAAACATCGTTGGTATGGGGGCTCATTTACAAGCTGGTGAAGAACACGCAGAAGTTCATGCCCTTCAAATGGCTGGTCAGAACGCCAAAGACGCTACCGTTTATGTAACACTGGAACCGTGTAGCCACTTTGGAAAAACACCACCTTGCTGTGAATTGCTCATCGAAAAAGGAGTTAAGCGTGTTGTAATTGCTACTCTCGATTGTAATCCGCTCGTTTCTGGTAACGGAAAAAGAAGATTAGAGGAAGCTAGAATTGAAGTAACTACCGGTGTTCTTGAAGCGGAAGCAGTTTTATTAAATCGCTACTTTTTTCACTACATGAAAACGAAACGCCCTTTTGTAACAATAAAAACAGCGATGAGCTTAGATGGAAAAACAGCAACTGTAACTGGTGAAAGTAAGTGGATTACAGGTGAAGAAGCACGTGCTGATGTTCACCAATATCGCCATACACATGATGCAATTCTTGTTGGAGTAAATACAGTTATAGCTGATAATCCACATCTAACAACAAGAATTCCAAATGGCGGAAAACATCCTATTCGCATTGTTCTAGATACCCATTTACGAACGCCACCATCTTCTCATGTCATAACAGATGGTTTTGCACCGACATGGATTATTGTCGGGAAAGATGTACAGAAAGAAAAGATATCTTCTTATGAATCTAAAAATATAGCTATATTCCAAATGGGAACGAAGTATATAGAAATCGAGAACCTTCTTTCCTTTCTTGGAGAGAAACAAATTCTTTCTCTATTCGTTGAAGGTGGCCAATCGATTCATGCAAGTTTCTTACAAACAAACAATTTCAATGAAATTGTAACTTATATAAGCCCGAAATTAATTGGCGGGAAAGATGCTCCTACTTTATTTGGAGGAAATGGTTTTTCAAAATTACAAGATGCGCTTTCCTTGAAAATTCAAGAGATGAAACAAATTGGTGATGATATAAAAATCGTTGCGAATGCCCAAAACGAGGTGACGGAATGTTTACAGGAATTGTAGAAGAATTAGGAACGATAGCAAACATGCAACAAAGCGGAGAAGCAATGAAGTTAACGATACATGCAAATGAAATTTTATCAGATGTTCATTTAGGCGATAGTATCGCGGTTAACGGTATTTGCTTAACTGTAACGAGCTTTACACCTACTTCATTTACAGTTGATGCAATGCCCGAAACGATGCAATCAACATCACTTCGTCTGCTCAAATCACACTCTAAAGTAAATTTAGAGCGAGCAATGGCTGCAAACGGACGATTCGGTGGACATTTCGTTTCAGGACATATTGATGGCATTGGAACGATATTAACCAAAAAACAACACTATAATGCCGTCTATTACAAAATAGCTATTTCTGATGAACTGCTGCGCTATTGTTTGCATAAAGGATCCATTGCTGTTGATGGAACGAGTTTAACGATATTTGATATAGACGAATCTTCCATAACGATTTCACTCATCCCGCATACAGTAAGCGAATCTGTCATTGGAGAAAAGAATGCCGGAGATATCGTAAACATTGAGTGTGACATGATTGGTAAATATATCGAACGCTTTATTACTAAACCTGCAAAACGAACAGGTTCAATGACCGAAAGCTTTTTACAAGAAAACGGATTTCTATAAGGGGGAAGCATAATGTTTCATCGTATTGAAGAAGCACTAGAAGATTTAAAACAAGGAAAAGTCGTTATCGTATGTGATGATGAAAACCGAGAAAACGAAGGCGATTTTATTGCTTTAGCAGAGTACATTACGCCAGAAACAATTAATTTCATGATTACACACGGCCGTGGTCTCGTTTGTGTACCGATTACAGAAGGGTACGCAGAACGTCTACAATTAGAACCAATGGTATCTCATAATACAGACTCGCATCATACTGCGTTTACAGTGAGCATTGATCATGTTTCTACAACAACAGGGATTAGCGCTCACGAACGTGCAACTACGATACAAGAATTGTTAAACCCTGCATCAAAAGGCGCTGATTTCAATCGACCTGGACATATCTTTCCATTAATCGCGAAAGAAGGCGGTGTCCTGCGCCGTGCAGGTCATACAGAAGCTGCTGTTGATTTAGCAAAGCTTTGCGGGGCAGAACCAGCTGGAGTCATTTGCGAGATTATAAATGAGGACGGTACGATGGCACGCGTACCTGATTTACTACAGTGTGCAAAACAATTTGATATAAAAATGATTACAATAGAAGATTTAATTGCTTATCGCCGTCATCACGAAACACTTGTGACGAGGGAAGTGGAGATTACATTACCTACAGATTTCGGTACTTTCCGCGCAATTGGCTATTCTAACTCATTAGACACAAAAGAGCATATTGCACTCGTAAAAGGTGATATTTCAACAGGTGAACCGGTACTTGTGCGTGTTCATTCTGAATGCTTAACTGGAGATGTATTCGGTTCATGCCGCTGTGATTGTGGACCACAACTTCATGCTGCACTTGCTCAAATTGAGCGTGAAGGAAAAGGTGTTCTTCTCTATATGAGACAAGAAGGACGAGGCATTGGGCTTCTTAATAAGCTTCGCGCTTATAAGTTACAAGAAGAAGGCTTCGATACTGTAGAAGCAAACGAAAAACTTGGGTTCCCTGCTGATCTTCGTGATTACGGTATCGGCGCTCAAATATTAAAAGATTTAGGTTTACAACATTTACGATTATTAACGAATAATCCAAGAAAAATTGCTGGCTTACAAGGTTACGATTTAAAAGTTACTGAGCGCGTACCGTTGCAAATGCCAACAAAAGAAGAAAATAAAACGTATTTACAAACGAAAGTAAATAAATTAGGACATTTATTAAACTTATAATTAAAGGAGAGATTTATTATGGTATTCGAAGGTCACTTAGTTGGTACAGGATTAAAAGTTGGAGTTGTTGTTGGACGTTTTAATGAATTTATTACAAGTAAATTACTAGGCGGAGCTTTAGACGGATTAAAGCGTCACGGTGTAGAAGAAAACGATATTGATGTTGCTTGGGTTCCTGGCGCATTTGAAATTCCTTTAATCGCTAAAAAGATGGCGAATAGCGGAAAGTATGATGCTGTTATTACATTAGGTACTGTAATCCGAGGTGCTACAACGCACTACGATTACGTTTGTAATGAAGTAGCAAAAGGTGTTGCGTCTTTATCACTACAAATGGACATCCCAGTTATTTTCGGCGTATTAACGACAGAAACAATTGAACAAGCGATTGAACGCGCAGGTACGAAAGCTGGTAATAAAGGATATGAATCAGCTGTTGCTGCAATTGAAATGGCTCACTTATCAAAACAATGGGCATAAAAAAAGAGGCTGCGGCCTCTTTTTATTTTTTCACCGTTTTTTGTACATCTTTTATTAATTCTTGCATCGTTTTTCCTTCTGTTTTTATATGAAGAGCTTGTGCTGTTCTCCATACATTCTCTCTTTTTTTCGCTTCTTCTATAATAGTAATTTCTTTTCTAACTTCCTTTAGATCTTTTCCTTCCGTTTTCAATCCAAAATGTTCAGCTTTCGTTCGAAAGTGTTGTTCAATTCTTTGTTGCATCTCTTTTTGTTCAGGGTTTTCAGCAGCCTTAACTGGATCAGAACTTATTGCTTTTATTAAAATTAAACAAGTCATAATCGCTAATATGTATTTGTACATGTAAAATCCTCCAACCCAATATAAATTACATATTTACTATGTACAAATAGGGCTTGGAAAATTCGTCCACAAAAATTATTTTTTCGCTCAAAACCCAATAGTATCAAGCGTTCACAACTATTTATTACATTTTATTTACAAAAAAGCAAACCCTTTTACAAGTTTGCTTTTTCATCTATCTTATAATGCACACTCTTCAATCTCAAATCCTAAATCTGCTATCATACCCCAGTCCGCAGTCGGCTCTTGTCCAGCTGTCGTTAAGTAGTCCCCGACAAAAATAGAATTTGCTGCAAATAAACCGATTGGCTGTACAGAACGTAAATTGATTTCACGTCCTCCTGAAATACGAATTTCTTTTGTTGGGTTTACAAAACGCATCATCGCCAGCACTTTTAAACATTCTACTGGCGTTAACTCTTTTTGCCCTTCAAGAGGTGTTCCCTTTACAGCAACAAGGAAATTACACGGGATAGAATCTGCATCTATACGTTGTAATTCAAATGCAATTTCTGCACGCTCTTCAATTGTTTCTCCCATTCCAAAAATTGCACCAGAGCATGGTGAAATACCAGCTTGTTTCGCTTTTTGAACTGTATCAACGCGATCATCATACGTATGAGTTGAGCAAATGCTATCATAATTGTTTTCATGTGTATTTAAGTTATGGTTATAACGATGCACGCCCGCTTCCGCTAACCGTCCTGCTTGATCTTCATTTAAGAAACCTAAACAACAACAAATCTTCAAATCTGTCGTTTCACGAATTTCCTTAACTGCTCCAATTACGTGATTTACCTCTTTATCCGTCGGACGACGACCAGACGCTACAATACAATATGTTCCCGCTTTACGGCGGATTGCTTCATGTGCCCCTTCTACAATCTTCTCCTGCGTTAACCATGCATATTTATCAATCGGTGCCTCTGAAATAATAGACTGTGAGCAATACCCACAATCTTCAGGACATAATCCAGATTTCGTATTAATAATCATATTCAATTTTACTTTCTTACCAAAGTGATGATGGCGAATGATGTAAGCTGCATTCATAATTTCTAAAACTTCTGTATCATCAGCTTCTAATATCGCTATTGCATCTTCTTTCGTAATCATCTTCTCTTCCACTACGTCGTATGCAAGCTTTTTCCAATCCCTTTTTGTTTGTACTTGTTTCATTTCATCTCTTCCCCTCTTTTGTTATATGCATAAATAAAGCATGATACGTTGCCATTATCCCTTCGTTTCCCGTGAAGTCTCTTTCGTATATGCGTAGCATCGCACGAAAGAGTGAGGGACTTTGACAATATGATCCTTCATTGCTATTAGTCGCTCCTACTTTTCGAATAGAATGCAGAAACTCCTTAACTTCTGTAAAACTCTCTATGTAACATGTTTCAGAAACATGCACATCCCCTGTTTCTATCTTGCATATATGAAGCAACTGATCTTTCGAATAAAAACGTTGACCAATCGATGTTTCATTTTTTATATTTTTTTCTTCTTTCGCACGTTGGAACGAAGCATGCAATTCTTGAAATGTTTCATGTCCAAACGTTGAAAAGAGTAATATCCCATCTATAGACAAATGATGAAATAAATTTCTTAACACTTGTTGTAAATTATTTAACCATTGAAATGTAGCATTTGAAATAATGACATCATATGATTCTTCTAATCGTAATTGCTCAATATCTTCACAGTGAAACGTTACATTTTTTACATTTTTTCTAGTTTGCGCAATCGCAATCATACTTTCAGCAAAATCAACTGCTGTAATATGGGCTTTCGGAAATAAATTTGATAATTGCTCTGTTACATACCCCGTCCCGCATCCCAATTCTAAAATACGTATTGATGCTGTTTCACTATATCGTTTCTTTAAGATTGAAAGTAACGAATGTGCCATCTTTTTTTGTACATTTGCATATTGATCGTAAGATACGGCTGCCCCATTAAACCGTTTTTGTAGTAACGTTTTGTTGATCATGTCGTATCCCCTCTACAAATTGAATTATCTCATTTGCGCAATATTCGAAATTCGTTACACACAATGCATGCCCAGCTTCACTTACTACTTTCAGCTCGCTGTTGCTATTCTCCGTCATACTACGTACTGCAGACAATGGGCATATTACATCCTGTTCTCCGTGAATAAGTAGTATAGGTACTTTAACTTCTTTCAGTTCTTCTCTCATATCTGTTTCTATTAAATAATCCAAACCTAATTGTAAAGACTGAATTGAATCACCTTTAAAACGTTCTACAATGTCTTCAAAATTTTTATTCTCTTTCAGTTCATCTTTCGTAAACATATTTTCATAAAACCGCTTGAGCGTATCTTCTTTCCTTCTTGCCAAATTCCTTTTCAGCCGTTCTACATGCAAAGCATTCCATCCATTACTATAGTCGTTCGTATTTGTAAATTTAGCAGTACCACCAATTAATACGATGCCTTTCGCCTTCATCTTTTTATAAGCTTGTACTGCCGCTAACGCTCCTAGTGACCATCCAACTAAAATTACATTGTCATTATGCGCTACGTCTATAATTCGATCCGCAAATTCACTGCGTTCTTTCACATTACGCCAATCTATGCATTGAACAGAATATCCTTGAAAATACGGAAGTACTAAATCCCAAATGTTTTCTTCCATTCCCCATCCAGGGATGAAAACAATTTTTAGCTCGTTCATACGAAAAGCTCCTCTTCTTTCGCAATGTGGATAATTCGGTCAATAGCCCATTTTAAATCAGCTATTGTATGTTGTGATGTAACTGCAAAGCGAATTCGAGAACTATTAACCGGTACAGTTGGTGGACGAATTGCAATGGCTGCAATTCCTGCCGCTTGTAACCTTTTGCTAAACCGTAAAGCATGTTCATTTGAACCGACTACAATCGGTACAATATGAGTTGAACTATTCCCAATATCAAAACCGGCATTTCGTAATTTGGTCCTGAAGTATTTTCCATTTGCTATAAGGTTCTCTCTTCTTTCGTTATCTTCTTTTACAATTTCAATTGCTTTTCGCACCGCTCCTAACGTACCTGGTGGTAAAGCTGTAGTAAAAATAAAGCTTCTCATCATATTTTGTAAATACTCTATATAAATTGCATCACCTGTCAAATACGCACCATAACACCCTAAAGCCTTGCTAAACGTCCCCATATGTATATCAATTTTTTGAGCAAGATCTTTTTCTATATGAGATAATCCCGCTCCGCCGATTCCATATATTCCACTCGCATGTGCTTCATCAACTATAATGATTGCCCCGTATTTCTCTTTGAGCTGCACTAAATCTTTCAAATACGCAGTATCACCATCCATACTAAAAACGGTATCTGTTACGATTAATTTTCTCTTTTCAGGAGATGCCGTTTTCAACAACGTCTCCAGATGATCCAAATCATTATGCCGATACCTTTTATGCTCTGCCCCACTTAGTATGATTCCATCAACAATACTTGCGTGATTTAACTTATCACTAAAAACAATATCGTGCCGAGAGGCTAAAGAAGATATTGCACCTATATTTGCCGTATACCCACTATTTACAATTAAAGCTCTTTCAGTGCCTTTCCAGTCACATATGCTTCTCTCAACCTCTTCATATAATGGATGATTTCCTACAACAAGGCGGGAGGCAGTCGCTCCAGTTCCATATCTTTTTGTACAGGTAATAGCAGCTTCTTTTAACCTTTCATCTCCAGCTAACCCTAAATAATTATTTGACGCTAAATTTAACATCCTTTTCTTATCTCGAATAAGCCATGTCTCTTCTGCCTGCTCTGTTACAGATAAATTTCGATACTGCCCTTGCTCATGTAATTGTTGTAATTTAGATTGAAGGTGCGCGTGCCACGTTTGATTCATTTTGGATAAACTCCTCTAATTTTGAAATCATCATATGTTCTTTTACAGATTCCAATACTTCTTCTTTCGTAAAATCACCTTCAAAGAACGGTAATAATCCTAACACTGGTACCCCGCTCAGCTCTTCAATCATCTCTTTATTTTCTTGCACTCTTTCCATTTCACATTCTTTGCAACCTGATAAAATGACACCCGCTATGGTTAAGTCATGCGCCTTTGCGTAAGCAATCGTTAACACTGTATGATTTACTGTTCCTAATGTAGGACGAGCTACTACAATAAGAGGCAACTGTAATTCTTTTGCAAAATCAATTACTAAAGCATCTTCTGTATATGGGACAGCAAGCCCACCTGCTCCTTCTACAAATAAGCTATTAAACTCTTTTAATAGTTCATTATAGTAATCAGTAATTTCTTTTAACTTTACTACTCTTCCAGCTCTTTTCATGGCAAGTCTCGGAGCAAGTGGTTCTTCAATAGAATAAGGGCAAATTTCATTTTCTTTTGTCGGTACACCTGATAATGCTTTTAACCTTGCCGCATCCCCCTCAGGGTTTGATGCAACATGGCCACTTTGCAACGGTTTATATACCCCTACGTTATATCCTAATTCTCTAAATACACCTGCTACAGCACCTGCAACTACTGTTTTTCCAACTTCAGTATCAGTTGCTGTTATGAAAAAACCACTCATTATTCTCCCTCCGTAACATCCGAGATTGCTTTATATAAAATACGTAACATATCATCAATCTCATCAATTGTAGAAGCAAGTGGCGGCATAAATACAATCGTGTTACCTAACGGTCGTAAAATCATACCCAGCTCTCTTGAGCGTTTACATACTTGAACACCGACTCTTTCTGTCCACTCAAACGCTTCTTTCGTTTCTTTATTCTTCACAAGCTCAATACCAACCATTAATCCGCACTGACGAATATCACCTACATGTTTATACGCAAAGAGCTTTTCTAATTGCGCTGCCACATAATCCGTTTTACGTGCCACTTCTTCTATTAAATTTGTTTTTTCATATAGTTCTAGATTCGCGATTGCTACAGCACACCCTAACGGATTGCCTGTGTAGCTATGTCCATGGAAAAATGTTTTTTGTTCTTCATATTCTCCTAAGAAGGCATTATATATTTCATCTGTCGTTACCGTAACTGCAATTGGTAAATATCCACCTGTTAAACCTTTCCCAGCAGTTAAAATGTCTGGCGTCACATTTTCATGTTCACACGCAAACATTTTCCCCGTACGTCCAAATCCAGTCGCTACCTCATCTGTAATAAATAATACATTGTACTTTGTACATAAATCGCGCAGTCCTTTTAAATATCCTTTTGGCATTGTAATCATCCCGCCAGCACCTTGCATTAACGGCTCCACAATGATGGCAGCTACTTCTCCATGCTTTTCTTTCAACAATTCTTCCATTTCTTCTAAATGGCTTTTTACAATTTCCTCCTTATTATTTCCGTAAGGAGAACGATATGTATATGGATACGGCATTTTAATCGCATCAAATAAGAGCGAACTATACACTTGGTGAAACAAGTCTATTGCTCCTACCGAAACAGCTCCAATTGTATCACCGTGATATGCTTCTTTTAATGTAACGAATCTTTGTTTCTTTGGTTTCCCTTTATGCTGCCAATATTGAAAAGCCATCTTAATTGCAATTTCAACAGCAGTAGAACCTGAATCAGAATAGAATACCTTCTTCAATCCTTCTGGTACAACATCAATAATTTTTTCTGCTAATAAAATAGATGGAACGTTAGCAAGTCCCAACATAGTAGAATGAGCAATTTTATTTAACTGCTCACGAATCGCTTCATCTAATTCTGGTACTTGATGTCCGTGAACATTTAACCATATAGATGAAACACCATCCCAATATTCATTACCATTTACATCGTATAGCTTTCTTCCCTCCCCACGTTCAATAATGACAGGATCTTCTTCTAAATAATCTTTCATTTGTGTAAATGGGTGCCATACGTAAGCTTTATTTTTCTCCGCTAATTCTTCATATGTATAAGATGATTTTTCAGTCGTTTTACTATTTATAGTCACAATTGCCACCCCTAATGTTAACTAGTTTATAAATATAGTTAACATTAAATTCAAATGACTGTCAATTATTTTAAAATCAAATAGTTCTTAAAAAAGAACAACTTATCATACGATAAGTTGTTCTACTTTCCATGCTGTATCTTTCCAATTTCTAAAATAATTTCTTCATCTTTTTTTCCCTCTGTATCAATTCCAAGTTGCTTAGCGTGCTCAATTAATAAATCATGACGCTTCTCAAATCTAGCGGCATTTACTTCTTTCGCAACCACTTCTTTTGTTTTCCCATCAGTAGAAACCCCTAGCTTCTCTACTGCTTTTTCCATTGATTTCTTCTCTTCTATTTCTTTTACTTTCTTTACTTCTGACTGCCTTGTTTGACTTTGTTTTGACTGCTCTGATTCAGCCGCAAAAGCTGTGTAAATTCCAGCACTTCCGCCAACGACTAGTAAGGTGGTAAAAAGAATTATTTTTTTCTTCACTCTTTCCTCCCCTTTCAAATTCATTATAACGTACAAAATTAGAGCTTTAAAACAATTCTCCTTTATTTCCCTAAAAAAACATTTAATATTTTTATTGACATGTAAGATGAAAATATGATAAAAATTTAACTAACATCATATGAATCGGCGTTGATAGGATTTAGTAGTATTTCGATTTCTGATTTCAGAGAGCTGGTGGTCGGTGCGAACCAGTACAGAGCGAATTATGAATTACCCCCTGGAGCTTCTTTTGCGAAACGTGAGGAGTAGTGAAAGACGGTTATAGACCGTTATGTCTAAAGAGTGGTGAAACGACACTGTTTCACAATTTAGGGTGGTACCGCGAACTTTTCGTCCCTGCATATATTGCAGGGGCGTTTTTTATTTTATAAGCGCATATCATATGACCCTTTATTTTGTGATACATTCATTTCACAAGCTAGGGTGGTACCGCGATTTCTTCGTCCCTGCATAATTATATGCAGGGACGTTTTTTTATCCAATCATTTCCGTATCATATAGAAAGACTAACAATTACCGGTAATTTGTCACAAAATTCTAAATTTTAGAAGGAAATATACAATATTGGCGAATTTTATATAAAAAAGAGCTATTTTTATTACTTAGGAGGGGAAAACAATGGTTTCAAAAATTGAGTCTGTTCTTTTAACAATTTTTATCTTTTTCTGTATTGGTTTTAGTGTTATTCAATTAGAAGTTTCACCACACATCCCAATTTTATTTGGTATCGTTCTTTTATTAGCATTTGGATTTATGAAAAAAATCTCTTGGTCTACTATGGAAAAAGGGATGATCAGTAGTATTTCAGCTGGTATTCCATCTATATTTATTTTCTTACTTGTAGGCGTATTAATTAGTGTTTGGATCGCAGCTGGAACTATTCCAACTTTAATGGTATACGGCTTCCAGCTTGTATCTCCGAAAATTTTCGTTCCAACTGTTTTTGTTGTTTGTGCAATTGTCGGGACGAGTATCGGTAGTGCTTTTACAACAGCTGCAACTGTAGGACTTGCCTTTATGGGAATGGGTACTGCCCTTGGATACGATCCAGCTCTTATTGCTGGTGCAATTATTTCTGGTGCATTCTTTGGGGATAAAATGTCTCCTTTATCTGATACAACAAACTTAGCGCCTGCTGTAACGGGTGTAGATTTATTTGAACATATTCGTAACATGCTTTGGACAACAGTACCAGCTTTCATTATTGCTTTTATCGCATTTTTCATTTTAGGAAGCGGATCTGGTGGAAACGTTGATTTCTCAGCATTTATTAACACACTAGAAAAAAATGCAACGATTTCTATCGTTACACTGATTCCTATTTTATTACTGTTCCTATTCGCATTTAAAAAGGTACCCGCAGTTCCAACATTACTTGCAGGAATTGTGGTAGGGATTATTATTCTCTTTATTTTTAAACCTAGCACTTCTTTAACTGATTTAATGAAAATTATGCAAGACGGATACGTTTCTAAAACTGGTATCAAAGACATTGACAGCTTATTATCTCGCGGTGGCCTGCAAAGTATGATGATGTCGATTGCCCTTATTTTCCTAGCTCTTTGTATGGGAGGATTATTACAAGGAATGGGTATTATAGCGCAGCTGATGAATATCATCTCTAGCTTCGTAAAAACTAGTACACGCTTAATTATTTCTACTGCTTCAACTGCAATTGGTGTAAACTTCTTACTTGGTGAACAATACTTATCCATCGTTTTAACAGGACAAGCATTTGCTAATAAATACGATGAAGTCGGTTTAGAACGTCGTAATTTATCACGAGTATTAGAAGATGCTGGTACAGTTATTAACCCGCTCGTACCATGGGGTGTAAGTGGCGTATTCTTATCGAACGTCCTTGGCGTTCCGACATTTGATTACGTTCCATTCGCAATCTTCTGTTTAGCTTGCCCGGTCGTAACCATTATCGTCGGCTTTACTGGATTCGGTCTTTCATGGAAAAAAGAAAAAGCAGTACCAGTTTCATAATATAACAAAAAGGATTACCAAATCGGTAATCCTTTTTATATTTCTCGACTATTTATTCGCTTTCTTTCTTCTAAATAACATAAGTAATCCCGCTCCAACAAACGCAAGACCGGCTCCAATTGTAGAAGCAATACTTGCACCTGTTTTCGGTAAATCACGTTCTTCTTTTTCAGCTTCTTTATTTTCACTTACAGTCGGTGTTTCTTTTGTATTTTGATCATCTGTTGTAGTTTGTCCAGATCCAGTATTATTTCCATCTTGTTTTGGTTCATTACCCTTATTACCTTCTTCTATTGGTGGTGTTGGGTTTTCTCCATTACCTGTTGGCGGTGTCGTTGGGTTTTCCCCATCACCTTTCGGTGGCGTCGTTGGGTTTTCCCCATCACCTTTTGGTGGTGTCGTTGGATTTTCCCCATCACCTTTTGGTGGTGTCGTTGGATTTTCTCCACCAGTTTCTTTATCATCATTCTTCTTCGTTATATCAATTGCATATTTAGCAAATTCATTTTCAGATGGTCCAACATATGAAATCTTCCCATCTTTCTTTATGTATTTTTGTGCATTTGGTGAAGAATCAAATGTTGTAGTTAATTTATCTGCAACAATCGGTTTAAACGCCCAATTTTGATCAGCTGTTGGATTAATAACTGGCGTTTCTTGCATATACTTTACAATGATTTGACGTGTTTCATCTTGCGATTGATATACAACTTCCCCTTTACTTACACCTGGGAACGTTTGGCTACTTCCGCGATAGTTATTTGTAGCAACGATGAACTCTTGATTGTCAGCTACTGGCTTACCTTCATATGTCATATTTACAATACGATTCGCATTTGCATTTACAACTTTTCCATCTTTATCGTATTTCGCCAGTTGTGTTACATCAATTTCGTATTTTAAGCCATCTAAAATATCAAAGTTATATGTAGGATAGCCTATATTTACTAACGGTTGTTCTTCTGTTTTCTTTGGATCGATTTGATTAAACTGACCTGCAGACATTTCAAGCCATTCTTTCACTTGTGCCCCGTTTACTTTTACAGCATATAACGTATTTGGATATACGTATAAATCTGCAACGTTTTTAATCGCTAACGTTCCAGCTGGAATATCAGTATAATATGTAGCACCGTTTCGACCACCTGCTTTAAATGGTGCACCTGCAGATAAAACTGGAATTCCTTTATATTTGCTATACTGTCCATTTTCAGCAAATAGCTTTTCTACATACCATTTTTGTGCATTTGTCACAAGTTGTACAGAAGGATCATCTTGTACTAATGAAAAATAACTATTAATTGGTGCTTTCGTTTTACCTACAGCTGTATTTACATAATTGATTGTCGCTTGATGATCATCTTTAATTTCATTAACTAGTTTTTGATCAGATTCTACTAATGGATTACCTTTACTATCAGCAATCGGGCGAAGTTGCGGCTTAGACTGATCTTTTTGCACTTCCCATTTTCCGTTTACCTTTTTCAATTGCATATCAATAATACCTAAGTTACTACCAAAAACACCAGGCATTACAACTGGAACACCATTAAATACATCCTTCACTTCAGTATGTGAATGTCCCATTAATACTGCATCTACGCCAGGAACTTCTGTCGCTAAATAAAACGATGAATTTTCCATTCCTTCGTTGTATCCACTCTTATCAACACCTGAATGCGCTAGTGCAACGATAATATCCGCACCTTGCGCCTTCATTTCCGGAACTAATTTTTTCGCTGTTTGCACAATATCTTTTGCTTTTACTTCTCCTTCTAAATTCGCTTTATCCCAATTCATAATTTGTGGTGGAACAAATCCCATTACACCAATTTTCACTATTTGTTTTTGGCCTGATTCATCCTCTACTTCTTTTTCAAGAATATGATATTTATCAAAGTAATGTTCATCGTTCGTATCATCATTATCGTGGTCATCTATGTAGACATTCGAGTTAATAACCGGAATTTTTGTTTTACTAGTCACTTCCTTTAAATAATCTAAACCGTAGTTAAATTCATGATTCCCAAGAGAGATGACGTCATACTTCATTAAATTCATTACACGATATAATGGATGGACATAGTTAGGATCATCTTTATCTTTTATTTTATTCGCTACGTAATCCCCAAGCGGTGTCCCTTGTAATGCATCTCCATCATCAAATAGGACAGAGTTTTTCACTTCTTCACGTGCTTTATTAACGAGTGTTGCAGTTTGCACAAGACCTACTTTATTATCTGTTTTCGTTTGATAATAATCGTAATTCATTAAGTTAACGTGAATATCCGATGTTTCTAGAATTCGTAACTTAACCGTACTCTCCCCAGTGTTCTCATCCGCATGAGCTGTTGTTGGCATTACTTGCGGTGCTATAACACCAATCGCAAGAGTTGCTCCAGCTAGCATTTTTTTTGACTTTTTCACAAAAAATCCCCCTTATACAATTACCAGAAATAATGAAATGAATCCCTATCTGTCTCTAACCACATACCTTTTTTCTTCTATTAGAGACACAATTTTCATTTCACCCTGCGCTAACGAGTAGTCCCCTTAAACGCCCGATTGATGAAGATTAACAATTAATAGGAAATAAAGCTCCCACTAATTAAAGTTTTACCTATCTGACATTATCATATATAAAGTTCTTTCCTATCGTCAATATTTTTTGACAAACTTCAACAAATTTTCTGTAAAGTTATTATAAACTTTTCATAAACATATAATATGCCCTTACATTGCTAATACTGCTGAATATGATACAATTACCAATTACAAGGAGGATGAATTTATGAAAAAAGTCATCTTAACAATTGTTTGTCTCCTCCTTCTGATCATTTCTTATTCTTATTTTGAAAAGAACGATGAGACAAAACAAAATGAATCTGAAGAAAAAACAGAAAAAACATCTGCCCCAAGTTGGATTGATAAGCAAACAAACGAATCCTTTTATCATCTTGTATTAGGTGATTCACTCGCTAAAGGATATGGATCGACACAAGGTGGATTTGCTGAATTAGCTTCTAAGCAAATAGAATCACAAATTCATAAACCAATTACAGTAGAAAACCTTGGGGTAAACGGTCTTACAACAGATCGTCTCGCTAAAAAAGTTCAATCAGAAGATGTAAAGCAAAAAATTAGAGCAGCAAATATCATTACAATTAATATTGGAGGAAATAATTTATTTCGTTTAAATCGTGATGTTGGTGTTATAGATGGTATTAAAATGTTAAATAAAGAAAAGGCCCATTTTGAAGCGGATATAAAAAATATTGTAAAGACAGTTCGAGATCAAAATCCGGACGCTTTACTCATTCTCTCAGAACTCTATAACCCGTTACAGCTCGATGATTCCATCGCAAGTTATGCAGATATGTTTTTAGATGGCTGGAATGAATCCGTATATTCTATTTCAAAAGCAAATCAACCATCTATCGTTTTACCAATTCGTAAATTAATATCGAATGATAAAAAAGAGTTATTATTTGACCAAGTACACCCAAATGATAACGGCTATGCGATTATTGCCAATACATTTACAAAGCAAGTGTTATCCTACAAATATTAAAGCGACCATGAAACAATTCTATTTTTATAACATGTCTTTTTTGTTACAATGATAGTGGAAGGGGGCCTTTATATGGAATCACGCGAGTGGGAACGTATTGTTGATCATCTTCTTTCGCTAGTGCCTCTTTTTTATCGCAAATTTATGCTTCCTGGAGAATTTTCTTCTCAAAGACATATGCCGCCATCACATACACAAGTATTACTGCTTTTGCATGAAAATGGCACATTAGCAGTTTCCGAAATCGGCAAGCGGCTAGCGATTTCACGGCCTAACATGACACCTCTATTAAACAAACTTATTCAAGAAGAACTAATAGAGCGTCATTATAGCGAAAAAGATCGACGGGTCATTTTAATTTCTCTAACAGCTGAAGGGAAATTATTAGTAAATCAGTATCAGCAATTCATTTTAGACAAACTAAAAGAAAATTTCCAAACATTATCTGAGGAAGAGCGCGAAAAGCTCATTCATTCTCTTCAAACCATTCAAAATTTAATTTTGAAAACAAACGTATAAAGCTGCTTCTAAATAGAAGCAGCTTTATGATTCGTAATAGTTACCATAGTATACATTGGAATATGGCCATGTTGTTAAATATGGTTTTTTTTCCTGTGTAGGCTGTTGTTGTGGTATTTGTGATAATTGCTGTAATTGTTGTTGCCGATATAATTCGTATTGTCTATTCATATCATATTCAGGATAAGAATTTACATATGGATATACTTGAGGTACGTAATAATAATAATAATACATTATTCTCTCCTCCTTTTTCTTAAACATATTCAAAGGAGGAAATGAATGTGCCATTGTTTATAATTGTACAAGTGGCTCTCTCGCTTTTTTCTTTCTGTTCTTCAAACGTAACTTACGGTTCTTTTCATATAAATAATGCACAACGAAATATGAAATGAGACCAAATACAACTCCTAAAATCGTCATTCCAATTAATACATACACTTCACTTTGTAATAAACTCTTTAATATCGTAAAAATGTGACTTGAAAACAAGTCCGATATCGTAAATGGTTCATGATGAATTTTATGTACATGAAATGGATAAATCATTTTGCCTAGCGAATAGGCAAGCGGAAATAAAACTACTGGGAGAAACGATATTTTCCCAATAATATTGCCAATAACTGCAGCAGGAAAAGACCCCTTTGCTAATCGAACAATCGGATAAAATATTACATATACGAGCGAAGCCGTATAAATGACTAACATTTCTAAACCAAATCCTATAGCAAACCCTAATGCTACTTTCTTTGCACCTTCTGGCGATCGAAGCAACTTATAATATTGATACTTTAATATTCTCCACATCCGCTGGAAAAACGAATATGTTTTCTTAGTTGTTTTCACCCTCATCATCTCTTTAACTATATTTTTATATCTAGTATGCCCTTACACGATTTGAAAAACAAATTTAGTTTTCTCTTTATATTATAAATGATATAAAAATGATTAACCAAATATACATCCGACATTTTAATATAAAAAAACCTCCCTTTTAGGAAGGCTCTTCTACATTTTTAAATAAGCTCACTAATAACGCTTTTTGAGCATGCAATCGATTACCAGCTTGCTCAAAGACGATAGACTGTGGTCCATCTATAATTTCTCCTGTTACTTCTTCTTCACGATGAGCAGGCAAACAGTGTAAGAAACGATACGTTTGCTTCGCATGCATAACAAGTTCTTTATTGATTTGGTAAGGTTGAAATAAAGTATGTTTCTCTTCTTCTCCCCCTTGCCCCATACTCATCCAAACGTCAGTATAAATAAAATCTGCTTCATTCACCGCTAATTCAGGATCATGCAAAATTTCAATTTCTGCTCCTGTTTCATGAGCAATCGCTAAAGCTTTATTTATAATTTCCTCATTTGGTTCATACCCGACCGGCGTTGCCACAGTCATATTCATTCCGACTTTCGCACTTGCTAGCAACAATGAATGACACACATTATTCCCGTCACCTACGTAAGCCAATTTAATTCCTTTAAATGCATTTACTTCTTCATATATCGTCATTAAATCTGCCAATGCTTGACAAGGATGATGATCATCCGTTAATCCATTAATAACAGGAATACTCGATTCCTTCGCAAGCTCTTCTACATCCGCGTGTGAGAATGTACGAATCATAATTCCATCAATATAATGAGATAATACTTTCGCAGTATCTGAAACGGTCTCCCCTCTTCCGATTTGCATCTCTTTCCCACTTAAAAACATACCATGTCCTCCAAGCTGTACCATGCCCGCCTCAAAGGAAACGCGAGTACGAGTTGAATGCTTATCAAAAATAAGCCCTAATATTTTCCCCTGCAATAAAGGCTCCTGCTTATTCTTTTTTAAATATATAGCGAACTCAATTAATGAAATAATTTCTTCTTGCGTCAGTTCTTCTAACGTTAAAAGATCTTTCGTATTTAATTTCGGTACTTGTACAGTTGACATGAAATTTCCCCCTTATATGGTTGATACGTTTTTTGTACAAACTACTTTTTTTATCATATATACTGCCTGTTCTAACTCTTCATTCGTTACAATAAGTGGTGGTAATAGTCTCATCACATTGGGACCCGCTTGTAATACTAGAAGTCCTTCGTTTTCTAGTTGTTCTATAAAACTTGAAACTTCATGATTACACTCAACTCCAATCATAAGCCCCTTACCACGTATATTTTGAATACATTCGACATGTTGTAATTCCTCTTGCAATTTTGCTAATACGTATTCACCTTTTTCCTGTACTTCTTTTAAAAACGATGGTTTCTTACTTACTTGCAATACTTCTTTCGCTGCAGCCATCGCAATATAATTCCCGCCAAAAGTTGAACCGTGTGATCCTGCCGTAAACGAAGTTCCGAGCTCTTTCCGGCCAATCATGGCTCCGACAGGAATACCATTTCCAAGTGCCTTTGCAACGGTAACGATATCAGGCTCTATCCCCATTTGTTCATAAGCGAATAATGTTCCTGTTCTTCCAATCCCAGTTTGTACTTCATCTATAATAAATAGGGACCCGTGCTTCTTACATAATGTTTCAATCTCTTTCAAAAAAGATAGATTAGCAGGTACTACTCCTCCCTCACCTTGAACAACTTCTACCATTATCGCCGCAACTTCTTCATTCATTACCTCTTTCAACGCCTTAATATCGTTAAAAGGTATATGTAAAAAGGATGGAAGTAATGGACCAAATCCTTCTTTCACTTTATTTTGCCCTGTTGCACTCATCGTTCCAAATGTTCTACCGTGAAAAGACCGCTCACATGTTACAATAAGAGATTTCCTAGTATGCCTACGTGCTAACTTCAAAGCTGCTTCATTCGCCTCTGCTCCGCTATTACAAAAAAACACATAATCTAATGGTGTCCCTTCTGTTAATAGTGATGCGACTTCTTCTTGCGAAGAGTGAGTAAATAAGTTAGATATATGCCATATTTCCCCAACCTGCTTTTCTAATGCCTTTACAACGGTAGGGTGACAATGCCCTAAATTACATACGCCAATTCCCGACGTAAAATCTAGATATTGCTTACCGTTTTTATCAATGACTTTCGTACCATTCCCCTTAACAAACTCAGCATCTCTTCTTCCATACGTTTGAAAAAGATGACTTGTCATACGATACTCACGCCTTTCGTTACCGTCGTTCCGATACACTCTCTTGTATCTCCCGTAAAATTTTTTGTACCATTCACAATACTTACCTTTTGCACTCCTATTTTTAATGACGTAAGTGCCGACTGTACTTTCGGAATCATCCCACCTGTAATAACTCCTTTTTCTATAAAAGTAGCAATCTCAAATTCATCCGTTTTCTTTACTAAATTCCCCTCATGTAATATCCCATCTACATCCGTAATAAAAATGAGCTCTTTTGCCCCTAACGCGGCCGCAATCCCAGCTGCAGCATTGTCCGCATTTATGTTATAAAGTTCATTACCCTTTACCCCGATTGGAGCAATAACAGGAATATAATTCATATTCATTAGCCCTTTTAGTAAGGTCGTTTCGACATAACTTACTTCTCCCACATATCCTATCTCCTCGCTGACAGGTTGAACTTGAAGTAACTTACCGTCACATCCTGAAAGCCCAACTGCAAATAAATGATGCTTTTGCAAATTCATTACAAGTTTTTTGTTCGTACTTCCGCACAGCACCATTTGAACAACATCCATAACTTCTTTTGGTGTTACCCGTAATCCATCTTTCTTTTCTACCTCAATATTAGAGGCTCCTAACTTAGCATCGATCTCTGGACCACCGCCATGGACAATAACTACCTTATACTTCTGCTGTAATTTCTTTATACAATCAAAAAACACATCATTTAATTGAGCCAACATGCTACCGCCGCATTTCACTACAATATATTCGCTCATCTTCCCTCTCCTTATGTACGATAACAAGCGTTTATTTTCACATATTCATAGCTTAAGTCACAACCCCAAGCTAATCCTGTCTCTTCACCTAAATGTAAATACACATTAATGACTATTTCATCTTCTTGTAATCTCTCTTTCATTTCTTCTTCAGAAAATGTTTGAGGCTCACTATTTTTTAATACCGAGATAGATTGAAGAGTAATGTCAATTGTATTCGGATTAATAACTACTTCACTTTGTCCAATACTGCTAATAATTCGCCCCCAGTTTGGGTCTTCACCATGTATTGCTGTTTTCACAAGACTCGAACCGACTATTTGCTTTGCAATTTTTTTTGCCTCTTCATTCGTTTGAGCTCCTAGCACATTTACTTCTATTAACTTCGTAGCGCCTTCACCATCTTGCGCAATTTTTTTTGCTAAATCTTCACATACTTGCTGTAAAGCACATACAAAAGTTGCCCAATCTGTATGTTCCATATTTATCGGTCTTGTTTCTGATAATCCACTTGCCATAACGATGACCATATCATTTGTAGAAGTATCTCCATCTACCGTAATTTGATTAAATGTATGATTCGTAATTTGGGATAATGCCGTTTGCAATTCTTCATGTTCTATATTGGCATCTGTTGTAATAAAACTAAGCATCGTTGCCATATTCGGATGGATCATCCCTGAACCTTTAGCAACACCAGCGACAGTCACTCTTTTCCCATCAATAATCATCTCATAGCAAGTTTCTTTCGTTTTAAGATCCGTCGTTAAAATTGCTTCAGAAAAAGAATATGCTTCATTTACTTCCTTCGTCGGTATGAGAGTTGCAACTCCCTTTCGGATTATATCCATCGGTAAAGGAACACCAATTACACCTGTTGAGGCTACTGCAACGTAGTTTTCTTTTATCTTAAAATGTTCTGCCACTAATGTTCGCATCTCGTAAGCATCTTGCAATCCTTTCATTCCTGTACAAGCATTTGCATTTCCGCTATTAACGATAATTGCTTGTAATTTCCCTTCTGCCGCGATACTATCTCTCGTTACTTGCAGGGGTGCTGCTTGTATTTGATTTGTTGTATAAACAGCAGCACATGATGCTGGTACGTCACAAACGATGGCACCTAAATCCTTTTTCTCCTTTTTCAAACCATTTGCAGTGCCAATCGCTGAAAAACCTTTCGGCGTTACAATTGAACCATTTTCTAATTCTGTAATAGACGCTACTTTAATCATCATGTCCCCCTTATGGATAAAGCGGCATATGTTGTAAACCTGTTGTCTCTTCCAATCCCGCTAATACATTTGCATTTTGAATCGCTTGCCCAGCCGCGCCTTTCATCATATTGTCAATAACAGAAACGACCGTAACTTTTTCTGTTCTTTCATCGTAAGCTATACCAATATCACAATAATTTGAGCCCCTCACTTCTTTCGGACTTGGAAACTGTCCTTGAGAGCGAATTCGAACGAATACTGAGTGTGCATACGTTTCTTCATACAAATTTTGAAGTTGCTGTATTCCCATTCTCTGTTTCACTTTCGCATAAAGCGTAATCATAATTCCTCGTGATATCGGTATTAAATGTGTACTAAATGTAATTGGCTTCATTTCACTATTCCACTCTGCAAGCATTTGCTCAATCTCAGGAACGTGCTGATGTTCATTCACTTTATAAATGTGCAAGTTATCATATAGCTCAGGAAAGTGAGTTATTGTTGTTGGCGTTTTACCTGCTCCAGATACCCCTGATTTCGCATCCACAATAATTGAATCTTCTTCAATCATGCCGCTACGTACTAACGGCGCTATCGCTAGCAATGCGGCTGTAGCAAAACATCCTGGGTTTGCAATTAAATTTGCCTTTTGAATCTCAGTTCTTTTCCATTCACTTAGCCCATACACTGCTTTCCTTAGAATTTCTTCTTTCGCTGCCGGCCTTTTATACCACAGTTCATATGATGAAGGATCTATCATACGAAAGTCTCCAGATAGATCAATTACTTTTAAACCTTCTGCTAATAACTTGGGAGTTAACTCTGCTGATACTCCTGCTGGGGTTGCCAAAAATACGATTTCTGCTTCTTTCCCTATTGTCTCCACATCAATTTCTTGTAACGTATGAACAAGAACATCTCGAAGATGCTGATATACATTTGTTATACACTCGCCAACTTGCGAAAAAGAATGGAGAGATGCTATCGAAAAATATGGATGTTGTTCTAATAAACGAATTAACTCAATGCCTCCATATCCAGTTGCTCCAATAATTGCGACTTTCATAAGTTCCTCCTCATATCGATTCTTTAAATTAAGTATGATTATAATATTGTATATTTATAGAGTCAATTAAATATTTATAAATTTTAAAAACTTAAAAAACTTAATTTTACTAGAAAAACAATATGCGACATCGAATTTTTATACAAAAACAATGTATATTAGTATTTTCATTTCACTTCAAGTACAATAAAACAATACATGTATACATACAGGTGGGGAAAAACATGAACGAAAAATTAATTGAGAAAATGATTATAAAAAGTTTTCAGCAATATCAATGCAATCCAGTATCAAAAGAGGATCAAGAAATGCTAGTGAAACATATTCAAACGGTAATTCATTCAAATATTGAAATTGATGTATACGAGGCAGTTGAGGATATCGTTTACGATTATGTGACTGGAAAATAAAAAAATAGGAGATTTCCATATGGAAATCTCCTATTTTTTACTTAATGATTTACCTGCAACACGCTCAAATAAACCTGGGAATAAAGCATAAAGTTTCGGGCCAATTCCCATCCACTTCGGTAAGTTTACTTCACGCTTTTTCGTTTGCATCGATTTTACGATTTGTTCTGCTACGTATGTTGGTTTTAACATGTAACGTCCCATATTTTTTACATATGTACCGGATTGATCAGCTATTTCAAAAAAGTTTGTATCTATCGGACCTGGATTAATTGCTGTAACATAAACATCTGTATTCGCTAATTCCATGCGTAAACTATTCGTAAATCCTAATACAGCATGTTTCGTTGCTGCATAAGCACTCGATTTCGGAGTTGCAATTTTTCCAGCAAGTGAAGCGATATTAATAATATGTCCTTCGTTCTTGTTTACCATATAAGGTAGTACCGCTTTCGTACAAGCTACTAATCCAAATACATTTACTTGGAACATATCTTTTACTTCATCCATTGATGCATCCTCAAACGTTTTAAAAATACCAAATCCCGCATTGTTTACTAATATATCAATACGTCCCAATTCTTGTAATACCTTTGAAAAAACAGACTCTACTTTCGTCTCTTCACTTACATCTAATACATAATAATAGCAAGGCGTATTATAAGTTTCTTTAATTTTGTCTACTAACGCTTGTAGTTTCTCTTCTGTTCGAGCCATTAATACTGGAGTCGCCCCCTGTGCTGCAACTTGCATTGCAACTTGCTCACCAATCCCACTAGAAGCACCTGTAATGACGATTACTTTATTTTGTAAACGTCCTGTCATTGCTGTCACCTACTTTGCATAATAAATCAATTGTTGCGATGATTCATCAATCATCACTTGTCGATTATATGCTAAATAATCCAATTGTCCAACCGTTTCTGAAATAGTAAGTGGTAATTGCTCTTTATATAATACCGGAAATAGTTTTACACACACTTCAAATGCTGTCATTGGTTTTTCCTTTAATAACTCAAGTACTTTAAACGCACGTGTTTCTTGCTTTTGTAATCTCGTTTCAATAAGTTGTTTCACATTTAGGACATCTTCTCCATGCCCTGATAAAATGCGTGAAATATTCATTTCGCTTAAACGCTGTAATGTTTGATTATATTGTAGTAATGGGCGTGCCCGTTCTGTTTGTCCTTCATATGGTGGTTCTAGTATTGGATTCGAAGAAATATGACTAATGAGAGCATCCCCACCAATTAATATTCCATCAGATTCTCTATATAAAGAAATATGAGTAGAAGCATGACCTGGTGTTTCAATTACTGTAAATCCAGGCAAAGAATCAATACGATCTCCTTCTCTCACAGTATGCGTTAACGATCTATTACAAGAATATTTAAGTGTCCTCGTCGTCAATAACGCCTCATCTTTCAAAAATGCTGCTGGAACACCAAACTGTAAGGCCGTCTCTCTAAAAAATTCATGATACCGCTTTAAAAATTCTGGATTTTGCGTAATCCAAGGCTCATTCCAAGGATGTCCAATAATATTCGTCTTCTCAGAAAATATATTTAAAAGCCCACAATGATCTGCATGATGATGCGTAATGACTACTGTTTCAATATCTTCTATCGTATATCCTAATGCACCTAATTGACTTTCTAACGCATTTCTTGCCCCTTCTGTATTCGTTCCTGTATCAATTAATGTTAATGTCTCCCCCTCAACTAAAAACACATTCACAGTCTCAACTGCAAATGGCACAGGAATCTCCATTCGGTGAATCGCCGTCATGCTTAGCCCCCCTGTCTCTTTCCGGTTCAAAAATGAATACTTCTTCAGTTTACAACTTCTATATATATTTGTCATTATTTTCAGATAAAAAGAGGTGTTTCCTATAAAAAAACGAATGTATGTACATTTATAAGAAATTTCTAACCAAATTTAAAGGAGGAACATCATGTCTATTCAAAACATTTCCTTTCTCGGTGCAGGATCTATTGCCGAAGCTATTATTGGTGGCTTACTACATGCAAATGTTGTTAAAGGCGAACAAATTACCGTAAGTAATCGTTCTAACGAGACAAGATTACAAGAGCTACATAAAAAATACGGTGTCAACGGTACTCATAATAAAAAAGAATTACTTACTGATGCCAATATTCTTTTTCTAGCAATGAAACCAAAGGATGTTGCAGAGGCGCTTACCCCTTTTAAAGAATACATAAATAATAACGTGCTTATTATTTCATTACTAGCAGGTGTTTCTACTCACTCAATTAGAAAACTTCTTCAAAAAGACGTTCCGATTATTCGTGCAATGCCAAATACATCCGCAGCTATTTTAAAATCAGCTACTGCTATCTCACCTTCAAAACATGCAACAGCGGAACATATTCGCACTGCAACATCTTTATTTGAAACGATTGGTCTCGTCTCTGTTGTAGAGGAAGAAGATATGCATGCTGTCACTGCATTGTCTGGAAGCGGTCCAGCTTATATTTATTACGTAGTAGAGGCGATGGAAGAAGCCGCAAAAGAAGTTGGTTTAAAAGAAGATATTGCAAAATCACTTATTCTTCAAACGATGATTGGTGCTGCCGAAATGCTAAAAGCAAGTGACAAACACCCTTCTATTTTGCGAAAGGAAATTACCTCTCCTGGCGGAACTACCGAAGCAGGTATTGAAGTATTACAGGAAAATAAATTTCAACAAGCACTTATTTCTTGTATTACACAGGCTACACAACGATCACATAATCTCGGAAAAACATTAGAACAACTAACAAAAGAAAAATAAAGAAATGGAGCTCAATCTTACTTGAGCTCCATTTCTTTATAAACATATATTTTTTAATTATTAATCTTTCCAAAAATCTCTTCTTGCAGGCGACGACCAGTCGGCGTTGCTGCCAGTCCACCTTCTGCTGTTTCACGAAGTGCTACTGGCATCGTTTGTCCAATTCTAAACATTGCCTCAATTACTTCATCACATGGAATTGTACTCGTTACACCAGCTAATGATAAATCTGCTGAAATCATCGCATTTGAAGCGCCCGCTGCGTTACGTTTTACGCAAGGTACCTCTACAAGTCCTGCAACAGGATCACACACTAAACCAAGCATATTCTTTAATGAAATTGCCATCGCTGTAGCTGCTTGATCTGGTGTTCCACCAGCCATCTCAACTGCAGCTGCTGCTGCCATTCCACTTGCTGAACCAACTTCAGCTTGGCATCCTCCTGCCGCACCAGAAATACAAGCATTATTCGCAACAACCATACCGAAAGCTCCTGCTGTAAATAAAAATTCAATCATTTCTTCACGTGTCGGTTGTAATTTTTCTTTTAATGCAAACAATACACCTGGCACTGTTCCAGCAGACCCTGCTGTTGGTGTTGCACAAATAATTCCCATCGCTGCGTTTACTTCATTTGTTGCAACAGCTTTACTTACTGCATCCAAAATCGTATCTCCAGATAAGCCTTTTCCGCTCTTCATATACGCTTGAACTTTTACAGCATCTCCGCCAGTTAAACCAGTTGGTGATTTCACGCCGCGAATACCACGTTCTACTGCTTGTTCCATCACAACTAAGTTCTTTTCCATACCAGCAATTACTTCTTCACGTGAAATACGTCTTGTTTCCATTTCACATTGAATCATAATTTCTGCGATTTTTACATTTTGTTCTTTAGCTTGCGCCACTAGTTCCGCTGCGTTCCGAAACATGGTGTGTCCCCCCTGCAATTAATCCATAATAGTTACTTGACAAATATTTTGTTGCGCTTTTATTTCTTCAATCACTTCATCTGCTAATAATTCATCTGTTTCAATAACCATAAGCGCTCTTCTTCCTTTTTCTTTACGAGAAACACTCATTGTACTAATGTTAATCTCGTGTGTAGCAAGGATTGAAGCCACCGCTGCAATAGCACCAAAGCGATCGTTATTTACAATAAGTAGTGCTGGACTTGTGCCTGATAATTGAAGATCGAATCCGTTTAATTCTACAACTTCAATTTTACCGCCACCAATTGAGCAAGCAACAACTTCAATTTCTTCTTCACCTTTATACAAACGGATTCTCGCTGTATTTGGGTGAGGTGCATTGGCATCTTCTTCAATGAATTCCACTTCAATTTCGCGCTCTTTTGCTATTTCAAGCGCATCAGGAATACGTAAGTCATCTGTTTCAAATCCTAATATTCCACCGATTAGTGCTACATCCGTACCATGCCCTCGATACGTCTTTGCAAATGATCCATATAACGAAATGCTTACTCTTTCTGGTTCATGACGAAACAGCTGGCGAGCAACTTGCCCCATTCTTGCTGCACCTGCTGTATGTGAACTTGATGGTCCAATCATAACTGGACCGATAATATCAAATACTGAGCGATACTTCATCATAACTCCCCCTAAACCTCTATGAAAAAAATTTATTCTACTATTCTATTAAGCTGCTACATCTGTCGCTTTTCCAGTTGTACCACGAATGTTTTCTGTTTTATGAATTGGATAATTTTCGAATAAAAGTAATCCAATATAACCTGAAATAATACCAGTTATAATAATGCATAAGAATCTTAGCATTATTTTCATTAAAAAATGATATAAGATAATCCACAATAAAGTCTGGTAGCAATCCAAAGTTTAACACAGAAGCCATTGCAAGCATAGCATAAACAAGTGATATCTTTCCTATTATAATTCTCGTGTTACTCTCTCATGGTTTAGTCAACTTCACTTGTTAAGATAATGACTAAAATGCATGTCACTTATCATAAATTATAATCTGCCTTCATTATAGCTTGTTTTTTATAAAACGCTTACTTTTATTGAATTTTAAAAGTTCTGAATAAAAGTCCGTTTCTGCTATTTGTATCACTTGTATGTCCTCTGACTTATATAACAGTTTTTCTAAATAATCATTATTTCGTATTTTTATCCTATATACTCAAACCATCCTAATTTTCTGTATCATCCAAGTATAAGTATAAAATAATAACAGTTTTATTTTAAAATTTTTTAGACATAAAAAAGATGATAATCCACTGTTACCATCTTTTACAAATTATTTTTTTCTACTGGGAATGATTTCAAATCCGTCGCTATTTCTGTATTAGAAAATAGCTCTCTTGCCTCTTTCAATAATTCCTTATATGTATCTCCTTGATAACGAGAACTAATGTGAGTTAATATTAATCGCTTCGCATTTGCCTGAAGTGCAATGCTCGCAGCTTGCTTAGATGTGGAATGAAAATAATCATACGCTTGTTGCTCATCTTCTGCCGCGAAAGTCGCTTCATGGACAAGTACATCTGCATCTTGCGCAAGCTCCCTACTCGCTTCGCAATATCGCGTATCACCTAAGATAGTAATAATTCTTCCTTTTTGAGGTGGACCGATAAACTCATTTCCATTTAATATCGTGCCATCCTCTAATTCAACTACTTCTCCATCCTTTAAACGTTTAAAGATTGGACCTGGTTTCACACCCATATCAAGCAACTTATCAACTAAAAGAGCACCTTGTATATCTTTCTCTACAATACGATATCCAAAACATTCTATACCATGTGACAATCGTTTCGTTTCTACATAAAATCCATTATCTTCAAATACAGTACCTTCTTCTGTTATCTCCACAACTTCAAGTGGATATTTCACATGTGTCGTACTTACCGATAATGCTACTTCAATAAACTGTTTAATTCCCTTTGGTCCATACACAGTTAAAGGTGTATTTCCTCCTTGAAATGAACGGCTACCTAATAAACCAGGCAATCCAAAAATATGATCGCCATGTAAATGCGTAATAAATATTTTCTCAATGCGGCGCGGACGTACAGATGTATGTAATATTTGATGTTGTGTCGCCTCGCCACAATCAAATAACCAAGTCTGTCCTCGTTCTTCTAACAATTGCAAAGCAATTGCTGAAACGTTCCTTCCTTTCGAAGGAACACCTGCACCAGTTCCTAAAAATACAAATTCCACTTTCTTTCCTCCAGCTCTAAATATACTCTATCTCTCATCTTACGGAATGTTATTTCAAATGGCAAATTGAATTTACATAACCAATCATCTAGACAACTATATAATACGAACATTATACTTAAAAAATTTAGCAATCGTTCGTGTTTTGTGTTAAAATGATTATACTACATGTTAAGGGAGCGTTTTATTATGAAAGAAGTATTTCGTTTACAAACTGATTTTTCATCTTCATTTGATCGCTGGGTAAGTTCTTTCGTGTCTGATCACCCAGCACAATTAGAATGGACAACTTTAAAGGAATTAATCCATGAATATACCACATCACATACAAATGATACGTTACCAGCATATATTTCTTCAGCTTTAACATATTACGCCCAACGCGTTTCAACTACAAACAGTTCAGAGATTGTTATTTTTGAAAACCCTACAATCTCGTAATCTATAATAAAAAAGCACTGGTTACAGTGCTTTTTTATTTATACTTATTTAACAAATAATCATATTCCGTCCAAAAATCTGTATACATACTTCGATCCAACTCATCTGAAATTATCTTCTCACTTGATTTATTAAATAATCCTTCTGCTTGTAGTGCAAAAGAAACAATTTGTTTTCTATATTCATTTTCATTTACTTCTATATGAAGCCCTTCATAGTATATAGCTTTTTGATCAGTAGAAATAAGTTTGACAAAATCCTTTAAAACCACATTTTCACCTATATGGTTTATAGTCCAATGAATTGAAATTGGGCATCCTAACATGAGCGTAGTGCCACATTCGTGCAAAATAAGCCCCTCTTCATTTTCAATATCACAAATATATTCTTTATCTAAAGTTCGTAACAGAGCTAAGGCTGATTCACTTATTCCCCATTCCTCATCCATACCTGTCTGCGTAATAATCGTTCCAGCCACATTTAAATAAAGTGAAACTTTAATCAGTGGGGGCACCGTCCACACTGATTATTAGTTGAACCAATCGGGCTTTTAAGGGCAGTTTGATCCCTCCCACCTAACGCCTTTGCTCTAGCCGAATTTTGAGGTGGGAGTCTTACTGCCCGTTAATGCGGGATAAATTTCTCCGTGTGAACATAGATCTTCCTGCTCATTAAACAACCACTTTTGATTCTCAATATTTATAATAAAATTTTGTGGTACCATTACAAATTCCCCTCTAATAAAAATATTTATTTTCCACATTATTTATAATCAATATCATGCATTTCATCCCATATATCTATTATAAATCTATTTAATATTTTAAAAACACAGATAAAAAAGATATTGACACTACGATTTTTCAGTGCTAATATTCAACATGTAATTGAATATGGTCTCTGTTAGGTGAGGCTCCTGTATAGAGAAACGCTGCTGCCCAAAAATGTCGAGAGACGCCAATGGGTCAACAGGAAAGGTCGGAATGAAGGCCTTTCTTAACGTAGCTGGTTTCAGTACCTATGCTATACAGTGCTAAAACTCAACGAGGGAG
>NZ_NVAP01000043.1 GCF_002567495.1 Bacillus cereus | reverse complement strand
ACAGGTGCTACTGGGGCTACTGGGCCTCAGGGCGTTCAAGGTAACACAGGTGCTACGGGCGCTACCGGACCTCAAGGAGCTCAAGGTAACACAGGTGCTACTGGGGCTACTGGGGCTACTGGGCCTCAGGGCGTTCAAGGTAACACAGGTGCTACGGGCGCTACCGGACCTCAAGGGGCTCAAGGTAACACAGGCGCTACTGGTCCCCAAGGTGTTCAAGGACCAACTGGTGCTACCGGTGCTACTGGTATAGGAGCTACCGGACCTACTGGACCTTCTGGTGGACCTACCGGACCTACTGGGCCAACTGGACCTAGCTTCCCTGTAGCAACAATTGTTGTAACAAACAATATTCAGCAAACAGTACTGCAATTTAATAACTTTATTTTTAGTACTGCAATTAACGTAAACAATATTATCTTCAACGGCACAGATACAGTTACTGTTATCAACGGTGGTATTTATGTAATTAGCGTATCTATTTCTACAACTGCACCGGGATGTGCTCCACTTGGAGTAGGAATTTCAATTAATGGAGCAGTTGCAACTGATAACTTCTCTTCAAATTTAATAGGCGACTCACTTTCATTTACTACAATCGAAACATTAGCAGCTGGTGCAAGAATTTCCGTCCAATCTACTCTTAACGAGATTACGATCCCTGCGACAGGAAATACTAACATCCGCCTTACTGTTTTTAGAATCGCTTAAATTTCACTATATATTGTTTATGACAAATAAAAAAAGAGCGAGAAACTGAACTGCACCCCAATCGTTAGACACCGTCTAACAATTGGAGGTGCAGTTTTTCTATGGTTAAATTTACAGCTGATGAAAAAATACACATCGTTCAACGTTATCTGAACGGAAATGAAAGTTATCGAGAAATTAGTAAAGCGATTGGTATAAGGGACACCGTAATTTTGAATTGGGTAAACCAATATAAACAAAATGGTGTGGAAGCTTTTCTAAAACGGTATACAAATTACACGCAACAATTTAAACTAGACGTACTAAATTTTATGATTGAAAACGGTACATCCTTATTTGAAACGGCAGCTATTTTTAATATTCCTGCCCCTTCAATCAAAAAAAGGGGCGTCCATCCATGAAAAAAGAGTCAAATAAACAATTAAAACAAGCACCAGTTGAAGGTTCAGTCGAAGCACTTGAAGCACGTATTCAACAGCTTGAAATGGAAAATGAGTACTTAAAAAAGTTGAATGCCTTAGTTCAAAACAAGGAAAAATCACGAAACAGAACACAGCGCAAGTAGTCTATGAATTAAGGCATAAATATTCGGTGAAGGCACTTGTAGAGCTAGCTAACATTCCACGAAGTACGTATTATGATTTAGTAAAGAAAATGAATCGCCCGGATTTAAATGCCGATTTGAAAGCCGAAATTAAAGCGATTTATGAGAAAAATGCAGGTCGTTATGGCTACCGTCGCATTCGTGATGAGTTAACGAATCGTGGTCAGAAAGTGAATCACGAGAAGGTTCAGCGCATTATGAAAGAGCTTGGATTAAAATGTGTTGTGCGTATGAAAAAATATAAGTCTTATAAGGGGAAAGTCGGTAAAACTGCACCTAATATTTTAGCGCGCAGCTTTCATGCAGATGCTCCGAACAAAAAATGGGTAACAGACATCACAGAGTTTAAATTGTTTGGAGAGAAACTTTATTTATCACCTGTATTAGACTTGTATAATAGTGAGATTATTACCTATACAATCGGCTCTAAACCGACGTATTCATTTGTTTCAGAAATGTTAGAGACAACATTAGAACGTTTACCTGAAGATCACCAACTATTGATGCATTCCGATCAAGGGTGGCATTATCAAATGAAACAATATGTCCGGACACTTGAATCAAGGGGGATTGTGCAGAGTATGTCTCGAAAAGGAAACTGTTATGACAATGCAGTAATGGAGAATTTCTTCGGGATCATGAAGTCGGAATTCCTCTACATAAACGAGTTTGAAAGTGTAGATCATTTTAAAATAGAATTAGAAAAATATATAGATTATTATAATACAAAACGGATAAAGGCAAAATTAAAAATGAGCCCAGTGCAATACCGGGCTCATTTGGATCAAGCTGCCTAATGAAATAACCGTGTCTAACTTTTAGGGGTCACTTCAGAAACTCGCTCTTTTTTTGCTATGTACGATACTTTATGACTATTCTAATTCAATTGAAACATTTTTTTGTGGTACAAATGTAGAAATTGCATGTTTATAAATAAGCTGTTGCTTACCTTCTGTTTCCAGTAGGACTGTAAAATTATCAAATCCTTTAATTAGCCCACGAAGCTGAAAACCATTTAATAAGTACAGCGTAACAAACGTATTTTCTTTACGGAGTTGATTTAAAAACTGATCTTGAATATTGATTGATTGCTTCATGTCGAATCCTCCTCTTTTTCTCTACTTACTATTATTCGACTTTAGTTGTAGCTTTCCTTCTATGTATCGTAAAATTTCTGACGTTTTTTCACCGTCTGTAACATCAAACCATGTGACATCCATCTTATTACGGAACCACGTTAATTGACGCTTTGCATAACGACGTGAATTCGTCTTTAATTGTGATACCGCTTCTTCTAAAGAGACATGATTCTCAAAATAATCATATATCTCTTTATATCCAATCGCTTGAATAGATTGACAATCTCTTATCCCTCTATTATACAGCTCTTCTACTTCCTCTAATAAACCTTGTTCCATCATTATATCAACTCGTAAGTTAATGCGATCGTATAGCATTTCTCGCTCCATTGTCAAGCCAATTAATGAAACATCATATAACAACTCATTTTCTTGCTTTTCAAGTTGATCACTCATTTTTTCACCCGTTGCGTGAAAAATTTCTAATGCACGAATGACACGGCGTACATTATTTGCATGAATACGCTTAGCGCTTTCTGGATCTACTTCTTGTAACTTTTCATGTACATATTCCACACCGTGCTCTAAAGCTAACTTTTCCATTTTCTCTCGGTATACTATATCACCAGCATCATCAGTAAACTGATAATCAAATAGAACAGACTGTATATACAGGCCCGTCCCACCAACAATAATCGGTAATTTACCACGCTCTGTGATTTCTTTAATATGCTTACGAACACGTTCCTGAAATTCTGCAACAGAAAATGAGTCTTCCGGATTTTTTATATCGACCATATAATGCGGAATTCCATCCATCTCTTCTTTTGTCACCTTTGCAGTTCCAATATCCATCGTGCGATAAATCTGCATGGAATCACCACTTATAATTTCACCATTCAACGCTTTGGCAAGATCAATACTTAACTTCGTTTTCCCAACAGCAGTTGGTCCAATGATGACAGCAACTTTTTCACGTTGCACTTCTCCCATATTATTCAACTCTCTTTATGTAATGTACTCCATCTATTGATTATATCCAATCTTACCAATTTTAACGGCATGATTGCAAGTTCTTTCATTACGGTACATGAAATTATACGAAAAAAAGAACATAGTTTGTCCAATTCCGCATATACATAATAAAAACGGCCTAAAGGGGATGAGTTGACTATGAAACAATCCACCATCAATTTTTCATCTTTAACAAAAGACCTCATTTTAGCTACTGCCACAAAAGAACAAAATTGTTCAAAAGAAGAATTATATTTTGCTCTAAATTGTTTATTACGTTCTTTTCACTCTACTCTCCAAGAAACAACGTTACATCCAGAAAGTAAAAATACCGAGTATATGCAAAATCAATTTTGCAGTGCATATAAAATTATTACAGGTAAAACAATTTATCCATTTCAATAACCATTCTTTGAGATAACAGTATCCTATCACAAAACGAGAAAAAAGCGATTGCTTACATATTTTCAAGCAATCGCTTTTTATATTAATGCCAATACACTATTCTATAACTTTCACTTTTACAGATTTACGTCCCCAGCTGTTAGCACTACCATCTGAGCCAACTAGAACATCAATACGATTTCCTTTAATCGCACCGCCAGTATCTCCAGCAATCGCTTCTCCATATCCTTCTACCCATACTTTTGATCCAAGCGGAATTACTTTCGGATCAACAGCAATTACTTTCATATTGGGATTTGCTGTTAAGTCGTGCCCCATTGCCGTTAATACACGACCACCATACGAACCATTCTCACCCGGATCCGCTGTATATGCCGTCGCTTCCACTGTAATTTCACGACCACCAGCAGGCGCACTTGTTTCAGTAGATTTCGCAACTGGTTTTGCAGCCGGCTTTTCTTTTACTACAGGTTTACTCGATTCTACATCCTTAATAGAATCGTTACTCTTGACAGACTCTTTACTCTTAACTGCTGTATTATTTTTAACCGGCGTATTTGTTCTAGCCGGCGCTTCTTCTTGAGTTACAACTTCTTTCTTTTCGATTACAGGTGCCGTTCCTGTTAGAAATGGCACGTGAACATATCCGACTTTTCCATTGTAGTCGAATTGTAACCATTCATTTTGAACTTGATTCGTCGTTTCAATCACATCGCCTTTATTAAGTTTACCAAGAACTTCAGAATCAGTATTCGCTCCAGCACGAACATTTAATACGCCAGCCGTTACATAATATGTGCTCTTTGTAAACTCAGCACTTACAAACGCTTCCTTACCGTTCAACTTAATTTTTGTCCATCCATTTTCTGTATTTATAACATCTAGTGTATTCCCGCTTAACACTTTACCTACAAGCTTTGACTCTACATTTGGGTTTTCTCTAACATTTAATACGTCTGTTGTTACAATTGTTTCCGCTTTAGCAGAACCCGCAAAAATCCCAAGACCAAAAACTGCTGCTGTTGCTATACCTAATAATTTTTTCATGAATAGCCTCCATTTGCTTTGTTTTCGTATTCTCATTATAGCAACAGATTTTTAGGATTTTTAGAAATCACACAATTACAAAGCATTCGTAATATACGATTAATGAGTTGTAACATAAATTTCCATATTAACAAAATGCATTTCTAATACAATCTCCAATGTTTTTCATATATTTTCCACATATGAGCACAAGAACTTTTTCCAGAAAAAATTACAGTATTACTTTTTTGTTACAAAAAATTCACATTTCATTACATCTTTTACCAAAAAACATCAATATTCAATTGTTAACCTACTTTTTTGTAATAAAAAGAGAGCAACTAATAAAAGCTGCTCTCTTTTCATTTGTTATTGAACTTTCTTTTTCCAAACACCTAGCATAATAGCCGAGACAATCGTTCCAATTAATATAGAGAAAATATATAGTAACGGTTTATTTACTAATGCTATTACAAACAATCCACCATGCGGTGCTGGTAATGTAATTTGGAATAACATAGATAACGCACCTGCAATACTTGAACCAACAACACAACTTACAATTACTCGAACCGGATCTGCAGCTGCAAATGGAATCGCACCTTCTGTGATGAACGATGCTCCCATAATATAATTTGTTAAACCAGATTTACGTTCCGCCTCTGTAAACTTCGTTTTGAAGAATGTAGTTGCGAACGCAATCGCAAGTGGTGGTACCATACCACCAGCCATAACTGCTGAATGGACTCCAAAGTTCTGTGCTTCTATTGCAGCAATACCAAACGTAAATGCCGCTTTATTAATTGGACCACCCATATCAATTGCCATCATACCACCTAAAATAAGACCTAGTAATATAGCATTCGTACCGTTCAAACCATTTAACCATCCTGTTAACATTTCATTTAATGCTACTACAGGCGGAATTACTACTTTTTGCATTACAACTCCTGTAATCAATAATCCAAAGACTGGATATAACAAAACGGGTTTAATTCCTTCTAATTGTACTGGTAGTCCTGAAAATACTCTTTTCAATCCTAAAACAACATATCCAGCTAAGAAACCAGCAATTAATCCACCTAAAAATCCCGCATTCGCATTCGCCGCTAAAAATCCACCGACAACACCGGGCATAAAACCAGGACGATCAGCAATAGAACTTGCAATAAATCCTGCTAAAATTGGTACAAGGAATAAAAACGCACCTGTTTTTCCTCCTCCAATTGACATGAACAATTCAGCTAAAGGACCTTCCGCCTTTATACCACCAAACGAAAACGCTAGTGCTATTAAAATCCCACCACCAACAACGAATGGAAGCATATTACTTACACCGCTCATTAAATGCTTATAAATTCCTAATCCTTTTTCTCTCTCAATACTTTCTGACTTCCCGTCCTCTTTTACACCTTTAAAGATTGGTGCATCTTGTTTGACAGCTCGTGTAAGCAGATTTTCCGTTTTTCTAATCCCATCAGCAACCGGCACTTGAATAACATGTTTACCAGCAAAACGATTCATTTCTACTTGTTTATCTGCCGCAACAATAATAGCTGTTGCACGCTCAATATCCTCTTTCGTTAAACCGTTTTTAATACCTGTTGATCCGTTTGTTTCAACTTTAATCGCTATTCCTAATTCTGCTGCTTTTGCCTTTAAGCTATCCGCCGCCATATATGTGTGAGCGATTCCAGTTGGACAAGCTGTAACAGCTAGTACGTACGGTTCATTTCCTTCTGGCTTTGCTACTTCAATCTCTTCTCCTTCTTTTTCATTCTCTTTTTCATCAAATAGACGAAGAAGCTCACTTTCATCCTTCGCTTCTAATAGTTGTTTGCGAAATCCTTCATCCATTAATAATGTCGATAGACGAGACAACGTTTCTAAATGAGTGTTATTCGCTCCTTCACTTGCAGCAATCATAAAGAATAAATGTGCAGACTGCCCGTCAAGCGATTCATAATTGATACCGCTTACACTTCTGCCGAAACAAATCGATGGTTGTTTAACAGCCTTTGTCTTCGCATGAGGTATTGCAATACCTTCCCCTATTCCAGTCGTACTTTGGGACTCCCGCTTTAAAATAGCTTCTTTAAATTCCGTTTTACTATTTAAACGATTTGCCCCGTTTAATTTCTCAACTAATTCATCTATGACAGCTTCTTTATTTGAAGCTGTCAAATTCATAATGACTGTATCCCTTTTTAATAGTTCTGTAATTTTCATATGTTGCTTCCCCCTATCGCTGAGTTACAATTACTTGCGACAATAATTCTTCTACTTTTTCCCTCGTACATAAATCAGCTGAAAACGCTGTTGCACTCCCTGTTGCAACGCCATATTGAAATGCCTTTTCAATATCTTTTGTCTGTTCATATTTACCTACAAAACCTGCAACAAGAGAATCTCCGGCCCCAACTGAATTAATTACAACACCATTTGGAACAGTTGCTTCATATATACCTTCTGCCGTAAATAATAAAGCTCCCTCTCCTGCCATCGATACGATAACGTGCTTTACACCTTGTTCAATTAATTTTCTTCCATACGGTAAAATGTCCTCTACTGTTGAAAGCTCCACTCCAAACAACTCACCAAGTTCGTGATGGTTTGGCTTTATTAAAAATGGCTTATTTTTAATTACATGTTGCAGTGCGCTTCCACTTGCATCTACTACTACACGAATACCTTTTTCAGCTCCAAACGCAGCAATTGATTCGTAAAAGGTACTTGGAATAGAGACTGGTACACTCCCAGCAAGTACAACACAATCTCCAGGTTGCATACTCTCAATTTTTTTCATTAACTGTTCGAACTGCTCTTTTGTTACAATAGGACCTTGTCCATTTAATTCTGTTTCTTCTTCCCCTTTTATTTTCACATTAATACGAGTATCTTCATCTACTTGGACGAAGTTTGTTGTTACACCTTCATCATGTAATACATCTTTAATAAATTGACCAGTAAATCCACCAGTAAATCCAAGTGCTATATTTTTAACACCTAAACGCTGCAGAACACGAGAAACATTAATTCCTTTTCCTCCAGGAAACTTCATATCTTTCTCTGCTCGATTTATTGTTCCTAACTCAAAAGAAGGAACTTGCACTACATAATCAATAGATGGGTTTAAAGTAACTGTATAGATCATTGTTTATCAGCCTCAATTACATTGGTTTGTTTTTTATATTTTTCTAAATCAATTTCTAAATAGTTTGTAATGATATTTGCATCTTCAACATTTGCAATTTTCGCAAACGCAACTTCTGAAAACTTACTTTCATCAATTAAGAAATATCCTTCGTTTGCTAATGTTAGTGCCATTTGTTTTAAGAGCGCTTCTTCTGGATCTGGCGTTGTAAAACCAAGCTGTTCATGTACACCATTTGCACCTAAAAAGCACTTATCAAAACGATACTTCTGCATACTTTCCTGTGCCATAGCACCGATTAAAGCTTTTGTCCTGCTCTTCATCATCCCGCCTAGTAAATACGCACGAATATTATTTTCAACTAAAGCTTCAATATGCATAAGTCCATTCGTAACGACAGTAACATCTTTATTTATTAAAAATGGAATCATTTCAAATGTTGTACTTCCTGCATCTAAATAAATACAGTCACCTTGTTCAACAACGCTAGCCGCATAATTAGCAATTTGTTGTTTTATTTGAATGTTTTTGGATGATTTTTCAACCATCGTTGGCTCTTGCCCTTTTCCCGTTAAAATAGAGGCTCCGCCATGAACTCTTTTTAATAATCTTTGTTTTTCTAACTGCGCTAAATCACGACGAATTGTTGATTCAGAACTTTCTGTTCTTTCAACCAATTGCTGTATTTTTACAACTTTTTGTTCTTTTACAAGTTGCAATATCATTTGATGACGTTCAGGAGTTAACATTTTATTCACCTCTTCTTTGATTACAGTATAATGAAAACGATCACAAAAATCAACCATAAACAATCATAAATAATCACAAACACCCACAAACGGTTATAAACAGCAAAAAAATAAACCTATTCGATAAAACAATCGAATAGGTTTATTTTTAAAATTCACTTATAAAGAAGCTTTATATATACTTAGAACATCATCTTTATTTAATTTTTTAAAGTTACCGAATTCACCATAAGCCATCGCTTTATTAGCCATTACATTAATTTCATTTTTTCCAATACCGTAATCAGCTAATGTTGCTGGCGCTTCAATTGAAGTCCAAAATTGACGCAGTGCCTCAATTCCTTCTAACGCCACTTCTTTATCTGTTTTACCATCTGTTTCTATATCAAATACACGAATAGCGAACTGTTTAAAGCGACTTACATTTTCATCTATAACATGCTTCATCCAGTTCGGGAATAAAATAGCAAGGCCTCCTCCATGTGGTATATCATGCACAGCTGAAACTGCATGCTCAATATTATGAGTTGCCCAGTCACCTCTTACTCCCATCGCTAAAATACCATTTAACGCCATCGTTCCGCAATATAAAATCGTTTCCCTGTGCTCATAATTTTCTAAATCACTTAAAAGCTTAGGTGCTGTTTCAATGACTGTTCTTAAAACAGATTCACAATAACGATCTTGTAGTTCTGTATTTGTTCCATGATGGAAATATTGTTCTAAGACGTGTGACATAATATCTACCATACCGTAAATTGTTTGATCTCTCGGTACAGATGCAGTATGAACTGGATCTAAAATTGAAAACTGCGGGAATGTAACTGGGCTCCCCCATCCATACTTTTCATTCGTTTCCCAATTTGTAATTACTGAGCCTGCATTCATTTCAGAACCTGTCGCCGCGAGAGTAAGTACAGTACCAAATGGTAACGCCTCACTAGCAAATGCTTTTTTCGTTACAATATCCCATACATCTCCATCATATTTGCTACCAGCAGCAATCGCTTTCGTACAGTCGATTACACTTCCTCCACCAACTGCTAAAATAAATTCGACTCCATTATCTTTACAAATTTGAATCCCTTTCTTTACAGTTGATACACGAGGGTTCGGTTCAACACCCGTCAACTCAAATACTTCTGCATTTATATCTTTCAAAATAGAAATTACATTATCATAAATACCATTTCTTTTAATGCTGCCTCCCCCAAATACGAGAAGAACTTTTTTACCGAATTGTGGAATTTCAACTTTTAACTGTTCTAATTGACCTTTACCAAAAATAAGTTTCGTTGGATTACGAAATACAAAATTTTGCATATTTCTTTACCATCCCTTCTATATGAAAAGCAACTATACTTTTGTATAACATATTTTTTTCATTTCACAAAAATATTTGCTTAACAAAAAAGCCCCAGCCTAAAGGCTGAGACTTTTTATTGATAATAAGGTGAGATCATTAAGTAAACAATAACACCAGATAAACTTACATATAACCAAATTGGCATCGTCCAGCGTACAATTTTACGGTGACGTGTTAATTGATTCGTAAAACCAAATACAAGCGAAAACAGTGCAAGTGGTACAATAATTGCTGCAAGGATAATATGTGTAATTAAAATGATGAAATACACATATTTAATAAACCCTTCTCCACCAAAGTGCGTTGCTGGCGCTAAGTAATGATACGATAAATACGAAACACAAAATAGCAATGTTGTTGTAAATGCTGCGAGGATGAAACCACGATGCATTTTTACATTCTTTTTAATAATAGAAAATAATGCTGCTAATAAGAATACGAACGTGAAGCTATTAAAAATTGCATTTAACATTGGTAAAATTGTTACATCAAAATGTAATTCTCCTTCATAGCCAACAGGTCCAAAGAACAAAAATAAAATAATCGCATTTACAATTACAGAAAGCGTTATCACAATAGGAGCATAGCTTTTCTGATTTGTTGATTGATCCACCAAAATGGTCACTCCCTCTTCCTTCAAGTATGTATACGTAACCTCACTATTTTAACATATTATTCACAGTGTAAATGTGACAATAGTTTGACACAGTAAGACCAGGCAAAGAAAAAAATCCTTCTTAATAAAACTTCTTAAGAAGGATTTTATCGCTTTATTATTTAAATAGCAATGCGATTAGTTTTTGTGGAAAAACGTATCGCTATATGCTTGAAAAATTTCAGATACTTGATATCCCATTAATGAAATTGCTGTTAATGAAAAGAAACCAATCATAAGAAATCGAAACCACATATAAATCTCCTCCTTGTATTTAGCTTAAAAAACACTAGCTGCCTTACAAGTCATGTGGCACTCTTCATCATCACTTTCCTTCTTCTTTACAATTGCTGTTATAAATCGAATCATAAAGAATATAACAAAAGGAAATTGTTCGTAATTCACCTTGGCATAGTTCAGCAACGGCTCGCGCTGCATATCGAACGGGGATGAGAAGGAGTAGAACATACCTTGCTCTTCCATATATACAATTACAATTCTCATACAAAATACTATTCCTAGAAACGAAACGATATCTTGCCATTCTGTCGTATATAGCAGGTTATACAGCTCTAATACGTACTCTTCCATCATCATCCCCCCTTCCTTTTTTACCATTCTGCTCGCCTTCGTATAAAAAGTCAAGAAAAAAGTTTATATTCACTATGACAATAGTAATTACTTGTTTCTATGATTATATATGATTCTTTTATAGCAATGATTGGGTGTAACTCTCTTCGAAAACAAGAAAATTAGAATCGAACAGATTCCTCACTCTTACTTTTAGGATTCAAAACTGTTCTATTTTTATTTCTATTAAAAATAAAATAAGAAAGTATGATAAGAACAGTAACAAACGTCGTTAAAAGTGCTTGCGAACGTAAAGAATCAATTGCGAGCATCGTGACTAAAACTGCTATAATAGCGGCAATTGTAACATACGTTACATACGGAAAAAGCCACATTTTCACTTTCAAATTTTTTTGTTCTACTTTACCCATTTTTTTACGCATCTTTAAATGCGAAACTGCAATAACGAGATAAACTAGTAATGCAATCCCGCCAGATGCATTCACTAAAAACAAAAAGACTTTATCTGGAGAAATGTAACTAAAAACAACTCCAATATAAGCAAAGAACGTTCCAAATAAAACCGCTCGAACAGGAACACCACTACTGTTCAATTTTAAAAATGATTTTGGAGCATCTCCTCTTTCTGCCATTGAAAAAAGCATTCTTGAGTTTGTATATAAACCCGAATTTAAGCAAGAAAGTACAGCTGTTAAAACGATAAAATTCATAATTTGTGCTGCTGCTGGAATTCCTATATGTTCAAGTACAGCTACAAATGGACTTTTTAGTATGTTTGCTGAATTCCATGGTAGTAGTGTAACAACTACTGCTATAGATCCAATGAAAAATACAAGAATACGCCAAATCACACTGTTTGTTGCTGTTTTTACTGCTTTTACAGGTTCTGCAGATTCACCAGCCGCTACTGCTACAATCTCTGATCCCATAAATGAAAATATAACAACAGTAATTCCAAGCAGTACCGAACTTATACCGTTTGGCATAAATCCACCCTGTCCAACTAAATTCGAAGTTCCTGGTGCTTCTGTTCCTGGAACAAATCCTAAAATAACAGCAAGACCTAGGCAAAGAAATAAAACAATACTTATTACTTTAATAAAAGAAAACCAATATTCAAACTCTCCAAATGATTTCACCGAAAAAACGTTCGTCAGCGTTAATAAAATTGTTAAGATTAAACTTAATAACCAGAGCGGTATTTGTGGAATCCAATATTGGATAATACCAGCACCTGCTGTGGCTTCTATTGCAATAACAATTACCCAGAAAAACCAGTATAACCAGCCTATTGTATAACCCGCCCATGGACCAATTGCTTCTCTTGCATACGTTGCAAATGAACCACTTGTCGGATTAACGGCTGCCATTTCCCCTAGCATTCTCATGACGAAAATGACTAGAAGTCCTGCTAATGCATATGAAAAGATAGAACCTGGTCCTGCCGAATGCACAACTGCACCACTTCCAACAAACAAACCAGCCCCTATTACGCCGCCAATCGAGATCATTGTAATGTGACGTATTTGGAGGTCTTTCTTAAGATTTTTATCCAACTCGTGTACATCCCCTTCCAAACTAAATTTTGAAATTTATGTAAGAGTACTATGCGAAAGACTTTGTCCTATACTTTAAAATATATCAAAATATTCTGAATTTAACAATTGCAATTCAACCTCCTTCAAAAATTATTACATTAGGTTTAATAATTTCCCATACACAATTGTTGAGAAAATTATAGTCCTCTTACAAAAGATTGAATTTTCAGATATTATTATATAAACAAGATTATACATCTAGACAACTTTTTGTATAGGAGTGTTGATATGTTAAACAAGTTCAAATTTTTTTGTTGTATTTTAGTAATTTTTTTACTGCTACCGCTTTCCCCTTTCCAAGCACAAGCAGCAAACAATTTAGGTTCAAAATTACTCGTTGGATACTGGCATAACTTCGATAACGGTACTGGAATTATAAAATTAAGAGACGTTTCACCAAAATGGGATGTAATAAATGTATCTTTCGGTGAAACTGGTGGTGATCGTTCCACTGTTGAATTTTCCCCTGTTTATGGTACAGACGCAGAATTTAAATCTGATATTTCTTATTTAAAAAGTAAAGGAAAAAAAGTAGTCCTTTCGATAGGCGGGCAAAATGGTGTCGTTTTACTTCCTGATAGCGCTTCTAAACAACGATTTATCAACTCTATACAATCTCTTATTGACAAGTATGGTTTTGACGGATTTGATATTGACCTTGAATCAGGTATTTACTTAAACGGAAATGACACTAATTTTAAAAACCCAACAACTCCTCAAATCGTGAATCTTATATCAGCTATTCGGGCAATCTCAGATCATTATGGACCAGATTTTCTATTAAGCATGGCTCCTGAAACGGCATATGTTCAGGGCGGTTATAGCGCATATGGAAGCATATGGGGGGCATATTTACCAATTATTTACGGAGTGAAAGACAAACTAACATACATTCACGTTCAACACTACAATGCTGGCAGCGGCATTGGGATGGACGGCAATAACTATAATCAAGGTACAGCAGACTACGAAGTCGCGATGGCAGATATGCTCTTACATGGTTTTCCTGTAGGTGGTAACCCAAATAACATTTTCCCTGCTCTTCGTTCAGATCAAGTCATGATTGGGCTTCCTGCAGCTCCAGCGGCCGCTCCAAGCGGTGGATATATTTCTCCAACTGAAATGAAAAAAGCTTTAGACTATCTTATTAAAGGAGTTCCTTTCGGCGGAAAGTATAAACTTTCTAATCAAAGTGGCTATCCTGCATTTCGCGGTTTAATGTCTTGGTCTATTAATTGGGATGCAAAAAACAACTTTGAATTCTCTAATAATTATAGAACATATTTTGATGCTCTTCCCTTGCAAAAATAATAAAGTAAAACTATATTTGTCCCTCATCAATCGGACGTTTACTGGCAATTAATACAGGATAAAAACAACAATAGATCCCTTTATAGGTCCTATTGTTGTTTTTTGTTTATGAAAATTACTTTATCGAATCTAAAGTTTTAAGAAACTCTTCTCCATTTCATAAATAACTATTTATGAAACTTTACAGTAACTTCCCATCGACCAACACCGCACGTTCCTCGGAATCATATTGTTAAATATTCTATTCTAGTCACTATTTTTCTTCAATACAAATACTGAAAGTTCAGGTGCACTCCAAAATCTAACTGGCATCCTAGTAGTCCCAATGCCACGATTTACATATAAACATAACGGCTTACTCTTTCCTTCTACTTCATACATACCTTCAACGTAGCTCTCAGCTAGTTTGGTAGTAATTAACGGACCTACAAAAGGAATTTGGACTTGTCCCCCGTGACTATGTCCTGACATTTGAAAATCAACTGGGTAACGATTTATTTTGGCTACAACATCTGGCTCATGTACTAATAACATGTTGAAATCATTTTGTTTTAAATTTTTTAAAGTTGAATCTATTTGCGGCTTCCCTAATAGAAAATCATCCAAACCTGATATTGTAATATATTTGCCGTTTTCCACTTTAATTTTCTGCACTTCATTTACTAATACAGAAAAACCAGCTTTCTCCATATATTTTTTGTAAAATAAACTACCACCCCCGCCCCTATCATGATTCCCAAATACAGCATATTTCCCTAGCGGTGCATAAATTTTCCCCAGTATGCGTTGCGCTTCTTCTCTTTCCGCGATATAAGATCCAAACTTATCTATTAAATCTCCCGTAAAAACTACTATATCTGGATGTAACCCATTCATTTTCTCTACTAAGTTATCTAATTGTTTCAATGAAAATTCTGGTCCTAAATGTACATCTGAAAATTGTACAATTTTTTTATTATTAAATTCTTTAGGGAGGTTAGAAGCTTTTACTTCATTCCATGTGACCGTTATTAATTTTCTTTCTATTTCTGTTGCATAGTAATATATGCTCACTGAAATCATTACTATACTTATTAAGCCAGTAATGATAATTTTTTTAAAGTTTGATATCTTTTGTTCTTTCCTCACACGATGAGTATTCATGTTTTCACCTCTACAAGTACTTTAAAGCATTATTGTTACATTAATGTGACAACATGAACAATGTTAGTTATATACAATTTATCCCACTCACTTTGACAAATTTATACAGAAGGAATAACATATTTTTATAATACATAGATTTTTTAAAAAGTTTTCATTTATTCCATCATAATATTACGGAGGGGTTATTCATGTCTGTATATACACCAGAAGAAATTACAGAGCTTGCTGCTAATTCCGGAAGGAAAAAGGCTAATTTATCATTACTTCCTATGCTAATTCTTGGTTTTTTTGGCGGTGCTTTTATAGCATTAGGGTATTTACTCGATATTCATGTTATTGGAACAATGCCAAAATCTTGGGGATCATTTACTAGTTTTTTAGGTGCATCTGTATTCCCGATTGGTCTTATACTCGTTATTCTGGCAGGCGGTGAATTAGTAACTGGTAACATGATGACAGTTTCAATGGCTTGGCTGCAGAGAAAAATCACCTTACTTCGCTTCATACGTAATTTAATTATTGTTACGGTTAGCAACTTCATAGGCGCTATATTCGTTGCTTATTTTTTCGGTCATATCGTTGGACTAACAGAGGGAGCTTTTTTAACGAAAACAGTTTCTATTGCTCAAGCAAAACTACAAGATACACCATTGCAAGCATTCATTTCTGCAATCGGATGTAATTGGCTCGTTTGTTTAGCTGTTTGGCTCAGTATGGGAAGTAAAGAATTTATCGGAAAGATTATCGGTATTTGGTTCCCAGTTATGACTTTTGTTGGGATTGGATTTCAACACGTTGTAGCCAACATGTTTGTTATCCCAGCTGCAATTTTTGCTGGGCATTTAACTTGGGTTGAATATTTTCCAAACTTCATTTTTGTTTTCTTTGGAAATTTAGTAGGAGGTATGTTATTTGTAGCACTGCCTTACTTCATATCTTATAATAAGAAACTACCTTCCCATCAAGAGAAGACTGAAATAAAGAACAAATCTCTGTCCGCTTAAATGGAATGTCTATAAAGTGTCCTAAAAAATATTACAAATTTCATTTTTTTTGCGAATATATGTACGTACACTTGTTCTCGAATGTTTTATACGTTATAATAACAACTTAAATAGCATTATTTACATATGAGGTGAAAAACATGAATAAAACAGAATTAATTAAAAACGTAGCACAAAATGCTGAGATTTCTCAAAAAGAAGCTACTGTAGTCGTACAAACTGTAGTAGAATCAATCACTAACACTTTAGCTGCTGGTGAAAAAGTACAACTTATCGGATTCGGTACATTCGAAGTACGCGAAAGAGCTGCTCGTACAGGCCGTAACCCACAAACTGGTGAAGAAATGCAAATCGCAGCTTCTAAAGTACCTGCTTTCAAAGCTGGTAAAGAACTAAAAGAAGCTGTAAAATAATGAAAAAATATCCTTCTCATTTATGAGAAGGATATTTTTTTCATAACATAATTAATAAAATTCTGGCCATTATGCTGTTTCTTTTGTTCTTTTATGCAAGCAAAGCCTTTACTTTCAAAAAAAGGTTTTGCTGTAATACTCGCCTCTGTATATATCTCCCCATGCCCCAAGCTCACTGCTTCTTTTTCTAACTTCTGTAGTATATATGAAGCTATTCCTTTCCCCTGATAATCTTTATGTGTAAACAACCGATCTACATAATGCTCATCATTATAATCCCCAAATCCCACTATCACACCATTATTATCCGCTACATAGCTAATATTCTTTTCTAAAGACTGTAACCAACTTTCTCTATCTAGTCGCTCTGGCGCCCATGCCTGTAGCTGTAACTCGTTATAATCTCTTGCGTTCACTGTATGAACTGTCTCATAAAACAATTGTAATACTTGATCTAAATCTTCTTTCTCGAATGTTCTAATTATAATATCTTTTAACATATACGAATCTCCTTACCAAACTACCTCTTAACTTTTTTACTGTATACGATTCAATAATTCTTCTTTATTATATCGTTTTAATTTCTATACGAACAAAAAAACAATACTTATTCAAAGTATTGTTTTTTTAATTATATCCAATTACTTAATGTAGCTGTTTAAGATTTTAATTTCACTCTTTGTAATCGTAATGCATTTAATACAACGGATACAGAACTAAATGCCATCGCTGCTCCAGCAACCCAAGGTGCTAAGAAACCTAGTGCTGCAATTGGAATTCCTAACGCGTTATAAGCTAATGCCCAGAATAAATTTTGTTTAATATTTCTTATCGTCATTTTACTCATAAAGATCGCATCAGCAATACTATTTAAGTCACCGCGGATTAACGTTATATCCGCTGCTTCCATCGCTACATCCGTTCCCGTTCCAATTGCCATACCAATGTTCGCTGTAGCAAGAGCAGGAGCATCATTAATTCCATCTCCAACCATCGCTACTTTCTTACCACTTGCTTGCAGTTTTTTCACTTCTTCTGCTTTTCCTTCTGGCAATACTTCTGCAATTACGTGATCAATACCAACTTGCTTTGCAATCGCCTGAGCAGTTTGTGCATTATCTCCTGTAATCATAACAACGTCTAGACCCATTTTCTTAAGTCTTGCAATAGCTGATTTTGAAGTATTTTTTACAGTATCTGCAACGGCAACTATTCCAGCATACTCCTTATCAATTGCAATGAGCATTGCTGTTTTTCCTTCTCGCTCTAGCTCTTCCATCGATTTAGAAACTTCTTCAATATCAATATTGAATTTCTTCATTAATCGGCGTGTGCCAATTAATAATTGTTTTCCTTCTACAACAGATTCAATTCCGAATCCAGGAATAGCTTCAAATATTTCCGAATTTGGTAGATCAATTCCCTTTTCTTTAATTCCTTCTACAATCGCTTCTGCAAGTGGATGTTCAGAATTTCTTTCTGCTGCCCCTACTAATCTAAGCAGTTCATTTTCATTGAATCCATCTGCTACAATTACATCTGTTAATGTTGGTTTTCCATTTGTCACTGTACCCGTTTTATCTAAAATAACCGTATCTAATCGGTGCGTTGCTTCTAAATGCTCTCCGCCTTTAAATAAAATACCATACTCAGCTGATCTACCTGATCCAGCCATAATAGATGTCGGTGTCGCAAGACCTAATGCACACGGACATGCAATAACAAGTACTGCTATCATTTTCTCAAGTGCTCCGCCAAAATCACCAGGTGTAACAAATATCATCCACACCGCAAATGTAATAATAGCAATCACAACTACAACAGGTACGAAAATACCTGAAATTTGATCAGCTACCCTTTGAATAGGAGCTTTTGAACCTTGCGCCTCTTCTACTACTTTAATGATTTGAGCTAATGCAGTATCTCTGCCTACTTTAGTTGCTTTCACTTTTAAAAATCCATTTTTATTTATTGTAGAACCGATTACTACATCCCCAATTGACTTATCAACTGGAATACTTTCACCCGTTAACATCGATTCATCAATCGCTGATTTTCCTTCTACAATCTCACCATCTACTGGTATTTTTTCACCAGGCTTTACATAGACGATATCACCAGCTACTACTTCTTCAATTAAAATTTTTATTTCTGTTCCATCTCGCACAACTGTAGCTGTCTTCGCTTGTAAACCCATCAATTTTTTAATTGCTTCTGATGAGCGCCCTTTTGCTTTCGCTTCAAATAATTTACCTAAAATAATTAATGTAATAAGTACCGCACTCGTTTCAAAATATAAATCTGTCATATGTTCCGAAGAACCAATAGATTGAATACTTAAATATACACTATAGAAATAAGCGGCCGACGTTCCAAGCGCCACGAGAACATCCATGTTAGCACTTTTATTACGTAACGCTTTATAAGCTCCAACATAAAACTGTCCACCAATGATAAATTGAACAGGAGTTGCAAGTGCTAGTTGCACCCAAGGGTTCATTAACATATCTGGTAAATAAATAAACGACGTAAATGAGAAATGACTAACCATTGCCCACAATAATGGGAATGATAAAATAAACGAAATGATAAATTTCTTCTTTTGTCGCTCAATTTCTTGTAATCGATGATCAGTTGATGCATCTTGTTCATCTGGTTTCACTTCTAATTTATATCCTAGCTTCGTAATCGCGCTCTTCATTTCATTTACATTAATTTCATCAGGATTAAAATCTACTGTAGCTGATTCTAAAGCGAAATTTACTGTCGCTTTGTTCACACCATCTAACTTATTTAAACGCTTTTCAACTCTATTTGCACATGCTGCGCATGTCATTCCTGAAACAGTAAATTCAGCTTTATCACTTACAATTCCATATCCTAACGATTCAACTTTTTCTTTAAATTGTTGTGGATTTGTTTTAGCTGGATCGTACATTATTTTTGTTTTTTCAAGCGCAAAATTTACATTTGCCTCATGAACACCTTCTACTTTTTTTAGACCTTTTTCAATTCTATTTGCACATGCCGCACATGTCATTCCTGATATTTGAAGATTGGCCTCTTTTTGTTCATTCATGTCTCTCACCTCTTCAACATACCCTTATGAGGTATATTTATTAGCAAAATAAATCGTACTTCGTTTAAAAGTACGATTTATTTCTATATCTACAAATAATTATTGAACATCGTATCCTTGATCTTCAATTACAGCGACGATATCTTTTAATGTTACGACTGATGAATCAATAGTAACTTCAACAGTTCCTTCTGCTAATTGAACTTTCACTTGTTCAACACCGTTTAGTTCTTTTACACTGCTTTCGATAGAATTTACACAATGTCCACAAGACATACCTTCAACTTGTAATGTTAACTGTTCCATTTAAAATCCTCCTCTTGTTTCTTCATTGTTTGTTAATTACAACTACATCTTACCATACCCCCCTAAGGTAATCAATGGTTTTATATCATGATTTTTCAATTATTTTCTAAAAGTTTATTTTACACACACTTTTTCACTACAATACACCTAAATCCAATATAAGGTTAAACAAAAAAACAAGCCAGTTACATACTAGCTTGTTTTTACGCTTTTGAAAAACGTTCAAATACTGTCATTAATTCTTCAATTGCTTCGTCACCATTTCCATTTTTAATAGCTCCTGAAACACAATGACTCGTATGATTTTTGAGAACGCCCATTCCTACTTTTTTCATCGCTGCATTAATCGCTGAAATTTGCACTAAAATATCAACACAATAACGATCATTTTCAATCATGTTTTGAATACCGCGGACCTGTCCTTCAATTCTCTTTAATCTATTTATAATCTGTTCTTTTTCTTTTTCTGATCTATGTGTTACTGCTTCATGCTCTTTATGATCCATATTATCACCTTCTTAAAGTTTCTCTTCATCCAATAAAACAATTGTTTTTACGAGTATACCAATTATAGCATTAAATATCTACGTATGATACCCCATAAGAGTATATTTACGCTTTATGATTATTCTTAACAACTCATTAGCTTCTTAGTCTCAATTATCAGTATACCCTTTCCTTTTTATCAAAAAATCATTATATCTCCCATCAAAATTCAATAAAGTGAAACAAGAATAAGCGGGGATTACACATCCCCGCTTATTCTTCGTCTACAAATATAAAAGCCTCAATCTTCACATATTTAAATTGAGACTTTTTTCTTCCTATATATGATTATTGCTGATCACATACTTTTGTATCGTTCACTACAGAAGTTCCTTCAACGGTTACCGTATGAAAACAGTCATTTACTCGAACTGTCACAACATTATCTTGCCGATCAATGATATGATATTCATTAAAATTTTTATTCAGAGCAGTGCGAATTTGTTCTCCTTCATAAATTGGGATGCCATGCGATAGAACCCAAATAAGTCCAGCGATAGCAAGAATAGTTTTCATACGATCTACCTCCTTGGGAATATAGTGAACTTTTAATCCATGCTTTTTCAGCTCTACGAATCATAGTTGGAATAAACCAGGCCTTTTTGGACATAAGTTCATTTCGTCTACTTTATGTTTATGCTAATTGTGACCGAATTGTGACAACTTTTTGTCTCTTTAGACGAAAAGTTGAAACAAAACTTTCAAAAAGGACAATTCTACATATGAAAAAAGGTTATGGAATGTTTCATCCATAACCTTTTTTCGGCCCTATTCTACAACTCATCCACCGTACTTCATTTGATTTTTGTAGACTTGTTTTATTTTTATTCATCAACATCAAAACAAAATCTTGAAAAAACCTCCCACACAAGTTCATTTCTACTACTTACCCCAGTCTTTTCAAAAATGGATTTTAGATGATCTTGTACCGTGTATATAGATATACAAAGTTCTTGGGCTAATTCTTTTGTCGACATACCTGTAAGAATTTTACGTATTACTTGCTTCTCGCGTGTTGTAAAGCTATAAGCTTCCATAATAAGCGGAAAGATTTCTTCTGGTCTTGCTCTTTCGAATAGAACAACATAACCACCCTGAAAACTACTTGTACGTTCTAACTTACTGGCCCGAATGATTAAAAAATGTCCATCGGCTAAAGGTAAACAAACTTTTTCTTCTCGATTCATACAACCTACATTATATTCGTTAGTCTTTACTTTTGAACAAACTGCACGTATTGGCCTTGGTATTTCTTTTATGTTTAACTGTTCATACTTTCTAAGGTTTGAAAGCCAATCACTGCCATCTTGATTCCAATATAATAAATTAAAATCCTCACTTACTATAATCGTGCCTGTCCCTATCACCTTCTCTTCTGAAAAGGGTATCGGAAATGCCTTTTTTAAAGCATCTCCAGCAATTGGGACTATCGTTGCTAAGTACTTACAATCATCGATATGAAAAGCAGGACTTGTACTCCCTCGAAATAAACTAAGATGCCCAAAACATTTCCCCTTACTCATACAAACGCCCCTTAATTCATCTTCAAAACTTGCTGGTTTTAAAATATTTCGGTATCTAGAGCTTTTCTTTTGCTCACCATTTGTCGCCACACTAAGAGAAGCAACATGAGGGGCGTGTTCTGTTAAATATTTAAATTTATTAAAATCATCTTCTAAAAATTCATTCATAAACAATTGCGGATGAATCTTTTCAACACTTGCATCCGTATATGCCCCAGTAGATAAAAAAGAGATTGGGTCTATAGTTGTAAAACAAGCGGCTTCAAAATCAATGACTTTACGTATCAAGTTGAGAAATGACTCTTGAAATGTCCTTATAGAACTTATACGATTCGCTACCATTGTAATTTCTTTCGTTGTTTTTTCATACATCCTCTTCCCCCCCAGATTTACGGGATTGTTCCCCTTCATAATTTCATTCCATAATAAACCTATAATACACATACTTAGGAGGTTAAAAATGAATTGGAATGATACTACCATAAATTCATATGAACAAAGAATTCCATATAAAATCCCAGGCTACTACACCCTATATGAAATGATGAATCATTTCTTGTTTACTACACTCTCTAAAGAAAATCTCAATCAAAGTTTACTAGTTATAGGTGCTGGTGGCGGACAAGAGATTCTCTCAATAGGTAAACAAAATAGTAGTTTATATTTTACAGGTGTTGATCCATCTAAAAGCATGCTACAGTTAGCTAAAAAAAGAATTGAAAACGAAGGCATACAAAATCATGTTCATCTTGTACATGGAACTATCCATACATTATTACCAAGTCAGTTATTTGACGCTGCCACCTGTATGCTTGTCCTGCACTTCATCCCAACTAACAAGGAGAAAAAAGAACTTATTAATGAAATTAGTAGTCACCTAAAACCTGGTACTCCATTCTTTCTCTCTTCAATAAATGGCGTACCCCACACAAGTATGTTTTCTGCACAATTACATGCTTGGCGCAACCACATGATGCAAAATCAAATTCCATTAGAAGATTGGGACCGATTTGAAAATTCTTTTGAAACAGAAATATTCCCTATTTCTGAAGCTAATTTACTAACTATTATGGAGGAATGTGGCTTTACTCAAATTACTCGCTTTTTCACTAGTTTTTTAATTGATGGATACGTTGCCTTTAAGCAATAAGGAAAAAAGGTAAGCAATTGCTTACCTTTTTCCATCTTCTATACGTAACTAATAAATCGTAATCCTTTACTTAAAGAAGTTGGCACAACAGATGCATGATTCTCCCCTTCAGCCTCATAGAACTTAAATCTAAACTGATCATGTTTTACTAGGAGAAGACGCTCTGATAATTCATTTGCACCTACAACCATATGCTCTCGCTCTAGTGACCCAACTGTAAGAAATACCCCTGTTTCAAACTTAGCATTGTTTAATTCATTTATAAGATTCTCTTCTTTTTCAAGCACAGATTGGTTATTCCACCAAATTGATGGACTACTAATAAAATAATTTTGAAAGGCATTTACGTTTGTAAATAGTATATGTAAAGCAAATAGGCCACCTAAAGAATGTCCAAATAACGTTTGCTTTCCTTTATCAATCTCAAAATTCTTTTCAATTTGCGGCTTCAATTCTTCTTCAATAAAAGTAAAGAAATTATATGCTCCTCCCGTTTTAGGCCACGGTTTACCGTCTGGTTTTAAAGGTGCATCGTTTGAAATTACGCTAGGCGTAAAATCATAGCATCTTTCTTCACCTGAAAATGCCCCTTCAATACAATAACCAATCCCTACTATAATGGCTGGTAAAACACCTGTTTTTTCCGCTCTAACCGATTGTATTTTAACCGCTTCATGGAATGTTTGAAAAAAAGCGTTGCCATCTAATACGTATATAACTGGATATCCTGACTCTGGCGCTGGCTGCTTCGGCTTTGAAATATGAATTTGGTATTCCTTTCCTTCTAATTTTGAATACATTTTCCACTGTTCTGTATGTGATGTTATAATCTGCTGTTTTTCAATAGTAGTAGTCACCCTATCTCCCCCTTTTTAACTCGTTACATATATTTCTACTTTTTCTTCTTGAGATACAACGCTATCATAACCGAAACAAACAGGAGCCCCGTTATACGGATCAATCATGACACGCGCATCAATATGAAATACTTCTTTTAATACTTCATTTGTAATGATTTCTTCTGGGCTACCAGTTGTAACGATTTCCCCTTCCTTCATTGCAATAATTTCATCTGAAAACCTTGCTGCATGGTTAATATCATGTAGTACCATTACAACCGTACAATTATGTTCTTTATTTAATTTCTCCACAATTTGTAATACATCTAATTGATGAGACATATCAAGGTATGTCGTTGGCTCATCTAATAGCAACACTTCCGTTTCTTGCGCTAAAGCCATCGCTAGCCATACCTTTTGTCGTTGACCACCTGATAAATTTGCAATTTGTCTCGTTCGAAATGCAGAAGTTTTCGTTATATCTAGTGCCCAGTCAATCATCTCTTTATCTTTTGAAGTTAACTTATTTACGTTATTTCGATGCGGATAGCGCCCATAAGAAATTAATTCTTCTACTTTAAGTTCTCCTGGTGCAATTGGAGTTTGCGGGAGTAAAGCTAACTGCTTGGCAATTTCTTTCGTTGGAATTGCATGTAAATCTTGACCTTGCAAATATACTTTTCCGCTTTTTTGTTTTAAAATTCTTCCCATCGTTTTTAACAATGTCGATTTACCGCAACCGTTTGGTCCTATAATCGTCGTTACTTTTCCTTCTTGTATTTCCACATTTAAGTCGCGAAACACTGTAAGCTTTTCATAACTCGTTTCTAAATTTTTTGCACTTAAAATACTCACTTTTATTCCTCCTCTTACGCTTTCGCCTTATAAAGTAAATATAAGAAATACGGTACACCGACAATAGAAATAACGATTCCAACTGGTAACTCTACAGGTGTGAAAACTGTTTTTGCAATAAAGTCTGAAGCGATTACAAGAAACATTCCTATTACTCCGCATGTAGGAATTATATATTTATGTTGAATACCGACAAGTCTTTTCGCTATATGCGGTGCCATTAAACCAATAAAACCGATACTCCCTGAAACAGCAACACATGCGCTCACAAGCCCGATACTACTTAACAGTAAAATAGATTTCTCTCTTTCTACTGAAACACCTAAACTTGTAATACTCGTTTCTTCCAATTGAAATAAATCTAATAAATAAGCTTTCTTTTGTATAAGTGGAATTAATATAATCAGCCACGGCAACATGGCCACAATATACTTCCAGTTCGCACTATATATACTCCCAGACACCCACACCGCAGCCATCTCAAAATCAGTTGACTTCATTTTGAGTGATAAATACATAGAAAAGGCTCCAAATCCTGAACCGATTGCAATCCCTGTTAATAACAGTCGTTGCGAATCTAACTTACCATTTTTCCAAGAAAACAAATAAATGATTAGCGCTGCACCTAATCCACCTATTAAGCCAAACATAGGCATCATCATAATAGAAACCCAATCTGTGCTCTTTAATTGCCCTTGAAAGAAAAACATAAAAATTACGATTGCTGTTCCTGCCCCGGCATTCACTCCTAAAATACCTGGGTCTGCCAACCCATTTCTCGTAATCCCTTGAATTACGGCACCCGCAACGCCAAGGCCTAATCCTACTAATCCAGCAATCACAATACGTGGCAGACGAAAATCAAAAATAACTAAATCATGTTCTGGTACTGGATCAATTCTAAAAAGGGTTTTAAACACATCTGTAATCGTAATGTCGAACGTACCATTCGTTAAACTAATATAAATAGCACAAAAAATTAAAAATATACTAATCCCCATCGTCATTCCAAAACGTTGACTTGAACTGTTAGGCATGTCTCTCTCCTCCTCTTGTACGAATTAAATAAAGGAAGAAAGGAATTCCAATTAAAGATGTAACAACTCCGATTGGCGTTTCAAATGGATAATTTACGAATCTACTTAAAACATCACATAATGCTAAGAAAACGCCACCAATAACGCCCGCACATGGCAAAATCCACTTATAATCTACTCCAATTATAAAGCGAGTAACGTGTGGAATAATTAAGCCCACAAAACCAATTTTCCCTACTAAAGCAACTGCTGTTCCTGTTAAAAAAATAACTGATAAAATGGCCATTGCTTTAACTAATTTTGTACGTTGTCCTAGATTAATAGAAACCTCTTCTCCTAAAGAAAGAATTGTAATAGATTTTGATATCAACAATGCTAAAACTATCCCAATTATCCCAAATGGTATCGTAATTTTAATTATATTAGGATCCACCTGATCTAATTTTGCATTAAACCAAAAACTAACATTTTGAGAAATTTGGAAATACGAAGCCATTGCAGCCGATACACTGCTTAAAAATGTTCCAATAACTGTTCCTATAATCGCTAACCTAACTGGTGATAAGCCATTTTGAAGGAGCGAACCAAAACCAAACACGATACCAGCTCCTAGTGCAGAACCAATCATTGAACATAAAACCATACCAATCGATGACATTCCCGGAAGAAAAATCATGCTAAGTGTAATAACAAAGGCAGCGCCATCCGTCACACCCATAATAGAAGGGGATGCAAGATAGTTTCTTGTCATCCCCTGCATAAGTGCTCCTGATATGGCTAGAAATGCTCCGACTAAAAGAGCTGCAACTACCCTTGGCAAACGTGAAGTAATAATAATATTATGATTTACATCGCTTGAATCAAAATGAAATAATGCGTTCCATACTGTTTCAGCATCAATACTTTTCGCCCCATACAAAATAGAAAGTATCACTGTAAATAAGATGAGTATGGGTGCTATACATAATATGGTTACTGGTACTGCATTTGTTTTCTGCATATCATTCAACGCACCTTACTTATTGGATTATTTAGATAAATTTTTCACTGCTTCTTTTAAGAATGCTGTTTTACTCCAAGCTGTACCACCTTGCGCCATTGGATCTACAACGTTTACAAATACTTTCTTTTCCTTCGCAGCGTTCATGCTTTGCCAAATTGGATTTTTTTCAATGTCTTCTAGCACTTTTGGTTTATTATTTTCGCTTGCCTCGTATTGTAAGAAGATATAATCAGGATTAACTTCAGCAAGTTTTTCTAAAGAAATCTTTTCCTGTGCTTTTACAGTTTTAAGTTGTTCTGGAGCAGTTAATCCAAGATCTTTATAAATGACAGGATTAAAGTATACTCCTTCTGGGTATAGGAATAGGTCGTTTGCTCTTAGTCTAATGACAAGTACCTTTTTATCTTTTAATTTATCTCCAAGTTTTGTTTTTGCTTTTGCAGCGTCCGCATTGTAATCTTTGATGATTTTTTCTGCCTTATCTTTTTTACCAGTTAGTTCTCCCATTAACTTTAAGTTATCTTCCCAATTTGTTGAAACGTGTGATACTGGGAATGTCGGAGCTACTTTCGTAAACTTTTCAGCTGTTTCTGCTGGGAATTTCGTACTTGATGTAATAACATCTGGTTTTAATTGAAGTAATGTTTCGAAATTCGGTTCCATCTTCTCACCGACAGATTTTGCACCTTCTAAATCTTTTTCAAGATACTTTGGTAATTTACCACCAACAGTAATGGCACCTACTGGCTTAATACCAAGTACTGCTGCATCTTCCATTGACTCTAAACTAGCTGTCGCAATTTTATCTACTTTTGCTGGCACTGTATATTCTTTACCTAAATATGTAATTTTTCGTTTTTCATCTTTTTTCGTTTCTGTAGCTTTTGTTTGTTGTTTTTGCTCACCTGAAGTTTTATCTGCACTATTACATGCCGCTAAACCTACACTTAAAACTGTAACCATCCCTAATGTAAATAACTTCTTATTCATCTTTATATATCTCCTCTCGAATTTTCAAACTATATTCTCAATAAAATTTAACTATATGAAGATTGTCCCATATATATATTTCATTAGATTAATAATTCTATCCAGAACTCATTCTCGTTCACTTCCCCTAGACTATAATTCTTTTACACCTTCATCCCTTGATAATCATTTTCACTGATAATGATTATCGTTACTAAGTATATATTTAATATGCAATTATTTCAAGAATGATTTGAAAAATTTTAACAAACTGAATTAAAAAGAAGTATCTCCTACTATCAGGAAGATACTTCTTTTTTTAGAAATTCATCTGTAATTCAACTGGACAATGGTCTGATCCCATTACTTCACTGTTAATTTTTGCATCGGTTATTTGGTCTTTCATTCTTTCCGAAACAACAAAATAATCTAAACGCCATCCGATATTTTTTGCTCTCGCTCCCATACGATACGACCACCAAGAGTATGCGCCTTCCTGATTAGGATAAAGGTAACGGTACGTATCAATAAACCCTTCTTCTAAAATACATGTAAACTTCTCTCGTTCCTCATCAGAAAATCCAGGATTTTTTCGGTTACTTTTTGGATTTTTTAAATCTATCTCTTTATGAGAAACGTTTAAATCTCCACAGAAAATAACTGGTTTCTTCTCATCTAATTGCTTGATATATCCCCTGAAATCATCTTCCCATTTCATTCTGTAATCTAATCGCTCTAATCCACGTTTGGAATTTGGTGTATATAACGTTATCATGTAAAAATCTTCAAATTCTAAAGTAATGACTCTTCCTTCTTGATCATGCTCTTCAATTCCTAAGCCGTATGTAACAGAAAGCGGTTCTTTTTTTGTAAAAATAGCCGTTCCCGAATACCCTTTTTTCACAGCGTAATTCCAGTATGTATAATATCCCTCTAGATTTAAATCAATTTGGCCACTTTGTAATTTAATCTCTTGTAGACAAAATATATCTGCATTGGATTCTTCGAGATATTCTAAAAATCCACCCTTTGCAATAACTGCACGTAAACCATTTACATTCCATGAAATTAACTTCACTTATAGTCCTCCTCTTGATGTTCACTTTCAAAGTTCATGCTATCACAAAATAGAAAAACAATCATATTTTCATCTTTGTAATCTTGCTCTTACATTTGTAAATACGTACATACGCACTTTATTCAGGTTATACTAATTTCAGAGGTGATGTTCTTTGCACAATGAAAGGATAACATTAACGAGTGAGTATTGGCATGCAATTATTCATAATGATTCTTCATATGATAACAAATTCTTTTATGCTGTGAAATCAACCGGGATTTTTTGCCGACCATCGTGTAAATCAAGAGTACCGAATAAAACCAATGTACGCATTTTTCTAAATGCAGAGCAAGCATTGTATGAAAGTTTTCGTCCATGCAAACGTTGTAAACCAAATGGTATCACTTTACCTAATGAAGAGTGGGTAAAACAAATTAAAGACTATATCGAAAAACATTATGATGAAGCATTAACTCTCGACATGCTTGCGGAAATGTGTCACGGTAGCCCTTTTCATTTACAACGTACTTTCAAAAGAATAACAGGGATAAGTCCTATAGAATATATACAACGATTCAGGATTGTTAAAGCGGCAGAATATCTTTCACATACAAATCAATCTATTAAAGAAATTGGTACTGCTATCGGGATAGAAAACCCAGAGTATTTCGCAACTTTATTTAAAAAGAAAACTGGATTTACTCCTACTGAATATCGAAAAAAGAACGAAAGAAAAGAGGGCTACAATAATGAATTCCTACAAAAATAAGTCTGTATATTGGACACTAATTATTCATAGAAATTGGCGATTTCATATCGCTGCAACTGAAAATGGACTATGTTTCATTGGATCACAAGACGAAAACTTTGAAGAACTAAATATATGGGCTAGAAAAAAGCTGCCACAACATATATTGACCCACAATCCAGATTATTTGCAAACATATACGAAAGAAGTTATCGAGTATTTAGAAAACAAGCGAGAAACTTTTACATTCCCTATTGATATATACGGGACTAAATTTCAATTATCTGTTTGGAATACGGTACGTGAAATTCCTTATGGGAAGACACATTCTTATACAGAAATTGCCGAAGAAATTCAAAAACCTACAGCTGTCCGTGCCGTTGCTTCTGCTATCGCTGCCAATCCACTACTTATTACGATTCCTTGCCATCGCGTTATTGGGAAGAATGGGAAACTAACTGGCTTTAGGGGTGGATTAGAAATGAAGCAAAAATTGCTTACATTAGAACAGTTGCAGGTGGAATTCATATGACAGCAGGATATAATAGCGCATTAACTGTAGCGGTTCCAAAAGAATTTTATTTCCAAGAAAACTTGCGCTATCTATCACGTTCTAACAATGAATGCATGTTTCACATTGAAGATAACAAAATTTATAAAGTGATCCCTGTTCAAGATGTAAATCCTTTAGTTGAAATTAGTTTGAATACTGATAGCAATATTCAAATACGTTTTTTAGGAGAATTATATACCCATGAAAATTGGGTAAACGACGCTGTAGTTGACTATGTACAAGAGTGGTTTGATTTAACTACGAATTTAGCCCCTTTTTATGAAAAAGCTAAACATGATCCACTCCTTCAAGGCCCAATTCAAAAATTTTATGGACTTCGAACTTTAGGTATTCCTGATTTATTTGAAGCACTTTCCTGGGGAATTATCGGTCAGCAAATTAACCTCACATATGCCTATACACTAAAGAGAAGACTAGTTGAGCAATTTGGAAGTTATATAGAATGGGACGATAGAAAACATTGGATATTCCCATCACCTGAAACAATTGCAAATCTACATGTAAACGATCTCCAAAAATTAAAAATGACGACTAGAAAATGTGAATATTTAATCGGTATTGCGAAGCTTATTACAGAAGGAAAACTGTCAAAAGAGGAGTTACTACAAACACAAAATATAAAAATTGCTGAAAAACAGTTAACTGCTATCCATGGTATCGGCCCATGGACTGCCAACTATGTTTTAATGCGCTGTTTACGATTTCCTTCAGCTTTTCCAATTGATGATGTTGGTCTGCATAATGCAATTAAATGTATAACAGGTTCCGAAAGTAAACCGACTAAAAATGAAATAAAAGATTTTGCGGCAAACTGGACAAATTGGGAATCTTATGCGACTTTTTATTTGTGGCGAGTACTATATTAAAAGAACCAAGTAGCACATTCGTACTACTTGGTTCTTTTTTAAGCTTGCTCCTCAAATCGTCTTGCAATTTCTACAATAACTTGCACTGCTTTTTCCATAGTATCTACCGAAACATACTCAAATTTACCGTGATAGTTTTCACCACCAGTGAAAATATTCGGCGTCGGTAATCCCATATATGATAATTGTGATCCATCTGTTCCTCCGCGAATCGGATGAATATTTGGTTCAATGTCTAAACTTTTCATTGCTTCATACGCAATATCAACAATTTCTCTTACCGGTTCAATTTTTTCAAGCATATTATAATATTGGTCATTCATCTCTAAAACGACTGCATCTTGTCCATACTTCTCTTGCATTTGCTTCACAATATTTTCAATGTTATGTTTACGCGCTTCAAAATTTTCACGATCAAAATCTCGAACAATATAATACGCTTTACTTTGCTCGACATCACCATTTAAAGAAAGTAAATGATAGAATCCTTCGTATCCTTCAGTATACTCTGGTGCATCTTCCACTGGTAAATGCCCGTTAAACTCCATAGCCAGTTTAGTTGCGTTACGCATTTTATTTTTCGCTGTTCCAGGATGTGTATTTGTTCCGTTAAACGTTAACTTAGCACCTGCCGCATTAAAGCTTTCATATTCTAAACCACCTAATGGACCTCCATCCATCGTATAAGCAAATGACGCGCCAAACGCTTCTACATCGAAATGCGCTGGTCCACGGCCGATTTCTTCATCAGGTGTAAACGCAACTCTAATTTTCCCATGTTTAATTTGCGGATTATGTATTAAATAATTCATTGCAACCATAATTTCTGTAAGACCAGCTTTATCATCTGCTCCTAGCAGCGTTGTACCATCAGTTGTAATAATCGTATGCCCTTTATAAGATGGTAATTCTGGGAACTGTTCCGGCGTTAACACAACATTCAGCTCTTCATTTAATGTAATCGCATTACCATCAAAGTTTTCATGAATTTGTGGTTTTACGTTTTTCCCCGTAAAGTCTGTCGCTGTATCTAAATGTGCTAAAAAGCCGATTACAGGAACATCCTTTTCCGTATTAGCAGGAAGTGTTGCCATTACATAGCCATTATCATCCATCGTTACTTCTGTTAACCCAATTTCTTTTAGCTCTTCCACTAATAACCTACCAAACTCAATTTGTCCTGGTGTTGTTGGCACTGTATGACTGTCTTCATTTGATTGCGTATCAATCTTTACATATCTCGTAAATCTTTCAATAAGCTCTTGTTTCAAATGTATTCACTCCCTTTTATATTTCTTTCTCTATTATAATCCTTGAGACGAAATATTTTAACTTTTTTGACTGTGAATACGTATATTTCATTTTAATATTTTTTTTAAAACTAAAAAGGTATAATATTTGTACATTAAAACCCTAACATGTAACATACATAATTATAAATATGGGAGGTATTAAAGATGAGGCTAACTCTCTTTCGCTATTTTCTTTTTTTCTTAGGTCTAATTTTCTTTGGGCTTGGAAATGCTCTTGCAGTCAAAGTTAAATTTCTCGGTTTGCACCCTTGGGAAGTTTTAAATATAGCTCTCTATCAAAGGTTTGGGTGGACCATTGGTACGTGGAGTGTCATATGTGGGTTATGTCTCGTTCTAATATCTTTACTAGTAGATCGAAAATATATAAATGTGGGTACATTTTTGAATACACTACTTATCGGTCCCATTATGGACTTTTTCTTACAATCAAATATGCTTCCAGACGCTAGTAGTTATTTATGGATTAACTTACTCATTTTATTTTCTGGTATTGCCATTACAGGTATTGGGGGAGGTATGTACGTTGCAGCCGGGATTGGCGCTGGACCTCGCGATGGATTCATGCTTACTATTTCCGACAAAACAGGACTTTCTATTAGCCATGCTAGAATCATAGTAGAATGTATTGTACTAGTTATTGGATTTATGCTAGGCGGTCCTATTTTCATCGTAACTTTTCTGTACACTTTTATTCAAAGTCCAATCTTTCAGCAATCATTTAAGATGTTTCAAACACTTTTACATACTTTACATAACAAAAAGAAAATTAGTGAACATATTTAAAGTACAGCTTACTACAAATATATTCACCCTATTTACGGCTCTCACCGTAAATAGGGTGTTTCTGTTTTTATCTCACAACTTAAGAATATATACTACTCATTCACAATAAAAGTATATATATCGTCATAAATACAGCCATTCACTTTAATCACATACTTCCCAGGTTTATTAAAACTAATTGTGTATTTATTTAGCTGAATTGCTTCTTTATCTCCAGAAAGAACATCTATACTTCTACCACTCAATACATAAAGCTCACTTTGATTCATCGTTACATCAATTGTATTGAAATTACCCTCTTTCACTTGTTGCGTTTCTGCAGCGCTTACATTTTGTTCTAAAAACAGTAATCCACTTAATCCAATTGTACCCGCTAAAGCTACTCCCACAAATTTTTGTATCTTTTTCATCACTATGACCTCCTTATATATTTAGTGCAAGGACAATATTCCCCCTTACACCACAAAGCCTATATGTAATGAAATGAAAAGTAAACGGGGACCATAAGACAAAATTCTACATCTTTTTCTCCAATTGAATATAAATCCAACGTTTGGAGTTTTGACACATTTAAAATTGTTTCCCTAAACCAATTTCCCCCTAATTTATTCAAATACTGAATAATTACTTATTGATTTAACATTCTAAAAATAGTTGATAAAGATGCTTTCTATTCAAATAAAAAAAATGTTGCTATAAAAGTAACTTTTACAACAAAATCCATGCAACTAATTTTATTCCGCTTTCCATAATCTTTCTACATTCATTAATTGTTCTTCTTTAAACTCCATCTTATATATATCCGGTTTTGACGTATTCATTAAAAATTCAAAACCATATTGTTTATCAAAATAGTTCATCATTAATGTCATGACAAGCCCGTGTGTACCAATTACAATTTTTCGTCCTTGAAAATCCATTAAGATTTCTTTTAATACTTTCACTACTCTTCTCTGGCAATCTGCATATGACTCTCCTTCCGTTCGTGCAAAGTCCGGATTAGAGAACATCTTCTGTACAAGTGGATACACCTCTTTGTCTGATATAACCTGATCCTCACTTGAAAACATACACTCTTTAAGATTTTCATATACTACTATTTCTTTTTCATGGAAATTAGCTGACTCCTCTATCGTTAACATAGCCCGATTATAGGGACTGGAAATAAAAGTATCAATCCTCTCCGCTTTTAATATGTCAGTTACTCTACGGGCATCCATATGTCCCTTCTCAGTTAACCCGCGCCTTCTTTCATTTTCTTCTAGTTTTGGTGATTCACCATGTCTAACCATATAGATATACGTATTCATAATTCCTCCTTGAAAATATTTATAAGTTAATACATCACGTTCATTTATCCCATCTCAACACTTAAGCGTAATCGTAATACTTAACATTCTTCTTTAAAATACTTTATAAAATGGGTTGATTTGTTCGTCTAATCCATTCTCCTACTAAACTCTCGAATAATTCAGGCTGTTCAATTTGTAAATTATGCCCTGCCATATCTAACACCGCTAATGTTGCTCTTGGATACTCTTCAATAATTCCTATAATATTTTGATAACCTACTGATATATCTTGTCTTCCAGTCAGTAAAAGAACGGGCTTTTCATATTTTTCACGCTGAAAATCCATAGTAAGAGGGTAATTCTTTTGCAATCTTTCAATAAATTCATAATTAGCAACATCTAACCCAGGCTTAATTTCCTCTTTAAATCGCGTATATGTATATTCATTTGCTATCACTGCTAACTCACAAAATTCTTCTCTTTCCGTGGAAGTGAGCGTCTTTAAAAAGTCCTCATCTTGTACAATTAACTGTTTATCTGGAAGTATCCTTTTTTCTGGCTCCGCTACAACAACAGGGCATACTAATAATAATCCATTCACTCTCTCAAACATCTTTGTAAGTATACCTCTGGCTAAATAGCCTCCATATGATTCTCCTACCAATAAAAATTTTTCAGTAGAAATGATTTCCTCAATAAATGTGATAAGCACTTCTACTATACGATCTGAACTATTTATCCAATCTGGAGCATTCGATTTTCCCATTCCAGGTAAATCAATATATATTCGCTTATAACCTTCATATTTCTGAAATACTGATTCCATACATTTCATCATTAATCTATGGTCAGGGGTGCAGCCATGTATGATAATGACCGGTTTACCCTCTCCCACAATTTCATAGTATATTTCTGCATCTTTAATTCGATATATCATAAGAAACCCTCCCTATTTAGTGGAAATACTATCCACTCTGTAAGAATACACTTTCTTATTTTATATCCTTTTAATATTTTTACAAATATCAATTTTCAGATTATAAAACCGAAAAGCTTCCCCTAATTTTATTACTTAGAAGGAAGCCAATAGTTTTTATCCTATCGAGACTTAAAACTCTATTCTTCTATTTTCATTAACACAATTCTCCAACCATCCGGATCTTCTATCGTTATGCCCTTATCTTTCCAATATGGATTTTCTGGTGCTACTTCATCATACCCCATTGCAAACAGCCTTTTACTCATTTTTTCTATTTCACTATCTTCTTGCATATAAAATACAAGTAAATTATCTTTCGTTGGAGCTGGGCAAGGGCTTCCTTCTTTATGTCTTGTAAATTCTAAATGATATTCTTCATCTGGTAGTCCAAACATGATCCCATCATAGCCTTCATGATCGTAAAATTCACCTATCCGCTTTAAACCTAATCCTGTTTCATAGAATGCTATAACCTCTTCAAACTTATCTGTTGGACGTGCTATTCGAAACTTCACCCAATTTTTCATGCTCTTCCTCCCATACTAAAATCGTAATGAATGGTCTCTTTATTATTGTATACACACAACATATTTCTGAAATCCTGCATTAGTATGAAAAGAAATAGATACAAAAGTATTACTTAATACTACATAACAAAAAAATCATCATCTTACATGCATTTTTGCATATTCACTTGCAAACTATTAAAAAACCATTAGAATTTACGGAATGACTAAATATACAAATTCTATATGAATCTCTCATACGTAAAAACTATACAGTGTAATATTTTTTTATTCTATAATTATTACACTCTTTAATTTCCTTCTCAAAAACATGATTTTTATAAGGAAATCTGATACAATCTTCAAGTAATATCCTTACGTATAGATATTATAAATTCTGTACATTTTTTAAGAAGGTGATCGTTTTGAAATTCAATAAAAATTTACACTTATGTATATTAACAACAACTTTAATTTGTTACTTTAGCTATTGTCTTATATATTTCTTTATATTCCCTAATCACTTTTCTGATTTCAATGTACGCTTCTCTTCACTCATAGTTGAAAGCATTACATTTATTTCATTACTATACTCTTTATATTCAAAGAAGGTCCGTGCAAATCTCTTTTGGATTTGTATTACAGTTGCAATGGGCAGTTTTTTATTCGGGAAAATGCTATTTACATTTCAACATGAATATTTTCAATTTCCAATTCATTATTTTACTATTTCTGACATGTTTTACATGATATTTCTATGCTTCTTTTTTATCGCTTTCAGCTATAAAATTTTAAAAGAATGTAATAAATGGGAAAAGGCTTTCTTTATTTGTGATATATGTATAGTGCTCACTTCCATACTAACATTAGAATGGTATTTATTTAATCAACCAGATTCAAGTATATTGACGCTTCCAATAGGAGAGATTTTCCTTTCATTTCTATATCCAATTGCAGATCTACTCTTTCTACTACTAGGTATTATTCTCTTTTTCCGCCCTACAGTTTTTAAATCAAAATGGAGAATGTATATCTTTATTTCTGTGTTAATAAGCTCTGCAGTTTTTAACTATATTTATTTTTACTTACATACTCTTTTATCGGCTGATGCGATGGCATTATTACGACTTTTATATAGAGTACCTTTATTACTTATCGCAATAGCTGGCTCTATCCCGAAATCTATTAATAAAAACACAAGTAATTTCACTATAAATCCTATACTAGGGGAAAAAGTTTTAGTCTTATTTCCTTATCTTGCTGTTGCAATCTTAATTGGATTTACACTTAAAGAACAAACATCATCATCAATCCTGATTACAGGAAATTGTATTACTTTTGTATTCGTACTCATTCGTCAATCCATTGTACATATGCAAAATAAAAAATTAACACAACGTTTACAACTATTTAATGCTCAACTAGAAGAAAAAGTTACTTTAAGGACTACTGATTTGGTCCAAAAATCAAAAGCTTTATCGCAAAAACAACAAACATTCAAATCATTGTATGAATATCATCCAGATCCTATTTTTACGATTGATTTAAACGGTACGTTCTTAAATGTAAATAAAGCAGGAAGTATTCTACTCGGAACCACAACTAGTGATTTACTTGGTGAGACTTGTCTTTCTATTATTTTAGATGAAGATAAGCATAAGCTTGTATCGGCATTAGAAAAAGTAAAAAAGCAAGAGCCTACTTCGTTACAACTACGTTCTCAGTATAAGAACGGTTTTACTTATTTTTTATACGTTACTATTGTTCCTATTATGATAGACGAACATATTTCCGGAAGTTATATTATGGTGAGAGATATTACATCCTCCAAAAAACAACAAGAAGAAATAAAATATTTAGCTTTCCATGACACTGTAACGAAAATTGGGAACCGTGCCTTTTTCCAAAAGAAATTAAAAAGAGTTATAAAAAATGCTAAAACAACAGAGAGTGAGTTTGCTTTATTATATTTAGATTTAGATCGTTTTAAAGCAATTAATGATACACTTGGACACTCGTCAGGGGATTACATATTAGAAGAATTAGCAAAGCGATTCCAATCATGTCTTCCATCACATACTCATTTGTCAAGAATCGGTGGTGATGAATTTACAATCATAATTGAAAACTATACTGACGAAGATTTCTTATTCCAATTATGTAACCAATTATTTGAATGCATGAAAAAACCGTTTGTCATACATGAGCATAAATTAACTTTATCACTTAGTATTGGCATCGCTATTTATCCACATTCTGGAATCGATACCGCTACACTTCTAAAAAACGCTAATATCGCAATGTATGATGCAAAAGCAAAAGAGCTTAACTCTGTCTCTATTTATGACGATGTAATCGCTAAAAAAATTGAAAGACGATTACGATTAGAAAAAGATTTACCAAACGCACTACAAAATGAAGAATTGTTCCTTTACTATCAACCTCAAGTTGATAGTAAATCTAATAAAATTATCGGTGCAGAAGCTTTAATTAGGTGGAATCATCCTGAATTAGGTATTATTTCTCCATACGAGTTTATTCCTATTGCAGAAGAAACACTACAAATTATTTCCATAGGTAAATGGACATTACAGCAGGCTTGCGAGCAAATGAAACGTTGGCACGCACTCGGATATTCGCATTTAAAAATAGGTGTAAATTTATCTGCTAAAGAATTTGAACAAGAGGATTTTGTAAAGTCTATTTCTTCTACTTTAGCAAATACAGGTTTACCAGCAAGTTCTCTCGATCTTGAATTAACAGAGCGAATTGCAATGATGGATGAGCGAGAAACATTGATAAAACTGCGTACACTAAAAAGTTTAGGGATTCACATTTCAATCGACGACTTTGGTACAGGTTATTCTTCGCTAGCCTACTTACCTTTATATCCAATTGATACGTTAAAAATCCCGAGAGAATTTATCACAATGTCTGAAACATGTGATGATGGAATGGAAATTATTAAGACGATCATCACATTAGCAAATACATTAGGAATGTCTGTCATTGCTGAAGGTGTAGAAACGAAAGAACACGTAAATTTCCTTCAAAAAAATAAATGTCAGTTTATTCAAGGTTATTATTACAGTAAACCTATTCCTATTCATACGTTTACTGAGCTATTAGAAAACGGCATTCACCCATAGTACAGAGCTAATCAGAATAAGTAATAATGAATTTGAACAAATATAGTAAAAAGGAAAGAAGATACCTTCTTTCCTTTTGTTTTTCTATTTACATTTCTATTACTTCACCACTTTATTTATTATATCTATTAATTGATGAATCCCCTCATCATTTGTTTTCTTATATCCATTCATGTTTTGAATATATCTCTCCTTATTTGTATACAACTTATTTACTGCATGTATAAATGTATTCGTACTTACTCTGTCTTGGAGTATAACTTCCGCATATCCTTGCCGTGAAAAATATTCAGCATTTAAAACTTGATCTCCCCTACTGGAACTGTTAGTTAACGGGATAAGCAACATCGGTTTCTTCAAAAATAATAATTCAGAAATAGCAGTAGAACCCGCTCTGGAAACTACAACACTTGCCATATTTAGTATATGCGGCAACTCGTCCCCTATATATTCAAATTGCATATACCCCTCTATACCAATAGATGAGTCTACCTTCCCTTTACCGCATATATGAATAATATTAAAGTTTAATATTATTGTATCTAAACTTTCCCTTACCATATCATTTATCCACTTAGCACCTTGACTCCCACCCATAATTAACAATACTGGTTTATCTTGCTGAAATTTACAATAGCTTCTTCCTCGTAATACGTTACCCCTCTCAATTTCTTCCCTTACAATTGGTCCTACATAAACCTTCTTCTCATTCCTTACATTTTCTCCTGTCTGAGGAAATGTTGTACATAGCTTTGTAGCAAAAGGTAATGCTATTTTATTGGCAAGTCCTAATGTACTATCTGGTTCACGTATAATTATAGGCACACGATTTAACCATGCCCCTATAGCTACAGGAACTGAAACAAATCCTCCTGCTGAAAAGATAACGTCAGGCTTTGTTTTCTTAATTAATTTATAACTTTGTAAACAACCACGTATAATTTTAAAAGGATCTTTAAAGTTCTCCCAATCCCAATATCTCCTAAGCTTGCCCGTTGAAACACTATTGTATTTAATATTTTGCACTAATGATTTTTCAATTCCATTTTTGGATCCAATATACTCGACTCTCCATCCTTGCTCTATAAATTTAGGGATTAATACAATATTAATCATAACGTGTCCGGCTGTACCGCCCCCAGTAAAAAGAATCGTTTTGCTCATAACTTATATCCACCTTTATATTTACCTTTTTAACTGTAAATAAACTTATTATTTTTTATATAAATCTTTAACTCTACCTCTATATCTTGTAAAAGATCTTTGATAAGTTCATAAAAATCATTTCCATACTCACTACACTCATATTGAGCAAAGACTTGGATTACATACCTAGTTTCCGTCTCTAATGCTGACTTTATTCGATTAACCTTTTTTTCTTCTACATACGCTCGATATTTATTTATTGCCTCATAAAGACGCAAAATATGCGCTTCTTCATCTCTCCAGTCCAGCGTATCAACAATTGAAAGAAATAGCGTATTTTGATTATCTATTACTTCATAACCATTCATATATTTCTTACACCCTTTTTTGTTCTTCATTGCATGCAGATGTCACTACACTTTGCATATTCAAGTACATCTTTTAATGATTGATGAAATTGAATTTCTGGGATCCAACCTAACCTTTTTATTTCTCCTATTGCTAAACTCTCATTTGAGTCGCTCTCACTTTTCTCTGTTTCTTCTATGAAAAAATTTAGCTGTGTTAATTCTTTATATTGTTCTAGTACATCTAATAAAGATCGTTTTACTCCTGATCCGATATTATATTGTTTTCCATTTATTCCATCTTGTAATAACACATGGTACGCTTTAACCGCATCACGTACATCTAGAAAATCCCTACTATCTTTCAAACTGTTTACTTCAATAATGGCTTTACTTCTACCTGATTCTATATCTATCATTTTCTTTGCGAGAATCGAACAAATGCCATTCGATACCCCTGGACCAATTAAGTTTGAAGGCTTTGCAATGATAATATTTGAATCCATTAACTCGCCCCAAGCCTCTGCAATAATGACTTGCATCGTTTTACTTAAACTATATGGATTTGAAATTTTCATTTCGTTCATACTATCTGCTTGCAAAGCAGATCCTATAACTAATGTTCTACAATGCGGGGCTTCTTGCTTAATTGCTTCTAATAAATATAACGTCCCTATTACATTAATCTCTACATATTCAAGAGCAGCTGTCCAAGACTCTATGACCGAATTCCTTCCTGCTAAATGCAATACATAGTCTGGCTTTATTTGTTTTATTACCTGCATTACTTCGCTCTTATTAGTTAAATCACAAGTAATACCATTTCTAACTTTTTCTCTATGTGTACGATTTTGAAACATAGGAATTACATGAAAGCCCTGCTCTAAAAAATATTGGCAAGCATGACGTCCTGTGAAACCATTTGCACCAGTTATTAAAAGGCTCGCATTTTTTTTCATCGTAAAAACCCTCCTTTTAATAACATTTGTTTCACCTCATGTTTTGCAAGTAAGTCTTGTTGAGAACTAAAACTCTTTACATCCACAAGCGGATAGCTAGCATAATATTCTTGAAGCCCTTCTATAGGAATAGTCGGTAGTACTACAAAATAATTTTGATCAAAACTTATACTTGTTTTACTCTCTACCTCAGATAAAAGCATTTCACTTAATTTTTCACCCGGTCTTATCCCTACCTCTTTTACCTTAACGTTTTCTTTTTCCGAATCTTCAATTAATACTTCTGCTAAATCTGTTATTTTACATGCCGGCATTTTCATAACAAAGATTTCCCCGCCTCTACCTTGATATACGGCTTTAAATAACAATCCAACAGCATCTTCAACTGTTAAGAAAAATCTAGTCATATTCGCATCGGTAATCCCTACTTGTGAAGATCTTTTAATTTGTTGTTTAAAAAGCGGTACTACACTTCCACTCGTCCCTAAAACATTTCCACCACGAACACAAATGAATTTTGTTTTCTTCGTTTGCACATTCGCATGAACCATTAACTTTTCACCAATTGCTTTTGTCATCCCATACGTATTTGATGGATCGGCTGCTTTATCCGTTGAAACATATATAACTTTCTCCACTTGCATCTGTATAGATGCTTCAATTACATTTTGCGTACCATGTATATTGGTTTTTATAGCTTCATAAGGATAATACTCACATACTGGAACGTGTTTTAAAGCTGCAAGATGGAAAACATAATGTACGCCTTGGCATGCATAGACTAGTTGATCCTTGTCACGAATATCTCCAATAATAAATTTTAATCTATCATCATTTATAAACTGTTGCTGCATTTCAAACTGAACCGTTTCATTTCTTGAAAAAATCCTAATTTCTTTCGGTGATTTTTCTAATAGTTGTTTTATAAGTTCATGTCCCCACGAACCTGTACCACCAGTAATTAAAATTATTTTATTTAGCATTCCTTTTCCTCCTACAAAACACTTCAATTAAAATTGTATTTATTGAATTATTTTCAATTGATTCAAATCATAATCGTCGTTTGTTACATTTAATTGACAAAATAAAAAAACAGAAACTATTAAACATAGTTTCTGTTTTTCATTTCACCTTACAACAGCAAAATTTTTTATACTGTTTGCATGATAACTACATTCCTTGTAAAAAAACACCGCTCATTTATTTCTTATACTCGTAATAAAATAAATAGAATGATTCATAGCCAATAATCATGTTTAAATTTATAAAAAAAGGGAGGTAACGGAATGTACCGAAGCAATTCAAATCATACATATAACGGACTTTCCAAAGTACTGCCTCTCTCCCTATTCGATGTAAAGAATGAATTAAAACAAAAAAGCAAGATCATGCCTTCTGGCACGATTTATAAATTAACGACAGAAGAGCAACTCATCATCAACAAAATAAAAATACAAACAGAACGGCTAAATAAAAATAATGTTACAAGAACACGCGCATACTACCAATTTTACATTCAATATCCAGAAATACATTGGGCACTACTTGGGCATATGGTATCACGTAACGGCGGTTGGAATATGACTGATTTAAAGGGTGATTTATATACGAGAATTTTATCAGAGAAAGATCAACTCATATTTTTTTCTTTTTTAGAAAGAGGGAATTGGCTCATTTTCCAAGATGTATATCCTCAATTTTTGCTTTACGAACAAAGTGTAAAAAGATCACAAAAGCTATTTCACCTTCTCCCTCACCTAAACGTTTCTACATTTATGGAAACGATGTGGAACGATTTTTGGAAAACAGGTAATAAAAAAACATTAGCGATTGCAACTATTATTAATGAACAAAACTACTTAGAAAAAAGAGTGATTCAAAATGTACACTTTCAAAAGACTGTACTAAATAGTATTGGATTTAAACTCTTTGATTTTTTTCAGTTTAATCATATCCTTTTCCCATTCTACGAAAATGATAAGAGACAAAAAGTATTACTATTTGGGGATACAATGAAGCATTTTACTTCCTTACATGAACGAATCTTAATCGGAAAAAGGTTGTATTCATTATTATTTCGGGATACACATGTTTTATCTCAAATAATTAGCTGGGCTCAACACCATCCACATACAGGATCAAGGAAAGATTACTGGCCTCATTTATTTTCAAGTGTAAATGAATCTTTTTCCCGTGAGTTTTATAAGCGCCGAATAAAGAAATGCCAGTTACGTAGCAGCGCTTATCGTATATACAGCCCTGAACTCATCTATGCATGGCGAGATATGAAACATGAAGAAGGTGACAGCGAAGATTGGTTTACGGACTGGCAAGTTGTAAATTACTTAGTTGATAAGGAGGAAAATATACATGGACAAATTACAGAAGACTACTGTAAAACACTCGAAAAAATTGAACTCGCAATTCTCGCAAAGAAAAACGTCCTCCTTCGAGAAGAAGAATGATTTTCTAGCATTAATAGTTACAATCTTTCTCTCTTCTATTATTGGAACTTGCTTAGATGCTTTTTTTGTTCATAAACAAATATATTCCTTTCCGGTTAGGCCCTTCTCATCCACATTTTCGGTTAATATAGCTTTCACATTATTCGTACTGCCGATTTTAACCGTTATCTTTATACACATTTCAAAAAAATTATCTAAAGTTTCTAGAATTCTATTTATTATTTCAATAGGTATTTGTGCCAGTATTTTTGAACAAATTGCTGAAAGTTTAGGTTTATTTGTACATAGTACAAATTGGAACCATACATATTCTTTATTTGGTTATATGATTTTTCATTCTTTTATTTGGAACGTATATAACTGGATAAAAAAATAAAGAGGCCATTATAGGTCTCTTCTTAAGCATACTCTTCCGTTACTGCTAATGGTGCCAGAGTTTGAAGGCTTTTAGAGCGTAAACGATAGGCAACGACTTTCTTCTTATATTGCTTAATAACATCAACATGTTCCTCGTAGCTATATAGAGAAAATCTCATCTCTTTATTCCCTTTCTTCGTATCAATGACTATTGGTATCCCTTCTCCGTGTGGCGGGAAATAATGTTTATCTAAAAATAAAGCCTCATTAAATTCATGAAGAACTTGTAGTTTCATTTCTCCTTCTATATTCTTTCCATCTATCGATATAGAGGTATTCTCCTCCTCAAGCTTTTGATGCAATTCAAATTTACTAATAATTGATTCTACAACAGAAGTAGGCATACTAGAAACTAATACTTTAATAGCTCCAAAAATAAATAATGTAACCATAAACCATGTTGTCATTTTTATCATCTCCATTACATTTAAAAAATAATTTTCGTTCCATATGGTAGTAATATACTAATGAGTATTCCTGTTACAATCATCGTTACCGAACCGATTGTAGCTTCTTTCTCGCCTTCCTTCACTAAACGACTCACCCCGATAATATGTGATGCACAGCCCATTCCAACTCCTTTTCCAATCGTACTTGTTATACGGAAAAACTTCAGTACTGTAGGTCCGATAATAGCACCTGTTATTCCTGCAACAACTACAAAACTAGAAGTCATAGATGGAATACCTCCAATTTGATCCGCTAATGAAAGAGCAATAGGCATCGTTGCTAATTGTGGTAGAGTAGTTAATATAAGTTCCTTATCTATATTTAAAATTCCACCAATCACTACATTCATACTCGCTACAGCCACTATACCTATCACTACACCGATAAGTATCGATAAAAAATTTTTCATAAGTATCTTTCGCTCTTTAAATAGAGGGATAGCTAACGCTACAATTGCAGGGCTCAAGAATCCTGAAAGAATGTCTCCCCCATTTTCCTTATAATCTTGATGCGAAATTCCTAATGTAAGGAATAAGCAAATCATAATCGCTGTTACCGTTAACACTGGTAAAGTGAATGGAAACGTAATTTTTTTATATAACTTTGTCGCAAATATATATATTATTACAGTAATAAAAATTAAGAGCATTTCAATAACGCACCTTGTCGATTTTATTTTTAGATGTTACTAGCGATTGACTTACATAACCTGAAACAATCAATGTTACTACCGTACTTGCAACAACTAAAAGAAAAATACTACTCCCCTTACTTAAAAGAAAATGTCCATATTCCATTAATCCCGTTGTCGAAGGAATGAGAAATAACGGTAAAAATACTATTAATTTTTCCGCACCTATCTCAAACCACTTTAATGGTAAAATACGAGTAGAAAGGAGTATGAACAAAATTAACATCCCTATTAAACTTCCTGGCATCGAGAGTTCGAAAACTTTCTGAATCCATAGACCAGCTAAGCTAAATACATATAGCATTCCTACTTGAAGTAAAAGCTTTACATACTTCATTGCCTTCCCTCATTTCAATGTCGCACATCCTTATGATAAAATCTCATTTAAAGTCTCTGCAAACCTTGTAATTCCAATCTGAATTTGTTCTCCATTTGCTCTACCAAAAGTAAATCGTATATAGTCACTTCTCGAACCTAGAACACTCCCTGGAACAAACGCTACACCATTTCGTATCGATTCACCTAATAAATGATATTCATCAAATGCTCCTTGCACTTTGCACCACAAATGTATTCCGCCCTCCGGAATGAAAAATTCAACTCGGTCCCCTAATAATTCTTCAAGCTTTCTCATTAATTCATCTCTTCTTTTCTTCAATTGTCCCCGAAGCATTGTAATATGCGTATGAAAATCCTCTGATTCTAAAAATTGATTTGCTACCCACTGTGTAAATACACTATGGCCAAAATCAACTTGCTGTTTTGCATCTGCTAAACGCTCTATTACGCGCGTAGGACCAATTATCCATCCAATACGTAATCCTGATGCAACAATTTTTGATAATGAACTTATATAAAGAACATTTCCATTTTGGTCCATTGATTTTAATGTCGGGTTCATCTCTCCATTAAAAGAAATCAAACTATACGGATCATCTTCTACAATTGGTATACCGAACTCAGAAGACAGTTCTAAAACCTTTTTACGTCTCGCTAATGAAAGCACAGTACCAGTTGGATTGTGATAATCTGGATTCAAAAAAACCATACGAATACGATGCTTTTTGTGCAAATCGATTAAGTCATCTGGATTCATTCCATATTCATCAACAGGTAAATGAAATATGTTTAAAGCGGCCGATTTAAACATTGGAAGCGAAAAACAATACGAAGGATCTTCAATCGCAATCGCATCGCCAGGTTTTAATAAACATTGAACGATAAGATTAAGCGCCTGTTGTGCTCCAGATGTAATAAGAATAGAGCTTGAATCTGCTTCAATTTGTTTATATTGCTGAACATGTGCTGCAATTGTTTTTCTCAACATCTCATTTCCAAGTGGATGGTCATAACCGAGGTTTTCCATAAATGTTTTCTCTGACAAAATCGTTCGAAATCTATCACTCGGAATTAATTCTGGTGACAGTTCACCACTTGCTAAATTAATTAAGTCATCTTTTTGTGTTTCCGTTCGAATTTGTTGGACAAGCGGTACGTTAGGTAAGAACGATCCATCTTCAACGTACCTACCCCAGTTCGGTATTCGTTTATGTGAGACACCCCATATGTCTGTATTCACCCGTGTTCCGCTTCCTTTTTTCCGTTCTACCACTCCAAGTGATTTTAATTCTTCATACGCAGCTACTATGGTGCTCCGGTTCACTTGTAATTCCTTTGCCAATATACGCTCAGAAGGTAACTTACTATCAGAAGGAAATTCACCTGAAGAAATGCCTCTTTCAATATAATCAGCAATTTGTTTATAAACAGGTGTCTTATCTGCACGATTCGGTTTCCATTCCATCTAGTTCCCTCCTTTCAAAACGAATGATCCTCCATTTATTACTAACAGTATTCACCGTAAAATTAGTATTAATCAGTCACATTTTCTTACCCTAAAATGGATATATCCAAAATGGTTCTCTTTCCGATTACTCGATAGCTTCTGAAATTCCAGCTTCATACTCTCGTTTCAGTTCTGTTACAAACTATCAAACCATTACCGCATACCATGTTACCCCCATCAGTAGAACAAAAAGAAGAAGAATATAGATTGCAGATAAGTTTTTCACATTTCTCTTTGTAGACTTGCCGTAATTTCCCTCTACATTTCGCGCAACTAGTACGGTTCCAAATAGCGATACAATTACAATAATAACCACTAGTGAAATTGCAAAACTCATTGTCTTTTCACCTCTCTAAGAACCATCTATTTTAATTAAAAAACTTACAAAAAACCTTCCTCTTTAAAACATTGATACAATACTACCTTTCTTCTCTTATCATAATAGATGTTTGCAAAAAACGGACCAACCACTTTCATGTTTTTTTGCTCATCCACTTTAATAATAAAAAGCAACTGATCACTTAGGACCAATTGCTTTTTCGCTGGATTATTTATATTGATTTTCACTTGAAATTAATCCGATTTAAAAGTTTCGTCTTTTCATAATGAAACATCGATTGAGATAACTCGAAAATTGTTCCATTTACAAGATAAACTGTATTTTCAATAAGAAGCGCCGGATCACTTTCATTTAATTCTAAAAGCTGTGCATTTTCTTTATTTACTTTTTCACAACTAATAACTTTATCGGCAAAACCAATATTTAATCGTAAATCTTCAATTAAATAACTGTATACAGAACTCAATGCTATTTCTTCATTCAAATATGGAATAATATCCTTTTTGAAATAACTTACTTCAATAGAGAATGGTTTAGCATCTACAATTCTTAAACGCTTCAAAAAATACAGCCTAGTTCCAACTTCGCATTGCATCCGCTTTGCTATCTCTTCGTCCGCATCTATTACTTCAAGCTCTAACACTTTCGTTTCAATATTTTGCGAAACGAGATTTTTCGTTAGTCCACGTAAACTTCCTAAATTAATGTAATCTGTTACAGAAGTTTCGCGTAAAAACATGCCACTACCTTGTACTTGAAAAATATAACCTCTATTCACAAGCTGACTAATTACTTTACGTATCGTATTACGGCTTACTTCAAACCGATTCATCAGCGCTTCTTCTGTAGGTAGTTTTTTCGTTTCATTAAAAAGCCCGTCTCGAATGTTTTGCTCTAACACATCTGCAATTTGTTTATACTTTGCACTCATACACTTTCTCCTAAAATACTCTTTTATCTGTTATAACTCTTCTCCTCTCGTTTCGATCACATGTTTATACCAATGAAACGAAAGTTTCTTCTTACGTTTTAAGTTATCATTATGATCGACAAAAATAAAGCCATATTGCTTTTTATATCCATTTAACCAACTTAAAAGATCAATCACTGACCATGCATAATAACCTTTTAAATTAATTCCCTCTTCAATTGCACGCTTCATTACTTTTAAATGCTCTTCAATGAATTTAATCCTCGGAACATCTACAATTTCTCCGTCAATGATTGGATCTTCATCACCAAGTCCATTTTCCGTTACATACATCTTTATGTCACCATAACGCGCTTTCAACATATGCAATCCATCTAAGAAGCCTTCGGGAGATATTTCCCATCCCCATTTTGTATATGTTTTATCATCCATTTTGACTGTTCGATAAAAACCATCAAAAGAAGGATTACCTGGAGCAAGTGTTGAGTTTTCTCGAGAATGTTCCTCACTCTTTATATCCATATCGTATCTTTCTACTCGTATTGGTTGATAATAATTCAAACCAATAAAATCATTTTCTTCTGCATTTTGTTTAATGATTTCTAATTCTTCAACCGTCCAATTAGGAGTCCACCCTTTTTCCTTTAATTGTTGTACAACATAAGACGGATACTCACCTTTTAACACTGGATCATAATACCAATACGTTTCATATTCATTCGCATGATTTGCTGCTCGTATATTTTCTTTTTGATCATCCACACTATAAGCAGGTAAGAAAACATGTGTAATCCCAATCTCACCATATTGTTTCAGCTGCTTGTACACCGCAACTGTTTTCGCATGTGCATAAAATACATAATGAGTCGCTTGAAAATACTTTGGAACATCATTTTGTATTCCTGGTGGATGTGCACCTTTTAAATAACCTAATCCACAAAACATTACTGTCTCATTAAAAGTAATCCAATGCTTAACTCTGTCACCAAATGCATTAAAACAAGTTTCTGCATATTTTACGAAAGCCTCTGCTGTTCTTTTATTCGTCCATCCACCATCTTTTTCTAACGGTAATGGTAAATCCCAATGATATAAGGTGACAAACGGTACAATCCCGTATTTTAAACATTCATCAATTAAGTTGTTATAAAATTCGATTCCTTTTTCATTTACCTCTCCATCTCCAGTCGGCAATATTCTCGCCCAAGAAATAGAAAAACGATACGATTCTAACCCCATCTCAGCCATTAAGCGAACATCTTCCTTATATCGATGATAATGATCAACAGCTACATCACCATTTGTTCCATTATATGTTTTCCCAGGAATTTTTGAAAACTCATCCCAATTCGTAATACCTTTTCCCTCTTCATTCCATGCACCTTCTACTTGATAAGAAGCTGAAGCAGCTCCGAATAAAAAATCATGTGGAAACTTCATAGTATATACCTCCATTTCATTACAACAAATCAAATTCATTACTACATATAAAATTTATAGGTACAAATTTTATATGTATAATTATATCGTATGTTTTTATTTTTTTCTATCATGAAAGTACGATATCTAATGTTGGTTTTGGGGAAACAAAAAGAAGCGACGTATTTTATCGCTTCTTTCTATCATCTTTATTCTTTTATAAGTGACTTATTCGCTCTTATAACTTCTTGATACAGCAACGGTGACCACTTTTCATTTATGTAGTCTTGCATTACCCAGCCTACTCTTGTAGGTTTCTTTTGTTTTATATCGTTTGCAATTTCAGGATTTATATAAGAGGCGTAGTAATATGGACTATTCCATGCTGTACCACCAGAAGACAAACTTGTAAAATTAATGTACAGATGATTAACATCTTCACTATTGTTAATCGTTTCATTTATCGTATCTTTAATAGATTTTACTTTCTCATCATAACTCACTTTATATTTATCCTGAACTGTTACATTTACACTTTGATTTACAGTTGTGGTAAATGTCTCATTATCTGGCCAATAAAAATTATTATATCCTCCCGTTTCATTACTGCCACTATATCTTTTTAGTAGTACAATTTTCCCACGAGCATCTCCAAGTTTTATATTTCCTTCTGTTTTTAAAAAGATAGGATCAACAAAATAATTTTTTTCAAACGTACTACTAAATGAACCTTCTGCCCCTTTCATATCCTCATACTCTTTTTTTAAAGACATAATAATTGTTTCACTCGGGTTATCTTTTAAAAATTGTTTCGCTTCGTTTACGAATTCATGCAATGTTACATAAAGATATAATGGCCCATGATGAAGTACTATCGTATTATCATCTGTTAAACGTCCTCTTATATCAAAAATTCTAGCTCCATGATCCATTTGATAACGAAAGTCATGTTCTTGCGTCATTCCCCATACTTGCTTAATCGGATTTTGCAACTTGAACGTCCCACTATCGTGTGTTCCTGGAATTGAAATTCGTGCTAACGGAATATTATCAGGTATAGGTTGCATCCATTTTGACCAATTTTCAAGCTCATTAGCAGAGCTAGCTGCAACTACTTGCTTATCATGTAAAGCAAATACGAATGTGATAAATATTGTACTACATATAAATAATTTCAAAATAAACTTCTTATTGCTCATTATTATCCCTCTCTTTTTCTGTTTTTTATATCAAACTTATTGAATATAATATAAGCTAGTTCATAAAAAATAAATAATATTTCATCAATATGAAATATTGCATAGAAATAAAATTAAAAAATCATTCACATATACTGAATTAGAAAATTTTAAAGGAACTTCATCTGAAGTTCCTTACACCTATTTTATATTCAATACATATGAACCATCTTTATTCTCAAATTTATAGACGTATAAATAATATTTACCTGGCTTTGCATTATAAGTTCCTTTAACTACATTTCCTTCATTTTCACCATATGCTACATAGTTATTTAAATCTGATTCATGATGAAGTACCCATGTCATTCCGATATTTTGTTCATTTAGTAGAGAAATATTAATATTTTCTGGCGAGTCAATTTGGAAAGTAAATACATCTACTCTATCACTATTATGTAGTGTTCCTTTCATCGGTGTATGAAAGTTAACTTTAGTTGCCTGTCTAGGCTCATTATTGGGTTCATTTTCTGTTACTTGTACCCCATTCCCACCGTTTGGTTCTCTTTGTTCATACCCTAAGTTTACTAGTATAGACTTCAAATCTGGTAAAACACCAATTTTATCTGCATATGGATCTTTAGATTTTGTTCCTGTGCTCTGGTTGCTTAATATTGCTCTTAGTTCACTAGGTCTATATGGTTGTCCTAAACGTTCTTTAGCAATACTTTGTACTAAAGTTGCTGCCCCAGCAATAATTGGTGAAGCGCTAGATGTTCCGCTAAAGCTTGAAGTATAAAGATTTACAGCACTTCGACTTTGCTCGGCTGTAGTTGTATCTACATTTTCTCCCCACCCGTATACATCAATACGGCTTCCATAATTTGAAAACCACATACGCTCATGAGGAAAAGATGAAGAGCTGGCTCCTACCATAATTGCACCTGAATCTTTAAAATCTTTACTATTACGATTTAAGACTTGTTTACCATTTCTATCTTTAAACTGATCTAAATCATTCCACCCATTTGCTCCAGCCTCTATAATTACAACACCCTTATCTGTACCAGCACGAATTGCATCAAAGATATCTGGTTGTACTTCAACAGGTAAATATTTATCACCATATCCATCAAAGGATGCTTGTGCCTCTAATAATAAAACATCTCCAGTTTCTAAATGATTTACAGCACTTAGTATTGCATCAGCTGTATTATACTGTCCGTTATCTCTTATTTGAGAGATAACCTTTGCTTTCGCTTTTGGCGCAATCCCGATATTCCCAACTTCATTATCCTCAGATGATACAATTCCTAGTACAGACGTCCCATGGCCGACATGCTGATCTATATTTCTTCCAGACATTAACTCAATATTTTGATGTAATAAATCCTCATGATTTAATAGCCAACCGTATTCCATATCAACAAAAGTTATACCATTTCCATTACCGCCTTGAACTCCCCAGGCGAAAGGCGCATTAATACCGTATGGAGCTGCTTCAAGATAGCCTTGTTTTTTAAATCTAGGATTGTTATTAGGATTAAGCGATACACTTGATGGTTGCACTTCAGGTGGCATTATTTTCTCTTGTTTCTTCATATACACATCTTCTATTAAAGAAGATGCCTTTAACTTATCCACTAGTTCTTCTTCATGCCCACTATTTTGATTTTGAAGAATATAGTAGTTTGATAAACTTGTAGATACATTATTAGGTGCTTTCACTTCTAGGTTTTGTATTTGTTCCGGACTTACAGATGTGAATAAACGAGTAAATGTTACATCTGGATATTCTGTCAAAAAATCTTTTATTACTTTATCGTTCGTTTGAGATTGTATTTGTTTTTCAATACCATCTTCATATGGCAATTTCAAATCCGCTCTAAATTTTACAATGATTTGCTTACCTGTTTCTTGTTCTATCCCTAATTTACTCTGCTGTTTTATAGAATCAGCATTTACAATATTGACAGTGCCTCCTATTCCTAAAAATGTTGTAATGATTACAGTTGACGCACACATTTTTTGAAATATTTTCATTACATCAATCCTCCTATTAATAATTATTAATCATTATATTAATCTATAATGATTTTATTTCTATAACATATTCCCTTTCTACTAAATAGATTATAGTAATCAGAAATATGAACTTCAATGTATTTTCATATGCAATATTTCATATTCGGACTCTACACTACATGAATAAGAAACTTATGGTGATTATTTATTTTATATGTGCTAATATACTTACATTAATATATTACGCATATATACATTTCAAACTACATTACTTAACAGTTTCACCTTAATTTTTTCTTAGGAGGATTTACAATGAAATTATTAAAACTAAAACATATAATCCCTTTATCTGCAGCTGCAATTACATTTGTATGTAGTCAAAGTACAGCTGAAGCTTCTACCATTCATACAGTAAAAAAGAACGATACACTTTGGGGCATTAGTAAACAATACGGCGTTTCAATACAATCCATTAAACAGGCTAATAATAAAGGAAACGATCAAACTTTTATTGGCGAACAGTTACATATTCCAGAGTCCGTGAAATCAAATAAAATCACTGTTAGTCAAAACGCCAAATCTGCGAACATTTCTGGACAAATTATTTATCAAGTACAACCGGGAGATTCATTAGAAACGATAGCAAAGCGTTACAATGTCACCGTCCAATCTATAAAACAAATTAACAATACAGTCGGAAACAAGCTTTATACAGGACAACATTTAAAAATCAACTCAAGCATTTCAGAAAAAGAAAAAGACTTAATGGCACGCTTAGTTACCGCTGAATCAGGTGGCGAATCCTATAAAGGAAAAGTAGCAGTAGCGAAAGTTATACTAAATCGTGTACATGCAAAAGGTTTTCCAAATACAATAACAGGCGTTATTTATGAACCTATTAAATACGGATATGCCTTTACTCCTGTTACAGATGGAAGAATTAATCAGCCTGCAAGTGCTGAAGCAAAAATGGCTGTAGAAGAGGCTATCTCCACAAACGGAGTACATTCTGATTGGCTTTATTTCTACAATCCAAAAACATCAACAGACAAATGGATTACGACACGTCAAACAGTAGCGGTAATTGGTAACCACGCGTTTGCTAAATAAGAGTTAAAATGATTAACAGACCTCTTTACTGAAAAGGTCTGTTCTTTTTTATATCTAATATTTTATTAAGCATATAACAAAATAAAACTATAGCTGCTTTCAAATAAAAATGTTTGTATTTAATCCATCCTTCGAAGAAATTGAAAAAGTATAAAGTTCAAAAACTCTCTCTTTATTAATAAAAGCTATTTCTTAACTTTATAAAATTGTTATACACTAGAAAAATAAAAAACAAACTATCCGTTAGCAGGTGAAAGAATATGTATGATGTTACAATTATCGGCGCTGGAGTAAGTAGCATTTTTATGGCTTATTCACTAGCTAAAAGTAACAAAAAAGTTTTAATTCTTGATAAAGGTAAAGCGCTAGAAGATCGCCATTGTCCTTTAGACGAAGGAAAAGTGTGTAATTGTACTACATGTGATAAATATTTTGGGTTTGGTGGTTTAGGAAAATCTGAAGGGAAATTTAATTATACAAACGGATTTGGCGGAGAACTTGAGCAAAAAGTCGGTAAAGAGGGCTTTATCCAACTCATGGCTGAAGTAGATGAAATTCTATGTCAGTTTGGTGGAAGTTCGGTTTCAAAATATTCTACTGAAAATTCAAGTCTCACTAAGAGAGCTGAAGCGTGTGGTTTACAAATGCTAACAACAGAAGTAAGACACCTTGGTACTACACTTTCCAGTAACATTTTTCAGCAGCTCTATGAATTTTTACTTACGAAAATAAATATTCAATTTCATATAGATGTACAACATATTCTGAAACAGAAAGATTATTTTACAATAGAGACAAATCAAGGAACAGTTCAATCTAAGCAAATAGTATTTGCAACTGGACGCTCTGGGGCGGATTGGTTAAAAGAAATGTGCACTTCATTAAATATTTCCCAGGAACAAACTCGTGTAGATTTAGGTATTAGAGTAGAAATGAAAGAACATCAATTACGTTCTATATTAAAAGATACTTTTGAAACAAAACTTTCTTATCAAGGTGAGCATTTCACAGCAACTACTTACTGTATGAATCCAAAAGGACGCATCATTCGAAAGTACGAAGAAGGTTTAGTTATGCCTGACGGTCAAAATTTTCGAGAGCAAGGAACTAGCACTTCTAATTTAAATTTCACTTTATTTATTCCTTGCTATTTTCCAACTCTCAAAGAAGCAAATCTGTATGCAAGTTCAATTATTAAAGGTATTAACCAAGGACGAGACCGGATTGTTATACAGCGCTTAGAGGACTTACTAAAGAAACAACCTACGGCGGAAAACAGCATGGAACATAATCGTATACAGCCTACCCTACAAGGGGATTATGGAGATTTGAATCAAGAAATTCCTCAATTATATATTGAAGGGCTCAAAAAATTTTTATTATGTTTAGAACAATTTATACAAGAGCCTATCGATCAACATACTTTATTATATGGAATGGATGGAAAGTTCTATGCTCCTACGATAAAAATTAATAATCATTTCGAAACTAGTATACATGGGCTATTTTTAATTGGAGATTGTTCAGGCGTTACGCATTCATTATCTCAAGCAGCTGCAAGTGGTCTGTATGTTGGAAAGTACTTATCTGACATTTAATTTCTATTATTAAGATGTCAGTCAAATATTTTCAATTTCAAAATACTTTACTTATATATAGTAAAAGTATATTAATAAGTCCCCTATCCTTCCCGGCTAATAATTAACCGACAAAAAGTCGAGATTTTACAAGATACATATGTAATATAACTGTATATTTAAAACGATTGGCATTCAATTCTAATAAATTGAATGTCAACAGTTTTAAAAGTCTCTATCCATTTTCACTTTCATTTGTTCGATATTTTGTAACATCATCATAGTGTTTAATATGGTAGGATGTCTATAAGTCAATTTCACTACAACTATGACTTGTTCTGCCCGTTTCTCAAAAAGAGTTATATTTATGCTACTACGCTTTAAAAATCCCCATTGTATGTATATGAATACTTCAAATTATTCCCTTTAGAAAACAGAGTCGAAATGGTTCATTACACTCTAATAGTTATAAAAACATAATATATAACTCCAGTTAAATAAATTGTATAAAGAAGGTGTAAAAATGAAGAATAAAATAAATTTACAAATGCAAAATATAAGCTTTGTTATAATAATGGCTTTAGCAGTATGGTTAAAAACATATCTTATTACGCGATTCAGTTTTGATTTAAAAATCGAGTCTTCAACGCAAGAGCTTATTTTGTTTATTAGTCCTCTAGCCGCATCATTAGCATTTGTTGGATTAGCATTATTTGCAACTGGTGAAAAGCGAAATTATATAGCGCTATGTATTAATTTCTTATTAACAATCGTACTCGTTGGAAATGTAATGTTCTATGATTTTTATAGTGATTTCGTTACATTACCAGTACTTGGACAAACCTCAAACTTTGGACAATTAGGCGGCAGTATTATAGAAATATTAAACTACAAAATTATACTCGCATTCGTAGACATTGTTTTCTTCTTTATTTTATTAAAAAAGAAATCATTGGTCTTTAAAACAGAACGTGTAACTCATTCTACACGCTTGTTATACTTTCTTTTAACAATTGGTGTATTCTTTGCGAATCTACATCTTGCAGAAAAAGAGCGCCCTGAATTATTAACGAGATCATTCGACCGAGTCATGCTTGTCAAAAATTTAGGCCTATATACTCACCAAGTATATGACTTAACACTGCAAGTAAAAGCCGGTTCACAAAAAGCGCTTGCTGATAGTAGTAAATTACAAGAAACTGAAAACTACGTAAAAGCAAACCAAAGCGAGCCAAACCCTAATATGTTTGGTGCAGCGAAAGGAAAAAATGTAATTGTCGTCACTCTTGAATCCCTGCAAACCTTCTTAATAGGCGCATCAGTTAACGGTCAAGAAGTTACACCATTCTTGAATCAATTCATAAATGAAAGCTATTACTTCGATAACTTTTTCCACCAAACTGGGCAAGGAAAAACGTCCGATTCTGAATTTCTAATTGATACGTCGTTGTATCCATTAAATCGAGGAGCTGTATTTTTCACACACGGTAACAATGATTATACTGCGACGCCAGAAATTTTACGTCAGCAAGGTTATTTCACTTCTGTATTCCATGCGAATAACGCAACATTTTGGAATCGTAACATTATGTACTCTGCTCTTGGTTATGATCGTTACTATAATGAACTTGATTACAAAATTACGCCCGAAACAAATTTAAATTGGGGATTAAAAGATATCGAATACTTTGATCAATCTGTAGATATATTAAAAACTGTTGATCAACCATTTTACGCTCGTTTCCTTACGCTAACGAACCATTATCCATTTACGTATGATGAAGATACAAAATTCATTGAACCATATAACTCTGGTAATGGCGTATTTGATCGTTATATCGTAACAGCACGTTACTTAGACGAATCCATCAAAAAATTTATTGAGCGTTTAAAAGCCGAAGGAATGTATGATGATTCTATTATTGTATTGTATGGTGATCATTATGGCATTTCTGAAAAACATAATCGTGCAATGGCACAGTTTTTAGAAAAAGATCAAATAACAGAATTTGATACTTTAAATTTACAACGCACACCTTTATATATTCATATGCCTGGCCAAACAGAAGGTCAAACGATTTCAAAGCCTACAGGACAAATCGATATGAAACCTACTATTCTAAATTTACTTGGGATTGATACTACGAACGATATTCGTTTTGGCCATGATATGTTTTCAGATGAATATACCGGATTTGTTGTTTTACGTGATGGTAGCTTTATTACAGATAAGTATGCATACAAAAACAACACTTTCTACGACCGTATAACAGGTGAAATTGTAGATTTACCAAAAAAAGAAGCTCAAGCCCTCATTAAACGTGCACAAAATGAATTACGAATGTCTGACAAAATTATTGAAGGCGATTTATTACGCTTCTCAGAAAGCAATAAAATTAAAACTGGCGAAGTACAAACTAAAATTAAAGAAACAGAAAAATAATCTATATATGAAAAAGGGAGCAACTTATAACAGTTGCTCCCTTTTACTTTTATTCTACGCTTGTTTCTAAAGCTACATCCGTATAGGTATTATCATCACCTATATTTAAAATTACTTCACATTGACGCAATCTCAATTCAAAGAGCATGATAGAATCATGATAGATTTCAGGATTTGATTTCATCTTATGTAATATCTCTTGTTTTTCTTGTATTTCTAAATGCGTGTTTTCTACAGCTTGCTTTAAGGAGTTAAATGGATTCCTAAAGAATATATTAATATCTCGCTCTTGTGTGTTTTCAAACAGCTCAAATTGCAAGAAAAATTTCTTCATAATAGAAGCCGTTACCTCAGTATAATCTTCATTTTCTACATACTGTTTGTATTTGTTATATAGCATAGATTTATTTTTAGGAAGAACTCCAAATAATTTACCGGCACTTTTCAGTAAAAATTGTGCTGGCGTAAATCGACGTAAAATATTTACTTCATCCATTTGTATTCTAGTCGTCATCCTGTCAGTATCTCTGCGCCAGTCATCAAGCACTTTAAAGTCACATTCTAACTGTATTCTATTTTCTCCAAATAGTGAATTAAGCCCTTCACTAAGTTCTTCTAAATACGTTTGGCTTTGAAGAAGCTCATTATTAGAAGTTGCAATCCAATTTTGCATAGAAAGAGCAAGATTAGGTAGTACAGTTTGTTCTAAATATTTATGCACTCTTTCATTCATTGCTTTATTTAGTTCCGTATCCATGTGCCCGAAATCACTTTCTTCACTAATTATATTAGAACAACTCTTTAATATCTTCGGGATATTTTCAGTAAGATCATTTGTAATTTCAGTCTTCATTGAACGATATGATTGTGTAATGAAATGAATTTTTTCCCTCTCAAATGCAGTAAGGTTATTAATGCTACCGTTTAGTTTCACTAGCATATCTTCATTCCAATTAATAGCATCCACTAGATTGTTTTCTTTCTCAACACGTTTATCCAAAAGATATGTAATTGTTTTTCGAATGAAATATAATAACTTTTCAGTACGTTCTGCATCGATATGTTTATGATTAAAGTTAAAATGAATAAACTCAGTTAAATCAGTTAATTGTTGACTACTTGTATATAACGAAGAATAAGGGAAAATTCTCGCATGTGGGAAATATGTGTTTATTCTCGCTGCCGTATCATGTAATACCCTTTTTACTTCTGCTTCACTGTAAATGTTATCGATTTTATTTAATAAGAAATGAATTTGTAAATTTGGCGTATGTTCTTGAATACTTAATAGAATGTCACGTTCTTTATCAGTAAAAGGTGAATCCGCATTCAATACGAACAGTAATTCGTCTACAGAATTTAAATATTCGAATATCTCATCTCTAGTGTCGTTATTCCTATTAAAGCCAGGTGTCACTACAAATGTAAGTTTATTTTCATTTAAAAATCTGCATGGTAATTTAAATTCAACACATGCTCTATCTCTATATGTTTGATGGTGCTGAGACATCATATTATGGTAATCAGAGACATCTTCCGTTGTTGTAATTACTGAATCTGTTATAGCGTTTATTTCTATATGAGCATCATTTTTTAAAACTACTACATTTGAAATTGATTTTTCTAATATATTTTCTCCTAATATAGAGTTAATAAATGTAGTTTTTCCGTTTCCTGAAGTTCCCGTTACTAAAATACGATTTGTTCTTAAATCTGCGAGCTCGTCAACTAGCCATTTAAATCGGTGACCTATTTCTATATTGTGCTTTTGTGCCCATTGTGTAATAGATTCAAAAAGGTGCAAACTATACTCTAAGCCATTCACATGATTAATAGAATATAACAACAAATTTTCCGCATGTTTTATATTTGCTGAATCTATTTTAGAAGGGAAAATCTCATCCCATGCCAATACAGCTGCAGATGGAAATACAGCATAAGATGGATTGACTACCTTTAACCAATTTGCTAACAGATTTGGTATGATATCGTTTAATTGTCTAAGCGTATATTGACCTTGAATTAATGCAAAGTACGTTTCTTCGTAAAGAGCAGAAACTTTGTTCCATATATCGGACGAATGTATTTCAATATGTAAGAAAGATTCATTTATTGTATTAAGCCATAATAAATAATTTTGTTCATCTTTATAACTGTTCCAAAGTGATGAAACCATTTGTGTAAATTGTACTTGATCTACATTATTTAATGTAGCTAATGCATCATAAAAATAGTCTGGTGAAATATGTTTAGTAAACCCTTTATCGATATATCCTTTTAACACCTCAAACCATGGATACGATTCTATTCGAATTAACTCATCCACAGCAAGCTCTACTGCACTATCAAAATCTTGCTGTTCCTCATAAAAGGAACGGGCAATTTTTGTGACATTCGGATAATCAGGATTTAAAGAAACTGCTTCTTTAATAACACCGAAAGCTGAGTCAAAATTATTTTGCTCAATGTAAAGAGAAAGTAATTGTAATCTAATTTCGGTCATCAATATTTTATTATCAGTAGTAATGGAAGTATAAATATTTTCAGCAAATGATAATTGATTAAGTTCGAAATAAGCATCCGCAATATTTTTTTGTGCCCATGGTGCTAATTCATTACTAACCTTCTCCCATTTAAAAATAGCTGCTTCAAAATCTTGATGACGATAATAAAATTCACCTTGTGCAAAACGGATATAAGACCCATCAGAAATCTCATTTTTTTCTTCGTTTACATAAGCTTGTCCAAGTACGTCAAGAGTTGGTTTTGTTTCATTCTCCATTAGGAATGTTTCATAATACACCTTTTTTATTAATTGTTTTTCTAATCTCATCTTTTCCCCCACTATATCTTGAAAATACATTTTTAAGATATGTCAATACTTTTTGTATGTATGCTTTTTATCTTAACAAAGAATATCTTTTGGAAAATTTCATTTTCCTTTCATTTTTCAAGTTAGATTGAATTTTTATGAGAAAAGTTTCAGTTTTTTTTCAATTTCCTTTCAGTTATGAAACAGCATTAAATGTTCCTAATAACCTAATAACACTATAATATCCCACATTATATTATCAGGAAAACCCCATATAAACCATATTATAAAAACAATCTATATTGAATTTATATGCATAATTCACTGTGCTGTCAAACAAAAAAACAACAATAGGAGCTAACAGCTATTCTTACCATTTCTTCTCAAATTGTTTTCCTTTAAAATGTTTCAGTTGTTATGTAATTAAATTCCATTAACCTATATAAATAACTAGTCCAAAAAAAATCTATATGCATATCATGTTATAGTAAAGAATTTAGGAGATCCTAAAAGGAGGCATTTTCATGTTTGAAGATAAATCTAAAATAAATTACCCATATGAATTTACTGAAACTACAACAGTTCCTCTAAAGAACCCCATTGATAAAAAATTCAAGAACGGGACAGGTACACATAACTTTCCAATTAAGAAGCACTATAAAGAGCAAGTTCTATACACTGAAAAAATTAATAATAATAAAAATAAATAATTGTATAGATCCTTATAACAATTAGCCAAATAAGAAGCAACATTTGGCCATGCATAGTTATTTGGTTAGTAATGTAGAAATCTTTATTATACAATTCATGCACCTTTTAAAAAGTGCTGTATACAGCGCTTTTTTATACATAGATAAATTTAAGCTAACGCAACCAAGAAATAAACTGCAAAATTACTCCACCATATTTTCGTTTAACAATTAAATCTACATATTAAAAGGGAGCAACAGTAAATGTTGCTCCCTTTTGAAATGTAATTTTATTCACCCTACATAACCCTCTTAAACATCTTCTCCAATTCATAAGTAGAATGGTGCACAAGAATCGGTCTTCCGTGCGGGCATGTGTACGGATTTGTTGTTGTACGAAGTTCTTCAAGTAAAGCAAATATTTGATCGTTCGTTAAATATTGATTTGCTTTAATCGATGCTTTACAGCTCATCATGATGGCTGCTTCTTCACGTAGTTTTTTAATATCAACTTTTTTTAGTTTAACAACTTGCTCCATCATTTCGTCGATAATTTCTGTTTCTTGTCCTTTCGGGAACCACGTTGGATGTGAGCGGACGATAAAGGATTGATGGCCGAATTGTTCTAAGAATAAGCCGACTTTTTTCAGTTCTTCTAACTGTTCTTCGACACGTAAAAATTCAGTAAGAGATAAATCAATACGATATGGTACAAGTAGTTCTTGTACTTCTTGTGCTACCCTTCCTACTTTATCACGGAAGTATTCATAATTGATACGTTCCTGTGCTGCATGTTGATCAATCATATATAGGCCATTATCATTTTGAGCGAAAATATATGTTCCATGCATTTGTCCAATTGGATAAAGCGGTGGTAAGTCATTACCGTTCATTTCAATCTCTTTTATTTCTCCGACTTCTTCTTCCAATTCCTCTAATTCAAAGTCTTCATCGTTACTGTTCCACGATTTCTCTTCTCGAATCGGTTCTTCCATTATCGGTTTAGTAGATGGTTGCCAACTTTGTTCTTCTCTGACGAGCGACTGTGGAGGTTGCCATTCTTGCTTCGGCGGTTGCCACAGTTGTGCTGGTTGTTTCACAGCCTGCGGTTCTTCTTGTTTTTCATCCATACCCGTCGGTAAAACAATGTTTGGCATGGATGGTTCTTTCGGCTTCGCATGCTCAAACTGGAACTGTTCTTGCACACTTTCATCTTTTTCTTTTTTCTTCGTTGTTACACCTGCATCTGGAATGAGCTGTATTTTTTTGAATGCTGCTTGCAACGTTTCTTCGATAAGCTTTAACAATTCTTGTTCTTTACTAAAACGAACTTCTAATTTCGCTGGATGTACGTTAACATCAACTAGCATTGGATCCATTTCAATCGATAAGAAGCCGATTGGATATCGTCCGACTGGCAGTAATGTATGGTACCCTTGCTGAATGGCTTTCATTAATACAAAATTTCGAACGTAACGACCATTTACGATTGTTGACATATAATTTCGAGATGCTCTCGTTACTTCTGGTAATGTTACATAACCTTTAATTGTGAAATCTAAAGATTCAGCTTCAATTGGAACAAGCTTCTTCGCAACTTGAATGCTGTAAATCGATGCAAGTACTTGTCTTACATCACCATTTCCTGATGTATGAAGCAATTTCTTTTCATTATGAAACAGCTTTAACGATACTTCTGGATGTGACATTGCAATACGATACACAATATCTGTAATATTCCCAAGCTCTGTATGAATTGTTTTCATATATTTTAGACGAGCTGGTGTATTAAAGAATAAGTTTTGTACTGTAATATCTGTTCCTTTTCGGCTTGCTGTTTTTTCCTGTTTTATAATGTCTCCACCTTTAATAATAAGGTGTGTACCAGGTGCATCACCTGTGCTAGTGATTAATTCTAATTCACTAACTGAGGCAATACTCGGCAATGCCTCACCACGGAAACCGAGTGTTCTTATGCGAAACAAATCGTTTTCATCTTTAATTTTACTCGTCGCATGTCGTTCAAAGGCAACGATACAGTCTTCCTCTGCAATACCATCACCATTATCAATGATACGAATTTTCGATAACCCAGCTTCTTCTAAGTGGATTTCAATAGATGTACTATTCGCATCGATAGAATTTTCCACAAGTTCTTTTACGACTGAGGCAGGGCGCTCTACTACTTCCCCTGCCGCAATTAAGTTAGAGAGTTGATCATCGAGTTTGCGAATTTTCCCCATCTACTTACTCATCCTTTCTTTAACTTTTTCTGTAAGCGATACAGTTCGTTCATCGCTTCTAAAGGTGTCATATCAAGTAAATCAATTTTTTTAATTTGCGCCAATACTGCTGTTTCTTTTTGATCTAACGCAGGCTTGTCTTGTTTCTTCGAAGACTGTTCTCTCCCAAAGAAAGATAGTTGCGATTCTTCTTCAGTCTCTACTTTCGTTTCCTGTATTTCTGCTATTTCCTCTTTTACAACTACAGGTTCTGGAGCAGCTTCTTGTACTTTCACTTCTACACGCTTTGGAATAATAATTTCTTCTTGTCCTTCTAGTTGCGCTAACACTTCTTTCGCACGGGCAATTAAGCTATCTGGAAGCTCCGCAAGTTGCGCAACGTGAATTCCGTAACTTTTATCAGCTGCTCCATCTTGAATTTTATGAAGAAATACTACTTTACCATTCTCTTCAATTGCTGAAACATGTACATTTTTCAGTTGATCTAAACTTTCTTCTAGCACCGTCAATTCATGATAATGCGTAGAGAATAACGTTTTTGCACCAATTTGGTCATGAATATGCTCAATAATTGCTTGTGCAAGTGCCATACCATCATACGTAGATGTACCGCGTCCAATTTCATCGAATAAAATTAAACTTCTTTCTGATGCGTTTGCAATTGCATTTTTCGCTTCTAACATTTCGACCATAAATGTACTTTGACCTGATATTAAATCATCCGCTGCACCAATTCTTGTAAAGATTTGATCAAATACAGGTAATACTGCTTCTGTTGCTGGTACGAAACAACCGATTTGCGACATAACAGTTACAAGTGCTAATTGTCTCATATACGTACTTTTACCAGACATGTTCGGTCCTGTAATTAAAAAGACATCCATCTTCTCTGGCATAATACAATCATTCGGTACATACAATTTCCCGTTCAATACTTTTTCAACGACAGGATGACGACCATCTTTAATAAAGATTTCGCGCTTTGTTGTTAGTACAGGTTTTACAAACTGTTCTTCTTCACTAACTGTCGCGAAACTTTGCAGTACGTCTAATTCACTAATTACTTTCGCTAAATGTTGTAATTTTGGAATGAATACTTTTACTTCTTCACGAAGTGCTGTAAATAAATCGTATTCTAGTTGTACAATTTTTTCTTCTGCTTCTAAGATTAACGTTTCTTTTTCTTTCAGTTCATCTGTAATGAAACGTTCAGCATTAGCAAGCGTTTGTTTTCGTTCGTAGCGGCCTTCTGGAAGTGCTGCAAGATTCGCCTTCGTCACTTCAATGTAGTAGCCGAAAATACGGTTGTACCCAATTTTTAACGATTTAACTCCTGTAATATCACGCTCTCGTTTTTCAAGCTCAGCTATCCACGTTTTTCCGTTTTTACTAACGTAACGATATTGATCAAGCTTGTCATTATAACCGTCTTTAATAATATCTCCATCTTTAATAGAAAGCGGTGGGTTTTCTTGAATACTTCTTCCTAGTAATTCAGTTAAGCTCTCACATGGATCCGCGCCTTCTATTAACCTTGCTGCATAAGCATTATCTAACAAACTAATCGCTTCTAAAATAGCTGGTACTTGAAGTAAAGATCGTCTTAACTGTAATAAGTCCCTTGCATTGACATTACCAAATGCAACTTTTCCTGCTAAACGTTCTAAATCATATACTTCTTTTAGTTTTTCTTTTAAATCTTCACGTAAGAAGTAATCATTTACAAATGTTTCAACCATTTCTAAACGCTCTTCAACTTTTTCTTTCTGAATAAGTGGACGTTCCATCCACTGTTTTAACATACGACCACCCATAGCTGTTTTTGTTTTATCCAATAGCCATAATAATGATCCTGTTTTTTCTTTCGTTCGAAGTGTTTCTGTCAGCTCTAAATTTCGCTTTGAATGCACATCAATTTTCATAAATTGATTCGTATAATAAATTTCTACAGGTTGTAAATGATCTAATGAACGTTTTTGCGTTCTTATCACATAGTTAAATAAGCGTCCAATTGCTTTAATTAACTTTGCTTGCGAAACATTTTTCACAAGATGTTCTAACCCTTCAGGAATTGCCGTTGCATCTTCATATGAAATTGTCATTTTTAACGTTTCAGTTAATTTATTTAATTCATCTTTAGAAAATGAAGAATCTACAACAATTTCTTTTGAACCAGTTGCATACACTTCTAATAAAATATCTTCTACTGAACCTGTTAACAACGTTACTGTATTTTGTCCAGTAGTTAAATCATTACAAGCTAATGCATATGATCCATCTTCAAAATGTGTTAATGCGGCTAAAAAGTTATTTTCTTTCTCATCAATCGTACGCCCTTCCATCATCGTTCCTGGCGTAATTAGTTGTACTACTTCACGGCGCACTACACCTTTAGCTGTTTTTGGATCTTCCACTTGCTCACAAACAGCTACTTTATAGCCTTTTTCAACAAGTTGTTCAATATAGTTTTTAGCTGCATGATGCGGTACACCGCACATCGGTATACGATCACTACTACCACCATCTCGGCTCGTTAATGTAATCTCAAGCTCATGAGCTGCTTTAACGGCATCTTCAAAGAACATTTCATAAAAATCGCCTAATCGGAAAAATAAAAAGGCATCTTGATAGTCTGCCTTAACCTTTAAATATTGCTGTATCATAGGGGTATATTGCGTCATACTTTTCCTCCATAATTCTTACATAGTAATCAATTTTCATATATGTCACATTTCACGGACATCCATATCTCCTATTTCAGGAGTCTTTCTTCATTATAGCACATTTCATAAAGAACCATGTTCATTCAAGCACTACTTATGTAAAGTAAAAAGCTAGGAAGAACTTCTCCCTAGCTTTCTATTACTCTTCTTCTGCATCAACGATAAAGTTCGGATCTAATTCTTCAAATTCATCATCAGCAATTTGGAAATCATCATCTGATTCTACGCAGCCTTCAGGATTTACACTTACACAAATTTTCGTTTCCCCAACTACTTCTGTTACAAATTCACGTTCTACAGTTACAACAATTTTATTACCATTTGGTGATACAAGCGCTTCTAAACAATTTGGCGGCTGAATAACACGAGCAATAATTTCTAAATCGTCACCAGAAAAGTTTTTATCACGATAACCAATGCTTACTTCGTCCGTATAGTTCACACGTTCTGTTACAACTTCAGTCTTTGTATTTCCGTCAAATGAATACCAAGTGTTCACATCATAGAAACCTTCAATTTCCACATGCTTCCCATTCTTTCTTGCTTCGTACGAGTGGTTAATTACCCAGCACCCTAAAATACTTGTTGGCTCATTATTCGATTCACATGTATGCGTTGACTTTGTATACTTACGTCCTTTTCCAACCACTGCTTTTGTAATAATCTCTCTAAATTCGGACATTCGTAACCCTCCTCAATCACTATTCACTTAATCATATGCGTGACAATAGCGGAATGTGTCATTCTTTTTTTTGAGAAGAACTTACGTTTAATCCACAAAAAAAAGAGATGTCAATATGACATCTCTTTAACAACCACAATTTCCTTCTTTACTTTCTACCGCTGCGCCAGTTTCACCCTTAAGTACATCGCCACCAGTTGAAATTAATATTTCATCTGTTACGTTGTTAGAAATTGTACTAGCAACTAACTGTAATAAGTCATTTACATATGTTTGTGAAGATTTAAATTCTTGTACGACTGGAATACTGTCTAACTTATCTTGCAATGCATCAATTTCAGCTTCTACCTTTTTTAAAGCTTCCCACTTACCGTAATGCTGCAAGTTTACTGCTTGTTTTTGCAGTGCTTTAATTTCATCGATTGCGCGCTTTACATTTTCATTTTTATGAATTTGCGCCTCTGCTTTCTTAAAAAAATCAACTTCTTCTGTTTCAGAAATCATTTTTGCTAATTCTTTCGCTTGTTCAACAATGTCATCTTTCGAATATACTTTCATCTATTATTTCACCTCAATCGGCTCTTCAACTAATTCCCCGTTAAGAGACCAAGTTTTTGCTTCCGTTACTTTTACTTTCACAAGCTGACCAATTAAAGATTTTGAAGCGACGAAGTTTACAAGTTTATTCGTACGAGTATAACCTGCAAGTACTTCCGGATTATTTTTACTTTCCCCATCAACTAACACTTCTACAATTTGACCTTTGTAACGACTATTCTTTTCAATTGCCAACGTATTTACTAGTGTATTTAAGCGTTGAAGACGTTCTTTCTTCACTTCCATCGGTACATTATCTTTCATTTTTGCAGCTGGTGTACCTTCGCGAGGAGAATAAATAAATGTAAAGGCAGTATCAAATCCTACTTCACGATATAACGACATCGTTTCTTCAAATTGCTCATCTGTTTCATTTGGGAAACCAACGATAATATCTGTTGTTAATACTGCATCTGGAATTGCTTCTTTAATTTTTCTTACAAGTTCTAAATAATGCTCACGTGAATATTTACGCGCCATAATTTTCAGCATATCTGTACTTCCAGATTGAACTGGTAAATGGATATGTTCTACTAGGTTGCCACCTTTACCAAGCACTTCAATTAAGTGATCATCGAAATCACGTGGATGGCTCGTTGTAAAACGAATACGGGCAATATCAACTTTACGAAGTTCGTCCATTAAATCACCAAGACCGTATTCTACATCTTCAAAGTCTTTACCATATGCATTTACGTTCTGTCCAAGTAATGTAATTTCTTTATAACCATTCGCAGCTAAATGACGAATCTCTTGGATAATATCTTCTGGACGTCTACTTCGCTCTTTTCCGCGTGTATACGGTACAATACAATACGTACAGAACTTATCACAGCCATACATAATATTTACCCAAGCTTTGATATCACCACGGCGTACTTTCGGAAGGTTTTCAATTACGTCCCCTTCTTTTGACCAAACTTCAACTACCGTTTCCTTCGAGAACATCGCATCTTTTAGAATGTACGGTAATCTATGAATATTATGCGTTCCAAACACCATATCTACATGCTGATTTTTTTGCATAATTTTATTTACAACAGATTCTTCTTGAGACATACAACCACATACACCAATTAAAAGGTCCGGATTTCTTCGTTTTAGTGACTTTAAATGGCCTAGTTCACCAAACACTTTATTTTCAGCATTTTCACGAATGGCACAAGTGTTTAATAAAACTACATCTGCATCCTCAGTTGAAAAAGTTGGTTCATATCCAAGTGTTGTGAAAATACCTGCCATTACTTCCGTATCATGCTCATTCATTTGACAACCATATGTACGAATATAGAACTTTCGTCCTGTACCAAAATTGCGAAACTCTTCAGGTAAGCCAAAATCCCGTTCAATTTTAACTTCTTCTTTCCCGCGCTTTTTCGCATCCTTTAAGGAAGGTGGTTGATATACACTTTCAAAGTATTTACTATAGTCTTTCTCTTCTTTTTTCGTAGAGGAATTTGCTTGTTGACTTGCTAATCGTTGATGCTCGTTCATCGGTAATCTCCTTTCACCCTTAACTATACACACTCTATAGTCCATTTTAATGCGCTTAGACTCACCTCAAAAATGGTTAGATAGCTTGGAGATAACTTGTCCTTTGAAACTTGAGTAATCAATCTAATCATTCATAAGAATGAAGTCTTCCCCACGCAAATAGACATTCCCTTTTTATCATTTCTTGTTGTCCTACCCAAAAGCATATTGCTTTATCCCTATAAACATTACCATAGTATGACGTGTTTCGCCAATTTTAACAATCCAGAGGCCCTTTATTATCTTACATTTCATAAGCAATGAACTTGCCATTTTCATACAACGATTTACATATTATTTTACCATTCTGAATTTTCTAAGTAAATAAAACTACCCTATATTTTTTGCACATAAAAAAGGTTGCCAAATCGGCAACCTCCTCTTCTTACATTACATAAATTCAGCAACAAGCTCATCAAACATTTTCTGATCCATATTTAAATCAGATTTCACTAAAGGCTCTTCACTATAGCCTTTAACAAGTTCTTGATATGATGGTTGCTTAGTATTTTGATAAATCAAACCTGTTACTAAACCGTTATTTTCCATTAACGTTTGCATAGCCATCATGCGATTAGATGGATCATATCCCTCTACTGTGCTTAGTTTCGTTAAGTTCTCTTTAAACCAATCGTAAGTATTTACTTTATTATAAGTAACACATGGACTGAATACGTTAATTAATGAAAAGCCTTTATGGTTAATACCAGCTTCAATAATTTGTGTTAATTCTTTTAAATCACTCGAAAAGCTTTGCGCCACAAATGTCGCACCAGCTGTTAAAGCCATTTCCATTACATTTAGTGATGGTTCAATTGAACCTTGTGGTGTACTTTTCGTTTTAAACCCAGCTTCACTACGTGGTGAAGTTTGCCCTTTTGTTAATCCGTAAATTTGGTTATCCATTACGATATACGTAATGTCGATATTACGACGAATAGAATGGATTGTATGTCCCATACCAATCGCAAATCCATCACCGTCACCACCGGAAGCGATAACTGTTAAATCACGATTTGCCATTTTCACACCTTGTGCAATCGGAAGGGCACGACCATGAATACTATGCACACCGTATGAATTAATATAACCTGAAATACGGCCTGAACAGCCAATACCAGAAATAACAGCAAGTTCATCTGGATTTAAGCCAACGTTAGCTGCCGCACGTTGAATTGCAGCTTGCACCGAGAAGTCTCCGCAACCTGGGCACCAGTTCGGCTTTACACTGTTACGAAAGTCCTTAAATGTTGCCATTTAATACAACCCCTTTTTTGCATTCGTTGTAAATCTCTTTCGGCAAGAATGGGTTTCCATCATATTTTAAAAGACTAGAAATTTTCTCACCATTACCAAGATTCATTTTCATAATGTTAGCAAGCTGACCTGTTGCATTGTTTTCTACTACTACAACACGCTTCGCCTTTTTCACAAGTGGATCGATTTCAGCTGTTGGGAACGGGTGAATTAAACGCACATGAGCATGGTTTACTTTCATACCCTCTTGTTCTAAACGCGTCATTGCCTCTTCGATTGCACCACGAGTTGAGTTAAACCCAACAAGCAATACGTCTGCTTCTTCATGCTTAACATTTTTATAAACAGGGGTATTAAACTTCAAGTTCTCCATTTTACGGAAACGTTTGTCCATTTGATCTTTACGATTTATTGCTGATTCAGATGGCTTCCCAGTTTCATCATGTTCTACACCTGTAACATGGTGAACACCATTTTTCATACCAGGTAAAACACGCGGCGAAACGCCATCTTCTGTTACTTCATAACGCTTGAAGTATGCTTTATTTTCACGTTCTGGTAATTCCGCTTCTAAATCAAGCTTACCACGACGAATTTCCACTTTATCTAATTTAAGTGGTTCTACTGTTTGTTTTCCTAACGAAAGCTGTAAATCTGTTAAGAAAATAACAGGAACTTGATATTCTTCAGATAAGTTAAATGCTTCTACAATGTCATAGAAAGCTTCTTCAACTGTACTTGGCGCCATTACGATTTTTGGAATCTCACCATGCGTACCGTAAATCATCGCCATTAAGTCAGACTGTTCTTGTTTCGTTGGTAATCCCGTACTTGGACCGCCACGTTGTGTATCAACAATTACTAATGGGGTTTCTGTAATACCTGCTAAACCGATTGCTTCCATCATTAATGAAAGACCAGGACCAGCAGATGCAGTTAATGTACGAACACCAGCATAGTTTGCACCGATTGCCATTGTACAAGCTGCGATTTCATCCTCAGTTTGGATTACTGTTCCGCCGACTTTCGGTAATTTTTTAATTAAGTATTCCATAATTTCTGATGCAGGTGTGATTGGGTATGCTGACATAAAACGAGCACCACCAGCTACCGCACCAAATGCGATTGCATCGTTTCCAATCATAAACATGCGTTTTTTACCATCAGCTTTTTCAAGCTGCATCATGTTTACTTTCTCACCTAGTAATTCTTTCATATATTGAGAGCCACGTTTAATTGCGTCCATATTCTTTTGAACGACTTGCTCTCCTTTACGACCAAAGATTTCTTCAACAACATCTAAATAAGCTGTTTCGTCTAATCCTAATACTGCACTTGATGCTCCAACAGCAACCATGTTTTTCATTAATGATGTGCCTAATTCTGAAGCAATATCTGTAAACGGTATCACATATAGATTTACATCTGTATTGTCAGGTATTGTTGGATTAAATTTCGCATCCGCAACTACAATTCCGCCTGGACGTAGTTCGTGGAAGTTAAAATCAATTGTTTCTTGGTCAAAAGCAATTAAAATATCTAAATCATCTGAGATCGCGCGTACTTCTGTTGTACTTACACGAATTTTATTATTTGTATGGCCGCCTTTTATACGTGATGAGAAGTGGCGGTAACCGTATAGGTAATATCCTAATCGGTTTAATGCAATACAGAAGATTTCTCCTGTACTTTCAATTCCTTCACCTTGTTGGCCTCCAACTTTCCATGAAAGTTGACTAATCATCTCCTACACCCCTTTTGGCTGCATTCATTGTAGTGTATTTTTTTACAGTAATAGTTTAGCATTTTTTATGCAAATAAACTACAACGGACGCAAATTATGCCTCTTCTGATTTCCCTGAATCTTTAGTATAATGCTATTTCGTTTTTCATTCTAGTATTAGGTCTTAAAAAAAGCAATAAAATCAAATGAATTAATTTTAATTTTTCTGAATTTTAAACCAAAAACTTAAAAACTTATATGTTCGACAAAATTCCCATATAAAAATCGTTCTACAGTAGATGCAGCATAGTATTTATACAGCTCATTCATTACATTTTCATAATCTCCATAGGCCGATACATTTACAACCGTATCTACAATCCCATCAAAATCCGAACCAAATCCTATATTGTTTTCTCCACCTAGCGAGCAAATATATTCGATATGTTTTACTATATCTGTTATATTCGCTTGTCTTTCACTTGTTAGAAACTGTGGTACAAAAGTGACACCGATCATGCTATTTCTCTTTATAAGCCCTTTAATTTGTTCGTCATTTAAATTGCGTGGATGCTCGCACAGTTTATAACAATTTGAGTGGGATGCAATTGGGTTATTCGCAATTTCTATCACATCCCAAAAACTTCTCTCATTTAAATGTGATAAATCCGTCCATAAGTGCAAAGTATTCAGCTCTTGTACAACTTGTCTACCAGCAGTAGTTAAACCTGCTCCACGCGTCTCTAGCGCCCCATCAGCTAACAAATTCGCATAGTTCCATGTTAATCCGAAAGAACGTACACCTAACCGATAAAACAAACGTAATTTCATCGCTTCTTTGCCAATTGCTTCGCACCCTTCTAACGTTAATAGCGCGCCAACCTCGTCCTGTTTTAATTTATTTATATCCTCTTTCGTTCGGATAAATCTCACACCTGGTAGCGATAGAATTTCATTATAAAAAATATCTATCATTTGTAATGCCGCTTCAAATCGTTGTTCATATGCTACTGTTTCTGGCACAAATATAGCAAAACACTGTATACTCCCTTTTCTTTCCTTTAACTGTTCAAATGTAATATGTAATTTGGGGTCGTTTTTAAAATTCTTTTTTCCCTGTGCACTCCATAACTGAAAGAGCACATCACAATGAGCATCAAAAATTTTCATTTTCATTCCTCCATTATAAAAACAACCTGTTTGCATACTGCAAACAGGTTGTTTAAACTTAACGAGGTTCTACAATTAATTTTATTGCTGTACGCTCTTCGCCATCAATCATAATATCTGTAAACGCTGGGATACAAATCAGGTCCAAACCACTAGGCGCTACAAACCCTCTTGCAATTGCTACTGCCTTTACCGCTTGGTTCAATGCACCTGCACCAATAGCTTGAATTTCTGCTGTTCCGCGTTCGCGAATAACACCTGCAAGTGCACCAGCTACAGAATTAGGGACCGACGTTGCTTTAACTTTTAATATTTCCATTCCGCGTTTCCTCCTCGTTTCTTTAAAAAGTATTAGCAATTATTTCACTTTAACTTATATTCACGAGGAATGGCGCGTATTCCTGCTAAATTTCTGTAATTTTTCTAAAAAATTAAAATATAATAACTTATCTAAATTTTAACAGAAATTTACTCAAAAAATGGTTGATCGTCATTAATTAAAATGCGCTCAATTTTCTTTGCTTTTCCTGTATTTGGATCCACATCAATTAACACTGCACTTAATTGCGTTCTACCACTTGTTACTTCAAATCGTACCGGTAAGTTCGTTAAAAACTTCTTCAATACTGCTTCTCGGTCCATACCTAATATTCCATCATATGGCCCTGTCATCCCAACATCTGTAATATATGCCGTTCCGCTTGGTAAAATACGGTTATCCGCTGTAGGGACATGCGTATGCGTACCTACTACTGCTGTAGCACGTCCATCTACATACCAACCTAGCGCTTGTTTTTCACTTGTAGTCTCCGCATGGAAATCAACAAAGATAATATTCGTACGTTTTTTCGCAATATTAATTAATTCATCCACTTTACGGAATGGACAATCAATCGGAGGAAGGAAAGTACGCCCCTGTAAGTTAATAACTGCAACTTCTGTTCCGTTACAGTTTACAAAGATAAGTCCTTTTCCTGGAGTTCCTTCTGGGAAGTTAGCTGGTCTTGCAAGATATTTTGCATCATCGATGAATTCAAATACTTCACGATTATCCCAAGCATGGTTTCCAAGTGTAACTGCTTGTGCCCCACACTCTAAAAAGTTTCGATATATTTTTTCTGTAATCCCACGGCCACCTGCTGCATTTTCTCCATTAATGATTGTTACTGTAGGTGTATATTTTTTCTTTAATGCCGGTACGTACTGTTGAATCATACCTCTACCAGGAGATCCTACTACATCCCCAACAAATAATATTCTCATATGTCTTACCCTTTCTATGTACTGCATTTTTTATTGCTATAGCATCAAGTAAATTCCTTACAGTATGTTTATTATAAGTTTGTTTTACTTTTATGCTATATAACTAACTGTTTTTATTTTATCCAATTCCAACACAAAAAAATAAAGTGGTATTTCACCACTTTATTTTGCGTATTCCACTGCACGTGTTTCACGAATAACAGTTACTTTAATATGTCCTGGGTAATCCAGTTCATTTTCAATACGTTTTCGAATATCACGAGCTAAACGATGAGCTTCTAAATCATCGATTGTATCTGGTTTTACCAGAATACGAACTTCACGTCCTGCTTGAATTGCGAATGATTTTTCAACGCCTTCATAAGACTCTGAAATCTCTTCTAACTTTTCAAGACGACGAATGTAGTTTTCAAGCGTTTCACTACGAGCTCCCGGTCTGGCAGCTGATAATGCATCTGCTGCTGCAACTAAAACTGCAATGATAGAAGTTGGTTCTGTGTCACCATGGTGAGATGCAATACTGTTTATAACTACAGGATGCTCTTTATATTTCGTCGCGAGTTCAACACCAATTTCAACGTGGCTACCTTCTACTTCATGATCAATAGCTTTTCCGATATCATGTAATAGACCTGCACGTCTTGCTAGTTTTTCATCCTCACCAAGCTCTGCTGCCATAAGTCCAGTTAAATATGCAACTTCCATAGAGTGTTTTAAGACGTTTTGTCCATAACTTGTACGGTATTTCAAACGACCTAAAATCTTAATTAAATCTGGATGTAATCCGTGAACACCCACTTCAAACGTTGTTTGCTCTCCGACTTCGCGAATATACTCGTCCACTTCACGTCTTGATTTTTCGACCATCTCTTCAATACGCGCTGGGTGAATACGTCCGTCCTGTACTAGTTTATCAAGAGCGATACGAGCTGTTTCACGACGAATTGGGTCGAATCCAGAAAGGATTACCGCCTCTGGTGTATCATCGATAATTAAATCAATACCCGTTAACGTTTCTAACGTACGAATATTACGACCTTCACGCCCGATAATACGTCCCTTCATTTCGTCATTTGGAAGATTTACAACCGAAACGGTTGTTTCAGCAACATGATCAGCTGCACATCTTTGCATTGCAAGAGATAAAATCTCTTTTGCTTTCTTATCCGCTTCTTCTTTCGCGCGAACTTCACTTTCTTTTACCATAACAGCGATTTCATGAGAAACTTCACTTTCTACTTTACCAAGAATAATTGCTTTCGCTTGTTCGCGTGTCAGATTGGAAATGCGCTCTAATTCTGTTTGTTGCTTTTGAACTAACTCTCCCACTTTGCTTTCCAACTCTTCAATCTGTTGTTGTCTCGCTACAAGAGAATCCTCTTTCTTCTCTAACTGTTGCTCGCGTTTATCGAGCGTTTCGTCTTTACGATCAAGGTTCTCTTCTTTTTGCATTAAACGATTTTCTTGTTTTTGTAATTCGCTTCTACGGTCACGAATTTCTAATTCAGCTTCTGTACGAAGTGTATGAATTTCATCCTTTGCTTCTAAAAGCGCTTCTTTCTTAAGTGCTTCAGCATCACGATTCGCTTCGTCTAAAATACGTCTCGCTTCATTAGCTGCACCATTAATCTTCGCTTCAGCAATAGACTTTCGAACAAAAAAGCCAACAACTGCACCGACTGTTGCAAGCAAAATGGAGATGAGTATCCAAACTGTACTCGTCATGATTTCACCTCCCCTTGCTATGAATGAAAAAAGACTGTCGGCATGTACATTGAATTACAACATACAGCAAAGACCGTCGTCCCGCTTTTTTAAGGGACTTTCTTCATTTCACAATTAAAATGTCATATTATTATTTCGGTAAGATTTAAACCTTACTCCGAATATTACTTCTCTTCTTGAGAAGAGTATATCGTATATAAGAAAAAATATACATTCTCATTGTATCTATCGTAATTTTCATTGTCAAGCGTTGTCTACTTTTACTTTCTTTACCTTCAGTCCTGAATGTTATCTGAATTTGAAAAATTGATAGCATATTATCCTGGAAAACCTTAGTAAATACCATTTTATTCCCTCAAAACATATGAATATCCCTCTTTACACATCCCGTTTGAGTCAAAAAAAATATTTTAACCACTGCGATATACACCTCTTTAATAGAAGGTAAAAAAATAAAAGACACGGGACCGTGTCTTTTATTTTTTAATCTTGACGAGTTGAATCTTCCGTGTCTTCCACACCAGAGTCTTCACCAATTCCGTGATGGTCACGAACAAAGAAGGCAATTTCCTCTCTTAAATCCGTATTCTCTTTTAAGAACTGCTTCGAATTTTCACGACCTTGTCCTAAACGTTCTTCATTATAAGAATACCAAGCACCGCTCTTTTGAACGATATCAAGCTCAGAAGCCATATCCAAGATTTCACCTTCTCTTGAAATACCTTCTCCGTACATAATATCAACTTCAGCAACACGGAATGGTGGCGCTACTTTATTTTTCACTACTTTTACTTTCGTTTTATTACCAACGATGTCGTTACCTTGCTTTAATTGCTCCGCACGACGCACTTCAAGACGGACAGTTGAATAGAATTTCAACGCACGACCACCTGGAGTTGTTTCTGGCACTATCTATAGATTTTCCATCTCTATAGTCCGGACTATCTCTTCATCTCTTTACAGAGAGCCTTGCACTTCCAGCAGTAGCCTATCATCTGCCGTACCCTACTCAGTTAACTAAAAGTCCTTTTCGGTAGTCTCTACACCTTCCCCATATCACTATGGAACTTGGCACGGTATTACCCTAAATATTGGCGGGCTTCACCGTTAGCAACTATATAGATAGTTACACCCTTAGGCAATAAGGTTCACAAGGTTTTTTAACATGCTATCACTAGCAAGGGAAACCCATGGTAAACTCCTTAATCTTTTGCAAGACTTTTTCTTTATTTGCTAACTCTTCTTCATGTATAACAAGATATTTATAGCAACTCTCTTCCATAAATAAAAGTTTTCTTTTATCTCGTTCTTTTATTTTTGGGAGTGAGTGTGCCCATTTCCCATGGACATCTAAACAATATTTTCTACCTAAGTAGAAATCAATAGACCACTTATCGATTCTTTTTTGCTTAATGAACGCCAAATCTAAGCTTAACAATATCTGTTCAACTTCTGCGGTTTTAGGCAAGTAAATATTCCTATGTCTGGTTCTTTTAATTCCGAGTAACTTTAATATTTCACCTACTCGCCTTTCATCAAGATTAATTTCTTTACCTATATCTTTCAATTTTCTATCCGCATGTGTCACAATAAAATCCACTTGCCATTGTTCTACGTTTCGATAAGTTCTATTTCCAATTGTCACTGCCACTTTAATCTCTCCTTATAAGAGATCCCTTATAAAGACTTAAATGAAGAAAACAAATAAAGATTCAAGTACTGCACTCTGATTAAGCAACTTGTAGTTGATTTCCGAACATAACCCCAACTTTTTCACGAATTTGGTTAATAAAGATTGCAATTGTTTTTGATTTGTTGATTGCCCCTGAAAGCTTACGAAGTGCTTGTGACATTAAACGTGCTTGTAAACCTACGTGTGAGTCACCCATGTCTCCTTCAATCTCTGCTTTCGGCACAAGAGCTGCTACAGAGTCAATTACGATAATATCAACCGCACCACTTCGTACAAGTGCTTCTGCGATTTCTAGTCCTTGCTCCCCTGTATCAGGCTGTGATAATAGTAATTCATCTATGTTAACGCCTAATTTTTGTGCATATACAGGATCCATCGCATGCTCCGCATCAATAAACGCTGCTTGTCCACCTTGACGCTGTACTTCAGCGATTGCGTGTAATGAAACTGTCGTTTTACCTGAACTTTCAGGTCCGTAAATTTCAATAATACGGCCACGTGGGTATCCGCCTACCCCTAGCGCCACATCAAGTGCTAAAGAACCACTTGAAATTGTAGAAATTCTACGTTCCGCTTGTTCTCCTAATTTCATAATTGAACCTTTACCAAATTGCTTCTCTATTTGTTTTAACGCCATATCTAATGCCGCTTGACGATCACTCATTCAAAATTCCTCCTTAACTGAATTGCTAATCTTATTATACCTATTTTCAATTCAATTTGCCAACAAAAATCGAACATTTATTCGATTTTTTTATTTTCCATTACATAAATACGAAATTTAACTATAAAAAAGCTAGAAGAAACTTATATCTCTTCTAGCTTTTTATATAAATGATAAAATCCATATTTTGTCGAGCGTTCTCTAATTTGTTGACGACTCCCACTTAAATTAAGAGGAAAGACTACAGTTGGTTCACCTTTAATCGCCAACCCAACAAATACTGTTCCCGGCTCTTTCTGTTCTGAAGCATCTGGCCCTGCTACCCCAGTGAAACTAATTCCAATATCTGCTTTTAATAGTTCCTTAACATTCTCAGCAAGATAACGAGCACATTCTTTACTAACTGCACCATCAGTATGCAACACTTCTTCAGGTACACGTAAAACATGTTGCTTCACATCATTATGATAACAAATGACGCCGCCTTTAAATACAGAAGAAACACCAGCATTTTCAGTTACTTGATTTCCAAAAAGACCACCTGTTAAACTTTCTGCGCTTGCTAAAGTTAACCCTTTTCTCTTCAATAACTCTATTGCCTTGTAATGCAAAAACTCTTGGTCATATCCGTAGAAGAATTTTCCTACTCTTTCTAAAATCAAATCTTCCACATGCTGAATTAGTTTCTCCGCCTCATTAACATTTTGATGCTTAGCAGTTAAACGTAATGTCACTTCTCCATCATTTGCTAACGGGGCGATTGTTGGGTTCGTTTGTCCATCAATTAAGTCTTGAACTTTTACCTCTAATTGAGACTCCCCAATACCGAAGAACCGAAGTACACGAGAATAAATGTTTTCTCCTGTTGTGAGATTACGTAAAAAAGGCTCTACGTAACTTACATACATTGGTTTCATTTCTTTTGGCGGCCCTGGTAATAAAATATAAACTTTTCCATTCTTATTTACCCCCATACCAGGCGCCATACCGTGGTCATTCGCAAATACAGTTGCTCCATTTAAAACGAGCGCTTGCTTTTTATTATTCTCCGTAAAGTCACGGCCTGTACGCTTAAAGTAATTACTTATTAAAGCTAATGCCTTTTCATCATACACAAGCTCTTCATCTAAACTAGCCGCTATCGTTTCTTTCGTTAAATCATCTTTTGTCGGTCCTAATCCACCTGTAAAAATAAGTATATCAGCACGTTCTTCCGCAGCTTCAATCGCCTTTTGCAGTCGCTTATTATTATCACCAACAACAGTATGATAGTACACGTTAATTCCGATTGAAGCTAACTTTTCAGATAAAAACTGGGCATTTGTATTTGCAATTTGTCCAAGTAACAATTCAGTCCCAACCGCAATAATCTCAGCATTCATCCCAATTCCCCCATAAACTTCTATTTTGAGTTTACAAAAGCAGCTCTATTTTTCCAGAAATAATCCCATCCTGAAATAACAGTAAAGATTAATGCAATCCATATGAAAATATCAGCAACTGGAATATGGATTAAATTTAAAGGTACATCGTGTAATAAATATGCTGCAATCGCAATGATTTGTGTCCATGTCTTAATTTTCCCTAGCTGATTCGCTGCAACTACTTCCCCTGTTCCAGCAAGTACAAGACGTAAACCTGTTACAGCAAACTCGCGACTGATGATTACAATAACAATCCAAGCCGGTACATATCGCATCTCTACCAATGTAATAAGTGCTGCTGAAACGAGTAATTTATCAGCTAACGGGTCAAGAAACTTTCCTAAATTCGTTACAAGATTATACTTCCTTGCGTAATGTCCATCAATCCAATCTGTAGCTGAAGCAATGATAAAGATAATTGCCCCCACTAAATGTTGAATGGGTAAATTAACATCACCAATTTTGTATGAACCCCAATCAAAGGGTGCTAACATAATTACCATAAAAATTGGAATTAAGAAGATTCTAGATATTGTAATTTTATTTGGTAAATTCACAGCTATTCCTCCATCATATCAAAAACATTTGTTCATTGAAAAAAAGTCATCGAAGCGATGACTGTTATTGTGCAGGTTTCTCTATCCCTTGGTTTTTAATCACCAATCTTTGGTGATATTCTTTTTGTGGATCTAACGGGAAAGCAAGCACTTGGCCATTCAATTTAATTTCAACATTCGGTGCACTTCCAATATTAAGTCGTACTTCTTTTAATGTTGATACATCGCGTTTTTCTGTTTGACCGCTTTGTACTGTAGTGTTTAGAATTTCGTTACCCGCATCGTCCTTAACATCTACATAACTTGTACCCTTCGCTGAAATTTCCAGTTCTAATGTTTTATTATTATGAATTTCCAAAGTAGATACCTTACCAGCTGTTCCAACTACTTTTACTTCTTGCTGTCCAGTTGGTTGTGCTGGTTGCTCCTCTTTCTTTGGTTCTTCTTTCTTTGGTTCCTCTTTTTTTGGCTCTTCCGCTTTCGCTTCATCTTTCTTCGTATCTAACGGAGAATCTTTCGCTTTTTGAACTTCAATTTTCTCACTTTGAGCACTCGGAACTTTTTCATCATCTTTTCCAGTTAACGCTTGAAACACAAACCAGATTACCACTCCAGCTGCGATTACTAACAGCGCAACTAAGATTTTCGGCATGTGATCCGCAATTGGCCATGATGAAGATTTTTGCATTGTTTCTTGTGTTTTTTGTCCCGTTGATACTTGTGGAACTTCACGCTTTTCAGATTGTGGTATCGTACTCTGATGTTCTACAAGCAGTTCCTCTCCATTTAATCCAACCGCATCTGCGTATTGTCTAATGAATGCACGCGCATAAAAAGCTCCTGGCAATACATCATAATTGCCTTCTTCAATTGCCACTAAATGGCGTTTTTGAATTTTTGTAATCTCATGCAGCTGATCAATAGACAAGCCTTTCGCTTCTCTTGCTTCTTTCAGCTTTTGTCCCAATTCCGTCACTACTAACACCTCAATATTTCTTTAAAAGTCAAACATAGAGAAATTATTTTGCGTACCTTGCTCAATTTCATCTACTAAATTATATTGAATTTCTTCATCATAATCGTTACGCAACTCGATAATATAATCAAAATCATCCAATGTGTATTCTGACTGACTCACAAATACATCAGGATGTTCTACAACTTTCGTTGCAGGCAATCTCATAATTTCACGAACGAGCTGCCAATGTCTTTCGTTGGCACGCTTCGTTGACACAATTCCATCTAAGATGAAAATATTGTCATCGCTATACTCATCTTCAATTAATTGACTACGAACAGTTTGCTTAATAAGGGTAGATGATACAAATAACCACCTTTTATTTGCACAAACACTTGCAGCAACAATGGATTCTGTTTTTCCGACACGAGGCATTCCGCGTATCCCAATTAGTTTATGGCCTTCTTTTTTCATAATTTCTGCCATAAAGTCTACAAGTAAGCCTAATTCGTCACGGACAAATCGAAATGTTTTCTTGTCATCTGCATCTCGTTGTATGTACCTACCATGCCTAACTGCTAGCTTATCTCTTAGCTTGGGTGGACGATATTTCGTTACCGTTATGTTATCCATCGTATTTAAAATTGATTCAAGTCTAGAGATTTGCTCTTGATTATCACACATAAGAAGTAACCCACGTCGTGCATTATCTACACCATTAATTGTGACAATATTAATGCCGAGCATACCGATTAACGAAGAAACGTCACCAAGCAAGCCAGGTCGGTTTTTATGTATTTCATATTCAAAATACCATTCAATCATCCAAGATCACTCCCCTTGCTTACTTTACACCTACGTACTATATTATATGATTTCACCTTAATAGGGAAGCTAAATGTATAATCTATCCTGTGTAATTATTATACAAAAAAAGTAGAGAGGAGAATCTCCTCTCTACTTTTACTTATGTTGTACAAACTTAACCATTAAGTTTGCAATTGTATGTTGCTCCTGTTCATCAGCAACTTTCCAAAGCTCAGCTAATAATTTCTCTTGGTCATTACGTCCCTCTACTTCATTAGCAAGGTAGTCGCCAACACGAAATGCCATATCTGATACTGCACCGCCATCTAAACCTTTTCCTTGCGCTTGCTCTAAACGATCTCCTAAAAAGCTCTTCCACTGATCAAAATTTTCTAATACTGACATAATTAAGCACCTCACTATTGAGTAATAAAATCATGCTTAATTTGTGCAACTGTTCATTTTTTATGTAAGAAATTTTTAGCAGTGCCAACCGCCATTCACTCCGATGATTTGTCCAGTTATATAAGATGCTCCTGGTGATACGAGGAATGAAACTGTTTTCGCTACCTCTTCTGGTAACCCTATTCTACCTAATGGTATATCTTCAGCAATTCCCATTTTATCTTCTTCAGAAAAAACATTTAACATTTCCGTTTCAATTGCTCCTGGTGCTACTGCATTCACACGTAATCCACTTAAAGAAACTTCTTTCGCTAAAGCTTTTACATATGAATTTTGCGCCCCTTTTACCATTGAATAAAGCACTTCACAAGAAGCCCCTATTTGTCCCCATATAGACGAAACAATTACAATATTACCACTTCTTCTCCCGATCATAGGCGGAAGTGCCATTGAAAGTAGTTTATATACGTTCTTCACTTGAAGTTCTACCATATAATCCAATTCATCGTTTGTTACATCTGTTACTAGTCCAAAAATACTCTTCCCAGCTGCGTATACGATAACATCAATAGGATGTTCAATTTGTCCCCACAATTGCTCTGCTCCATCACTAGAAGCCAAATTCGCTTGAACAGGGATAACTTCCCCCCATGCCTCCTGTAATTCCAATACCTTTCCTTCACTATTATTGTAATGAACATAAACTGTATATCCATCTTGAATTAATTGTTTCGAAATAGCAGAGCCAATCCCTCCGCTCCCTCCAGTTACTAACGCATACTTTTTCATAAATTCCCTCTCTTATCTCTACAAGTTCAACTTTCACACAATTAAATAATACCCTCATCTTACAATTTTTCAATGATAAGATGAGGGTATCTTTACAATTTTATTTTTTCGGTAAAACCTGACAAACGCTCATTTTTTCTTCTGATAACAATAATTCCGCTACTTCTTGTAAGTCTTGAACGGTTAGCCCTTCTAATACAGTCAATGCCTCAAATAGACTAGATTCATTAAACGCATATCGTGTAAATTGATTTGCAATATATTCTGGTGAATTCAACGAGCGTAAAAAACCACCAATTTTCTTTTTCTTCACTCGTTCTAATGCCGCCGCATCTAATTGATCATAATCTGTTTTTAATAAAATATCTTTTAAACGATCTGCCAATTCATCAGGTTGTTTCGTATCACCACCAACCATTGCAAAGCCGAAGTTATTTTCTTCTGTATAGTCATACGAGAATGAATCATCAATAAGCCCTTCATTATATAAAGCTTCGTAATGAACAGAACTTTTTCCAAATAAATAATCTAAGAGTAACGTAAGCGCAATTTCTTGTTTTAAAAGCGCTTGCCCCTTTTCTTTTAAATTCGTCGCTTTAATACCCACTAAACATTTCGGTGTTTGCACAGGCATTGAAATAATTTTTTTCTTTTCATTTACCTCATTTGGTTCTTCTTCAAATGAACGCACAATTTCTGGCTGGTTTTTATAATCTTTTTTCGCTTGATTTTCACGTACTAAATCCATCGTTTTCTCTGGATCAATTGCACCCACAACAAATAATAACATATTGCTCGGATGATAAAACGTTTCATAACATTCATATAATAAATCTTTCGTAATTTTACTAATAGATTCGATTGTCCCTGCAATATCAATTTTAATTGGGTGTTTTACAAACAAGCTATCAATTAACCCAAAATACAGACGCCAATCTGGGTTATCTTGATACATTTGAATTTCTTGCCCAATAATCCCCTTCTCTTTTTCAACCGTTTTTTCAGAGAAATATGGCTCTTGCACGAAGTTTAGCAATGTATTTAAGTTTTGTTCTACGTTTGAAGTACATGAAAAAAGGTAAGCTGTTCGTGTGAAGGATGTAAAAGCATTTGCCGATGCTCCTTGTTTACTAAACAATTGAAAAGCATCGTGATCTTCTTTTTCAAATAATTTATGCTCAAGAAAATGCGCAATCCCATCAGGCACACGAATCATTTCTTCTTTCCCTAATGGTACAAATGTATTATCTACAGAACCATATTTCGTCGTAAACGTCGCAAATGTTTTATTAAACCCTTGTTTCGGTAAAACATATACATCTAATCCATTAGGAAGTTTTTCATAATAGAGCGTTTCTTTTAATTGCTCATAAACAATTTTCTCCATTTATTCTCCCTCCGTTCCTTGTAAAAAGTAAATTGTATCTAGTTCAATATTTTTAGCAACCTTTACAATTTCTTCTTTCGTCACATTTTCTATACCTGTAAGCCATTCTTCAACTGGACGTGTACGATCTGAAATAATACCATGATATAGCATTTCTACAAATCCACGCGGTGTATCAATTGCCTCTAATATTTGATTTTGAATGACACTTTTTGTTTGATGTATTTCTTCGTCAGAAAACTCTCCATTTTGCATCGCAAGCATTTGTTCTTTAATAATCTCAACTGCTTTTTCATAATTTTTCGCTTCGATTCCTGACATAACAAATAATAAGCCTTTATGACTTTCAAAGCGTGACGCTGCATAGTACGCTAAACTATTTTTTTCACGCACATTTACGAATAGCTTCGAATGAGAAAAACCTCCAAATAACCCATTGAACAATTGCAGTGCAAAATAATCTTCATCTTTATATGTGACAAACGTGCGATAACCGATGTGTAATTTACTTTGTTTTAATTCTTGTTTTTCAACAACTTCTTTTTCTTCATTATTTCGTCTATGCAGGAGTACATTTCTTTCTCTCACTGGACGCGCTGAAATAGAAAAATACTTACTTATAAGATCAACAGCATTTTCTGAAATATCACCAATAATATATAGATCCATTTCATCTTCCGCTAACACCTTTTGATAATATTGATACAGACTTTCATTTGTAATAGAAGTAACACTCTCTTTTTTTCCATTTGCACTTAAACGATACGGTTCTACTTTGCACATTTCTTCAATTAAACGTTCGTTTGCATAACGCATTTTATCATCATAAGTAGCTTCAATTCGCTGTAAGAGTGCTCTTTTTTCACTTTCTACGATAGAAGGTAGGAAACCGTTCCCCTCCGTTGCTGGATGTAACACAATATCCGACAACATAGAAAGCGCTTTTTCAAATAACGGTGGTGCATCATGTAAATATACTTCATTTGCAATGTCTACATAAATGGAGATGATATGGTCTTCTCCTTTTTTACTTACATCTACCGCTAAAGAAGACCCGTATAATTCTTCTAAATATTGACGAAGACGAATTACAGAAGGTAATTTTTCTGTCGCACTTTGCAATACATATGGCAATAGGGCACGCTCTGTCACCGTCTCTTCATTTAAAGGCGCTTTAAAACGAAATACAAACGTATTCGTTTTATATTTATCAGTCGGAATAATATGTACGCGTAAACCACCTAACTCATGTAGTTGTTGTTCCATTAGTTTCATTTATAGCCCTCCTTTACGTATATAGGAATATTCCTCTTCAATATACAGTTTTTAGAAATGAAAAATCAACTTTTCTTCCTTATTATGCTTACATATGATTCTTTCTAAAAACTTTAATATGTAAGGAACATAGTAAAATTCCGTATTAAATATATTCTATGTAAAAAAGCCCACACTAATGTGCGAGCTTTTTTATACTTATAAAATACTTATCGTTTTCCTTTTTCATAAGGAGTTCCTAATGCTTTCGGAGCTTCAGAACGGCCTACAAAACCAACAAGTGCTAATATTGTGAATACATATGGTAATATCGTTAATAAAACACTTGGAATTTGATCTAATACAGGAATTGTTCCACCTGTTACACTAAGAGATTGCGCAAAACCAAAGAATAGAGCTGCACCTAGTGCGCCTAGTGGATTCCACTTTCCAAAAATCATAGCCGCTAAAGCTAAGAAACCTTGTCCTGTAATAGTTGCCCCTGAGAAGTTATTAGAAATTGACATTGCAAAAATCGCTCCACCAATTCCAGCAAACACTCCTGATATACAGACTCCAATATAGCGCATTTTATATACGTTAATCCCCATCGTATCCGCTGCCATTGGGTGTTCACCAACAGCACGTAGACGAAGACCAAACGGTGTTTTATAAATAACATACCAAACAACGAATGCTAAAATAATGGCAATATACGAAGTTATTGGTACGTTCGAGAAAAATATTTTCCCTAAAACCGGAATATCCGAAAGGCCTGGAATATCAATCTTTTCAATACGATACTGAATAAAGTCAGTCTGCCCTTTATCAAAAATCTTCTTAATTGCAAATACTGTTAAACCAAGAGATAAGAAGTTAATTGCTACACCACTTACAACTTGATCCGCTCGGAATGTAATAGAGGCTACCGCATGAAGTAATGCAAATAATCCACTACCAATTGCCGCAAATAATAACGCAATCCATGGAGTCATCGTTCCCCAAGTATCACCCATTAATAAGTTTGTAACTACTCCAATAAATGCACCAAATAGCATTAGTCCTTCTAATCCGATATTTACAACACCCGATCTTTCACTAAATACACCACCTAATGCTGTGAAAATTATAGGTGCTGATGTATATAACGTACCCGTCACAAGAATGGCTAATATATCTAAAAAGCTCATTTATTTCCCCTCCTTGCTCATGCGTGTAAGCGCCCATCTTAACACATAACTACATGCAACAAAGAAGATGATACATGCAATAATTACATTAATAAGCTCTGATGGTACATCTGCCTCAAAGTTCATTTGAGGGGAAGCACTTTTCAAACCACCAAATAATAAAGCTGAAAGGATTATACCAAACGGATTATTCCCTCCAAGTAACGCTACAGCAATCCCGTCAAATCCTACTCCTGTAAACGAAGACATCGCTGTCATACTCTGGAATGTTCCTAATCCTTCCATCGCTCCACCAATCCCCGCAAATGCACCAGCAATTGTCATGGAGAATACTACATTACGAGAAACTTTCATACCTGCATATTGAGAAGCATGCTGATTAAATCCTACCGACTTTAATTCGTAACCTAAAGTTGTTCGATCTAATAAGAACCACATTAAAATAGCGATTAAAATTGCTACAATAATTCCCCAGTGTAGACGTGAACCATCAGTAATAGAAGCAAGCCAGTCTGAAGATAGTGACGCACTCTCTTTAATATCATACGTTTTGTCATTACCCGCATGTAAGAAACGCTTAATAATGTCATATGTTACATACAACGCGATATAGTTCATCATAATGGTTACAATAACTTCATTCACTTGAAACTTCCCTTTTAAATATCCCGGAATGAAGCCCCAAATTCCGCCCACCAATGCTGCGAATAAAATAGATAATGGAATATGAAGGAAAGCTGGTAGTGAGACTGCATAACCGAACCAAACCGCCGCAAGCCAACCAACTAACAATTGACCCTCTACCCCGATATTAAATAAACCTGTACGAAATGCAAACGCCACCGATAAACCAGCAAGAATAAGCGGGATCATTGTACGAAGCGTTTCACCAATCGCACTTGCGCTACCGAACATACCTGTCCAAAGTGCACTATAACCAACAATTGGGTCATAGCCACTAACTAGCATTACAATTGCTCCTACAAGTAAGCCAAAAATAACGGATAGTACTGGGACTAAAATATTTATCGTTCGCTCTGTTAAAAGTTTTTTAGCCATTGGTACCCACCTGCTCCTTCTTTGTTCCTCCAGCCATTAACAACCCAAGCTGTTGTTCATTCGTTTCTTTCGCATCAACTATTGCTACAATTTTCCCTTCATAAATAACAGCAATTCGATCGCTAACATTTAAGATTTCATCTAACTCTAGTGATAAAAGTAATACACCTTTTCCTTTATCTCTTTGCTCTATTAATCTCTTATGAATAAATTCAATTGCTCCTACATCTAAACCACGTGTTGGCTGTGCCGCGATTAATAAATCTGGATCACGGTCTACTTCACGTGCAATAATTGCTTTTTGTTGATTCCCTCCAGATAGAGCGCGTGCTAACGTTTGCTCACTAGGTGTACGTACATCAAACTGTTCAATAAGAGCCTTTGCTTTTTCTGTAATTTTGCTGAAATTTAAAATCCCTTTCTTTGAAAACGGATTTTTATAGTACGTTTGCAGAACTATATTATCTCTAACAGAAAAATCAAGAACGAGTCCGTGTTTATGACGATCTTCTGGAATATGACCAATTCCCTCTTCTGTTATTCTTCTAACAGGCCAATTTGTTATTTCTTTTCCTCTAATTGCAATAGAACCTGACTCAACTTTTCGTAAACCAGTAATTGCTTCTATTAATTCACTTTGTCCGTTTCCATCAATTCCTGCAATCCCAACAATTTCCCCCGCACGAACAGTTAAGTCAAGGCCTTTTACAGCAGGTAGTTGACGTGCATCGTGAACAACAAGGTTTGCAATTGAAAGTACCTCTTCTTTTGGCTTCGCGTCTATTTTTTCTGTTTTAAAATTCACTTGACGTCCGACCATTAATTCTGCAAGTTTATTTTCATCCGTATTTGCAACGTCAACCGTTCCAATCCCTTTTCCTTTACGAATAATCGTACAACGATCGCAAACTTCCATAATTTCTTTCAACTTATGTGTAATAAGAACAATAGATTTTCCTTCTTGCACAAGCTTTTTCATAATTTGAATTAGCTCATGAATTTCTTGTGGTGTTAACACAGCTGTCGGTTCATCAAATATTAAAATTTCTGCACCGCGATAAAGAGTTTTCAAAATCTCAACACGCTGTTGCATACCAACTGAAATATCCTGTATTTTCGCATATGGATCTACAGCTAAGCCGTATTGTTCAGACAGTTTTTGAATTTCTTTAGCAGCTTCCTCAACAGCAATTTTCCCTTTTTTCCTCGGTTCATTTCCGAGAATAATATTCTCTGTAACTGTAAAATTATGAACAAGCATAAAGTGCTGATGAACCATTCCAATACCAAGGTCATTTGCCACATTCGGATTGGTAATGTTTACAGACTTTCCTTTAATTTTAATTTCACCTTGTTCTGGTTGGTACAAACCAAATAGTACATTCATCAATGTGGATTTCCCTGCACCATTTTCTCCAAGTAAAGCATGTATCTCACCCTGCTTTACTTGCAGCGTAATATCATCATTCGCTACAATGCCTGGGAATACTTTCGTAATATTATTCATTTCAATTACGTATTCCATTGTGTTCCTCCTTTTAACAGGGAACATTCCCCTATTACACTATTAACTTATTAAGCAATTCGGAAGTTTTATACATACAAAGGTTAGTTCTATGAACTAACCTTTGCTATTTCTCTATTTATTTTTTTAGAGAAGCTTCATATTCTTTATACTCTTTATCTGTAGCCGGTACTTTAATTTCACCGTCTGTAATTTTCTTTTCAAATTCTTCTACTTTTGTTAAAATTTCAGGGTTAACTTTTTTCACGTTATCAGTTGTTTTTGAAATACCAATACCGTCATCTTTTAAACCAAACGCTTCAATTTTTCCACCTTTTAACTTTCCATCTTTTGCTTCTTTAGCTACTTTTTCTACAGCTACATCAACGCGTTTTATCATTGAAGTTAATGTTACATTTTCAGGCATACCTTCTTGATGTTGGTCACGGTCAACACCGATTACCCAAACATTTTCACCTTTTTTCTTACGGTTTTTCGCTTCAGTGAACACACCGTTACCTGTACCACCAGCAGCATGATAAATTACATCTACGCCTTGACCGTACATTGCTGAAGCAAGAACTGTACCTTTTTCAGGCTTATCGAATGCTTCTGCATATTCAGATACGATTTCAATGTTTGGATTTACTGCCTTTGCACCAGCTTTAAATCCATTTTCAAATTTACTAATTAAATCACTCTTCATTCCACCAACAAATCCTACTTTATTCGATTTTGTTGACATAGCCGCTACCGCACCTACAAGGAATGATCCTTCATGATCTTTAAATGTAATGCTCGTTACGTTCGGTGCATCTACAACAGTATCTACTATTGCAAATTGTTGTTTTGAAGATTCTTTTGCAACTTCTTTAATTGCACCTTCTAATTTATAACCAATTCCGAAAGTTAAATCATATTTATCTTTTGAGAATTTTTTTAAATTCGGAATATAATCAGCTTCTTTTTCAGACTGAAGGTAACGATAATTTGTCTTTTCTTTTAAACCATTATCTTTACCAAACTTTTGTAACCCTTCCCAAGAAGATTGGTTAAATGATTTATCATCAACGCCCCCAACATCTGTTACGAGACCAACCTTGAAGTCTTTATTGTCTTTCGTGTCTTTCTTGTCACTGCTCGCCTTATCCGAGTTACCACATGCACCTAAAACTGTACTTGCTGCTAATGTTAATGATAATAAAAGGCCTGCTTTTTTCTTCATACTAGAAACCCCTCCAAAAATGATATATATTTATTTATTCTTACGCTGCTGTCCCTTACTTCTTGCTGTCACCTCCCTAAAAAGGAATTTACCTACATACGCTTTCTTAATACGTGGAAGCTAAATTTATCAGCTCTAAAGTAATTGATAGAATATAAGATTGGCTCATCATTTTGATCATAGTGCATTTGTTTTAATACAAGCAGTGCTGTTTCAGGCTCACATTCTAAAATCGGTGAGATTTTCGGATGATAGCCAATTGGCTCAATGTGAGCAACCGCATATGTTATGCGCTTATGCGTGTTATTATGTATCACCGTTAATAATGATTCCTCATTATAACCCGATAAATCTGGCAATATCTCTTTTGCAAGTTTATCGATACAATACACAACAGGTTCCCCATCTGCTGTACGCACGCGTTCAATCATCACTGCATTAAAACCATCTTCACTATTAAACTTCTCTTTTTCCTCTTCTGTTAAAGTTGTAGTAGATGATGATAAAAAGATTGTTCCTGGTGTTTTCCCCACACTAGAAATCATATCTGTAATACTAGAAAGTTGTTCTATTCCAGAAGAAAATAATGGCTTTGCATTTACAAATGTCCCTACGCCATGTCTACGAATGACAACATTTTCTTCTTCTAAAATACGCAACGCTTCCCTTAAAGTCGCTCTACTTACGCCAAGTTCTTTCGCTAAATCAAACTCTGATGGTAACTTTTGTCGTTCTTTATAAGCTCCATCTTTAATTTTTTCTTTGATGTGATCAATCACCCGTAAATATAGGTGACGACTATCGGATTTTACTGACATAAGACTCCCCCGCATTTCAATTATTCGACCTCTGATGTAAGACTTCTTTTCTCTTTTTTCAACTTACAACATAGTACAAATGACTAACTACTAAAAATAAGCGCAATTGTCGAATAAATAATAATAATTTTTTAAGATGAAATTTTCACTCTTTACTGCATAAAAAAAACTTTGCACCATAAACATTCCTCATTTCGAGAAAAAGTTCGGCACAAAGATCCTTTACATCCTTTGTTACACACTTTTCCCCTCATAGTCTAGCAATTCATGGTTGCCAGGTAGAAACTTATGGACCTTATCTCCAAGATTATATGAGGCAGTGATTCTTTTCGAAGTAATCTTACCATTTGCTCTCATACGTGTCAACAAAATCTAACATTTTTCTACATTAAATATCGAACATTTACAAAAAACACAATCAAAGTATTCGTATTCTAAAGAACACCTCTAAATGTAAGCCCTTTCTTTATTGCTGAGTATAGTATATAACAAAAACACTATATAAAAAAGCCTAATTGTAAAAACAATTAGGCTTTTTTTAAGAACTTTTTTCTTGTACATCATTAATGAGCACTTCTCTCGGTTTACTACCTTCATATGGACCTACTACACCATTCATTTCCATTGCATCAATTAGACGAGCAGCTCGCGTATAACCTACTCTAAACCTACGTTGTAACATAGAAACAGATGCTGTTTGCATTTCCACTACAAGTTGAACCGCTTCATCGTATAATTCATCTTCTACTTCCTGCTTTGTATCAGGAACATCTTGCGGAATCATATCTTCTTGATATTGCGCTTTTTGCTGTCCAATAACATATTCTACAACTCTCTCAACTTCATCATCTGATAAAAATGCACCTTGTACACGTACAGGTTTCGATGCACCAATTGGTATAAACAGCATATCTCCACGACCTAACAACTTCTCCGCACCACCACCGTCAAGAATTGTACGTGAATCAGTTTGAGAAGATACAGCGAATGCAATACGTGATGGAATATTCGCTTTAATAACACCTGTAATAACATCAACCGATGGACGCTGCGTCGCAATAATTAAATGTATACCAGCAGCACGAGCCATTTGCGCGAGACGCATAATTGCATCCTCTACATCAGACGAAGCAACCATCATTAAATCAGCTAACTCGTCCACAATGACTACAATATACGGCAATTCGGGTTGCTTCGCTTCTGATTGACTATTATGTTCTTTAATATAGTCATTATAGCCTTCAATGTTACGCGTACCACTATGAGCAAATAATTCATAACGACGTTCCATCTCACTCACAACTTTTTTCAATGCTTGCGATGCTTTTTTCGGATCAGTTACAACTGGTGTTAACAAATGAGGCACACCGTTATATACATTTAACTCTACCATTTTCGGGTCAATCATCATTAATTTTACTTCATGTGGTTTTGCACGCATTAAAATACTAACAATAATACCATTAATACATACACTTTTCCCGCTACCTGTCGCACCAGCTACGAGTAAATGGGGCATTTTATTTAAACGAGCTAATACAGCTTCACCTGTAATATCCCGTCCAAGACCAATTAACAACTTCTCTTCCGGATGATTATTAGCCTTAGAATCAAGAACTTCCCTCAACGTTACCATCGAAACTTCTGAGTTCGGAACTTCGATCCCTACAGCTGATTTCCCGGGAATTGGCGCTTCAATACGAATGTCCTTTGCAGCTAAAGCAAGCGCTAAATCATCACTTAAACTGACAATTTTGCTTACCTTTACCCCCATATCAGGATACACTTCATATTTTGTAACTGCAGGACCTCTATGTACTTTTGTCACTTTCGCTTTCACACCGAAACTTTGGAATGTACGTTCTAATTTACGAGCATTCTCATAAATTTCCGCATTTTCATTTGTAACTTGCTTATTCTTTGGAAATTTTAATATATCAAGTGAAGGAAGCTTGTAATCTTTATTTTCTACATTTGAAAATTGCATAGGAGGTGCTTGTGCTTCACTCTCTAACGATTCAACGATTTTTTCCCCACGCTTTTTCTTTGGTTCTTCAATTGGTGGAGTCTCTTCAATAGACGGCGAAGTTATCAAATCTTCTTGCTCTACTTCGATTCGTTTATCTTCTTCTTCATTTACAGGATAATTCTCAGTGAAATTTGAAATAATTGGCGGATCAATTTGGATTTCTTCCATCGGCTCAATAACTTCTTCTTGTTCTGTAGCACGTTTGCTTCTTGTACTTCTTGTTGTTTTTTTCTTTTCTGTTTGTTCAGCCGTTCTTTTGGATCTCCAATCTTTATAATCCCCTTGCATCACTTCAAATTGACTTCTAAGAATTCTACCAACTGGAGCTAACACTTCTCCAATATGTTTATTTGTTATACAGAGTATCCCAAGAATAACTAAAATAATTCCAATGATATAGGCTCCTACTTCGTCAAATAAGAAATAACATGTCGCAAACATAAGCGCACCAAACATACCACCGCCTAAATGAACGCTATCTGGCCCCTTTTTCATTTCAAGAAAGAAGTTATCTTTCGTACTCACAATAACAGAAGTATTTTGCACTGCTCCATCTTTTGTAAGAAGGTTAAATAATGTAATATGACTAAACATTAATATCGCCAATACAATTAAATAAAATCCAATTAACCGTTTATTTAAAAGGTTCGGCCATCCGCGTTTTATAACAAAGGAAATCGATAAAGCTATTACACCTAACACACCAATTATGTACCACTCACCAAAGAAGAAGCGAAAAAATAACACAAACGATTTCCCTACAACGCCTAGCTGTAAAATCGTAATGATTGAAAGTGCAAAAAGAGTTAAACCGACGATTTCATAATACAAAGTTGGCTTTATCGTACGTCTTGCCTTTGCCTTCGTCCCTCTTTGCTTTTGTTTTGCCATTTCTTCACCTCGTGTTCTACATATAAGTAAAACTCCCTTAAAAATGCTCTACTTATATGTCTGTTTTCTCTATTTTTCAGGTCTTTATATCTTCTATTTTTACACTTCTTGTAAAATGCTAAATAAACAGAAGAAAGCAGCCTACTCATGGCTGCTCAACCGTCTTGTTTTTTATATTATACCATAGCTCCTAAACAAAATCCTTCTTTTTGCTAAAAGGTTATTTTCTGACCGGGCTCAAATTCTAAGTAGTGAAGTGGGTTCGTACTGAGCACACGTACAATAGAATAATACCCATGTTCCTCTTCAGAAACCATTAATTCTACACCATTTATATTTACAACTTTTTGACTTTCACATTGTGAATAATCGGCCGGATACACAAGTTGCTCTGGCATAATTGTATATAAAATCATTGTAGCATTGTCCCTTCTGCACTATCTTCCGCGCGAACATCTATTAATTCGTTTAATTTTCGAATCGCATTTCCAATACCACCGACATCATCAATAAGACCGTACTTTACTGCATCCCCACCAATTACATTCGTCCCAATATCTCGCGTTAAATTCCCTTTCGCAAACATAAGCTCTTTAAAACGATCTTCTGTTACTTTCGAGTGCTTCGTCACAAAACGAATGACTCTTTCTTGCATTTTATCCAAATACTCAAATGTTTGTGGCACACCTATGACAAGACCTGTTAAACGAATTGGATGAATTGTCATCGTGGCAGTTTCCGCAATAAACGAATAGTCAGTAGAAACGGCAATCGGTACACCGATGGAATGTCCCCCTCCTAAAACTAGAGATACTGTTGGTTTTGAAAGTGAAGCTACCATTTCAGAAATTGCTAGCCCAGCTTCAACGTCACCTCCAACTGTGTTTAATATTAAAAGCAAACCTTCAATCTTCGGATTTTGTTCAATCGCAACAATTTGCGGAATGATATGCTCGTATTTTGTTGTTTTATTTTGCGGTGGTAATTGAACATGACCTTCCACTTGTCCAATAATCGTTAAACAATGAATACGTGATTCATTCATTTGTGGTACATTTGTCTGTCCAAGCTGTTGAATTTTTTCTACTATTGAAGCCTCTTTTCCAGTTTCTTTTGGCTCAGCTTCTTTTTCCTCATTTGTATATCGTTCACGTTCTGTCATTTCGCATCCCCTTTCACTCGTATATAACTATTATTTCTTAAGTTATAAATTTCATTCGATAGGGTTAAAAAAGAAAAAAGATCACCCGTAAGGGTGACCTTTTTTACACTTCCATAATAATCGGTAAAATCATAGGTTTTCTCTTTGTCTCTTCGTACAAGAACTGCCCTAATAATTCACGAATATTTTGTTTTAACATAGACCATTCAATTGAATATTCTTTAATTGATTGCTCAACAATCATACGTACAATCTCTGTAGATCGTTCAATTAACGCTTCTGATTCACGAACATATACAAAACCACGTGAAATGATTTCTGGACCAGAGATAATTTTCTTTTCATCTTTACCAAGTGTTACAACAACTACTAATATTCCATCTTGAGATAACATCTTTCTATCTCGAAGAACGATATTACCAACGTCACCTACACCTAATCCATCAATTAACACATTACCAGCTTGCACTTTACCGACTAAGTTCGCTTCATCGTCACCAAAACCAATTACATCGCCTTTTTCTACGATAAAGATATTTTCTCTTGTAATACCTACATCTTCAGCTAAATATGCATGTGCTTTTTGCATACGGAACTCACCATGTACGGGTACAAAGTACTTCGGTTTCATTAAATTCAGCATTAATTTTAATTCTTCTTGGCTACCATGACCTGAAACGTGAACTTTTCTTTCACCGTAATAAATAACTTCTGCTCCAGCTCTAAATAACAAATCAATAATTTTCGATACAGATATTTCATTCCCCGGAATTGGAGAAGCTGCAATAATAACAGTATCACCTTTACGAATTGAAATTTGTTTATGAGCCTGCTTCGCCATTCTAGAAAGGGCTGCCATCGGTTCACCTTGACTACCTGTCGTTAAAATAGCTACCTTTTTCTCTGGGAAATTGTCTACTTCTTGTAATGAAATAACCATACCTTCTGGAACATCTAAATAGCCAAGACGTCTTGCAATGTCTACCACTTTCACCATACTACGTCCTACCACTGCTACTTTTCTTCCTGTTTCGGCAGCCGCGTCAAATACTTGTTGAATACGATGTACATTCGATGCAAATGAAGCAACGATAATACGACCTTCTGCACCGTAGAACACTTTAGAAATTTCTACACCAACTTCTTTTTCCGAACCTGTATAGCCTGGACGCTCAGCGTTTGTACTATCCGATAATAAGCAAAGTACGCCTTCATTTCCTATTTGCGCCATTTTCCCAAGATCCGCTCCATTATTTCCAATTGGAGTTTGATCAAATTTAAAGTCTCCTGTATACACTACAGCACCTTTTGATGTATGGAAGCAAACACCAACAGAATCCGGAATACTATGTGTCGTTCCAAAGAATGAAACTGTTGTAGTATTAAAATCTACTGTTGAATTTGAATCAATTGTTTTTAAGTCTACACGGCCTAACATGCCCGCTTCGCCAAGTTTTTCTTGTATAAGTCCTACCGTTAATTTCGTTGCATACACTGGAATAGATAATTTACGAAGTACATAAACAATTCCACCGATATGATCTTCATGACCGTGAGTAATAAATAAACCTTTTACTCGCTCTTGATTTTCCACTAAGTATGTAATATCAGGAATAACGATATCAATCCCAAACATTTCATCTCCTGGGAACATTAATCCTGCATCTACAATAAAGATTTCAGAATCAATTTCAACACAGTACATGTTTTTCCCGATTTCACCTACTCCACCAAGAGCAAATACTTTAACAGACTCATTCTCTTTTCTCTTCATGTTGTTGCCTGGTTTAAAAATCTTGCAAACACTGATTTCACTAAAATTGCAGAGACACCAGGGGAAACTCTACAACCACCATATATTCACCGTCCAAGACGAATGTCCTTACCGTTATGCGATATCATGTCCTTGTATATTTTTTAAACCAGGTTTCACCTCTCTTTCATTATATAAATCAAATATCTTATTCGATATGATATGAAAATTTATTTAAATTATAATTTCTTCCAATTTTGCTAAGCATACCCGTACTAAGCTACTTAGCCATATTATACCTGATACAAGAAATAGAACACAAGTTAAATCGTGCGAAAGAAAAAGTAAAAGAAAGGAACAGCACCAAAAATATCTGACTTATTTCCGTTACTTTTATAGTCCATGTTATTTTGAAAAAGCTCCTCTAAATACGCTAAATTACTTTCATATGATGAATTCCCCAGATTTTTTTCTTGAATTGTACAAAAACACTTATAAAATGAAGGTTTTTTATAGATTACGTCATATTTGAGACAATTCCTCTAAAAACATAACCGAAAGTATATTCTGTACTAGCAACTACTTTTCAACAAAATTAAAGATGTAAGATCCTTTTCTTATAAACACTGCATTACATGACAAAAAGCTATGAATTACAAACTCCCGCTAGAAATTTCTAGCGGGAGTTTAAGTTGACAATCACTATTAAAACCAAGAGGTTAGAACCTAATTAATGGAAAAGTCTATATCATACTTTAACAAGTAGAGAACACGTAGCGTAATACTTATTTTAAACATAAAAATGTTTTCGATATTATAGGGTCATATACAGATGTGAAAGGCGCGCCTGAAATCATTTTACAAAAGTTTCACTTTAAAACAGATTCAAACATTTTCATATCAATAAAAAAATGACCTAGTTTCACACTAGGTCATTTTTATTAACGAGGAATAGATTGCATGACAGATTGTAACGTTACTCTTTCTTCTTCTGTTAATGGAAGAAGTGGTAAACGTACAGAACCTACATCTAATCCAACCATTTGTAACGCTGTTTTTACTGGAGTTGGACTTGGCGCCATAAATAATGAATCAGTTACTCTTACAAGTAATTGATGTAATTTTTGTGCCTTCTTAAACTCTCCTGCTTGGAATGCTGTAATCATTTCTTGCATTTCGTTTCCGATCACATGAGATGCTACTGAAACGATACCTTTCGCTCCAATTGCCATAGCCGGTAACGTTAAACCGTCATCACCGCTGTATACCGCAAAGTCGTCCGCTGTTTTTTCAATGATTTCTGTCATTGTTAACACATCGCCGCCTGCATCTTTAATAGCAACAATGTTTTCTATTTCTGATAAACGAACAACTGTATCAACGGAGATTTGTACAATAGATCGCCCTGGAACGTTATATAGCATAACCGGAAGCGGCGTACTTTCAGCAATTGCCTTAAAATGCTGATACATTCCTTCTTGACTCGGCTTGTTATAATACGGTGCTACTAACATTACTGCATCCACACCAACTTCTGTTGCCTTTTTAGTTAAGTCAATAGAAGCATGCGTATTATTGCTACCTGTTCCAGCGATTACGGGCACCCTTTTATCGACAACAGATACGACATGGCGATATAACGCTACTTTTTCTTCTGAAGTTAATGTAGGAGATTCACCTGTCGTTCCTCCTACCACGATTGCTGTTGTACCGTTATCAATTAAATAATTTACCAATTTCGTTGTCTTTGCAAAATCGATATTCCCGTTTATATCAAACGGTGTTACCATCGCGGTTGCAATTGTCCCAAAATCTATCATGGTCTCACTCCTTATTGTTCCAGTTGCTTTTCTTTTGAAAGCTCAAACGCACTATGTAATGCATTTACAGCCTCCACTAAATCAGTTTCTTTTACAAGAACCCAAATTGTTGTATGACTATCTGCCGATTGCAGAATTTGAATACCTTTTTCCGCTAAAGCTGTAACGATTTTCGCAGTAACCCCTGGGATGCCTGCCATTCCAGCTCCAACGATAGATACTTTCGCACAATGTTCTGTCACAATTGGCTCATATCCAAGTTGTTTTAGCACTTCGACAGCAAGAGCTGATACATTATCGTTTACTGTGTATGCTACACCAGTAGGAGAAATGTTAATTAAATCAACACTAATTCCTTCATTTGCCATTTCTTTAAATACATGTTGCTGTATATCGTATGCTGTTTCTTTTGCAAGTACTTTAATTTGCGTTACGTTTGATACGTGGGCAATACCTGTAACAGGACGCTCTTCTACATCCTGCCCTTTTGTAGCACCATCGTATGCTGCAATAAGCGTACCTTCACTATCAGAATACGTAGAACGAACACGAAGTGGCACTTTTGCATGCATCGCAATTTCAACTGCACGTGGATGAACGACTTTTGCACCTTGATAAGCCATGTTACAAATTTCGTTATACGTTACAGTTTGAAGATGACGTGCATCTTTTACGATACGAGGATCCGCAGTCATAACACCTTCTACATCTGTGAAGATATCAATAAATTCAGCATGAAGCGCAACACCTAAAGCTGAAGCTGAAGTATCGCTACCTCCGCGTCCAAGTGTTGTCGTATCACCTTTTTTCGTTTGCCCTTGGAATCCTGTAACGACGATTACATCTAGATTTTCTAACTCTTCATGTATACGATCGCAATTCATTTCAATAATCTTTGCATTCGTAAAATCATCATTTGTTACAAAACCAGCTTGTGCACCATTTAATGCTGCTGCCTTTATGCCGTTTTCATTCAACATATTAGAGAAAACAATTGCAGAGATTAACTCTCCGCACGATAATAATAAATCTTGCTCACGTTTAGAAATAGTAGATTCCTCTTGATTGACAAGACTTAATAACGTATCCGTTGCATATGGTTCACCTTTACGTCCCATAGCAGATACGACAGTAACTACTTTATAACCAGCAGCTAATGATTTTTTTATATGATGAAGCGCATGCTTACGTCCATTTTCATCACGTACTGATGTGCCACCAAATTTTTGAACAATTATTTTCATATTTTGCACCTTCTCTTAGCCGTTTACACTAATTGTAATTTTACTAAGCGCTCTGCAATTTGAACAGAATTCCATGCAGCGCCTTTTAATAAGTTATCAGATACGACCCAAAGATGGAATCCTTTATCGTTATTTAAATCTTTACGGATTCTTCCAACGAATACTTCGTTTTTACCTACTGCAGTAGCTGGCATTGGATATAACTGCTCTTCTGGATTATCTTGCAGAACAATACCTTCCGCATTTGCAAGTAAGCTCTTGAATTCTTCTACTGTTACACCTTCTTTTTCTACTTCGATGTAAACAGACTCAGAGTGTCCTGATACAACTGGTAAACGTACACATGTTGCCGCTACTTCTAATTCAGGCATATGCATAATTTTTTTCGTTTCATTAATCATTTTCATTTCTTCAAACGTAAATCCATTATCTTGGAACTTATCAATCTGTGGAATCGCATTAAAAGCAATTTGGAAATGCTTCTTATCGCCTGATACAGGAAGAACATTTGCCTTAACTTCTTCGCCATTTAAGATTGCTTGTGATTGTTCATGAAGTTCTTCAATAGCTGCCGCACCAGCACCTGATACAGCTTGATATGTGGAAACGATTACTCGTTTTAAACCATATTGCTGACGAACTGGCTCAAGAGCTACTACCATTTGAATTGTAGAACAGTTTGGATTTGCAATAATACCATTATGTTCTTTTAAGTCGTTTTCATTTACTTCAGGTACAACAAGTGGCACGTTTTCTGTCATACGGAATGCACTTGTATTATCAACAACAATCGCACCGCGTTTTGCTGCTTCTGGCGCTAATTGTTTCGATACAGATCCACCAGCACTAAATAGTGCGATATCTACTCCTTCAAAGCTTTCAGGAGTTGCCTCTTGAACTGTAAATTCTTCGCCTTTATATACAAGTTTCTTACCTGCAGATCGTTTAGATGAAAGTAACGTTAATTTCCCGATTGGAAATTTTCGTTTCTCTAAAGTGTTTAACATTTGTTCACCAACTGCGCCGGTTGCTCCAACTACAGCGACATGAAAAGTTTTTTGCTTTTCCATCACTATGCCCCTTTCTAGATACCAATCCTTCTATAACTTAGAATCAGAAGGAGTATACAATACCCCTTCTAATCTTAATAACGTTAATTTTATCATATTCTACAGTAAGAATGATGGTTTCATCAAAAATTGTCCGTTTTTTTTCGTTTTTTAATTCATATATCTGAATTTTTCTACGACCACCGGTTGCAATTGCTTTCCTTGCAGCGCTTCTAATACTGTATCTTCCAGTAACTCCATACGAGCTACCATTGAGTTCGGTTTTTTCTCTGGTGCATCTTGCCCGAATGGGACGAAGTAGATGTTTTTTGTGGCCATTAGGCGCATGAG
>NZ_NVAP01000042.1 GCF_002567495.1 Bacillus cereus | reverse complement strand
AACCGGTCCAACTGGAGTAACGGGGTCAACGGGAATAACCGGTCCAACTGGAGTAACCGGATCAACTGGAATAACGGGATCAACTGGAATAACGGGATCAACTGGAATAACGGGATCAACTGGAGTAACCGGGTTAACTGGAATAACCGGATCAACTGGAGTAACCGGATTAACTGGAGTAACCGGATCAACTGGAGTAACGGGTTCAACTGGAGTAACGGGGCCAACTGGAGTAACGGGTTCAACTGGAGTAACCGGCCCGACCGGAATAACCGGTCCAACTGGAGAACCTGGAGTTATTGGTCCCATAACAACCACCAATTTATTATATTACACCTTTTCAGATGGAGAGAAACTTATATATACAGATGCAGATGGGATAGCTCAATATGGTACAACGAAGATATTATCTCCTAGTGAAGTTTCATATATTAATTTGTTTATCAATGGAATAATGCAACCACAGCCATTATATGAAGTTAGTGATGGCAAATTAACTATATTGGATACTCAACCACCATCGCAAGGTTCTTCAATTATTTTGCAATTCATCATTATTAATTAAAAAGACAGGTTCCTAAAAATGAAAAGGAATCTGTCTTTTTTTGTTCTAAACTAAAGCAATTAAAATTAAGTGACGATAAATTCAATTGTAATCGGAATTCCACCGTCTAATGCGTCTCCGCCTGGAATTGTAATAGCACCAGTGGGACCAGTAGTTACACTGGAGTTCACGCTAGGTTGAAGAATGCCATTTACATAAAAGTTGTAATACGTAAAAATTGGGAAAGCAGTTGCAGTAGTACCCGCGTCGTTTAAACAAGCTGTGGCAGCAATAGCAAAAGCTGCACCTGTACCTGTGCCAGCTCCTAGTGTAGATGTAAATCTTCTAGATGCCATAAATGGTTGAATGATAGGCAATTAATTTTCACTCCTTAAAATATTTTATTGGAACGAAGTATAAAATAACTTGTCCACTATATTGTATGAGAGTTTTTTATAATAGAAACGGCTTCACCTTTATAGGATGCGCCCAATTTAAGTAAAGAAATGTTCTTTACTTATATGAAAAAACGATGTTGTGACTTGCGGAGTATATGTTAATCGTAAATTCGATTTTTTGTATCTAAATTAAAATGTGTCTTTGGATCTAAGAGATAAACGTGGAAAAATAAAATAAACTCTTAAGTTTAGGTATTTAATCTAAGCAGTCAATTATTAAAAACATATAATTAATATGTGAGTCATGAACATAATTAAATAGTGTTTTCAAGTTTAATTATATTTCATGTTTCCTATTTTAAGTAAATATATAACACATACTCTTTCACAACTTTATGATCCTTATAATAGGAAAAACTCAAATATAAAACAAGTAAGGAGGACATAAATGACAAATAATAATTGTTTTGGTCATAACAACTGCAATAATCCAATTGTTTTCACTCCAGAATGTTGTAATAATCCACAAACTGTTCCAATTACTAGCACTCAATTAGGGCAATTAATCACTTTACTAAATTCTTTAATTTCGGCTGTTGCAGCGTTTTTTGCAAACCCAAGTGATGCAAACAGATTAAATTTACTAAATTTGTTTACTCAACTACTAAATTTACTAAATGGATTAGCACCATCTCCAGAAGGTAATTATTTAAAACAACTAATTCAAAGTATTATTAATGTACTTCAATCTCCTAATCCAAACTTAAGCGAATTACAATCTTTATTACAACAATTCTACAGCGCTCTTGCACCATTCTTCTTCTCTTTAATTATTGACCCTGCAAGTTTACAACTTTTATTAAACTTATTAACTCAATTAATTGGTGCTACTCCAGGTGGAGGTCCAACAGGAGCAACAGGTCCAACAGGAGCAGGCGGAGCGACAGGAGCAACAGGAGCAACAGGTCCAACAGGAGCAGGCGGAGCAGGAGTAACAGGAGCAACAGGAGCAACAGGAGCAACAGGAGCAACAGGAGCAACAGGAGCAACAGGAGCAACAGGCCCAACAGGTCCAACAGGAGCAGGAGCAACAGGCCCAACAGGAGCAACAGGAGCAACAGGAGCAACAGGCCCAACAGGAGCAACAGGAGCGACAGGAGCAACAGGCCCAACAGGAGCAACAGGAGCGACAGGCCCAACAGGAGCAACAGGTCCAACAGGAGCAACAGGAGCGACAGGAGCAACTGGTGGCGGAGCTATTATCCCATTTGCTTCAGGTACAACACCATCTGCGTTAGTTAACGCGTTAGTAGCTAATACAGGTACTCTTCTTGGATTTGGATTTAGTCAGCCTGGTGTAGCTTTAACTGGTGGAACAAGTATCACATTAGCATTAGGTATAGGTGATTATGCATTTGTAGCACCGCGCGCAGGAACTATTACGTCATTAGCAGGTTTCTTTAGTGCAACAGCTGCATTGGCTCCATTATCACCTGTTCAAGTGCAGATACAAATATTAACTGCACCTGCAGCAAGTAATACGTTTACAGTACAAGGCGCACCTCTATTATTAACACCAGCATTTGCTGTAATAGCGATTGGTGCTACATCATCAGGGATTATAGCAGAAGCTATTCCAGTAGCAGCAGGGGATAAAGTATTATTATATGTTTCATTAACAGCAGCAAGTCCAATAGCTGCAGTTGCAGGATTTGTAAGTGCAGGTATTAATATCGTTTAATTTGTTACAATGTTTAGTAGGAAATTAAACAGGGGTTTGTATATAGTCCTTCCTAATAAATTTAGGAAGGACTATATTTTTTGGGGGAATAAGTAATAAATCAATTGAACAATTTCTCTTTGTTAAGTTCGTATAAAAAAATATAATGTACACTTTATTGTTTAAGGAATAAGTTATGTAACTTGAAAAATTTCCGATCAGCAAAAAAAAGATGAATTCTTTTAAAAAGAATTCATCTATAAAATAAACTATTTATTTTTATTACAGTTACATCCTTTCTTCTTTACATAGCCTTGCTCCGCTAAATCTCTTTGCGATTGGGAATTGGAAGATTGAGAATTTGAAGATTGAGAGGATGCTGAAGAGCTACTATTTTTATTATAAGAGTAGTTTTTTCGATAGTTATAATTACTCATAGTATTATCACCTCCAATTAAATATATAAATATTATATGTATGTACTCTATTAATTGTTACGATAAAAAATCTCCTAGGTATTTTCCGAGGAGATAGAGGATTATTTTTAAATGGTATAAATTAATACCCCCAGTAAAGAGGGGAATAATATGAATCTTGATAGTATAGATTTTGTTGTTGAGTAGAGGGATGAGTTTGGGAATTTATTATCCCTCGGTTTTGATTACAGTTTGCTGGGGGACCAATTACTGTAGTAGATTGAATCGGGGATATCGCTTGTTTCCATTGTTGTTCATTGAGGCAATAAGTATGAGCCATCATATTGGCTGGAGTTAATCTTAAAATATCTGAACCAAAAATAACTTCCGGCGTAGGAGCATCGAAGATAGCTAATAAATGGGTATTATCTGTTGAAGCAATTTCATAATGCCACCATGCTTGTGGAATGTTGGCAACTTGCCCTGGCTTTATTGGGAAGTTTAATATTTGATTTGTAAAAGGGTTAAGCAAAGAAACGACAGCAGATCCTGAAATACAGTAAACAAGTTCAGATGCATTTTGATGAATATGTGGTTCTACAACATTTCCTGTACTTAAATAAATATCTAATAAAGAAGTATTTTCTAAAGTATTTAGTTGTTTTATACTAAGGACGTTTATATAATTTTGGGCATCTTTTTTAAAATAATTACTTTTATTTAAGTCATGAGTGAAATTGGTTGAAGGGGAAGTGTAGTCGATATTAGAAGTCATTGATTTTACCTGCCTTTCAATTAGTAAGTAAGGTAATAAAATTAGGATATGTGTCTAGTGTTTGTTATGTGCTGTTGTCGACAGCTTAATACCTTATTCCGTAAAAAATACGGTATTAAGCTTAAACTATATTCATATTCCCATTCATACTTTGGATTGATGGAAAAAAGTAATGAAAATGTTAATTTAAAATTACATCAATCATTTATAAGGAGTGAATGTTCATGTCATTTAGTGAAATGATTAGAAATGAAGTGCTCAGCTGGGCGGGTGTTTCTGAAAAACCGCATCGATTTGGTGGTATTGAAATAAATTATGGTAAGAAAGAGCTTGGCCATCTTCATGGTGATAAATTAGTTGATTTACCACTTTCGAAGTTAAAGCGAGATGAATTAGTGAGCCAAGGATTAGTGAAAGCACATCACGTATTACCTGAATCAGGATGGATAAGTTATTATATAAAGAGTGAAGCGGATATTCCATTTGCAATTGAGTTATTTCGAATGCAATATGATCGAGTACAAAAAAATAATGAAGTAAAGTAGATTAATAAAAATTAATTTTTATGTCACATCCCTCCTTAATCGTTCGTCTTGTATGTAGAACGATTGAGGAGGGATTTTATTATGAAGAAATTTGATGTAGCAATTGTTGGCAGTGGGCTTGCTGGGTTAACTGCATCAATATATTTAGCGAAAGCTGGAAGGGAAGTGGTTGTATTAGAAAAGGCCAGTCGCTTTGGTGGTCGAGGGATGACTATAAATAAAAATGGGATCTGCATGAATCTTGGTGCACACGCTTTATATAGAGGAGGGGCAGCATTTTTAACTTTTAATGAGCTCGGTATGAATCTTCCAGGTGGAATACCATCTACAAAAGCACATGGAATATGGAAAGGGGATATATTCACCATCCCAACAAATTTTCGCTCAATTTTATCAACACCACTACTTTCATGGCCTGCAAAAGTACAATTCTCACGTCTTATGATTCGTTTAGGAAATTTAGATGTAGGAGAAGTCCCAAAAGTGAGTCTAACTACATGGGCAGAAAATGAAATAAAAGATCCAATGGTTCGCAATATATTTTACGCGCTATGCCGGACAACAACATATACGTTTGCTCCTACAATGCAATTAGCATCTTCAGTCCTAAAGCAAATACAGCTTTCTATAAAAGAAGGAGTGCTTTATGTAGATGGTGGTTGGGAGACGATACTAACAAAATTAAGAGAGATAGCGAATGATGTCGGGGTGCGATTTTTGGCTAAAAAGCATGTTTTGGAAATAGAGCATTATGAAGATAAACAAAGAATACATTGTTTTGACGATGAGATTTTTGAAGTAGGTACAGTCATCGTGACGACCCCGCCGAAAGAAGCTTGTAAAATAATAAAAGGTGCAGAAGGAACAAGTTTGCATAGATGGAGTGAACAATTGGTACCGGTTACTGTTGCAGCGTTAGATATTGGCTTGAGACAATTACCTAATCCTGCACATCAATTTGTATTAGGATTAGATCAACCTATATTTTTCACGAATCAATCAAGAGCAGCTAAATTAAGTGAAGATGGATCATTTGCAGTGAGTCTAATTAAGTATCATAATCCTGTGCTAGAGATGAATCATATTCATGAAGATAAAGAACAGTTAGAAAATACGATGGAGTTGTTACATCCAAATTGGAAAAGAGAAGTTGTTGCACAGCAATATTTACCGAAAATAACAGTAGTATATGATTTTCCTCATATTGACCGAGTTGAAAAACCGGGCCCTAATATACCTGAAATGCCAGGTATTTACGTTGCAGGAGATTGGGCTGGGCATGATGAAATATTAGCTGATGTTGCAGTAGCAAGCGGGAAACGTGCAGCGTTACACATTTTAAAGCAATTAGAAAGCGAGGCTGTTCATCATGGAAACGGAGCAATTATATGAAGCGTATCAACCATTATTATTTTCGTTAGCATATAGAATCCTTGGGAGTGTTATGGATGCTGAGGATATCGTTCAGGATGTATTTATTTCGCTAAATAATATAGAGGATCTTCAATCTATAGAAAATATGAAAGCATATTTATGTAAGATGGCGACAAATCGTTCAATTGATAAATTACGTTCGGCAGCGGATAAACGTAATGTGTATGTAGGGGTGTGGTTACCAGAGCCACTTGTAGAAGAGAATGATGAGCCATCAAAGTCATTTATAATGAAAGAATCCCTTTCCACAGCATATTTATTACTTTAACAACAACTGTCTGAAGTAGAAAGGGTTGTTTTCATATTAAGAGAGGTTTTCAGTTATGAATACGAAGAAATAGCTACAATTGTTGATAAGAGTAGTGTGAACTGCAGGAAAATCTTTCAACGTGCACGAAAAAGCATTTTGGAGAAACCGAAGCAATCAAAATTAAGTACGAAGAAAATGGCTGCTTATGTTGAAAAGTTTGTATCATCATTACAGTGTGGGGATGCGGAAGGTATGTTAGAAGTATTAAAAACAGATGCTATATTCAAAGCAGATGGTGGTGGTAAAGTTACGACTGCGATTCATCCGATTTATTCTGCGGATCGAATTATACGTTTGTTCTTTGGAATTGTACAACGCTTGACAGAAGAGTACACCGTTGATTTCAAAATGGTAAATGGTGTACCAGGAGTTATAGTTACAATAAATAATAAAGTAACTTATGTTCTTTCGTTTGTATTTGAGGATGAGAAAATTTCAAACATTTATATGATGGTTAATCCTGAAAAACTTATGCATTTAAATATAAAAATATAAAAAAGCGCATTTCTTCAGAAATGCGTTTTTTATTATTTTTCTAACATTTCAAGAGGTACATCTTTTTCACCAGCTACCTCAAATTTAATTTCCCCGTCTTCTTCATAAATACGTGTAATAATCGGTATAGTAATCATTAATTTTTTATGTTGCTTTCGTTTTCGAGCAGCATCTAAGCTAATCACATTCATTTGTAAGCATCCTTTCTTCTAGAAATATATAAACAAAGAAAATGCGTCCGAAAAGGGCGCTTAATTGAATTTGAAATACCGATTCATTTAAATGGGGTTTATATAATTTAATAACTGCAATTTTAATATGAAATAATATGAATGGAATAATTGCACGTAGAAATTAACTTTACCAAAAAACGAAACAATATGCTATAAAAAAATATAAATCTTTGTCATATAACAGGAAAAAGGTTTTTGTTTCGCATATAATAAAAAGTAGACGGGCAACACGAGCTTTTTCATCATATTGCTTTGGAAAGGCGATGAAAAGAATGGATACAGTAGATTCATTATTATTGCAACTTGAACAATATGGAGAAGAGCATGATCGAAATAAAAAAACAAGGGAAGAAAAATTACGTAATATTTCTCGTGAGATGGGGCAATTTTTATCAATTTTAGTAAGAGGATGTAATGCAAAAAACATCTTAGAAATTGGAACTTCTAATGGTTATTCTACATTGTGGTTAGCTAATGCGGTAGAAGAAACAAATGGAAAAGTAACAACTGTAGAGCTTTCTTCAGAACGAGTTGGAGAGGCACTTGTCAATTTTGAAAAGGCAAACTTGTTACAAAGAATCGATATTCATAATCAAGAAGCAGGGGCATTTTTAGATTCACAATTAGATCATTCATTTGATTTTATTTTCCTAGATTCAGAGCGTACGCAATACATGTGGTGGCTGGAGCATATTAAACGTATGTTACAACCAAAAGGTCTTCTTGTTGTTGATAATGCAACTTCTCATGCGAGTGAATTAAACGAATTTATAAAAATGCTTGAAGAAGATGATACGTTTGAAACAGTGTTATTAGCGTTTCAAAAGGGAGCATTTGTAGCTCGCAAAAATAAATAGAAGTGAGCGTAATAGAATTATCACATTGAGAAAGGGTGAATGTCAAAAGATTGAGTGTAACACGAGTGAAAGAACGTAAATTATTTAGGTAATATAAGAAGAATCCGCCTTCAGCATGTTGTTCTCTAGGTCTTAAGTCTGAGGAAAATTATGTTGATTACAGGTATACTTATAGTAAGAAACAGGGAATGACTGCATAAACAGGCATTTCTAAAAAGTCGATTTCAAACAGTCAGAATGTATATGAAATACGATATAATTGATGAAATATAGTGCATATAAATTCGCACATATAAATAAAGGAGCGATTTTGTTGACTGAACTCGAGAAAAAAGAACCTGTATCCATTGTGAAAGATAATAATGTAGAAATAGTAGTTGATACAGTTATAAAAGATGCAGAATTAGAGGAACTAAATAAAGAAGCTGATCTTTATGTACAAAAGTTAAATAGCGAGCAAAATACAGATTTATCAAAAGTATTATCCCAGCTAGGGGATTTAGGAGATAAGGAACAACAAGCAGCAGGACAAACGTTATCTGCGCTAAAACGTCCTGTAACAGCGATGATGAATGGGAAAAATGAAGAAATTCCAAATACATTGTTAGAATTACGAAAAGTGGTATCAGAGCTTGATCCTAATTCACTAAAAGCAAGTGGTATGAAGAAAATAATGTTTAAAGTATTCAAGAAAAATCCACTTGAAACATACGTGCATAAATACCAATCTATAGATAAACAAATCGAGGAAATTATTAGGTCCCTTCTAATTGGCCGTGATAACTTACAAGAGGATACAGTTGGTCTTGAAATGTTAAAAGAACAATCGCACGATAAAATTCATGCTCTTGATAAACAAGTATACTTAGGGAAAAAGCTTGCTGGCATGCTCGAAGCTGAGAAACAAAATCCAGAGCGTCAAAGAGATATTCCGTTAATTAACGATGCGTTAGAAAAGATTCTTGTACGGACACGTAATATGCAGCAAGCTAAAAGCGTATTATTACAATCTATCGCATCTGTAGACATCATTAAGAAAAATAACGAAAAGCTAACAGAGGCAATTCGTAATGCGATTACGATGACACAAAACGTTGTAACAGTTTCAGCTGCTATTCAGTTAGCATTAACGAATCAACGTAAAACAATTGATGCCGTAAATGCGACGAATGAAGCAATTGAATCGATGGTATTAAGTAATTCTCAAGCGTTAAAACAAAATACAGAAGAAACAACGAAATTGCTTGAAAATCCTGCTATTAGCATGGATAAATTACGTGAATCATTCCAAAATGTGTTCGCTGCAATTGAAGCATCTGAAAAATCATCAGAACGTATTATCGAGTCAAGTAAGAAGTTCGTTATTGAACTAGACACATTTAATGATGAGATGAAGCAGAAACTCATTCAGCGTCCAAGGAAATAACTGATTATTAGAGGAGGTGAACAAATGAGTTTCATTCAAACAGTACTATTACTACTGGGTACATTGCTTTTAATAGCATTTACTGTCGTTGTTTTAGTCGTATACTTCGGACGGAAACTGTATTTTTCATGGACGAAGCCATATAAAAGAGCGCAAGATTCTTTAGATAAGATATCAAACAAATCAATACCGTTTCTACAAGAATTCACACAACACCCACTGTTTTATCGCTGGATTCGCACAGAAGGGAAGAAAGAACAAAATACATTAAATACTCTATTTTGTGCATCGGGTCAACGTACGAGGGAACAAGTCTTCTCGATGTTACCGAAAGAAAAGCAGAAAAAAGTGCATGTAATGGCAAAAACAACGAAAAAGCTTACAAGTGAAGATATCGATGTGGCCACGATGAAAGTGAAAGATTTCTTAAGACAAGAAACGCAGCAAACAGTAAAACCAACAGACCTATCGTTTTATAAATTGTATTTTTATGACCGTTATCCAGATGCATTAAATACAATTCAAGCGTATAAACGCTCAATAAATCCTTCATTACAAAGAACGGTTGATGATATTACTATTTCGGTATTAAATGCACTTCCGTACTATCAAGAGCAGCGCATGTTTGAACAACAACATAAACTTGAAACGTTCTTAATGAAAGATTTAACGGCGATGTTATCATTGGTAGTACAATTACCACCTTCACAAAGACCAGAGAAGGAAGAAGAATTGAAAATCTACTTGCAAAATTTCCAAAAAGAAATGGAAGTAGTAGAGCGAGATATCCGCGACTCGATTGATCACGATTTGAATGTGAAGATGAGAGCAGCGACTGAGAAGTTTAAGAATAAATAGAAGAGATCGCCTAAAAAGTTGAATGTTTCAGCTTTTAGGCGTTTTTTTTGTAAATTGAGAGCATTAAATCTTTTGTGAAATTGTATATGCAAACGTAAATAAATGGTAAAATATAGAGTGTTTTTTGTACTTTGTGTAACCAATTATTATAAAAGGGGTATGGTATTGTGTTATTTGAGTTAGTCATCCTATTTGTAATTCTATTTTTATTTCTTGGCTATCCCATTAGTAAAGCGTGGGATAGTTTCCAATCGAAGAAGGAAAATTCCTCAAGTATACTAAAGTTCGAGCCGCAGGAAATATTATCAATATGTTTGAGTTATTTTATATTTGGTTTAGGCATTATGTGGAATGCAAATGATGTAAGAGGAGGAATGCCATTACATAAATTTGAAAAGAACGGAATGATGTCTGATCAATATGCTTCTTTAGCACATGACCACATTGCTATAGTAGTTCTCTTAGTTATTTTAGGGGCAGTTTCGTATTGGAGATTAACGACAGGCTTAACAAAACTTTCACCAATATTTTATATTTTTTATAGTACTTTAATGATAGTAAACATTGTATATACATTCATCTATATTACCCATACAGGCTTTTCCTTTTATACGGAACTCAGAGGATTGAGATACATTCCAGTATTTTGCATTCAAGTTGGGATGCTTGCATTTAGTCTATTATTCATAGCTAAGTTAAGAAATTCATTAAGTTATTTCATACAATCTCAGCATGAGAAAGATTATAAGCAGAACAACAGAATTATAGTATTTCTGTATCGTAATTCTTTTGGATATCAAAAAATGGCTACAGTTTGGATGATAAGTTTATTTCCTGTACTGTTAATTATTCAATTCATTTTAATACTGTTTGGCCAAAAACCAGATAGTTTTATAAGAGTATTTATGGAAACAAGTGGCTATAATTATTCTAAGATTCCTGCCCCAAGTCCTCAAATTATCTCCGGAGATGGGCATTATTTATGTACAGTTTCTGTGAAAGGGCATAAAAACATCGTTAAGCCATTACGAGCAGGAATTAGGCATGGAGAAAGAATTACAGTTAATCGACAGTTATTAATTGCGAACGCCTTTGAAAATGTAATTGAGGAGCGGGTACCAAAATGTCATAAAGTGATTCGTAATTTTTATGATAAATACGGTTATCCGATTAGTAAACATATTAATACGAAATGGTCGGCTGATTTTCTTTATATTTTAATGAAGCCACTAGAATGGTTCTTCTTATTTGTACTTTACACAGTAGATAAAAACCCTGAAAATAGAATTCATATTCAATATAGTGAACTACGAAAATAAAAGTAAGAGCCCTCATTCAAAAAATGGGGGCTCTTACTTTTATTTTGCTTGAATAGTAGATCTATTAGAAGCAACACTTTCATTATGCAATCGATCAACTGCAGTTACTACATACGTATACGTTTCTCCAGAAGTTGCTGTTTTATCTACATAAATTTCTCCAAGCTTTGTTTTTCTTACAGTAGTAAGTAAATTTTTCGGATTTTGTATATCCACTTCATTTTTTCCATTCACACGGTAAATAGCGTAATAAGCAGAGTCATTATCTTTATTGTCAATAATACCTACAGCAATACCTTCATCTCTTGGAATGACACCTTTTAAAGTCGGTTGTTTTGGTGGATCGTGATCAAGCCAGGGCATAGGTGGTATTAATGCAGGGTGTTTATATATGTCTTTTGAGAGTCTATCTTTTATTCCTAGTGGATTGTTATTTATATCTTTTAAACTGAAATGCATACTACCTTTTATTTGAGGGGATTGATGGTTTAATGCAATTTGTCTTGGATATTCTTCTGGATCAGACCAAGCAGGGACGGAGTTATTATTAATTTTATAGGCCGCTTGACCGATGTATAGGTGAATCGGCTTATTATTTGTTTCTTTAACCCACCAATCTACTAATATGTCATATGCAGCAGGTGTGAAGCCTATATTCCAATATATTTGCGGTGTAATGTAGTCAATATATCCTTTTCGTATCCACTCACGTGTATCAGCGTAAAGGTCATCATAGTTTTTTTGGCCTGCGGTTGTGTTAGAGCCAGTCGGATCGTCAGCTATATTTCGCCATACGCCGAATGGACTAATGCCAAACTTTACGTATGATTTTTCTTGTTTTATAGCAGTATTTAAATCTTTTACAAGTTCATTTACATTGTCACGTCGCCAATCTTCTATATTTGTAAATTTACCGTTATTATATGTTTCGTATGTTTTTTGATCGGGGAATTGTTCACCCGCTACTTTATATGGATAAAAATAATCATCCATGTGCAGCGCGTCAATATCGTAATTTTGTACGATTTCTAAAGCGCCTTCTGTTATAAACTTTTTCACTTCTGGAATACCGGGATTGTAATATAACTTCCCGCCATAAGGTACAACCCAATCGGGATGTTGCCTTGCAGGATGGTTATTTGATAATCGATTGATATCAGTGTGATTCATCGTTATTCGATATGGATTAATCCATGCGTGGAATTCTATATTTCTTTTATGTGCTTCTTCAATCATAAATGCAAGTGGATCGTATCCGGGATCTTTTCCTTGTGTACCCGTAATGTATTCAGACCAAGGACCGTAATTTGAGGGGTAGAAAGCATCAGCAGTTGGTTTAATTTGTACAACAACTGCATTCATACCAGTGTTTTTTACATCGTCTAATAATTTTATAAATTCTCGTTTCTGCTTTTCAATAGGTAAACCAGTTTTTGAGGGCCAATCAATATTAAGTACAGATGCGATCCATACAGCACGCAATTCATGTTTTTTGTACGTAGTATTTACTTCAGCATAAGTAGAGTGAGGAGAAATGAAAGAGAAAGGAATAAAAAAGATGAAGATACAACATATCATTAATAAACGTTTCATGATCATTTATACGCCTCCCTATCATATGATTATCTAATATATTATCCGAGGTGAGGTTGGACTTACAATAGAGAAAATTGCATATTGAAACATTAATTTAATAGGAAAAATATTTTTAATGAAATTTACTTTCAATATAACTAAATTCTTTCACTTCTTCATATGCTTGTTAGTAAAGTGAAACTTCCTTTCATTTGAAAGGGAATAAATTATACGTATAGGAGGATTCATAAATGAAGATTTTGTTCGTTTGTTCTGGAGGAATGTCCAGCGCAATTGTTGTAAACGCTTTAAAAAAAGAAGCGGAGAAAAATGGTGTGAGCATGGAAGTGCATGCTATTGGAACAAGTGAGGTGGAGGAAGAAGTAAAGAATGGCTGGGATGTTGTAATGGTGGCACCTCAAATAAGACATCGATTTGATTCTGTTAAAAAATTCGCAGAAGAGGAATCTATTCCGTGCGGTATCATACCGCCGCAAGCATACACGCCGCTTGGCGGCCCGACTTTATTAAAAACTGTAAATGAATTAATCAGTTAGGGGGAAACGTTATGAATAAGTTTGTCACGTTTCTTGATAAAAACTTATCTGGACCGATGGCAAGGCTTTCTGAGCAGAGACATTTACAAGCAATCCGTGATGGAGTTATTTCGGCGTTACCATTTATTATAGTAGGAAGCTTCTTTTTAATAGTAGCATTTCCACCACTGCCGAAAGATAGTTTCATATCAGTTTGGGCATTAAAGAATCAAACAAGTATATTAATACCATATCGTTTAACCATGTTTATTATGTCCTTATATATAGCATTTGGAATAGGATATAATTTAGCGAAAAGTTATAAATTAGATGCTTTATCAGGAGCGCAGCTTGCGGTATGTTCACTACTTTTAACATTAACCCCTGAATTAATTGATAAAAAAGGATTCATGCTTCCGATGACAAATCTCGGAGGTCATGGATTATTCGTGACGATGATTGTTTCTATTTTATCAGTTGAGATTTTAAGATTTTGTAAGAAGAATAACGTAACGATCAAAATGCCAGAGCAAGTACCACCGTCAGTATCGCGTTCGTTTGAAGCACTTATACCTGCAGCTTTCGTTATTATTATTATGAGTCTTATTACAGTTGTTTTTAAAGTGGATCTACATTACGTTGTAGATAAATTAGCTGCACCGTTAGTAAAAGCTGGTGATAGTTACTTTGGCGTTATTATACCTGTATTTTTAATTACGTTTTTCTGGTCTTTCGGAATACATGGTGTATCAGTTGTAGGTACTGTGGCAAGGCCGCTTTGGGATGTGTATTTAGGAAAGAACGGTGAAGCTGTAGCAAGTGGTGCGAGTCATTTTCCGTTCATTGCACCAGAGCCGTTTTATCAATGGTTTATTTGGATTGGTGGTTCGGGCGCAACGTTAGGACTTGTGTTAGCTATGATCGTATTTGGTCGATCAAAATATTCGAAAGCATTATCAAGAACGTGTATTGTACCTGGGATTTTTAATATTAATGAACCAGTTATATTTGGTTTGCCGATTGTATTAAATCCTATTTTAATTATTCCTTTTGTTATTACACCGTTAGTCACTGCTACTATAGCTTATGCTGCAACTGCAATGGGATTTGTAACACCAACACATATAATGCCGCCATGGACATTACCGGCTCCAATTGGTGCGTATTTAGCTACCGGGGGAGATTGGCGTGCAATTGTATTAGTCTTTATAAATATAGCAATATCATTCCTTATATATTTACCATTCTTTAAAATGTACGATAAAAATATGCTTGAAATTGAGAAAAATGGGGATGGAGAATCTGTTAATTCTTAAGTTTTATATTTTATTTTTAAGTGATAGGCATTTTGTCTATCACTTCTTTCACATTAAGTCCAGAGAGGGTGAAATGGAATGAATATAAAATTTAGTTATAAAGGTGTATTTTTATTATTATTTGGAGTGATATGTGCAAATTTACTTTTTGTCCCTTTATTAAGAATGCTAAATTTATCACAAATGCAAAGCATATGGCTCGTTACAAGTATTGCGGCAAGTGTTTTGCTTACGGTAGTTGTTTCTTTCATTGATGGGTCGTTTGCATCGAAAGCTCAGTTGTTCTTTCGTTTTATATTGTTTTCGATTGGTTGTACGTTGGTTACTTACATGATTGTTTTTTAGTAAATAGGAGGTCATGCATGTTATGTATATTGCAGGGGTAATGTCCGGTACTTCATTAGATGGAATAGATGTAGCGCTCGTTCATATAGAAGGAAGTGATGTAGATTCTAAAGTCGAACTCATCCATTTTACTACTGTTCCATTTTGTAATGATATAAAAAATGAGATTCAACAGGCATTATCAATAAAAAATTCAAATGTACAACTCATATGCAGTTTAAATTTCAAACTTGGTTTATGTTTTGCCAATGCTGTAAAGGAAGTTTGTAAAAAGGCTAATTTTCCTTTAGAACAATTGGATTTAATAGGTTCTCATGGACAAACAATTTATCACCAGCCAGTACCAGAAGGTAATATTATTTCTTCAACATTGCAAATTGGGGAACCAGCAGTTATAGCATACGAAACGGACACGACAGTTATCTCGAATTTTCGAACGATGGACATGGCAGCAGGGGGACAAGGTGCACCACTTGTGCCATATTCAGAGATAATTTTGTATCGTCATCAAACGAAAAATAGACTACTACAAAACATTGGCGGGATCGGTAATGTTACAGTAATACCAAGTCACCTAAGTGATAAGAGCGTTATAGCTTTTGATACTGGTCCAGGGAATATGATAATTGATGAAGTATGTCAAAGGTTATTTCAGTTGCCATATGATCAAAATGGTAGGATTGCAAAACAGGGAGTAGTTGTAGATGAAATGTTAACATACTGTATGAACCATCCATTTTTGAACATGAAACCACCAAAATCAACAGGTAGAGAACAGTTCGGAGAAGCGTTTGTGACTGAATTATTGAATCGATTTGAAAAGTATAGTAAAGGCAATATATTGGCAACTGTCACAATGTTTACAGCATGTTCAATTGTTCATCATTATCAGGAATTTATTTTTCCGTATTATGAAATCGATGAAATAATTTTAGGCGGGGGCGGAAGTTATAATCGTACACTTGTTGAAATGATACGATATGGATTGAAGGAAGAAAAATGCGAAATATTTATTCAAGAAGATTTAGGCTATTCCTCAGAGGCGAAAGAAGCGATCGCCTTTGCGATTTTAGCAAATGAAACGTATCATCGTAATCCGAGTAATGTGCCGAGCGCAACAGGTGCTAAGAATTCCGTGATTTTAGGGAATGTAACATTCCCTCCAATATGTAAATGAAAATGAGGCGAACATATGGAGTATATGATTGGAGTAGATGGCGGGGGAACGAAGACAGAGGCAATTGCATTTGATCAAGACGGAAATGAAGTTATAAGAGGTACGAGCAAATTTGGAAATATATTAATAGATTTTGATGAGGCACTTTTGCATATTATGGAAGCAATTGATCAATGCCAGAAGAGTTTAATAAATGGGCATTGCGTTTGTATTTGTTTAGGATTGGCGGGTATAGGCGGAGCGAATACAAATGAATTAACATTACGCCTAAAAAAGAAGTGTGGAACACAAATTGAAGTGTTTAATGATGCAATGATAGCGCATGCAGCTGCTTTAAAAGGTAAGGATGGAATATTAACTATAGGTGGTACAGGTGCAATTTGTATCGAAAAAAAAGGAGAAGTGTATGAGTATAGCGGTGGATGGGGACATATTTTAGGCGATGAGGGGAGCGGATATTGGATTGCATTGCAAGCTTTAAAGAAAATGGCAATTCAATTCGATCAAGGAGTCAATCTTTGTCCATTGAGCTGGAACATTCAAAGGCAGTTTCAACTTTTGACACCGTCTCATATAAAAAACTTAGTATATATTTCTTCAAAAGATAAAGTTGCAGCAATCGCGCCATTAGTTATTCAGGAAGCGAGAAATGGAAATGAAGATGCACATGAAATTATAATGCAAGCTGGAAAAGAATTAGCAAGAATTACGGTAGATGTTTATAACAAGATGCAATTTAAGCGCTCAACTCCAATTGCAGTAAGTGGTAGCATATTGTGTTTAGTACCTGAAATATATACTGTATTTAAGAACTGCTGTGAAGAAAGTATGAAAGAAATTACATTTGTATCACAATCAGAAATGGCAGTGAAAGGAACATATTATTTAATGAGGGATATATGTTTTAAAAAATAGTGTATGAGATTTTTTGTATGATTTGTAAAAATATGATGTTAAAATGTATGAAGGGATGTATGTTAAAAACGTACAATATACGTAGTAATTGAATATTGTATATGTATTCCCATGTAGAAAGTGAATGATTACATGATTAATAGTATGCAGTTTTTATATTTGGTGGCTTCTTATTTAATTGGAAATATATTGACCGCTTATATAGTAACAAAATTGAGACATAACGTTGATATTAGGGATGAAGGAAGCGGAAATCCTGGCGCAAGAAATATGGGGCGCGTATATGGAAAAGGGTATTTCATCGCTACATTTTTAGGTGATGCGATTAAAGGGGCAATCGTTGTTTCTATTGCAAAATATCTTTTTGAAGATTCAACATTCGTAATGTTAACATTATTGGCCGTTATCATTGGACATATTTATCCAGTTTTATTTAAAGGTAAGGGCGGTAAAGGTATTTCAACATTTATAGGAGGACTAATCGCATTTGATTATTTGATAGCGCTTACTCTTATAGGTATTTTCATTGTATTTTATTTAATATTTAAAGGGTTTACGAAGCCAGGGCTAATTACAATTGCTTGTTTACCAGTTTGTATGATTATGTATTCTTACTCGATAGTTACGACTATTTTAAGTGGACTAATTATTGTACTTATTCTATATGTAAATCGAGAATAAAGTGAACTTTTAATAAGTGGGGGAATCTCCACTTATCATTTTTTATTAAATAAATAAAGGAGATAAGGCATGGGGTTAATTTATAAAGTTGCTGATCAAGATTGGGAATTTGAAAGTATACATAAATTGAATTATAAAACTTTTGTAGAAGAAATTCCGCAACATGAAGAAACGAAAGGACGCTTTCGTATAGATCGGTTTCATAAAGAAAATACATATTTAATTTGTTTAGATGAGGATAAATTAGTAGGTATGGTCGCAGTGCGGGGAAAACGACCATTATCGTTAGATTATAAAATTTCAAATTTAGATGTTTATTTGCAAGAGCATGGAGAAAAAGTGTATGAAATTCGTTTACTTTCAGTAGAACGTGAATATAGAAATGGAAGAGCATTGTTAGGATTAATTCGTTTTCTACATCGTTATTTGCTTCTAAATGGATATGAATTGGCACTCATTTCTGCTACAACACGTGAACTCCCTTTATATGAGCAAATGGGATTCAAAGCTTTCCATACGTTAGTTGGTACAGAAGCAGCAGCTTTCCAGCCAATGTATGTTACCCCTGCTATGTTTGAAGAATCGAGCGTTGGAAGTATTATGACGAAAGAATATACATTTTTACCTGGTCCAGTAGACATTGAAGAGAATGTTCGAAAAGCATTTTGTACTAAGCCTATTTCGCATCGCTCTAAGTCATTTCAAGTGACGATGGACAATGTGAAAAAACGGTTACTTCACATGACAAAAGCAAAACAGGTACAACTTATGTTAGGAACCGGGACGTTAGCAAATGATGCGATTGCTTTACAGTTACGATCTTTAACAGGGAAAGGACTAGTATTAACAAATGGAGAATTTGGAAATAGATTAGTTGGGCATGCAACACGTTCACAGTTACATTTTGATACGTATAAAAAAGAAATGGGAGAGCCGTTTATTTATACAGAATTAGAAGAAATAATGACAACTGGAAAGTATGAATGGCTTTGGTTTGTTCATCATGAAACATCTACTGGAATGTTAAACGATTTAAACGAGCTAAACACTCTTTGTAACGAGAATCAAATGAAACTATGTGTAGATTGCATAAGTTCAATTGGAGCAATACCAATAGACTTGAAAGATGTTTATTTAGCAAGTGGTGTTAGCGGGAAAGCGATTAAATCATATACAGGAATTTCTTTCGTTTTTCATAACCACTTTGTAAAAATAAACGAGGCTGTGCCGGCCTATATGGATATTGGCATGTATGAAGAAAATGAAAGCATTCCATACTCACAATCATGGAATTTAATTTATGCATTGCAAGAAGCGTTGAAGAGATTTGAAGATGAAACGGCATTTGTAAAAATAAAAGAAACATATGATTATGTTGAAGAAGCTATTACTGGTATGGGTTTAAAGTTTGTTTCACCTAAAGAACATGCCGCGTCCATTATCCTTACGATTCAGTTAAGCGAAAGTCATTCTTCTAAAGTAGTAGGTGATGCATTAGCATTACAAGGATACATTGTTCATTATGAGTCATCTTATTTACAAAAGAATAATTGGATTCAAATTGCATGTTTAAATCATTATAAAGAACGTGATATGAAGAGGATGTTAAATTGTTTGCAAATGTGTTTATTTCAGAGTGGGGTACATATATAAAGACTTATTCTTTTCGTATAAAGGAGCTACGACTTACGAAAACTTAGGAATAGAACATTGGAAGAGGTGTTAGTATGATAACTAAAAAACTACCATTACATATAGACGATATTAAAAAAGCTCAAAACATTCTAGATAGAAATGCTCGTAAAACGCCATTAGTAAAATCTTTTTACTTGACTAGTAAAACGGGCGGAGAAATTCATTTGAAATTAGAAAATATGCAATTAACGGGTTCTTTTAAATTTCGTGGCGCATTTAATAAAATGTCGCGGCTCACGGATCAAGAAAAAGAAAGAGGTGTAATTGCATGTTCAGCAGGTAATCATGCACAAGGAGTTGCATTATCTGCTCATTTACTCGGTATTAAGAGTAAAATTGTTATGCCAATTTCTGCACCGCAGGCGAAAGTGGAAGCAACTAGAGGATATGGATCTGAAGTGATTTTACATGGTGAAACCTTTGATGATGCAAAGGCAAAATGTGAAGAAATTATAAGGGAAACAGGTGAGACATACTTACATCCATATGATGATGTAGAGGTAATGGCTGGTCAAGGTACAATTGGATTAGACATTCTGGATGATATGTGGGATGTAGATACTGTCATTGTACCAATAGGTGGAGGCGGAATTATTTCTGGTATTTCTGTAGCATTAAAATCTTTTAATCCATCCATTAATATAATTGGTGTCCAAGCAGAGAATGTTCATGGAATGAAGGCATCTTACGATAAAGGAGCAATCGTAGAACATTATGAGGCACCTACTATTGCAGATGGTTGCGCTGTTAAAATACCAGGGGAATTAACATTTGAAATTGTAAAAGAATTAGTAGATGATATTGTAACTGTATCAGAAAAAGAACTGGAAGTAGCGATGAAAGATTTATTACAACGTGGGAAAGCTGTTGTAGAAGGTGCAGGTGCATTAGCAACTGCTGCACTTCTTGCAGGAAAAGTTGATAGCTATATAAAAGGAAAAAAAGTAGTAGCTGTTATATCTGGTGGGAACGTGGACTTACAGCGCATATCAAGTGTATGTGAGCACTTTTTTGTGGCGAATGAAGTGAAATAGTATTTTAAATAGTTTTATGAAAGAAGAGCTAAGAGAAAGCATCTTAGCTCTTACTTTTTGTCTATTGTTTACTGTAAGTAGCGATACACTTGTAGTATTTGCTGTTTAGTAAATTGCTTTATTTAATCGCCTATTTTTACGTATATCTTTAATGTTACAATAATTATTTCAATATTGTCGAAACGTAAGCAGAAATTTAATATAATAGTTTTAATGTGCAAATGAGCGGTTAGGAGGGCAGGTCATGAATAAAGAGGAACAGGTCATGAATGGTTTCAGGGAATTATATAATAAGATGGTTTGGATTAATAAAGATAAGATGGAAGAGGGTCTTAAAGGTTTTAAGTCTTCTGAAGTCCACTGCATTGAATATATTGAAAATAATGCGGATTCTAATGTGACACAACTTGCAGAGGCTTTTTATGTGACTCGCGGTGCTATAAGTAGAATGACTAAGAAGCTCATACAAAAAGGCCTTATTGAAAGCTACCAAAAGTCTGAAAATAAGAAAGAAATTTATTTTAGGCTTACTGAACAAGGGAAAGAAATTTATAAAATCCATGAAGATTTGCATAAAGAGTTTCAAGAGCGGGATAAAGCCGTGTTTGAGCAAGTAACTGAAGAAGAATTCGACAGCATAATTCGTTTCGTGGAAAAGTATAGTAGACATTTGGATGCAGAAATAAAAAAACAAGGTATACATATTAAATCGTAATAAGGTTCAACTAATAATCAATCGGGCTTTAACGGGCAGTTGATCCCAAAAGCTAAATTCTTTGCTTTCGCCGAATTTTGAGGTGGGGGTCTTACTGCCCGCAAATAGCGGGAGAAATTTTAATAATAAAATGGCAGCCTTACTCTAATGAGAATAGGCTGCTTTTTTATTATCGGATTTTTGTTGACTAATCAACAAAACGGAGTTATTATTTTGTTGACACAGCAACAAAAACTTTTGAGGAGAGAAGTTAAATGTCTATATTTAGATCACAAAATGAAAGGGAAACTGAAAAAAACATAGATAAACATGCTTTACTATTCGGACTTATTTCTGTATTTCTTTGTGGTATAGGTTTCAGTATCATCATGCCTGTAGTCCCATTCTTAGTACAGCCATATACAAGTAATACGGAAGAACAAGCGTTAGTTGTTACACTACTAACGTCCGTATATGCGGCCTGCGTGTTTTTAGCTGCCCCCGTACTCGGAGTTTTAAGCGATAAGTATGGCCGTCGTCCATTACTTTTAATATGCTTATTTGGTTCTGCAATCGGGTACTTAGTTTTTGGGATAGGAGGAGCTTTATGGATACTATTTGCTGGACGCATAATTGAAGGAATAACAGGTGGGAGCATAAGTACTATCTTCGCATATTTTGCAGACATCATTCCTCCAAAGGAGAGAACGAAATACTTTGGATGGGTGAGTGCAGTTGTAGGTGCGGGAACTATCATTGGCCCAACCCTTGGGGGATTACTTGCCAAGTTTGGTGCTACTGTACCTTTGTATTTTGGAGCAATCATAACTTTATTAAATGTTGTATATGGGATGAAATATATGCCAGAGAGCCTTGACACAAATAATAGGTTGAAAGAGATTACTTTTGTAAGGTTGAATCCTTTTGCACAGCTAGCAAACTTACTTTCCATGAAAAATTTAAAATGGTTACTTGTCTCGGCGTTTTTACTTTGGATACCTAACGGATCTTTACAAGCAATTTTCACGCAATTTACAATGGATACTTTCAGTTGGAAACCTGCACTAATCGGACTTATGTTTTCAATTTTGGGCTTTCAAGACATTGTTTCACAAAGTTTTATCATGCCAAAGCTTTTAATCAAGCTTAGTGACAAACAAATAGCAATTCTTGGGATGGTTTCGGAGATTATAGGCTACAGTTTTATTGCAGCATCAGCTTTGTTTTCGGTGTATCCACTACTTATCGTCGGAATGTTAATGTTCGGCTTTGGTGATTCAATTTTCGGGCCTTCATTCAACGGGATGCTTTCAAAGTCTGTCGGTTCTAGTGAACAAGGAAGGATTCAAGGTGGTAGCCAATCTATTCAAGCTTTAGCAAGAATGATTGGTCCTATTATTGGAGGGCAAATCTATGTATCGCTTGGTCATGCCGCACCTGCTTTTATGGGTATGATTCTTATAGTAGTGGCAATCGCAGTTTTGTATAGAGGGACGCATGCAACTGTATAAACTATCTGCACTATTATTGACTTTCGTTATAAAAGAATCCCTCTACTGGAATCTTTCATGAATCAACTGCATAACAGATATAGATACAAAAATAAATAATAGGGAGTCAGAACTTAGGAACAAGTGCTGACTCCCTATTTATTTACGGTTTGAGAACTAAGAGAAGTTAGGAATTTATTCTGAAATGCTCTCATGATGAAGGTTAAATAGAACTATCAATAATTAAAGTTAGCTTTTTTGAAAGTAAAAAGCTAGGTAAATGACTAGATAGTTTAATTATGCTTGTGCTGAAGTAAATAATGACTCCATTTTCAATTTGCTCTTCTCTCGAATTTCAGCATCTGCATGGCGCATCACATATTTATGCGCTACAGCGATTGCTAAAACATCATCTAATAAGCCGATCCCAATAATAGCAGCTATATCTGGAATGAAATCGATTGTTAATACGTAATAAGATAAAGCAGCTAATATTACGAATTTCGCTTTAGTAGGTAATTCTTTCTTTTTCATCGTGTAGAATAAAATAATACTTTCATATACGCTGGATTTACCGAGGTTTACAGAGCTTTTTTTGAACTTTTTCCAAAGTGTCTGTTTCTCCATATAAACACTCCTTTTACAAATACATAGATTTTTTAAAAGGATGGACAAAGAAGTGAGAGATTAATCAATTTTATTGTTTTTCTTATTATATATTTCCATAAAAATAGGGGATTACCTGTTCAAAATAATATAATCTGGATTATGCAACGATTCACAGTGTTTCGTTACATAGTATATATTGTAAAATGTATGTGGATGATCTAATTATTATTATGCATTTTATAAGCGGTATGGGGGAAGAAAAATGAAAATAATAGAACTACCAATTGAATTCGAATTTAACGGGCAAAAACAATGTATTTATCCAAGTTTAATTATATTGCATAATGAATTAACATTAGTTGATACAGGATATACAAGTTTTTTACCTTTAATTGAAAATGCAATATTAAAACATGGATATGAGATGAAAAACTTAAAAAATATAATTATTACTCATTATGATGACGATCATATAGGGTCTTTATACGATTTTAAAGTGAAATATCCTCAAATTAATGTTATTGCCAGTGAAATTGAATCAAATTATATTAATGGTGATATAAAATCAGAGAGACTGGTTCAAGCTGAAGAAATGTTAGAACGTATGCCAAATAAAGAAAAGACATTTGGTGAATGGTTTATACAACAATTAAAAAATATAAAACATAGTTCCGTCGATGAAAAAGTACATGATGGCCAAATGATTTTGAATAATGAATGTCAAATAGTAGCGACGCCAGGACATACTTCGGGCCATATTTCATTATATTTTCCGAATTTAGATTGTGTAATTACGGGAGATGCAGCGGTTCAAGAGAATCGTGAATTAGTAATAGCTAATCCGAATTTTTGTCTAGAAATAGAAAGGGCGGAACAGTCTTTAAATAGGATTAAAAGTCTTAAAGTAGCACAGTATTATTGCTATCATGGAGGAAAGCTTACTGTATAAAATAATAAAAAAAACGATCTTTCCTATATCGAAAAGATCGTTTTTTTAATTCATAGATTCTGCAATTTTAATTAAATCCTTTACGTTATATTTTTCTTGTATATAGCGTTTGTTACCAATTGCAATTGTATATTGAAAACCATTCTTCTGAAAGATAAGCTCATATGCTGAATCAAAATGAGGATTATATAATGCTTTTATAGTATTTTTTAAACTGTAGAACTTAGCTCCCCTATGTACATAGAAGCCTAATTTGTTTTGAACTGGTGAAACAGTGATTTTTAAAATCCCATTAATATCTTCATTGTAGTATTGGAGGTTTAAGTAATCGTTATAGATGTACCCTTGAAATTCGTGAATTTCGAACGGGAATTTTGTAGGAGTAAGTATATGTTCCTTACACTTCATTTCATATTCTTTTACGATAGTAGCTTCTTTCATAAGTGGATTGTCATCATAAATTTGATTGATTTGAGATATTTTATTATTTTTTGTTACTATTTTTAAAATGAAGCCGATAGTAAATTCATCATTAGTGCCTTTGAAATAAGAAATAAGAATTGTAGTATCTTCTTTTGGAGATGGTACTATTTTAATTTCATGAATAGGTTTTTCCTTTTGGAAAGTAGGTAGTTCAACTCCTTCTGTTACATATGACTGCATTAATTTTTTATCATTTTTGAGTAAAGCTTGTTTAAATTCACTTATCACATTTGTTCGAGATTTTGCCATAATAATTGAGGTCGATTGAAAATATAGTAAGAAAAATATGCAAAATATCTTTATGAATGTAGTGTTCAATTCCATCACCCTACAACTATATTTCCGTAAATTTGAAATATATATGTATAGGGGGGAGAAGATGAGTTTATTGCTTGATGTAATAATGGATATAATTTTATTTTATCCTCGAAATGACATGAAATTAAAACATCATATTTCCAAATTAAGTGAATTTGAGTGGTTTCGAAGGCTACACGAAGATACAAAGTATACAAGTTTAATTTGGAGTAATAGAAAAATTAAGAAGTTCATTTTGTCTTCTACTAACATGGAAGCATTAATAAAATTTGAGAAAAAGCAAAAAGAATTTGTTCATCTAGTACAGGATGAATATAAAAAAAGAAGATAAGAATTTTTTTATTTTTCATATTTGGCGAAACAAATGGTACAATGAAAGCTAATGTGAAAAATAAGGAAAAGAAGTGGTCTATTTGAAAAACTTTTTAGAATTAGGAATTAGTGAAACTTTTAATCATACATTACGTGAAAATGGAATTACAGAAGCAACACCAATTCAAGAGCAGGCAATCCCTGTTATTATGTCAGGTAAAGATATTATTGGGCAGGCGAAAACAGGAACGGGTAAAACGTTAGCATTCGTGTTACCGATTTTAGAAAAAATCGATCCAGAGTCTAGTGATGTTCAGGCTTTAATTGTTGCACCAACAAGGGAATTAGCCCTGCAAATTACAACTGAAATTAAAAAAATGCTTGTTCAAAGAGAAGATATTAATGTACTAGCGATTTATGGTGGGCAAGATGTAGCACAACAATTGAGAAAATTAAAAGGTAATACACATATTGTTGTTGCAACACCAGGACGATTATTAGATCATATACGACGTGAAACAATTGATTTAAGTAATCTTTCAACGATTGTACTAGATGAAGCGGATCAAATGCTTTATTTCGGTTTCTTATATGATATTGAAGATATTTTAGATGAGACACCTGGTAGTAAACAAACGATGTTATTCTCAGCAACGATGCCAAAAGATATTAAAAAATTGGCGAAACGTTATATGGATGAGCCGCAAATGATTCAAGTACAAAGTGAAGAAGTAACGGTAGATACAATTGAGCAGCGTGTCATTGAGACGACAGATCGTGCAAAGCCAGATGCACTTCGTTTTGTTATGGATCGTGATCAGCCATTTTTAGCAGTTATTTTCTGTCGTACAAAGGTTAGAGCAAGTAAGCTTTATGATAATTTAAAAGGACTAGGTTATAATTGTGCTGAACTTCATGGTGATATACCTCAAGCGAAACGTGAAAGAGTTATGAAGAGTTTCCGCGAAGCTAAAATTCAGTACTTAATCGCAACGGATGTAGCAGCTCGTGGACTTGATGTAGATGGTGTAACTCACGTATTTAACTTTGATATCCCTGAAGATGTAGAAAGTTATATTCACCGCATTGGCCGAACAGGACGTGCAGGTGGATCAGGTCTTGCAATTACGTTCGTTGCAGCGAAAGATGAAAAACATTTAGAAGAAATTGAAAAAACGCTTGGTGCACCAATACAAAGAGAAATAATCGAACAACCGAAGATAAAACGTGTAGATGAAAATGGAAAACCGGTACCAAAGCCGGCTCCAAAGAAATCAGATCAATATCGTCAAAGAGATAGCCGCGAAGGTTCAAGAAGTGGTTCAAAAGGTGGCTCAAGAAATAGTTCGAGAAATGATAACAACCGATCATTTAATAAGCCAAGTAATAAGAAAAGTAGTACAAAACAAGGTCAGCAAAGACGTGGCCGTTAAATAGTTAGTATTCAAAAAAGAGTCGCAAATCCTTGTGGCTCTTTTTTGTTTGTATACAACGAAATCGATATAAGTACAAGGATGATTGCATTTAAATACCCTTTAAAATTTCATTCACCGTATTAAAAAAATTAAAATTTATAAAGGAAATAGAAAGTAGGGTGTTGTATATGTACGATAATAGGAAACTTTTTACTCACTAAACATATAATTTAAATAGACCGACAGTCGGTCTGATGGGAAGGAGAACATGAATGCGAATTGTAAAGGAGTATGAGGAGCGTAGAAAGGAAATTTTAGAAACAGCTGAGCGTTTGTTTCTTACGAAAGGGTATACGAAAACAACCGTAAATGACATTTTAAAAGAAATAGGTATAGCAAAGGGGACGTTTTATCATTATTTTAAGTCGAAGGAGGAAGTAATGGATGAAATCATTATAAGGATTATTAAAGAGGATGTCGCTAAGGCGAAAAGGATCGTCTCCAATCCCGATATCCCAGTTTTAGATAAGTTATTTAAAATTTTAATGGAACAATCACCAAAATCAGGAGATGTAAAAGAAAAAATGATTGAACAATTTCATCAACCAAATAATGCAGAAATGCATCAAAAAAGTTTAGTGCAATCCATTATACATTTATCTCCTGTATTAACGGAAGTTTTAGAGCAAGGAATTGAAGAAGGCATATTTTCTACCTCATACCCACAAGAAACGATTGAACTATTAATTTCCTCAGCGCAAGTCATATTTGATGATGGTTTATTTCAATGGAAACCTGAAGAAATGATGAACAGAGCTAAAGCTTATATCAAAATGATGGAAGCATCTGTCGGAGCGAAAGATGGATCTTTTGATTATATGATGGAGGTTTTAATTAAACAGAGATAATGATTTTCTGTTTGAGTATTATCGACCGGCAGTCGGTCTAGGTTAAATGAAGGATGTGATAAGAATGTCAGCAAGTATTCAATCTTCTATGAAAGATTTTCACTTAATGGTAAGTGGTCAAATTATTACTATTTTAGGTTCAACACTTTTACGTTTTGCTTTGTCATTATATGTGCTAGATATAACAGGACGTGCCGATATATTCGCAGGATTATATGCGGTAACTAGTATCCCGTTTTTGTTAGCTCCTCTCGGCGGAGCAATAGCAGATCGTTTCAATCGCCGTAATGTAATGGTCATTTTTGATTTTATAAACGCTGCGATTGTATTAAGTTTTATAGTTTTGTTATTTACTGGATCTGTTTCTATTCTATTAATCGGGACAATTATGTTTTTATTAGCAGTCGTTAGTGCAATGTATTCACCAGTTGTTATGGCAAGTATTCCGCAATTAGTTCCAGAAAAAAAGTTAGAGCAGGCAAATGGAATTGTAAATGGTGTGCAAGCATTATCTAATATAGTTGCGCCTGTACTAGGTGGAATACTATACGGCATAATTGGTTTGAAAATGCTCGTAATAATAAGTGGTTTTGCTTTCTTTTTATCTGCGATTTTAGAAATTTTTATTAAAATACCATTTATAAAAAGAATACAAGAAGAGCATATCGTACCGACAATTGTAAAAGATATGAAAGAAGGTTTTCTTTATGTTTTAAAGCAACCTTTTATTTTGAAGGCTATGTTACTTGCGGCTTTACTAAACTTAATTTTGACACCGTTATTTGTTGTTGGAGGACCTATTATGTTACGAGTAACTATGCAGAGTAGCGATACGATGTACGGAATTGGGATGGGATTAATTGATTTTGCTACAATATTAGGAGCATTGTCAATCGGTTTCTTTGCTAAAAAGTTACAGATGAAAACACTATATTATTGGATGCTTATCATAGCCCTATTAGTCATACCAGTGGCACTCTCAGTTGCACCATTTATTCTTAATTTAGGAATCTATCCCCCATTTATCCTCTTTATCCTTTCTTCTATTCTAATTGCGATGATAATGACAATCGTCTCTATTTACGTAATTACCGTTGTACAAAAGAAAACACCAAATGAAAACTTAGGAAAAGTAATGGCAATTATAACAGCGGTGTCACAATGTATGGCACCAATTGGGCAAGTTATTTATGGTTTTATGTTTGAAGAATTCAGTATGAAAATTTATTTACCTATATTGGCTATTAGTTTCATAATGATAATAATTGCTATAGTGGCGAAGAAAATATTATGGAATGAGGGGAAATAGCTTCATATGATTAGGAGAATGTTAAAAAGAGATTTCTCTCAAAATAAAATGATAATTATCATTTTATTTATGTATATTATGTTATCAAGTCTTTTAATGATCAGTGCTTCAAGTAACGTTATAAATCTATTGAACTCAATGGATCAATTGTTTAAAGTATCAAACGCACCGCACTTCGTACAAATGCATGCCGGAGAAATAAATCAAAAGTCAATTGATTCATTTGTAGAAAAAACTCCTTTTGTAAAAAAACAGCAAACGGCAGAGATGATCCAAGTAAACGGATCTAACTTTGAAAAGGAACTTTTTAAATATAAATTAAACAAAAGCGTTATTTGAAAAAAGGGCCTCTTACGGAAAGATAAGAGGCCATCAAAAAATGTTGTATTTGAAACACATGATGTTTCACAAAAATATTATAACATAAAAATTATATATTATGTATATACAATTTAAAAAGTTGGTGGAAATAATAAAATGCATAAAATCCTTATAAAAAAAGTCCTAGGATTAGGGGGGCTAGGGCTTCCTGTGTTGGTATATCTCACACGACATTATAAAAAGAAAAGAACTTAATGAAGATACCACATGAATGTTTCGTAAATGTATCAAAAAAGTGAACAAAAGCGTTATTTTAAGGACCATGATATATCATCAAGGGCTTTATAAATATAACTATACATACGGTAAAAGAGATATTTTGGATTGTATTTTTGTTTCCAGTTCATAATAATCACCCCTCATACAAATAGTTTAATTATATTATACAGTTATTAATGTGAATGTTAAGAAAAGTCGATATGAATTAAGGTGAATTTAAACAAAATAGTTATTTGAAACTGTTCATGAAAAAAGAGCACTATCGAAAGTGCTCTTAGAAAATACATTTTATATTCTGTTTTGAGATACGATTTTAATATTCTCTGGTGGAATGATATCCTGAATTTTTTCTTTTAAATCTACTTGGACCATTTCTTCAAGATGTTCAAGTGAAACTTCAAAGTTTATACATTCCGCAGTTGCAATGTTTAATAAAGAATAATTTTCATTCTTTTTAACAACAAGGTATTGTGATTGATCTGTTATAACTATACATCCTTGTTGAATTCCTAATTTACGATTATCTTCAAAAGTCATAAATAAATCTCCTAATATTTTTCTGATAGAAATTGTACTACATAAAAATGTTAGTGTCTAGTCGGTCTTATGTAAGAACTAAAGTCACACAAAATTGTTAGTTGATTAAAAAGAATAAAGAGCACATGTTTATATGTGCTCTAAGGTAATCATTTTAATATCTATTCAAGTGTTTCTTTTGCATCAGATGTATCAAATTTATCGATCAATTTAAAGATTGCTTCTAAAAGAATTGTAGATAAAATCGCAAAGATTAATACAGCATGTGGTGATAATTGCACTGCTGTGAAATTAAGTTTTGCTAACCAAAAATATCCGACATACATTGTCAGGAGGGTATTAGTAATTGAAATTGTAAATCCTAAGAAACCTAATTCTTTTAGCTTTTCTTCAGATAATTTGAAAGCGCGTAATACGAAAGAGAAGATAATCCCAACTATGAAAAAACCAATAGATAATGTCAATAGTGACAGTATACTTGGGTATTCAACGTCATGAGGCATCCATTGTTTCATTCCTACAATAATGGTTGTAGGAAGCACGATAGGTATTAATAGTGGTGATACTATTAGAAAAATTGCCAATAGTCTATTGAGGTTGTTTGTTTCATTGTTGTCTTGACTATTCATAAAGCCTCCAAAAATAATTTTAATATAAATCTCCTAATGGATATTAGCACAAACGTATTAGTAAAGCCATAGTTGAAAAAGATGGATTTAAACAAAAACGCTATTTTAGATGAGGGAGGAATTACACACTAAAAAATAAATATGCCCTAGTACGTAAGACTAGGGCATAAAAAGTTAGTTGGTAAATATCTTCATAATTATATTAGCACATTTAATATTCTGGATGTTTTGGATTGTAGATATTTAGATGTTTTTTTAAAACTTTACAAAAATTCCATTTTGTAGAAATAAAAAACCCTAGTTTCCTAGGGTAATGGTATAACAGCCAAATATATTTTATTCTTTTATATCATAACTTAATATTACGTTAAAAACATCAGGTAAGTGTAACCAATTGCAAAAAATAAAAGAGCAGCTAGCAAAAGCTAACTGCTCGGTTCTCCAAGGGGGAACAAGGAGAAAGACTAGGGACTTCATGAAATGGGTTTGGGCTATCGCCTATCTATATTATTGACGGAATATTGAGTTTTATTCACGGAGAACGATGTTTAACTTAATGCATAGCCAACAATCAAAGTTAGTGTTAAAAAAACTGATAATAAAAGTGTTAGTAGAACTGTTGCTACACTTCTAAGCATCGCAATCCAATTATTCATCTTAGAAAATCCTATAATGCCAGCAAAAAAAGTTCCTATTGCTAAAACTAGTAATATAAACAAAGGGTGAATGTGTAATGAATCCGTGAAAAATTTGAATAGTTCAAGTGGAATTTCAAAATATAAACGGAATAGCCCAACGCAAACCAAAGAACAAATAAAGGACCATAGATTGATGTTATGCTTCATAGCTTTCTCCTATGTTATCAAAATAGTTTTACTCAATTTTAATGGGAAATAAAAGAAAAAGATAGCGGTTATAAATCAAAATGAATTTTTTAACAAAATAATTCTTTGAATAGAAAGTGAAGTTAGGAGAATAGCTAATTTAAAGAAAGGAAAAATTAGAAAAGTTATCGTGCGTCGCGCAAAGGCCGTAGAGAAATATCAAGTCGATAAAGCTTGGAGAGGTATTTTTGTAAAAGCTGGAATAATAATGGTACTTGTAATTTTGATTACAGAAGTTGATTATAGATATGGATTTTATAAGGGAAGCAAGAAAGCTAAAAGGAGAGCAGGAGGTGTGTGATTTGAAAAAAATTTCGAAGTACTAAAAAATATAGATTTAGAGATAAATAAAGGAGAGTTTGTTTCGATCATGGGGCCTTCCGGTTCTGGAAAATCGACGGTACTATATAATATTAGCGGAATGGATCGAATGTCATCAGGAAGTGTGAAAGTGAAAAGTAAAGAAATATTATGTATGAAAGAAGAGACGTTAGCAAAATTACACCGTAATGAAATCGGCTTTATTTTTCAGCAAAGTAATCTTCTTAAGTGACTCATGATGTAAAGGTAGCAGCGAAAACGGAAAAAGTCCTTTTTATGGTGGATGGAGAAAGCATTAGTGAAATACGGATGGGGAAATATGAACATAATCATTTGAAAGTATGGGAAGAGAAATTGCTAAAATGGCTAGCTGTACTTGAATTTTAAAGACACAAACTCCTATTGAATGTAGGGGTTTTTTCTTTGTTTGAAAGTTCGAAAAGATATATAATAATTTTCTGACTATTAATTCATGGAGGGGTATTAATGAAAAATGAAACGTTACACACACAAGAAGATATTTTAAAAATGCTTGATGCATTATTAAGACCTGCTGAACCATTTTGGAATGATTTTTATGCAAATAGAGAAAAGAATGTTCCGTTTTTTGAAAATGTTCCAGATGAGAACCTAGTTTCGTATATACAAAAAGAGAGAGTTTCAAAAGGGAGCGTATTAGAACTTGGATGTGGTCCGGGTAGAAACGCAATTTATCTAGCAAATGAAGGGTTTGATGTAACAGCAGTGGATTTATCTGTAGAAGGCATTAACTGGGCAAAAGAGAGGGCATTGGCAAAAGGGGTAGAAATTCATTTTATTTGTGATTCAATTTTCAATTTAGAGGTTCAAAACGAATTTGATTTTGTATATGATTCGGGCTGTTTGCATCACATTCCACCGCATAGAAGAATAAATTATGTGGATTTAATTAAAAACTCATTTAAATCGGGTGGTTATTTCGGATTAACATGTTTTGCGGCAGGCGATTTAGATGAGCGAAATGGATTAGAAATAACAGATTGGGATGTATATAGAGGGTGGAGTCTACAAGGTGGTCTTGCATACTCGGAAGAAAAGTTAAGAGAGATATTTAAAGAATTTGAGGTAATTGAGATTAGAAGGATGAAACAAATGAAACAACCGAATGAAATGTTTGGAGAATCATTTCTTTGGACAGCATTATTTAAGAAGAAATAATAAAGTAGATAATTGACAAACTCATCGTTTTTATAGACAATATATTCATGAGAATGTACGTTCGGTTTTTGAGTGACGTATGTTTTACATAAATACATAACAAGGGGCTGTCTCCATATGAGTAACGCAAATCAAAAAATTACTACGTTTTTAATGTTTGAGGGCAAAGCTGAGGAAGCGATGAATTTTTATACGTCGCTATTTGATCAATCAGAAATTGTAAGTATTTCTCGCTACGATGAAAATGGACCTGGTAAAGAGGGAACTGTAATTCATGCAACTTTTACGCTAAATGGCCAAGAGTTTATGTGTATTGATAGTTATGTAAATCATAATTTTACATTCACTCCAGCTATGTCTCTTTATGTAACTTGTGAGACAGAAGAAGAAATTGAAACGGTCTTTCATAAACTAGCGCAGGGTGGAGCAATTCTTATGCCTTTAGGTTCTTATCCGTTTAGCAAAAAATTTGGTTGGTTAAATGATAAGTATGGTGTGTCTTGGCAGTTAACTCTTGCTGAATAAAAAAGAAAAATCGTTGCTTATTTGTTTAATGGGTTCAGTTAAGAGCTTGAAAAATGAAATAACATTAAAAAAGGCGTTCCAACTGTCAACAGGTTTGGAACGCCTTTTTATGTGTAAGTGAGTGGTTTATAACTCACCAATTCTACGGTTATTTTAAATGAATGGAATGGATGTATATTTTTTGTCTTTTTAGAATTTTTAGTGATTGTTATCGTTTATCTGTTAATATAAATATAGATAACTATGTATGAACTATCAGGCAGGTTAATGGAAAAAGGAAAGCATGAACGGTTAATAAGCTTACACTTAAAATACAACTAGATCGTTAGGAGGAATAATCGCAATGGATACTACACAACAAAACAGTAACGCATGGGATAAGAAGGTTGAAGAAGGTTCTAGATACACACAGCCTGTAAGTAGCGAGGTTATTGAGAAAAGCAAATCAGGTGAATGGGAGATTACAGTCACTACGGAAAAATCAGTTCCTAGGGAGTGGTTTCCAAAATCATTAGATGGATTAAAGATACTTTGCTTAGCATCAGGTGGCGGACAACAAGCACCAGTTCTAGCTGCTGCTGGAGCAGATGTGACAGTTACTGATATATCTAAGAAGCAATTGGAACAAGATGAAAAGGTTGCAAAACGAGACGGTTTAACTTTAAAAACAGTACAAGGAGATATGTCAGACCTTAGTGATTTTGAGGATGAATATTTTGATATTGTTGTAAATCCTGTTTCTAATTTGTTTGTAAAAGATGTTCATCTTGTATGGAATGAAGTTTCAAGGGTTTTAAAGAATAAAGGTATTCTTATTTCTGGATTTACAAATCCATTACTATGGATTTTTGATGATAACGAAGAACAAAAAGGTATTCTTGATGTTAAACATTCAATTCCTTCATCAACATTGGATTATTTACCAGAGGATGAAGTTCAAGATTACATCGATTCAAATCAAACAATAGAATATGCGCATACTTTAGAAGACCAAATCCAAGGCCAAATTGAAGCTGGTTTTGTTATAACAGGTTTTTACGAGGATGATTTTGGTGGAACAAGGATATTAGATAAGCATATTAAAACATTTATTGCTACAAAAGCTATAAAGTTAAAGATGGATTAAGAATTTTTGCTTGTCGCACGGGGCGTTGTTAGTCGAAGAATGCTCTTAAAATAGAAAAGGATGGTACTTTCCATCCTTTTCCTTATGTATTTTGAGTGTCGAAACTATTCTCAAAACAAGTTTTACACTACCAATTGTATAATTAGGTTATGCTTTTATATTAAGAATTTTGCTGACCGAATCTTTTCCCGAGTTTAGCTAACAATTCAGGTTGATCGCTTTGGCTCATTATAACTTCAATAAAGATAAGTTGATTCTTATTAAAAGTTATATTTGTTAAGACTCCTGCTAATTCTGCTTCATTTTCTACTTTACATGTTAGACTTTTTTCTTCTGATCCAAATACCATTGATAGTTTATTGTAATCCCACATCTGTATGTCATTATAAAGTTGGTTTTGGCCGTGAATGGCACGTTCAACAGTGTAGCCGTTGTTATTGATTAAAAATATAATCGGTTTTAAATTTTGACGTAGTATAGTTGATAACTCTTGGGCAGTTACTTGGAAAGAACCATCACCAATAATTAAAATGTTGCGCCGTGATAAATTGGCGAGCTGTGTACCAAGTAGAGCGGGCAGTGTATATCCGATAGATCCCCATAACGGTTGACCTACATATGCAGTGTTATTAGGTAGAGGGATAGCAGCACTACCAAAGAAAGGTGTTCCTTGCTCTACAATTAAGACGTCGTTTTCTTGTAAGAAATGGTACATTTGCTGCCAAAAACGTTTTTGTGTGACCATTTGTGCTTTTGGATTGAACTCTTCAGTAAAAGGTGATGATTCTAAAATAAATGGCTTAACGTCAAGGGTATCTTTATTACGATGCTCCATTGAATCACTTAAATGTTGTAAAACATCCTGCATTACAACTGGCCCGTATTTTTTATCTATAATTTTCACAGTGTAGGGATGGATTTCTATAACTTGTTCTTTCGTAAAACCTTGTGTGAAGCCGCCTGTTATAGTATCAGTTAACTTCACACCGATACTAATAATACAGTCAGATTCATCTATTCTTTTTCGCAAGTACGAAGAACTTACATCACCAGTATAAACCCCTATAAATTGAGGGTGTTTTTCAGGGAATATTCCTTTTCCCATACTTAACGTCGCGATGGGAAACCCAGTTTTTTCTACGAATTGATGTAAATTTTCTTTAGCGTGAAATCGATTTACTTCAAAATCAGCTAAAATTACAGGTTTTTTGGCGTTATTTATTATTGAAGTGGCATGTAGAAGCATTTTATCCAGCGTTTCTTTATTACTTAAAATCGGTTTATATAAAATTGGTTCCGTAGGTTTATTAATTGGTTTATTATACACATCAATCGGCAAATTAATATGAACAGGGCGTTTTTCATTCCAACATGCACGTAATACACGGTCAATTTCCTCAGCAGCATGCTCAGGTGTTACATTTGTTTGTGCCACTGTGATTTCTCGATACATATTGGAAAAGTGATCGAACTTTCCGTCGCCTAACGTATGATGGACGATTGCTCCATTTTCCATTACTTTTGTTGGTGGCGTACCTGTGATTTTTATAACTGGTACGTTTTCTGCATATGAGCCAGCAATACCGTTAATGGCACTTAATTCTCCGACACCGAAAGTGGTAATAAGAGCAGCGATTCCTTTTATGCGAGCGTACCCATCTGCTGCATATGCTGCATTTAATTCATTACAATTGCCAATCCACTTTAAATGTTCATGTGCTAACACATCATCTAAAAAGGCAAGATTATAATCACCAGGAACCCCAAATATATGTTCAATTCCTAATTCCTTTAGTCTATCCAATAAATATGTACTTACAGTATATTGTTTTTTCAAGCGATTCATCTCCTAATGGTTTTACTTTTTTGTAATAAACGAAAGCGGTTCTAGAGTATTGATTAAAATATTCATTACTAGATTGTGGTATAATTTACATACAGGGGGAAAGTAGATGACACAACATAAAGAAGAACAGATGAATGAGGCATTAGCATTATTTTATTTTGCATATAAAACATTTACTGAAAAGCCAGATGAAATTATAAAAGAATATGGCATTCAACGAGTACATCATCGAATTTTATTTTTTATTGCACGTTTTCCAGGGATAAGTGTAAATGAGTTACTATCACTATTAGAAATAAGTAAACAAGCTCTCCACGGGCCGCTACGTCAACTTGTGGAAAAGGGCTTAATTGAGAGTAATGAAGCTACGCATGATCGACGTGTAAAACAGTTGTCTTTAACAGAAAAAGGTGCAGATTTAGAGAAAAAACTGAGTGATGTACAAAGACAACAAATGGGTGCTATTTTTTCAAAATTTGGTGAATCATGTGAAGACAATTGGCATCAAGTTATGAATGAAATGGCAAATAGTCGATCAGGTTTTGATGCTTGGATATCAAAACGGGAAATACCAGTCGATCAAAAATAATGAAAAACTTCTGTTTTTATCGTTTGAAAAAGAACAAATTTTATCCATACATTTGGCAACTATGGTTTGGTCATAGAGTGAATGGATAAAAAGATACATTACTAGATACTTTATACGTGTACGCAATGGAACAATAAAATTCACATTTCCGAGAGGGGAATTATAATGATAAAACTTGTACTTATTCGTCACGGACAAAGTTTATGGAATCTTGAAAATCGCTTTACTGGATGGACAGATGTAGATCTATCAGAGAATGGATTAAGTGAAGCGAGAGAAGCAGGAGCAATATTAAAGAAAAACGGATATACGTTTGATGTTGCTTATACATCTGTATTAAAACGAGCAATTCGAACATTATGGATTGTACTGCACGAGATGGATCTTACTTGGGTCCCAATACATAAATCTTGGAAGCTAAATGAAAGACATTATGGTGCATTGCAAGGGTTGAATAAAGATGAAACTGCGCAAAAATATGGTGAGGAGCAAGTTCATATTTGGAGAAGAAGTGTTGATGTAAGGCCTCCGGCTCTTACTGAAGACGATACTCGATATGGGGCGACTGATCCAAGATATAAAACACTCAAAAAAGGTGAATTTCCGTTAACTGAATGTCTAGAGGATACGGAGAAGAGAGTACTTGCTTATTGGCATTCAGAAATTGCGCCGATATTAAAAAGTGGTAATAAAGTAATTATTTCATCACACGGTAACACAATTCGCTCGCTAGTAAAATACTTGGATAACCTTTCAAGTGATGGTGTAGTTTCATTAAATATTCCAACTAGCATCCCGCTTGTTTATGAATTAGACGAAAATTTACGTCCGATTCGCCATTATTACTTGAGTATGGATGGAGAAGTACCTGAAGGGGAAATTCCGAAACATATTTCTTTTTAACACGAAAATTTGAAATGAATGCTTGTCTACATATACAATATAGACTCATGATAAAGTGAAGCTTTAATCAGTGGGGGGTGTTCATCCCACGCTGATTAATCGGGGCCTTACTGCCCACAAATAGCGGGATAAAAGACGTGGCACCTTCTAATGTATATGCGATGTAGCTAAATTTAGAAGCTTGTCCACGTCTTTTGTCATAAAGTGAGCTGCTTGTGCATGTAATGATATCGTGAGTAGTTTTTGAATGGAGGGTGATGTGATTGATGATCTCTAACATTCGAATTGGCTTATTTATTCTAGCAATAGTCTTTGTAGTACTTGTTTTCTTTTATTGGAAAAATGAGGAGTTGTACGAGGAGAAAAAGCAACGTATTAGAAAGACTTGGTATGGTTTGTTTATCATATCTGTCACTGTGTATTTCATGATAAAAGGAATCGATTTAACCCTCTGGAAAAATCTTTTAATGTTTACCGCAATGGTTATTTTTGTTGATATCGCGTTCATTTTAACTCCTAACATTTCAGAAATATGGGGTGCGAAATTTAGCGATATTGGCAAGACAGTTCAATCAATAAAACGATCATTAATTGCATCTAAAGCGAGAGGCGAAATATACACGACAATTATTCAAAATGTTAATCCAGCAGTATTCGGTACGATGGAATGGCATACGGAAGAGGAATATACAAAAAGCTTAAATGCATTTTTAGATTCATATGGGGAAAAGATTGGTGCGAAAATTGTTGTTTTTGAAGCCGTGAAGGAATTAAATACAAACTTTCGTGGTATTCGCTCGCAATTTAGTATTATTGTTCCGTTAGAACATATCGAGCAATTGAATGAGCAGAAAGCAATGCAAGTAGAAAACGTCGGGATTATACCAGCAAAAATAGTAAGTGATGTTTTCATTGTTATTGATGGAAAGAAAAATAACCTGCAAGATCGGGATTTTGAAAATGTATATAATTTAACAATACATCATAGTTATTTTAGTAAGTAGGACAGAATTATTTTTCTGTCCTTTTCTTTTATACATAAATTAAAAGCAAAATCCGACAAAGTTGAATAAAATTGGACAATCATTCCTACACTAGTATGTAGAGGTGATTGTAGTGGTAAAAGATTATGACAATGATTTTTTTAAAGAAGATAGCGAAGATACAACAGATTTCTCTTTAATAAAAGGGGATACGTTGCAGCAAGTAGAAGAATTAGAAGAAGAATTAAAAAGAAAATCATAAGTGTACACTCTTTCTACATTTGCTATATAATATAAATAAAAGGTTGTATCTTTTTGAAAAGGGGGAGAAGAGATGGCTGAAGTCAATGTACAAAAGTCTTCGTTTTTTAAAGAAAAAAAAGAAGAATCCAATACAGATTTCTCTCTTGTGAAAGGTGCATTAACGGAAAATATAAATCGTTTAGAGAAACTGATGAATAGTGATACTGCGAAATATATACGAGTGAAAAAAACGAAAGAACATGCATAATACATGTTCTTTCGTTTTTTATTTAATGCAAGTTTCTTTCGCACAGCGACCTCATTGTATATAGGTAACATACACAAATATTATTAGGGGGAATGGTATTAATATTTGAGCATTTTTCAGGTGTGAAATAGAAAGGAGAAATACTGAAACATGGTATAATGAGAAAGAACTTACATATTATTTTGTCATTTGGAGAGGAGCTTGAACATGTATTCTACTTTAGAACAATTAACAAAGCACCCTGTATTTTATCATTTTGCAGAAATTTCAAAGATTCCTAGAGGATCAGGCAATGAAAAGGAAATTAGTGATTATTTAGTGGGCTTTGCAAAAGAGCGTAACTTAGAGGTTATTCAAGATGAAGCATTAAATGTCATTATTAAAAAAGAAGCAACTGCTGGCTATGAAAATGTACCAGCTATTATTATTCAAGGTCATATGGATATGGTTTGCGAAAAAAATCAAGCAACAGTACATGATTTTGAAAAAGACCCAATTGAATTAAGAATTATTGGAGACATGTTATATGCAAATCAAACAACTTTAGGTGCGGATAACGGCATTGCAGTTGCATATGCATTGGCTTTATTAGATTCAAAAGATATTCCGCATCCAGCACTTGAAGTCGTAATCACTACTGAAGAAGAAACGACAATGGGCGGGGCTTTTGCTGTTGATCCAAATCATTTTGAAGGAAAGGTATTTATAAATATTGATTCTGAAGAAGATCATAAATTACTTGTAAGTAGTGCAGGTGGTGCGAAAGCTGTTGAAACAATTCCCGTGATTTGGGATGAAACGCCAGCGAATATGGATGCATACCGTCTATATGTTGGCGGTCTAAAAGGCGGACATTCTGGTATGGAAATTGATAAACAACGCGGAAATGCAAATAAAGTATTAGGACGAGTATTACGTGATTTATCAGCAAATACGGAGTTTAACATAAGTGAAGTTCACGGCGGATTAAAAACGAATGCAATTCCGCGTGAAAGTATAGCTACAATTTTAATTCGTACAGAAGATGTAGGGCAAGTAGAAGAAAAACTAGAGTCATGGACACGAGTATTACAAGAAGAAATGCGTGCTGTTGATCCAGATGTTCATGTTACACTTACAAAATTGGATGAAACAGTTGAAAAAGTATTTGCTAAAGAGACACAAAAGCAGCTTATTTCATCATTATTCTTAACTCCAAATGGTATTCAAAGTATGAGCTTGGATATTAAAGGTCTAGTAGAAAGTTCAACAAATTTAGGTGTTATTGAAACGTTGCAAGATGAAATTAAATTACGTAACGAAGTGCGAAGTTCTGTAAGTAGTTTAAAACAACATGTTGCAGAAGAAATCAAATATATTGCTGAATTAGTTGGTGCTTCATTTGAAATAGAGTCAGAGTATCCAGAATGGCCATACAATCCAAACTCACAGATTCGCAATTTATTTGAAAAAGTGCATCAAGAAAAATACAATAAAGAAATTGAAATCTTCGCTGTACATGCGGGGATTGAGTGTAGCGCATTCGTTCAAAAGATGCCTGAATTAGATGCAATTTCATTCGGACCAGACATTTTTAACGTCCACACTCCAGATGAACATATCAGTATCTCATCTGTAGTGAATAACTGGGGATTCTTCGTTGATGTAATGAAGGGTACGAAAGAATTAGCTAAATAATAACGATGAAATGAAAAGTAGCCTATAAAAATTTATAGGCTACTTTTTTTGTTGAAATTTATGAGAAGTCATTTTCGTCAGTATGTAATATTAAGTTTAAATAATTAAGAAGGCTGAATTGTTCCTGTTTTTTAGTACTGATGAAGGGGTGTAGAAAAGATAACAAGAGAAACCAGTGTGGGATGTTATGAAAAATAATGATTATAGTAGGAATAGTTGATTCTTATTCGTTATCTATACGTGGTTGAAAAGGGAGCAGGTAAAAGGATTCATGCTAGGGTATATGCATTCCAGAAGTTTTAAAAATAGTGGAGTTACTCCCTACTCATCAAGGTGAAATCTCATACCATCTCCAGAAAGAAAATATTATATATTTTGCTTGGAAAGATACTGTTCGTTTTGTATAGAGTTCGATTAAATTGCGTTTCGTGTTCGGAATGTTTAAATGATTTAAATAACTCAAACAAAAAAGCTTGACCTTCACACTATGTAAAGGTTTACAGTAAGACGGAAAAGGAGGTTGAGAAATGAAAAAAATAACGAATTTATGTATGAGTGCTGTACTAACCACATCTATTATCAGTGGTTATGCTCTAGGTAAGGGGATTGAGAAAGTTCAGGCGAAAGAAATTGAAAAAACGCAGAGAAAAGATATGAAGAAAGTAGAGGTGCAAAAACAAGTAGGAAAGTATACAATGCCAGATGAAAAAAGCAAACATGAAGGAACATGGCTACAATGGCCTCATGAATTTACATATGGGCAAAAATATCAGCAAGAGGTAGAACCGATTTGGATTCAAATGACAAGTGCTTTAAGCGAAGGCGAAAAAGTTCATATTGTTGCATATGATCAAGAAGAAAAAGAAAGAATTACTGATGTTTTAATGGATCACGGGTTGAATATGGGGAAAATTGATTTCTTTATCGTACCTACTGACGATGTATGGGCTAGAGATACTGGACCGATTTTTGTTTATGATAATGACAAAAACTTAAAGATATTAGATCCAGGATTTAACGGATGGGGAAAGAAAACACCATATAAGAAAGATGCTCGTCTTCGTGAGAATCTTAGCAAACAGTTAGGTATTGAAAGAATTGATTGGAATAAATTTGTTCTTGAAGGCGGCGCATTTGAATTAGATGGTAATGGAACTGCTTTATTAACTAGAAGTGCTGTAACGAATAAAAATAGAAACGCTAAATTGTCAGAAAAAGATATTGAAAAATATATGAGTGACCTTGGGGTAACCAGTTTTATTTGGTTAGATGGAGTACCTAACTTAGATATTACTGATTTTCATATTGATGGTTTTGCAAAGTTCCACGATAAATCTACTATTATAACGTTAAATAAAAAAGATTTAGGTGAATGGGGAACGTCTGACAAAGATAGTAACAAGTTGTTGCAGGCAAAAGATGCTGAGGGTAATAAGTATAAGTATGTATATCTGCCGCTTAGCAAGAATAATGTTACATTAGAAAATGGGAAGCAGCTTGATTATAAAGGTTCATATATTAATTATTATATAGCGAATCAAGTTATCTTAGTTCCTAACTATAATGACCCTAATGATAAAATAGCAAATGAGATGATTCAAAAACTTTATCCTGATCGTAAAGTGGTGGGGATTGATGTGAGAGAGCTTTATAAAAATGGTGGTATGATTCATTGTATTACTCAACAACAACCAATTAATTTGAAATAATATATTTATAGTTTTTTTAAGTTTTCTATTTCTTATGAAGACCTGTTTATCCATAGGATAGGTAAAGATGCCATGATATTTTTACCTATTTTGTTGTGTTTTTTATGAGTTAATTATTATTTTCCTATAAACTGCAGAAACTAATATATTTTATGTATAGAATTTAGATTATTGTAATGCTCTTATTGCAGTAATATGCTGTTTAAGGTGAGTTCAAAATTACACAATTTGACTTGTGTAATTTATTACGTTATGCTTTTTTTAGTATAAAAGAAAGGCTTGAAGATAATGATTCGTCGTTTGAGAAAGCTAAAAAATGTAGCAGTCGTATTAAGCTTCTAAGTAAATTACAAAATATATAATACTTAGAAGCGAGGAATAAAGTTATGAAGCATCCATTATTTAATCATTGGTCAGAAACAAAGTATATAAAAGATATAGTAACAAATCCACTCATTGAAGTAGGAGAGTACTCCTATTATTCAGGGTATTTTGGTCATCAAAATTTTGAAGATGGTTGTGTAAGGTATTTGTGGGGGGATGCTATGTCCAGAGCACTTTTCAATCCAATTGAACAGATGGGATGGCATCTTGATAAACTCATTATTGGGAATTATGTTTGTATTGCCAGTGGAGTAGTCATTTTAATGGGTGGTAATCATAATCATCACTCAGAATGGATTACAGTATATCCATTCGCTGAGCAAATTGAACAATCATATGAACCGAAGGGTGATACAGTCATTAAAAGTGATGCCTGGATTGGTATGAATGCTATTATAATGCCTGGTGTTACTATTGGTGAAGGTGCAATTGTTGCGGCAGGATCTGTCGTAAGTAAAGATGTTCCGCCATATACAATAGTTGGTGGAAATCCTGCTAAGGAAATAAAGAAGCGATTCACTGATACAGAAATGAATATGCTAATGGAAATGCGTTGGTTTGATTGGAATAGAGAATTAGTTGAGATGGCAATTCCTATTTTATCGAGTTCATCTATTGAATTATTATATGATTTTTATAAAAAGGAAGTAAAAAAATAGATAAGTCTGTTAGAAAAACTACACTCTATATAGGGTGTAGTTTTTTTATTGCAAAAAACTAATAGTTTAGACTAAAGAAAATTCATCTCTGATATGAGTCTAACAAATAGCTGAATTGAATAATTAAAATCCTTGATAGCTAATAAACGGATGCTTGGTTACCAGTGTGTCTCGATATTTAAATCGGGATACACTGGTTTTATCCCGCATTAACGGGCAGTAAGACCCCGATTGATGCGGGCTAATAATCAGTGGGAGATGAACAAAACCCCCACTGATTAAAGTTTCACTTTATTTTTTGTAAATGTGGAACAAATGTATTATTTAGATTGTCTATTAATTGTAATCCTAAAAAATATGAAAGTACGGATTATGCGAGAATATCATTTTTTTGAGTACAAAGATATTGGAGGTAACAGAAGTGAAAGGTATGTTTTGCAAGAGAGTTATTGCAATAATAACAGTGCTTACACTATTTTGTAGCATTGACGTTACATTTGGAAGAGCAGCAGCGGAAACAGTTCCTGCTATAGACGTTGAAGCAGGATCAGCAATTTTAATAGAAGCAAATTCTGGAAAAATTTTATATCAAAAAAATGCAGATGAATCATTGGCAATTGCTAGTATGACAAAAATGATGAGTGAATACTTAGTTCATGAAGCGGTGGATAAAGGAAAACTTAAATGGGATCAAAAAGTTAAAATCTCTGAATATGCATATAAGATTTCGCAAGATCGTTCATTATCAAACGTTCCATTAGAAAATGGTGGCTCTTATACGGTAAAAGAGTTATATGAGGCAATGGTAATTTACTCGGCAAATGGTGCAACAATTGCTTTAGCTGAAGAGATTGCCGGTAAAGAAGTCAATTTTGTAAAAATGATGAGCGATAAGTCGAAAGAGTTTGGGATGAAAGATTATAAATTTGTAAACTCTACAGGCTTAACAAACCAAGATTTAAAAGGATATCACCTTGAAGGGACAACTCTAGACGAGAAAAATAAAATGTCCGCAAGAGATTGTGCGATTTTAGCACAACGTCTCATTCAAGATTTTCCAAAAATATTAGATACAGCAAAAATCCCCAAAAAAACATTCCAAGAGGCTGGTAAATATCCAATTGATATGGCGAACTTTAACTGGATGTTAAAAGGTTTAATTAAGCAATATGAAGGTGTAGATGGTTTGAAAACAGGAACGACTCCAGAAGCGGGAGATTGTTTCACTGGTACAGTAGAAAGAAATGGTATGCGCCTAATTTCTGTAGTGATAAAAGCAAAATCTCATACGGCACGTTTTGATGAAACAAAGAAATTATACGATTATGGATTTGCGAATTTTGAAGTGAAGAATGTCTACGGGAAAGATTCAGTAGTAAAAGGGAATGAAACAGTGCGAGTAGCAAATGCAAAAGACAAAGATGTAGCAGTTCAAACGAAGCAAGCTGTTTCACTTCCAATGCCGAAGGGCAGCAAAGACATGTATAAAAAAGAATTTAAAGTATCGAATACGGAACAAGAAGCACCTTTTAAAAAAGGTGTAACAATTAGTAAAATGATTATCTCGCCTAAAGATAATACAGATCCTGGGTTCTTATCAGGTAATTCATTACAAATAGACCTTGTAACAAAATCTGATGTAGAACAAGCAAATTGGTTTACACGTTTTATGCGTAAAACCGGATCTTTTTTTAGCGGTATGTGGGATAGTGCGATTGATATAGTAAAAAGCTAACTTTATAAGATACAACTAAATATTAATCTGAAACAAAAGGTTTCAAAGTATTATAGATTCTTATGTGGATAGCTTGGAATAGAAGATTGCATTAATTTTCAAATGTGGTCCTTCGGAACTTTTGGTATTGCTATCAAGCTAAACTAAATTTGTATCCATATAACCCAAAAACGCTATTCTTTTTGTAGAAATATACAGAAAGGATGGCGTTTATTATGAATCTTTCAATTTAAGAGATTCTGGTGCAAGGTTAGTTTAATAAGGTTACATGATGAAAAATTAGCCATCATTCCATAAAATGACAATAGAAAATCCGGTACGTATTTCTGTAATTAGATTTTAGAAAAATTTAATAAAATCTTTTCATTATATTAAATACTTTGTTTTAAATTATTTATATAAAGAACCAATATGTACAATTCTCCCACTACACTAAGTATAGTGACCTTTATGAACAGCAAAATTTACAATTTACAAGGAGAACATCTTATGAGTAAGAGAATAAAAGAATTAGATTCCATACGAGGGTTAGCAGCACTTACTGTGGTATTTGGACATTTTTGTTTAATGCTACCATCGTTACCTAATGCTATTAAATTTTCCCCGCTTAGGTTTTTATGGGCGGGTGGGGAAGCTGTTATCGTTTTTTATGTACTAAGTGGTTTTGTGTTATCTATGGCACTTTATCATTCAAAAACAAATTATTGGGGATATTTAATTAAGAGATTTGTAAGAATCTATATTCCTTATTATTTTTGGATAATCGTTACCTTTGCTTTCTTTATTTTATTTTCGCCGTATGAAGTGGTAGGACTACGGGATTGGTTCTATGATAGGTGGCAAGGGCCTATAACAAAATTAGATATTATAAACCACTTTGTGCTTCTTAATAACTTTTTTACGGAAAATTATAATCCAGTTATTTGGTCATTGGCTCAAGAAATGCGCATATCTATTGTGTTTCCTTTGTTATTCCTTCTTTTTTATAAACTGAATTGGAAGAAAACGATACTATTTGCTTTGAGCTTTTCTTTAATTAGCGTTATTCTTAATATGCTGCATATTGGGAAAGCTGAGGGATTTTATAATGGTTATGCCGATACACTGCATTTTACATCTATGTTTATGGTTGGAATGTTACTTTTTAAGCATCAGGAAAAACTTATCTATTTATATAGGAATATGAAAAAATTTAATAAAGGATTTCTTATTGCACTAGGGATTATTTTATATTTATATTCCATTTTAATTTATGGTATTTCCCGTAATGATACCACTTTCTTATTAAAAGATTGGGGTGTCGTAATGGGGGTTAGTATGTTTATTATAATGGCTATGAGTAACCTAAAAGTAAAAGCATTTTTAAATAAGAGTGTATTTGTATATTTAGGAGAAATTTCATACAGTATCTATTTGTGTCATTTTCCAATCATGATGGTACTATTTAAACTTTTGTATACAAAGATACCTATCTTTTTCCTTCTTACTTTGTGCATTGTAATGACACTACTTTTTTCTATAGTTTCATATCATTTAATCGAAAAGAAATGTATCAACTGGGCAAAACAAAGAACAACAAATTTTTTGAAAAAAGTATAATCCCTAGAGAGATTTTATTTCTTTAGTAAATATACGAATATGACCGATTCCTTAGTATACTTAGGAATCGGTCAATTTTGGATTCAAAATGTAAATATAGTAAAGTGGAATATAATTGAAATCGAAAACCACTTAGAATAACAATTACGTTGTGAGCTATTGTATAGTATAGATATGGTTAATAATAAAGGGGGATTACATATGTGGAAGCGATTTGTAGCGATTGGTGATAGTTTTACAGAGGGGATAGGGGATGAAGTTGAGGGAATTGCATTAAAAAGCTGGGTAGGTCATTTTGTTCAACTATGTGAAAACGATATAGAATATGCCAATTTTGCAAAGCGTGGGTTAGTAACTAAAGAAATTCGCTCGCAGCAATTGGAAAAGGCGTTAACTTTTAAACCAGATTTGGTTAGTCTCATTGCGGGTGCAAACGATGTTTTAAAAGGACGTTGGAATCATGATGTATATAAGAACGATATAGAATTTATGATAGATTCATTAAGTAAAGCAGGGTCTGATATTATTATAGCAAACCTTCCAGATTTTACAGTGAGGCTTCCTTTTGCTGCTGAAAAAAAACAAGTAATAAAAGAACAATTATTAGAGGCAAATGATGTTATACTTTCACTGAGTAGAGAGTATAAGCTTCATCATGTTGACTTTTGGAATCATCAGTTAGTTAATGACAATACGCTTTGGTCTACAGATTTAATTCATCCAAACTCAAAAGGCTATGTAAAAGTTGCTGAATTGATTTTTAGTAGTTTGCCTGTACAGAAGACAAAATAATAGTTTGCAATGTAACGAATATGATATTAATCGTATTAAGCTATGTTTTTTAGTAAATGGAGAGAACTGAAAATTTAGCAAACAAAGCGTATCTATGCTATATTTCTACAGAAGTGTACAAATGCAGAATCACAAAGAAAGATCACTTATGGAAATAGGTGGTCTTTAAACGTTTTTATAACTAAATTAAAATATATACTGTATTGCTAACAATTTCGTACTACATAAAAATTAAGTTCTCTTATAGAAAAAATGATTTTATAATATCTTAAAATATAATAATGGTATATAATAACATGTTCAAATCATTTTTGGGTATTTACCCCAATTGTAAATAATGTGTAATTTTTTTAAAGTATAAATATCCAATAAATAAAATAGGTAGTAGGTGCAGAAGTATTAATACTATATTATTCAATTCTGGTTATGAGTACATTAGTGATTGGTAGTATTATATTTTCATTATCAACTTTAGTTATTGGAATTAATTTGCATAGAAAATATGTAGGATAAGAAAAGATACATATACTTTATTGTATATGTATCTTTTTAGTTGTTAGGATTTATAGTCTCTATAAACTATTATGTTAATAAAATTAAAAAACTTAATTCTTGATATCCTTATGGCTAAAGCTATCTATCAAATGAAAATATAACTAAATAATAGTTTGGTATGATTTGTGGATTTGGTTTTTTATCCGAATTTTCTGATTCAAATATTTCAACTTTATGAATATAGTAGGTGAAAAAGTTGTGTGATAGTATTTGAGATAGAAAAAAGCCAACTTTAAAAAGGATGTGAATTGAATGTGCAAATAACTGTAAATGGTTATATTAAGGTAATGTTTAGCTGTTTTTAGTGTAAGGCAAAGGTCTATTTTGTAACAATTGAGATAAAAATGAAGAAATAGGTGCACTTTAATTTATCTGACTATTTTAAATATGCTAAACCTTGAGATTAGTCCGGGTTTTGAGGAAGTTAAATTCTTGGTGAAATCTTTATAATGATTAATTAGGTTTAATAAAGGGGTACCTTATACGCAAAAGCGTTTATATTAGTAACCTAAGGAGCTTGCTTTTATGAAAACTACCGATTCAAAAGGCCTATTAGGAAATAGAGTTTATTTACAAGTTTTCTCTGCTTATTCATTGCTCATGCTTGGTGTTTTTATTGATATGTTAGCGATTATGACTATAGTTGGGTTTGAATGGGAAGTAGATCCTACTATGATTGGATTGATTCCTGTTGCATATGCACTTCCTGGAATTATTTTCGGCTCATGGGCAGGTGTTATTGCAGATCGTTTTAGAAAAATTCCAATTATGATGTTCTGTAATCTAATGGTTGGTCTAATAACGATTGCTCTTTTATTTGTACAAGATATCCACTGGCTTTTAGTGGCATTAATGATTCGTTCCATTTTTATTGTTTTCTATTATCCTGCACAGCAAACACTAACAAGACAGATTGTATCCCCGGATTTGCTTACTAAAGCAGTAAGTATCAACGGAATAGTAGAGCAGGGTACCAAGATAGTAGGCCCACTTATAGGGGGCATGTTGCTGAGCTGGTTTCAACCAGAGTTCTGCCTCGTTATAAGAGCTATAAGTTGTTTATTAGCTACCTTAGTTCTCATACCCACAATAAAATTTAAAGAAACTATATCGAAAGAATTTGTTGAAAAGCAAAAACAAAGTACTTGGACCGCTTGGGTACAAGGGTGGGGTTATGTGTTATCTAATCGGATAATATTATCAACCATGATTTTCGTTACAATAGCCATGGCAGTATTACAATTAGTAGACTCACAATTCCCAACTTTATTTAAGAGCTTATTCCCACATGATAAAAGTAAAATGGGATATATCATTTCTATTATTGGTCTTGGCGGAATACTTGGTGCATTACTAACTCAGAAATTAAAACAATTTCAATATGGCTGGGTAGTATGTGGAGGTATGGTTTTAATGGGAATTGGTTTTGGGGGGATTGGTTTGATAACGCCTGGTACGGTCTTCGTTTTGGCCTATCTGATTAGTTTTATCGCTGGTATTGGAAGTGGGCTGATGCTTGTATCTAATCAAGTCATTTTACAAATAGAATCCGATCAAGATCAAGTAGGAAGAGTGTTTGGTATACAAAGCAGTTTAACAAACGCAGTTCTAATTATTTCTCCTGCAATGAGTGGCCCATTAGTGCATTTATTTGGAGTAACACAACTCTATGTTTATGGCGGGATTGGGCTTATTATCATTGGAGTAATTGGAGTTTCACTGCAGAAATATTTATGGGCTAAACATAAGCACGAACCTATAAGAGCAAATAATTTTTGAAAGGAAGATTTTTATGACCAATGAGGGATGTTATTCATTAAGTCATCCACAGCGAAGAATATGGTATACAGAAGTTATTCATGCTGATAAAGGGATATGTAATTTGAGATTCTTATTTAAACTCCATCGAAAAATGAATTATTCAAAATTAAACCAAGTTGTGAATCGTGTTATCAGTGAAAATGACGGTCTGTGCATTAGATTAAAAGAAAATGGGCATCAGGAACCGAAACAATATTTTATTAAACATAAAGAACAAGAATTTGAGTTTTTCGATTTCAGTAATGTGGAGAATTCAAATTTGCTTGAGGAATGGATTGAGCAGAAAACAAAAGAAACGTTTACATTATTTAATTCAAATTTATACTATTTCGCATTAATAAAATTAAACGATAATGAATGTGCAGTCTTTGGGAATGTACATCATATTATCATGGATGGTTTATCAATCCAAATATTTACCGGGCAGATTGCGAAATATTATTATGAAATGCATAACGAGACTGAGGAAGGCGAAATTAAAAATTCATATGTTCAATTTCTGGCCAATGAACAAACATACTTGAATAGTAGTCGCTTTCAAAAAGATCAAAAATTCTGGTTAGAGGAATTTAAAACACTTCCATCTGTGACTGGATTGAAGCCCTATAATACGTACCAAGTTAGTACCAAAGCATCACGCGAGACATTTATATTATCGGAGCATTTGAAGAGGAATATAGAAATATTTTCTGAAGATTATAAATTTAGTTTATATACTCTTTTTGTCGCTGCTTTTTCGTTGTCCATGTATCGGTGGACTTCATCGCTTGATATTGCATTAGGAATGGCTTACGGCAACCGCATGACTAAAATGGAACGAAAATTAATTGGAATGATGGTGAGTACAGTTCCTTTAAGAATGGATATTGATCCAGAAGAAGAAGTGCTTTCATTTATTGATAGGGTGTCCAGAAAACAAAGTAAATCATTAAGACATCAGAAATATCCATTTGATTTATTATTAAAGCAGATTAATAAAGAGAATAACAGCAATGTGAGACTTTTCGGAACTACGATTGATTATAGAGATCGTGATGAAAGTGGTGACTCACTATGGATTGCAAACCGTGAAGAGGTACAAGATTTTGCAGTGCATATTGAAAATCTAATTGATATAGACTCTTTACATGTACATATTGATTACCGTGAGGAGCTATTTTCTAAGGAAGAGATAGAACGATTTTTTAACGTTATGTTAGTGATACTGGAAAATACTTTTGAAAACCCAAAGAAGAAGGTAGCTGAAATAGAAATCATTTCTGATGAAGATAAAAGAAAAAGTTTAGTTGAATTCAACAATCCTAAGCTGGATTTCCCGCCTCAAGTAACTATTCATGAAATGTTCGAACGGCAAGCGATGATTTATCCAAACGCTATTGCAGTTACGTATGAAAAAGAAAAAGTTACTTATAAGGAGCTTAATGAACGTGCAAACCAGTTAGCTCATTATCTGCAGAAAAAGGGAGTAGGACCTGATACTTTAGTTGGACTGTGCGTTGAACGTTCTCTCGAAATGATTGTAGGTATTTTAGGGATTTTGAAGGCTGGTGGGGCTTATGTTCCACTTGATCCAACATATCCAGAGCAGCGACTTCAATATATTTTAGAGGATGCTAGCATTCAGTTATTCGTAACGCAAGAAAGTTTAAAAGAATTGAAATGGTTACCAGAAAATGTTGAGTCGATTTACCTGGATCGTGATCAAGATGAGATTGGGAAAGAAAGTAAGACTTTGCCGGTTTCTGATGTCGGTCCCAAAAATTTGGCATATGTAATCTATACTTCGGGATCAACGGGAAATCCAAAGGGCGTTATGATAGAGCATCACAATGTCATTCGGTTATTTAAATCGACGGATTGTTGGTATCAGTTTAATGAAAAAGATACTTGGACGCTTTTTCATTCGTATGCATTTGATTTCTCAGTATGGGAAATTTGGGGAGCATTATTATATGGTGGAAAATTAGTTGTTGTTCCGTACTGGATTAGTCGATCACCTAAGGATTTTTATCAATTATTGGTGGAGGAAGAAGTCACAGTTCTAAATCAGACACCTTCCGCATTTAGACAATTAATACGAGTGTGTGAACAGGAAGATAAGAATAAAAATTTGCAGCTGCGTTATGTGATATTTGGCGGAGAAGCGTTAGAACCTATTAGCTTGTTACCATGGTTTCAAAGGTATGGGGAGAAAAACCCACAGTTAATTAATATGTATGGAATTACAGAAACTACAGTTCATGTTACCTATTCTCCAATTACTCTAGATGATGTGCAGCATGCTTTAAGAAGTAATATCGGAAAAAGGATTCTAGATTTAGAAGTGTATATATTAGACGCGTATCAACAACCTGTTCCTATAGGTGTAGATGGTGAGCTTTATATTGGCGGACCAGGACTTGCACGTGGGTATTTAAATCGACCTGAATTAACAGCAGAGCGCTTTATATCTCATCCATTTAGTAGTGACCCGAAAGCAAGATTATACCGGACTGGAGACTTAGCGAGGTATTTGCCGGATGGGAATCTGGATTATCGTGGAAGAATTGATCATCAGGTTAAAATACGTGGTTTCCGAATTGAGATTGGGGAGATTGAGTCTACTTTAAATGCATATGAACCTATAAAAGAGGCAGTTGTAATTGTAAGAGAAGATCAACCGGGTGATAAACGATTAGTAGCATATGTTGTAGGAGATGAAAATGTAGGTACGTGGAGAGAGTATCTTATAGCGAAACTACCAAGCTATATGGTACCTTCTAGATTTGTGACGATGGAAGCCATTCCTCTTACAGCTAACGGAAAAATTGATCGTGAGGCCTTACCTATGCCGGAGGAAAAGCAGATTAATAGTGAATGTGTTGGCCCTCGGAATAGTAACGAACAGATACTGACTTCCATTTGGAAACAAGTATTAGGTATTAAAAAGGTGGGAATCTATGATGATTTCTTTGAAATTGGTGGTGACTCCATTCTCAGTATTCAAATCATATCTCAAGCAAATCAAGTGGGGTTAAAACTTACTCCAAAGCAAATGTTTGAATGCCCAACTATTGCTGAGCTGGCACAAGTGGCTATAGAAACGCAGGGGGTACAAGCGGAGCAGGGAATTGTGACAGGAGATGTTTCCCTTACTCCAATTCAGTACTGGTTCTTCGAGCAAGAACATCCACATCCAGAGCATTGGAATCAATCAATGCTTTTAAGAGTAAAAGAAAGATTGGATGTGAAGTTACTAGAGGGAGCGATATTAAATTTACTCAAACATCATGATGCTTTACGGCTCCGGTACGAACAGTTACCAAACGGAACGTGGAGGCAGAGAAATGAAGGTACCGATGAGATGTCAGTACTCCATGTTGTAAAACGGAACAAAATTAATGAAAAAGAGTGGAATAAAATAATACAAGAAGAGATGAACATTAATCAAGCTAGTTTTAATTTAGTTACTGGTCCGTTAATGAGAGTAGTTTACTTTGAGGATAACTTAACTGGAAATGATCGAATATTCTGGGTGATTCATCATTTAGTAGTAGATGGAGTATCATGGAGAATTCTATTGGAAGATTTACAGGTGGTATATAACCAGATGAAACAAGGTCAAGGAGTTCGCTTACCTGCGAAAAGTACATCTTTTAAAGATTGGTCTGAGCGACTCCAGACATACAGTGATTCGGGTATTTCAAAAGAAGTACACGATTATTGGAATGAACAAGTAGAAAGAGAAACGATGAAAATTCCAATGGACTACCCAATACAAGGAACAACAGAAGAATCGATTGATCAAGTGACGAGGACTTTAGGAATAAAAGAAACACATGCATTGTTACACGAAGTTCCAATGACTCATAAGACAAGGATTGATGAGGTATTATTAACGGCATTAGGACAAGCTATCGTCGATTGTACAAATCAGCAAACGGTTTCTATTCATCTAGAAGGACACGGAAGAGAAGAGATGATTGAAGGTATTGATTTATCACGGACAGTGGGCTGGTTCACGAGTATTTATCCCATTCATCTCAATTTTCTTGGAACTCAAACACCTATTGAAGGGTTAAAGGCTGTCAAAGAACAATTGCGTCGAATTCCGAATCGCGGAGTTGACTATGGTATTTTACGTTACTTGAATAAAGGATTAATTCCGTTTTATCAGCAAAAACCTTCAATAAGCTTTAACTATTTGGGCCAATTTGATCAGGTGTTCTCAATGGAATCTTTGTTTATGCAAGAGACTGGGTTTACATTTTCAAATCACGCTTCAGATTCCAAACCATCTCATTTAATTGATGTTATCGGAATGGTGAAAGATGAAAAGTTACATTTTGTTTGGATGTATAGTAGGCAACAATTTTCTAAATTAAAAATTCAAGTGATAGCAGATGGTATGTTGAGGCATCTTCGTCAACTTATAAATAAACCAACAACAGAGTCTGCTTTTACGGTATCAGATTTTGCTGATGCGGAGGATCTTACGGAAGAAAGCTTGAGCAAAGTATTACTTAAATTAACAAAGAAGAGGGTGTAAAAATGGAAGACGTTATTGATATATATGGTTTATCACCTTTGCAAAAAGGAATACTATTTCATACTTTATACGATCAAGATGATGAACATTCTTTTTCCTATATTGTACAAGTAGGTTTCTTGCTCGGGGGGCAATTGGATGTTGCTACTTTTGAAAAGGCCTGGGAATATGTTATACATCGACATGAGGTTTTACGTTCAGTATTTGTGTGGGAAGAAGTAGAAAAACCACTACAAGCGGTTTACCAACGTATTCCTTTTACTATTCATCAAGAGGATTGGAGCGCCCATCCACATGAGGAAAGGGCGAAGAAATTACAACAGTTTTTGAATGCAGATCGTAGAAAAGGATTTTTATTGGATGAAGCACCATTGATGAGAGTCACTGCGATTAAAGAAGCAAAAGAGGAAACGAGAATTATCTGGACACATCATCATATTTTGCTAGATGGATGGAGTGTGTCATTGGTCTTTAGTGAAGTGATGGAAGTTTATCTCAAGATGATAAGGGGAGAATTGTTGAATCTTCCTAAACCTCTTCCTTATAAAAAATATATCCAGTGGATAAATAAACAAGATCAAAGTCAAGCAGAGGAATTTTGGAAAGAAGAATTAAAAGGGTTCTATGCACCCACGCCATTAGCGATGGAAAGGAAGGATTCGGAGAAGGGCTATGGAGAGTGTGTTTATCAGGTATCTGAGGAACTCACTGAGAATTTACAAGAGTGGGTACGAAATAGTCGATTAACATTGAATACATTAGTACAAGGGGCATGGGCGTATTTGATGAGTAGGTATAGCGGTGAAAGTGACATCGTATTTGGCGTAACTAGCTCTGGTCGTCCTACTGATTTGGTAGGAGCAGAGAATATGGTAGGCCTATTCATTAACACATTACCTACTAGAATTCGATTAACGGATAATACATCAGTAGTAGATTGGCTTCGTAAAATACAGATGAAAGAAATGGAACGAAGACAATATGAGTATAATTCGTTGATAGATATTCAAGGGTGGAGTGAGGTTCCGCGAAATAGCTCCTTATTTCATACCTTGTATGTGTTTGAAAATTATCCAATTCAAGGTGAGAGAAATGATGATTTAAGATTACTAGATGTTAAAAGTGCGGAACAAACAAATTATCCTTTAACACTTATTGTAATGCCCGATAAGAAAATTACTTTAAAGTTGATGTATGATCGAAGCTATTTTAATGAAGAAACAATAAATCGGATTCAGAATCACTTATTGCAAATATTAATTCAGATGACGAAGAGCCTAGATTCAAAACTATTTGAAATTACTCATTTAACAGCGGAAGAACAGATACAGTTACTAGAAGAATGGAATCATACTCAAGTTAATTATTCGGCTGAAGGCATGATTCATACGATGTTTGAGGAGCAAGTTAAAAAAACGCCGGAAGCAATCGCGGCTAGTTACGAAAATGAACAAATTACCTATAAAGAGTTAGAGGAGCGTGCAAATCAGCTAGCTCATTATTTACAAAAGCGTGGTGTAGGCCCAGAGTCTCTAGTTGGGGTATATATGGAACGTTCATTACAAATGATGATAGCGTTATTAGGTATTCTAAAATCAGGAGCAGCGTATGTTCCACTTGACCCTACTTATCCAGAGAGTCGGCTTCGATATATATTAGATGATGCTGGAATCGAAGTACTAGTGACGGAAAAGGATTCTGAAAATTTGTTTGTATCTGAAAAAGTTGAAACGATTTGTATGAATAAAGATTATACTGCAATTAAAAAAGAGGAATCAACCCCATGTATAAGTGGTGTAACAGGAGAAAGTTTAGCGTATGTTATGTATACTTCAGGATCTACAGGGAATCCAAAGGGAGTAATGATTGAGCATCATTCAGTAATTAATTATCTAGAATGGATGCAACATAAATATCCGCTTTCTGAAAAGGATGTGGTCTTGCAGAAAACGCCATTCTCATTTGATGTCTCTGTTTGGGAATTGTTTTGGGGTATTCACGTTGGTGCAAGTGTATCTTTCCTACCTCCAGGTGGAGAAAAAGATCCTTCTATTATAGCTGAAGTGATTAAACAACATCAGATTACCATAGTTCAATTTGTACCTTCGATGTTATCTGTTTTCTTAGATCACTTCAACCATATTGAATTGAACATGAATTGTTCGTCCGTGCGCCATGTATTTTCTGGTGGGGAAGAACTAAGTTCAGGGTTAGTTAGACGATTTCAGCAGAAATGGAATTATAGTGGACAAGTGAAATTAACCAACTTTTATGGCCCAACTGAAGCCACTATTTATGTCAATGCATTTGATATTCAGTCTAATCAAGAATTTGTTTCTATTGGGCAGCCAATACAGAACACGCAATTATATGTATTAGACCAAAATCAACGCTTGCAATCAATAGGAATTGAGGGTGAGTTATATATTGGTGGTGCTGGTTTAGCACGTGGATACTTAAATCGTCCGAATCTTACTGCTGAAAAATTCGTTTCGCACCCATTTCGATTGGGGGAACGACTATATCGAACAGGAGATTCAGTAAGATATCTAACTGATGGAAATATAGAATTTATAGGTAGAATGGATCATCAAGTCAAAATGCGTGGTTTTAGGATTGAATTAGGAGAAATTGAAGCCACTTTAGAAAAATGTTCGTTTATTAAAGAGGCTGTCGTATTAGTTAGAGAAGATCGTCCAGATGATCAACGATTGGTTGCATATGTAATAAGCGATGGAAATACCCAAGAGTGGAGAGAGTATTTACAAAACCAATTACCGAATCATATGATTCCAGCGCACTTTATAGAGTTAGAACATTTCCCGCTTACTCCAAATGGGAAAATTGACCGAAAGGCCTTGCCAGCACCTGATGAGCAAGCTATTGAAGATTTAAATGTGCTACCCCGGACGCCATCGGAAGAGCTTATTGCCTCGGTTTGGAGTCAAGTGTTAGGAACAGAAAATATTGGTATTCAGGATTCCTTCTTTGAACGTGGTGGGCACTCACTACTTGCTACTCAAATCGTCTCTCGATTGCAAGAACTGTTCCAAATTAAAATTCCATTACGTGAACTTTTTAAGCACGATACAGTGGAAGCATTGGCGAAACGAGTGGATCAGTTACGAAAAGAAGATAAAAAACGAGAGGTTGCTCCTCTTGTACCTATGAAACGAGAAGAAGTTATCCCACTTTCCTATGCGCAGAAACGTCTATGGTTTATTGATCAATTAATGCCAAATAGTGCTATGTACAATATTCATGCAGCGTGTCGCTTAACAGGTAAATGGTCAATTGAAGCATTGGAGGCCGGATGGAATCAATTGTTGGAGCGTCATGAATCATTAAGGACTACAATTCTAGAACAAGAGGGTGAACCTTTTCAACAGGTTCAATCTCATGTGTTCAGACATATTCCTCAAACGAATCTTACAGATCTTTCTTTGGAAGATAGGGAAAGAGAAATGAAACGCCTTATTCAAAAAGAGGCGGAGGAACCATTTCATTTGGGACAAGGTCCTCTGATTCGAACACGAATCTTGAAAGTGGACAGGGAAGAATGGGTTCTCATTTGTACGATGCATCATATTATTTCAGATGGATGGTCAATGGGAATCTTACTTGAAGAATGGATGGCTTTTTATGAAGGAGCACTAACCGGAAAACCAGTGGAATTGAAGGAGTTATCTATCCAATATGCAGATTTTGTCATGTGGCAGAAGGAATGGCAAAAAGAGGAGAATTTGAATCAGCATCTTCAATATTGGAAGGAAGAATTATCTGGGGAACTACCGGTTTTACAATTACCGATGGATCGTCCTCGACCTGCAGTTCAAACCCATCGTGGTGCAAGTCAGTCCTTAATAGTGGCGAATTCCCTACAGGAAAAGCTCAAAGATTTAAGTCTGCAAGAAGGATGCACTTTATTTATGACATTGATGGCAGCGTATCAGAGCTTCCTTTCTCGTTATACAGGACAGGACGACATTATAGTTGGAAGCCCAATCGCTAATCGAAATGTGAAAGAGATTGAGGGATTAATAGGATTCTTTGCAAATACGTTGGTTTATCGAGCTGATTTCAGTGAAAATCCGACGTTCCAAGAACTTTTGTCGCAGGTAAGAAAAAAAGCGCTAAAAGCATACGAGTATCAGGACATCCCATTTGAGAAAGTGGTAGAATCCGTAAAACCTGAACGGAATACAAGTCATTCACCAATATTCCAAACTATGTTTACTTTACAGAATACGAAACAAGAGTTTCTTCAGCTATCTGAAAGACAAATGGAACTCATGGAAAGCCATGCTTCTGTTGCCAAATTTGATTTGAGTTTATTTGCTTCTGAGACGGAAGAAGGATTATCACTAACCTTTGAATATAATACTGATTTGTTTAATGATACAACCATTGAACGTATGGCAAGTCATTTTAAACATTGGTTAAATCAAATTGTCTCTCATCCAAAATGTGTACTATCAGAACTGAATATGTTATCGAAAGTAGAATATAAGCAACTACTAGAGGAATGGAATAAATCGCGTGTTATAGATATGGAAGAAAGTACGATTCATAAAATGTTTGAAGAACAGGTGAAAAAAACACCAGAAGCAATTGCAGTAGTGTGCGAAGATGAAGAACTAACATATCGAGAGTTGGACGAACGCTCGAATCAGTTGGCACATTATTTACGAAAAAATGGTGTAACATGCGAATCATTAGTTGGCATTTGCGTTACACGTTCATCCGAGATGATTGTCGGTCTCTTAGGAATTATAAAGGCGGGAGGAGCATATGTCCCAATTGATCCAGCGTATCCGGAAAGTCGACTGCAGTACATTTTAGAAGATGCTCAAATAAAGGTACTGGTGACACAGGAAAAGTTACAACAAAAAATGTTTATACCTAAATTCGTCAACGTGATTTGTATTGATCGTAATCGAGCAGAAATAGAACAAGAAGTAACTACGGTATGTACGAGTGAAGTGACGGGCGATAATTTAGCCTATATTATTTATACTTCAGGTTCCACTGGAAATCCAAAGGGAGTAATGATTGAGCACAGGAATACAGTAACAATGATTCATTGGGCGCATCACACGTATTCCCGAAAGGAATTAGCGGGAGTGTTAGCTTCAACTTCGCTATCTTTTGATTTATCCGTTTTTGAGGTATTTGTTCCCTTAACGATGGGTGGTAAGGTGATTGTCACTGAAAATGCTCTACATCTAGAGAAGTTGTCTTCCAAAGGTGTAACTTTGGTTAATACTGTGCCATCGGCAGCAAAGGAACTGGTTCGAGCAAAAACAATCCCTTCTTCGGTAAAGGTGATGAATTTGGCTGGAGAACCATTGCCATATTCGCTTGTTCAAGATTTATACGAGAGAAGTACGATTGAAAAGGTGTACAACCTATATGGACCGTCCGAAGATACTACGTATTCCACGTATATGGAATTAGAAAATGGTGTCATGCATAGGGTCCCACCAATTGGTAAACCAATATTCAATACAGAAGTATATGTACTGAGCGCGGAACAAAAAATGGTTCCAATTGGTGTAGTTGGTGAGCTATACATTGGTGGATCAGGATTAGCACGTGGATATTTAAAGCGACCTGACTTAACGAAAAATCGTTTTATACCGCATCCGTTTAAAGAAGGAGAGCGAGTATACCGGACGGGAGATTTAGTAAGGTATTTGCCGGATGGAAATTTGGAGTATGTTGGACGAATCGATCATCAAGTAAAAATTCGTGGGTTCCGGATTGAACTAGGAGAAATTGAAGCGACATTACAAAGGCATACATTAGTTAACGAAGCTATTGTGATGGTGCGGGAAGATTATCCTGACGATCTGCGTTTGATCGCCTATGTTGTAGGAGGCGGGGATGCTCAAAAGTGGCGTGATTATCTCAAGGATCAACTACCAAATTATATGATCCCAGCCTATTTTGTTGGATTAAATGCATTTCCACTCACTCCTAATGGGAAAATTGATAGGAAGGCCTTACCAGCACCAGAGAGACAGGAGATAGCAAGTGGTTATATTGCTCCTCGTACGTCTACGGAAAAAACAATCGTTTCGATATGGCATGAAGTTTTAGGTATGGAAAACATCGGAATTCAAGATTCGTTTTTTGAAATTGGTGGCCATTCACTACTCGCTACGCAAGCTGTTTCCAATCTTAAAGAGGCTTTTGGAATCGAGATACCATTGCATGATTTATTTATGTTTCATACGGTGCAGCAATTGGCAGAACAGATTGATCAATTGCTCGATAACAAAAATCAAGAAATGCAGAATGATAGTAAGGAGAATGTAAGTCTTCAAGACTATGTTCAAAAAGAAGCAGAAGTGAGTAATGATGAAGAATTACTGGAACTACTTAAGCAATTAGAGGAGCTATCAGAGGAAGAAGCACAAGGGATATTCGAGAGTAATTTGATTGAGGAAGGGGTAAAAAAATGAGAAGTGATTTACTTGCAAAGCTGAGTTCACTTTCTCCTGAGAAGAGAGCATGGCTTCAGAAGCAAATGCAAAAAAAGGAGAATAAAGAAGCACTCCCGTTGTCTTATGCACAACAACGTTTGTGGTTTATGGACAGATTTAACCCAAACAGTTCTTTATATAATATTCCAACAGTATGGCATCTAAAAGGAAATTGGATACCTGAAGCATTAGAAAAGGGATTCAATCGACTCATTGAACGCCATGAATCATTACGAACTGTTTTTAAAGAAGTAGGAGAACAACCTGTGCAACAAATTGTCGAATTCCTTCCTAGAGCATTACCTGTAAGAGATTACTCTCAACTTCCTCTAGAAGTAAAAGAAAAAGAGGTAGATAGTTTAATTGCGAGAGAAGCGCAAGAACCATTTGATTTAATGAATGGTCCTTTAATTCGTAATCAGCTTGTTCAATTAGAGAAGGATGAATGGTTATTACAGTGTACGATGCATCATATTATTTCTGATGCTTGGTCCATTGGTATATTCATGAATGAATTCCTTGCTTTCTATGAAGAAGAAACGGGCGGAAATCCTGCTAAATTAAGTTCACTATCCATTCAATATGCAGACTTTGCGAAGTGGCAAAAGGAGTGGTTGCAAGGTGATGTGCTAAATCGTCAGCTTACGTATTGGCAGGAAGAATTGTCTGGTGAACTTCCTATCTTACAACTGCCAGTGGATCGACCTCGACCGGTTAAGCAGACTTACTCTGGGGCTACGCATCATGTAATTTTTCCTTATAAATTGCTCAGTCAATTGAAGGATATAAGTCGACAAGAAGGATCTACTTTATTTATGACTTTAATGGCCGCATACCAGAGCTTTCTTGCTCGTTATACGGGACAAAAAGATATCCTAGTTGGTAGTCCGATTGCAAATCGGAACCATAAGGGAGTAGAAGGATTAATTGGTTTCTTTGTTAATACGTTGGTTTACCGATCAGATTTGAGTGGCACCCCTACTTTTCGAGAGATTTTGAACCAAACAAAGAAAAAGGCGTTAAAAGCTTACGAATATCAAGATATACCATTTGAAAAAGTGGTAGAAGCTGTGCAACCTGAACGAAGCATGAGTCATTCCCCTATATTTCAGACCATGTTTACGCTACAGAATATAAAACAAGAACGACTAGATTTGCCTGATAGAAGTATTGAAATGGTAGAAAGTAATATGTCTATTGCTAAATTTGATTTGAGCTTAACTGCCTATGAAGTGGAAGAAGGTCTATTCGTCTCATTTGAATACAACACGGATTTATTTGATAGTAGTACCATTGCACGTATGGCAGGACATTTTGAGAACTGGCTAAATGAAATCACGTATCATCCAGATGAATCATATACAAAGCTGTCAATGTTATCGGATACTGAGCAAAAACAACTCCTAGAAGAATGGAATGATACGGACGTAGTTTATGGGCATGATTGTATGATTCATGAGCTATTTGAGCAGCAAGTTGCACGTACACCTAATGCAGTGGCGGTAGTTTATGAGGGTGGAAAGCTAACGTATCAAGAACTGAATGAAAAATCGAATCAATTGGCACATTTTCTACAAAAACGAGGTATCGGACCTGAATCATTAGTCGGTATATGTATTGAACGTTCTCCTGATATGATTATTGGTCTCTTTGGGATTTTGAAAGCAGGTGGGGCTTATGTCCCACTGGACCCAAGTTATCCCGAAAACCGCCTGAGATACATTTTGGAGAATTCACAAATTCAAGTGCTGTTAACAAAAGAGGCACTACAGGACTGGTTACCTAAAGATATTCAAGCAATTTGTTTAGACCAGGATCAAGTAATGATTTCTAAAGAGAGTAATTTAGCTCCGGTGAGTGGAGTAACAGCAAATAACTTAGCCTATATTATATACACTTCGGGTTCGACGGGAAATCCAAAGGGGGTAATGATTGAACATCATTCTGTTATCAATCGCCTACAGTGGATGCAGAAAAAATACCCATTGTCCGAGGAGGATACAATCCTACAAAAGACACCGTTTTCGTTTGATGTTTCTGTCTGGGAATTATTTTGGTGGTCATTTGTAGGAGCACGTGTTTGTTTACTTCCACCAGGAGGAGAGAAAGATCCTGCGGTGATTGAGGAGTATATTGAACGATACCGTGTGTCCATCATGCACTTTGTTCCGTCGATGTTATCTACTTTCTTAGATTATATGGAACTATATAATTCGAAAAGGGATGTATCGTCTTTAATTCAAGTTTTTACTAGTGGAGAAGCGTTAAACACTGAGCAGGTTCGCCGGTTTAAGGGGATCTTTTACAATGTTCAGCAAACAAAGTTAATTAACTTGTATGGTCCTACTGAAGCGACTGTGGATGTGACTTATTACGATTGTGATTTAGAAAAAGAACCAATGCTTATTCCGATTGGTCGTCCGATTGATAATACAGAGTTGTATGTGTTAGATCAATATCAACAAGTGGTCCCGATTGGTGTGGCAGGGGAACTTTACCTTGGAGGAGTAGGATTAGCACGTGGCTACTTCAATCGACCGGATTTAACTACTGAACGTTTTATTCCGCATCCTTTTAAGGACGGGGAACGATTATATCGAACGGGTGACTTGGTTAGATATATAAATGATCGTAACTTAGAATATATTGGAAGAATAGATAACCAAGTTAAAATTAGAGGATTCCGAATTGAATTGGGAGAAATTGAAGCAGCTTTACATGATCACTCATCTGTAAAAGAGGTAGTCGTGTTGGTGAAGGAAGATCGACCAGGAGATAAGCAGTTAGTAGCTTATGTAGTGGGCGAAGGAGATACTGGAGAGTGGCGTGAATATCTCAAGAAGCAATTACCACATTATATGGTTCCGGCATACTTTTTCAAAATTGAAGGGATGCCACTCACTCCAAATGGTAAAGTGAATCGGAAAGCATTACTGGAATTAGAAGAACAGTTCATAAGTGAAGATATTACTTCATCACGAACACCAGTGGAGGAGCTCATCGTTTCCGTATGGAGCCAAGTGTTAGGTATAAAAAATATTAGTGTTCAGGATTCCTTTTTTGAAATCGGTGGTCACTCACTACTAGCTACTCAAGTAGTGTCACGTTTACAGGAAATCTTTCAAATCGAATTACCAGTACGTGAACTATTTGAGTATGCAACGGTGGAGTCACTGGCAAAGCGATTAGAGCAGTTACGTAAAGGAGATAGAAAACGAGAGATTCCGCCACTAATGCCAATGGAACGAGGGGAAACTATTCCACTATCTTATGCCCAACAGCGCTTATGGTTTATTGATCAATTTACACCTAATAGTGCCCTTTATAATATGCCAATGGTATGCCGCCTTACAGGGAGTTGGCTACTTGAAGCATTGGAAACGGGATGGAATCAACTAATAGAACGTCATGAATCATTGCGGACGGTCTTTCATAAAGTGAACGGTCAACCCGTACAGCAAATTGAACCGTATGCTTTTCAATCAATTCCGAAAACGGATTTAACTATGCTTTCTCCTGAAGACAGAGAAGAAGAAGTTAAACGTTTAATTCAACAAGAAACAGAAATGCCATTTGATTTAACAGAGGGTCCATTAATTAGAACAAGTATTTTGCACGTGGGAGAGGAAGAATGGATTCTCCTTTGTACTCTACATCATATCATTTCAGATGGATGGTCAATGGGAGTCCTACTTGAAGAATGGATGGCATTTTATGAGAAAGAAACGGATGGAAAGGTAGCTGAACTTGAACCGTTACCGGTTCAATATGCCGACTTCGCTCAGTGGCAAAAAGGATGGCTGAAGGAGGAAGTGCTTGATCAACAACTCCAATATTGGAGGGAAGAATTATCTGGGGAGCTTCCTGTACTTCAACTTCCTATGGATCGTCCGCGTCCCGCAATACAAACTCATCACGGGTCGACATATACTTTGGTTCTGCCAAGCACGCTACATGATAAATTGAACGAACTTAGTCGCAAAGAAGGGACTACACTCTTTATGACGCTGTTAGCTGCATATCAAAGTTTTCTATCCCGTTATACGGGACAAGAAGATATTCTGGTCGGAAGTCCAATTGCGAATCGAAATTATAGAGAAATTGAAGGACTAATTGGTTTCTTCGTCAACACGCTGGTTTATCGAGCTAATTTGAGTGGTCGACCGACATTTCAAGATGTACTGTATCAGGTTCGTCAAAAGGCATTGAAGGCGTATGAATATCAAGATATTCCATTTGAAAAAATTGTAGAAGTTGTACAACCAGAGCGAAGTACAAGTCATTCGCCAATCTTCCAGACTATGTTCATCTTGCAAAATATGAAACAAGAGTTCCCGGTGTTATCTGGTAGAAGTATTGAAATGATAGAAAGCCATAGTCCAATCGCAAAGTTTGATTTAAGTGTAATGGTAGCTGAGACGGAAGAGGGATTGCGTTTTACTTTTGAATACAATAAGGATTTATTCAATGCTACTACTATTGAACGGATGGCAGGACACTTTGAGAAATGGCTACATGAAGTTTCTCATCGCCCGCAAAATCCGTTGCATGACCTGAGCATGCTATCGGAACCCGAACGTACTTTGTTATTAGAAACATGGAATGACACTGTAATGGAAATGTCCTATCAGGGTCTTATTTGCGACAGATTTGAGGAACAAGTAGCAAGGCGTCCTGATGCGATTGCCGTAGTTGATCAAACAAAAGAGTGGACTTATGGTGAACTGGATGCACAAGCAAATCAGTTGGCAAATGCTTTACAGCGAAAGGGAGTCGCTCCAGAGTCAGTGGTGGGAGTTTATCTTCCGAGGTCAGCTGAGCTCATGGCAAGTTTACTAGGCATTTTAAAAGCTGGTGGAGCTTATGTTGTTTTAGATCCGTTGTATCCAAAATCAAGGTTAGAATACATGATTGAAGATGCAGAAATTCAATTTGTAGTGACGGCGGAAGGACAAGATGGCCATTTCGCTCACGTCGAAATGGTGAGGTTAGAAGAATTAACAGCGGAAAGCATAATCCCACCTACACGTCAGATAAATTCAGAGAACTTAGCGTATATTGTCTATACCTCTGGTTCTACTGGAAAACCAAAGGGTGTCATGGTTGAATATCGCTCATTAATGAATATGGTTTCTTGGCATCAGGAAGTTTATCGTATTTCAGAAGAGGATCGTGCGACTCAGATTGCGGGGATTGCTTTTGATTCGGCTGTCCAGGAGATTTGGCCGTATCTAACTGCTGGTGCAGCACTCTATTTGTCAACAGAGGAACTGAGAATCAATCCAGAAGCACTAAGGGACTGGCTCATTGATTCGCGAATAACAGCTAGTTTTGCACCTACGCCTATTCTGGAAAGACTTTTGAAATTATCTTGGCCAGATAAAACAGATCTTCGTTTTATCCTTACTGGCGGGGATCAATTAACGCAATATCCATCTAGCGATATTCCTTTTGCGGTAATTAATCAGTATGGTCCATCGGAAAATACAGTCGTTACCACAGATTGTTATGTACCTGTAGGAGTGACAACAGGTACGCCATCGATTGGTCGACCGATTGCGAATACAGAAGTTTATGTGTTAGATTCTCATCTTCAGCTAGTACCAATTGGTGTAATTGGAGATCTCTATATTGGAGGGAAGAGTCTTGCACGTGGATATGCTAATCGTCCGGATCTCACAAAGGAAAAATTTATTCCACATCCTTTCAAGTCAGGAGAACGTCTCTATTATACAGGAGACAAAGCAAGTTATCTTTCTGATGGTAATCTCCAGTTCCATGGACGTATAGATGACCAAGTGAAAATTCGTGGTTTCCGGATTGAATTGGGAGAAATAGAAGCTGTTTTGCAGGCGCATTCTTCTGTGAAAGAAGCTGTTGTATTGGTGCGAGAGGATAATCAAGGTGATAAGAGATTAGTAGCTTATGTAGTTGGTGAAGGAAGTGTCCATGAATGGCGAGAACATCTACAAACACATTTACCTAATTACATGGTTCCAACAAACTTTATTGAGATGGAATTTTTACCACTTACACCGAATGGAAAACTTGATTTGAAGGTATTGCCTATACTTAGTGAACAATCCGCTGAAAATACTGTATACCCAAGAACTCCGCTGGAAGAACTTATTGCTTCAGTGTGGAGTCAAGTGCTAGGAATAAGGGACATTGATGTTCAGGATTCTTTCTTTGAGCTCGGTGGTCACTCTCTACTTGCTACACAAGTGGTCTCACGCTTACAGGAAGTCTTTCAAATCAAATTGCCAGTACGTGAACTGTTCGAATATTCAACGGTCGAGGCATTATCGAAACGAATAGATCAGTTACGTAAGGGGAGCGAAAAACGAGAAATTCCACCATTGGTGCCGATGGAACGCGGAAATAATATTCCACTATCTTATGCTCAACAGCGCTTATGGTTTATTGATCAATTTGCACCTAATAGTGCACTTTATAATATGCCAATGGCATGCCGTCTTACAGGGAATTGGTTACCTGAGGCATTGGAGTTGGGATGGAATCAGTTGATAGAGCGTCATGAATCTTTGCGGACTGTATTTTATGAAGAGGATGGCCATCCTATGCAGCAGATTCAACCGTACGTTTTCCGTCCGCTTCTGCAAATGGACTTAACTAAGCTTTCATTAGAGGAGCGAGAAAGAAAGCTGGAGCAATGGATTCAAACTGAAGTGGAATCTCCATTTGATTTAGAACAAGGGCCATTGTTCCGTGGACAAATCATAAGAATTTCAGAAGAAGAATGGGTTCTTCTGTGTAATATGCATCATATTATATCAGATGGATGGTCGATGGAAATCTTGCTCCAAGAATGGTTGACATTTTATGAGAATGCGATTGGTGAAAAACAAGCAGAGCTGGAACTACTACCAGTTCAATATGCCGATTTTGCTCAGTGGCAAAGAGAATGGTTGAAAGATGAAGTACTAAATCAACAACTTGCATATTGGAAGGAAGAATTATTTGGTGAGTTACCAGTCTTAATGTTGCCAATGGATCGTCCGCGTCCGCCAGTGCAAACCCACCATGGATTAACTCATAATGTTTTGTTATCGCGCTCATTACTGGATAAATTAAACGAACTAAGTCGTCAAGAAGGGGCCACACTTTTCATGACCTTATTGGCATCGTATCAAAGTTTCCTTGCTCGTTATACGGGACAAACGGATATTATTGTTGGCAGCCCAATTGCAAATCGAAATTATCGAGAAATTGAAGGACTGATTGGTTTCTTTGTCAATACCTTGGTTTATCGAGCTGATTTAAGTAATGCACCGGCATTTCAAGAGTTGTTGTCTCAAGTGCGGATAAAAGCATTGAAGGCGTATGAGTATCAAGATGTTCCGTTTGAGAAAATTGTAGAGGTTATTCAACCAGAACGAAATACAAGCCATTCGCCGATTTTCCAAACCATGTTTACTTTGCAAAATACGGGACAAGAGCTACCAGAACTACATGGAAGAAATATAGAAGTAATGGAAAGTAACGCTCCAATCGCTAAGTTTGATTTAAGTTTAACTGCTGCAGAAGTGGAAGAGGGTTTATTACTTACTTTTGTTTATAGAACTGATTTATTTGACAGCTTAACTATTGAATCCATGGCTGAACATTTTGGAAACTGGTTGAATGTAATCGTGGAGAATCCTGATAAATCATTAGCTAAGTTACCTATATTATCAGAATTACAGCAAAAACAGTTGGGGAATTGGAATAATAATGCTGTAGCATATCCACAGGAAAGTGCGATTCATCAGCTGTTTGAAGAGCAAGTAAATCGTACACCTGATGCGGTAGCAGTGGTAGATGAAAAACAGCAGTTAACGTATCGAGAGCTGAATGAAAAAGCTAATCAATTGGCCCACTATCTTCAGCGATGCGGAATTGGGAATGAATCATTAGTTGGACTTTGCTTTGAGCGTTCAGTTGAGATGATTGTTAGTATTATGGGGATTTGGAAGGCTGGAGCAGCCTATGTTCCATTGGACCCATCATATCCAGAAAGTCGCCTACGATATATTTTAGAGGACACTGGAATTCAAGTATTAGTTACGAACGAGTCATTGGAAGATTGGATACCTAAAGAAATGAAGATAGTTTGTCTAGATAGGGATCAAAGAATGATTTCACAAGAAAGCATTCTTTCACCAAAATGTGAAGTAACAGGAGAAGACTTAGCGTATGTTATCTATACTTCAGGATCAACGGGGAATCCAAAGGGTGTCTTGATACAGCATCATTCTGTACTAAACTTGTCGCATGGTTTACAAAAAGAGGTTTTCGAACAAGAGATACCATCTAACATGCATGTCGGTTTAAATGCGTCAATTGCCTTTGATGCATCTATCCAGCAATTACAAATGCTGCTTTATGGTTCAAGTTTGTATATTATTCCGAATGAAGTACGAAGTGATCCGGAGCAGTTTGTAGCTTATATTAGGGAAAACAAGTTAGAAATCTTTGATATAACACCTTCATTGCTTCAATTACTTATAGATGTCGGATTGTTAGAAACGTGCGATGGCGTTCATGTTCCAAGTAAGGTACTAGTTGGTGGTGAAGCGATTATGCCGTCATTATGGGAACAGCTAGTAGAGACTGATAAAATACAGTTTTATAATGTATATGGTCCTACAGAATGTACGGTTGATGCAACATGCTATCATATCAAAAAAGATAGTAAGAGAGTAACAATTGGGTGTCCATTGCCTAACGTCCAAACTTATGTATTAGATAGAAATAGGTTGTCAGTTCCAGTTGGTGTGATGGGCGAACTTTATATCGGAGGAGCAGGTCTAGCAAGGGGGTACTTGAATCGTCCAGAGTTAACATCCGAACGATTTATTTCTCATCCATTCAAAGAAGGCGAGAGGTTATATAGAACAGGCGATCTTGTGAGATATCTTCCTGATGGTAATATAGACTACTTAGGAAGAATGGATAATCAAGTGAAGATTAGAGGATTTCGAATCGAACTTGGGGAGATTGAGTCGACTTTACAAGAGCATGACTTGGTAAAAGAGGTAGTTGTAATAGTTAGGGAAAATCAGTCGGGAGATAAGAGGTTAGTAGCTTATGTAGTGGGCGAAGGTAGTGTAGAAGAATGGCGAGAGTATCTTAAAACAAAACTGCCAATCCATATGATACCTTCCTACTTTGTCGAAATGAAAGAATTACCGCTAACCATAAATGGAAAGGTTAATCGGAAATCGTTACCTATACCAGATTATCAAGGAACACAAGAAGGCTACGCGGCCCCAAGAAATGAACGTGAACATAAGCTTTCTATGATTTGGGAACGTGTGCTAGGTTCAAAACGTATTGGTATTTATGATAACTTTTTTGAAATTGGTGGAGATTCAATTCTTAGCATTCAGATTGTCTCTCGCGCAAAGCAAGCTGGTTTACAGTTGACACCAAAACAACTATTTGAACACCAAACGATTGCTGAGTTGGCGCAAGTAGTCAAAGAAGAACAAGGTGTACAAGCTGAACAAGGAATTATAACTGGAGAGACGATACTTACACCTATTCAGCAAAGGTTTTTTGCACAAAATCATCCTAATCCACATCATTGGAATCAATCCATGTTCTTTAGAACGAAAGAAAAATTGGACATAGGATCACTGGAAAAGGTAGCGTGTAACCTTCTACTTCATCATGATGCCCTGCGTTTAAGATATGAACGTTTACCTAATGGGACTTGGGAACAGTGGAATGAAGGAATTGAAGAACAATTGATGCTGACTGTCATTTCATTAGACGAAGTGCCGGAAGCGGATTGGCATGAAGTTATTCAAAAAGAGATTAATGTTGCACAAGAAAGATTGAATTTACATGATGGTCCTTTAATGAGAATGGTGTATTTTGATGAAGGTGAGCACGCTGGCCGATTATTTTGGACAATTCATCACTTAGCCGTGGATGGTGTTTCTTGGCGGATTTTATTGGAAGATTTGCAAACAGCGTATACGCAAGCAGTCCAAGGGCAGAAAATTCAATTACCTATGAAGAGTACATCTTTTAAAGAATGGTCGGAGAAATTACAACATTACGCTCAAACTGGAATATCAAAAGAAGTGCTACATTACTGGGAGCAGCAGGTTGAACAAGACGTAGTTATACTGCCAGTAGATGGTACTATAAGTAATCCAGTAAGCGCAGTAACTGAGGAAATTACTGTGGTGTTAAACGAGAATGAGACCCGTATGTTATTGCAAGAGACTTTAAGCACTCACCGTGTCCAAATCAATGAAGTATTATTAGCAGCATTGGTACAAGCTACAGCAGCATGTACGGGGCAGCCGATATTAAGCGTAGATTTAGAGGGGCATGGTCGAGAAGAGATTATTGAAGATGTTGATTTATCGAGAACCGTGGGATGGTTTACAAGTATTTACCCAGTTCATTTAAATATTACTAATACTAATACGCCAATTGCAGCATTAAAAGCAGTTAAAGAACAAGTTCGCAAAATTCCTAATAAGGGTGTTGATTATGGGGTGTTGCGTTACATGAACGCAACAATGTGTGAGCAATTAAGCTCCAAATATACACCGTCTATTAGTTTTAACTATCTTGGACAATTTGACCAAATGTTTTCTAGCGGTGCAATGTTTATTCCGGAGAACGAATTTAAGCGTTTAGATCATGCTGCCGGTTCCAAGCGATCGCATGTAATTGATGTAATTGGGGTTGTAACGGATGGAAAACTTCAATTCACTTGGGTATACAATGTTGGACAATTTGCCAAATCAACGATTCAAAGTATTGCACAGAATATGCTATATCAACTGAGTAGATTGATTCAATCTTCAGATAGAGAATCTGCACTGACCATTTCGGATTTTGCAATGGCTAATCTTAGCCAAGAAGGTTTGACAAATGTACTAAACAAAATGCATCGTGGAAAGAACAATCAGATTACTGATTTATATCCACTATCACCTTTGCAAGAAGGTATGATTTTCCACACATTGCATGACCAAGGGGATGAACATGTTGCTCCGTATATAGTGCAATTGAGTTTTATGATTCAAGGGAAAATGGATATTCCTACTTTTGAGCAGGCGTGGAAATCTGTAATTCAGCGGCATGAAATTTTTCGCACAGCATTTGTTTGGGACGAAATTGAAGAACCTTTACAAGTGGTGTATGAAAATATCCCATTTAAAGTGAACAAAGAAGACTGGCGTACAATGACAACTGAAGAGATAGAAGGAAAAAGAAAAGTCTTTTTGGCATTAGATCGAAAACAAGCCTTCCAATTTGATGAAGCGCCATTGATGCGTGTAACGGTCATTCAAGAAGGTGAGGAAGAATATCGGATTGTTTGGACACATCACCATATTTTACTGGATGGATGGAGTTTACCATTGGTCTTTAATGAATTACTTACTGTCTATCAGAAGAGAATGAATGGAGAAGTTGTAAAGTTACCTAAATCCTCACCATATAAAAAATATATCCAATGGCTCAGAGAACAAGATAAGGAGCAGGCGGAACAATTCTGGAAAGAAAAGCTTAAAGGTTTTACTGCACCAACTTTGCTGGGATTAGAAAGTAAAGAGGAAGAAAAAGGTTACACAGAGAAGGTTACGAATTTATCAGAAGAGCAGACTCAAGCGTTACAAGGATGGGCGAAACGCAATAAACTTACTTTGAGTACAGTAATTCAAGGTGCATGGGCATATCTTATGAGCCGGTATAGTGGAGAAAATGACATTGTCTTTGGTGTAACAAGCTCAGGGCGTTCTACGGAGATTTTTGATGTTGAAAACATCGTAGGTCCTTTTATTACAACGTCACCGACGCGAATTCAATTGATGGATGATATAAAAGTAATAGATTGGTTGCAGAAGATACAAGAGGAAGAGATAGAAAGAAGACAATATGAGTATGCTTCTTTGACAGAGATTCAGGGGTGGAGTGAAGTTCCTAGAGGAACACCGCTGTTCAATAGTTTATATGTGTTTGAAAATTATCCAGTGAAAGAGGAGTCTTCAGAAAATCTGGAAATTGGTGAATTGGAAGGAGTAGAACAAACCCATTACCCATTAGGGTTGGCTGTAGTTCCAGGAATCCAGTTATCGTTAAAGTTAATGTATGACCGTAGTAAGTTTAATAGAGTAACAATTGAACGAATGCTGGATCATTTACACCAAGTGTTAATGAAAATGGTCAAAAACATTGATCAGACTCTGTCAGATTTGGTATATATTACGGAAGCTGAACAAAGAAAGTTATTGGAAGAATGGAATAATAATGCTATATCCTATCCACAGGAGAATGTGATTCATCAACTATTCGAAGAGCAAGTAAATCGTACACCTGACGCGGTGGCAGTGGTTGATGAAAAACAGCAACTAACGTATCGGGAGCTAAATGAAAGAGCTAATCAATTAGCCCATCATTTACAGAAATGTGGAATTGGGGCAGAGTCATTAGTTGGCCTCTGCTTTGATCGATCAGTTGAGATGGTTGTTGGTCTCATGGGAATTTGGAAGGCTGGAGCAGCCTATGTTCCATTGGATCCAACGAATCCGGAAAGCCGCCTACGATATATTTTAGAAGACACAGGCATTCAAGTGTTAGTTACAAATGAGGTATTACTAGGATGGATACCTAAAGACATCAAGACAGTTTGCCTAGATAGGGACCAAGCAATGCTTTCTCAAGAAAGTAAACTTTCACCAATATGTGAGGTAACAGGGGAAAACTTAGCGTATGTTATCTATACTTCTGGTTCGACAGGGAATCCAAAGGGTGCTTTAGTACAGCACCATTCTGTAATAAACCTATCCTATGGTTTACAAAAAGAAGTTTTCTCACATGAGATACCTAGTAATATGCGCGTCGGTTTGAATGCGTCAATTGCCTTTGATGTATCTATTCAGCAATTACAAATGTTGCTTTATGGTTCAAGTTTATATATTATCCCAAGTGAAGTTCGCACTAATCCGGAACAATTTGTGTCCTATATTAGGGAGAATAAATTGGAAATGTTTGATATGACACCTTCATTACTTCAATTACTTATAGATGGAGGATTGCTAGAAATAAGTGCTGATGTTCATGTACCAAGTAAGATATTAGTCGGTGGTGAAGCAATCATGCCGTCATTATGGGAACAGCTAGTAGAGACCGAAAAAATTGATTTTTATAACGTATACGGTCCTACAGAATGTACGGTTGATGCAACGTGTTATCATATTCAAACAGATAGTAAGAGCGTTACAATTGGACGTCCGTTGCCGAATGTTCAAACTTATGTATTGGATAAAAGTTTGTTACCTGTTCCAGTTGGTGTAACAGGTGAGCTATATATCGGTGGTGCAGGTATAGCGAGAGGATACTTGAATCGTCCAGAATTAACAGCAGAGCGATTTATCCGTCATCCATTTAATGAAGAAGAGCGTTTATATCGTACGGGAGATTTGGTTCGTTATTTACCTGATGGTAATTTAGATTACTTGAGAAGAATTGATAATCAAGTGAAAATTAGGGGCTTTCGTATTGAACTTGAAGAGATTGAAGCGAATCTAGAGAGGCATCCATTGGTAAAAGAAGCAGTAGTTTTGGTAACAGAGGATAAATTAGGAGAGCAGAGATTGGTTGCTTATGTAGTTGGAGATGGAAGTATGCATGATTGGCGTGAATATCTCAAGAGACAAGTACCGAATTATATGGTTCCCGCACACTTTATTAAGGTAGACGAGATTCCTCTTACAACGAATGGAAAAGTTGATCGAAAGGCATTGAACAATTTAACTATTCAAAGAGAAAATAACTTCTCTACACCAATCATTCCAAGGGATGAAATTGAATATCAGTTGATTAAAATCTGGCAGGATGTGTTACAGATAGAAGATGTCTATGTAAATGATGATTTCTTTAATAGAGGGGGACACTCTCTCCTTGTAATTAAATTAGTTTCAAAAATTAGGGAGGAGTTTGGAAAAGAGATTAAGGTGTCTACATTGGTTAAGAATCCAACAGTGGAAGGAATCGCATGCCTTATTCGTGATAAGCATGATATGGCGAAATCAGTATCAGCGCTGGTTCCACTGCAAGAATCAGAAAAAAGACCTTTCTTCTGCGTTCATCCGTTTATGGGGAATGTATTCTGTTACATTCAATTAGCAAGATTACTTAAGAACCATTGTTCATTTTATGGTTTACAGAATCCTCTTATAGAAAAGAAAGAAATTGACGAGTTGACCTTGCCGGAAGTAATTCAATTTTACATCGAAGAAATAAAATGTGTTCAGCCAGAAGGTCCATATCGTCTCGGAGGATGGTCTTTAGGCGGTGCAATTGCTTATAAAGTCGCAACTGTACTAAGGAGTCAAGGTGAGGAAGTTGAGTTGTTGGTACTAATGGATACAAAAGTACCTTCAGAGCAGGACTATAAAACAAGTGAGGATATGCTCTCATATATATATGAGCATTTCATTCCTAGAGATCTTACTGAGCAGGATGAGGGCCTCGTCCATAAACAAGACATGCTTGTGGAGCAATTAATTATGGAAGGAGTACTCCCGCCTGATGCAGATCTTATGAATTTGAAGCAAGTTATCAATGCGCATAGGAAATGCCTGAACATAATGGCAGAGCATGATTTAATACCATATTCTGGAGAAGTTCTCTACTTTAGTGCTGAGGAAGGAAAAGAGTTGTTTACGGATTGGGGACCTTTATTAAAAGGAAGAGTAAATAGGTATTCAGTCCCTGGATCACATGAAGAACTAGTGGATTCCCCTGCAGTTGAAAAAATAGCTATGTATCTACTAAATGAATTTGAAGGAATAAAGGAGAGATCCCTTTTATTAACGGACAAGTAGAGAGTACAAAAGATGCAACGCTATGAATGAAAAGGACAGCCCAATAACACTACATCAAGTGTGGGAAATTATGAATATATCAAGAGCATTACTGATAATGAAAAAATTACTTGATAGGGACATAAAAACCTTTATAAGTTGCTCATAGTATGATGTTAATGCTCTGAATTTTTTGTAATAGAAGCGAATGTCTTGATGATATTGCTGAGGAAAGGTGTATATTTTCATTGCTATGTAAATATGCACCTTTTCTATTGTATTTGCAATTTAATAAAGTTAATTTGAATTTCTGTAACGCACATATATGAAGCATCCTTTAGAAAAGGAAGTGATTTATCATACACATTCAAGCTGTGAAAATACCAAAGAATATTGAAAGTCATTTGTTTAAGCAACTTAGTAATTTTATTTCAAATGAGAAGAAAGAACGAATGAAGCGTTTATTAAACTCATGCGACATTAATAGGACCCTGATAGGAGATTTATTAATCCGATCTTTAATCTGCCAAAAGTATAAAATTAATAATGAAGAAATTAGATTTATATATAATGAGTATGGAAAACCTTTTGTTGAAAATTTCTCTGACTTTCATTTTAATGTGTCACATTCAGGAGAATGGGTGGTTTGTACTACGGCTAATTTTAATGTGGGTATTGATATAGAAAAGGTTTCAGAAATAGAGGCTCTTAAATTAGTAAATGAATTTTTTTCAGAGGAAGAATTTTATGATATATCTAATATGAATTCTGATGAACAAATTAATTATTTTTATGATTTATGGACATTAAAAGAAAGTTATATAAAAACGATTGGAAAAGGGCTTTATATCCCGTTAAATTCATTCTCTATAAAAAAAGAATCACGAACTTTAATTTCATACAAGAATATACCTAAAAACTTTTACTTTAAACAATATAATATTGATCCAAATTATAAGATATCTGCTTGTGCAACAAGGGATGCATTTCCGCAGGAGATAATAATTAAAGACATTTATACAATTTTCCAAAATATAAACAAATTTTAAAGTAAGGAGAAAATCAATGCAGAAGACTAAACTTTTTTGTTTTCCACATGCTGGGGGATCTGCGTTTAGCTACGCAAAATGGAAAAATTACTTTAATCCATATATTGAAGTAGTCCCGATAGAGTTAGCTGGTAGAGGATATAGAATTGAAGAAAGTTTGTACCAAAGTATGGAAGAGGCAGTAAATGATGTCTATAATAATATCGTTATGCAGATAGATGATTCGCCATATATTTTATTTGGGCATAGTATGGGAAGTTTGATTGCCTATGAAGTAGCTAGAAAAATACAAGATTCTAAAAACGTATTGCCTAAATTTCTTGTTTTGTCCGGTAGAAATCATCCAAATAGTAAAATAAAAAATATCCGACATAATCTTTCTAACGAACAATTTAAAAGAGAAGTTATTGCAATGGGAGGTACACCATCTGGGGTACTGCAATCAGAAGAATTAATGGAGATTTTTCTCCCTATTCTAAGGGCAGATTTTAAGATTGTCGAGACATATATTCATGATAATAATATACAACCATGTGATCTTGATTTTCTTATATTTAATGCGGAAAATGATGAATTTACTACATATGATCAAGTAATAAAATGGGAACAATACACAAGTAAAACGTGTACTTTTCATTCTTTTGAAGGTAATCATTTCTTTCTAAATGAAAATATTGAAGAAATAGCAAAGAGTATTATAAGAAAGTTAGATTCTAAAAGATTATCAACTAGTTTTTAGAGGTTTTCTAAGGATAATTATGGTTAAGAAACAAAAATATTAAAGATGAAGAATACATGCACTGCTGAAATATTATTGAATATAGGCATAGAAGCCTAAACGAACTGATTAAAGGCAGAAACTCTAAACAAAATGTATATGAATTTACTTTAGTTTAAGCTGGCGTTACCTATAATATCATCTAGATTCTTTATTATATTTAGTACAAAGTACATAACAGTTAGGGGTACTGTATGTAAAGCCAATGAACATGTGAAGTGAAAAGGCCGACTCTTATAATTATGAGTGGGCCTTTTGGTTTTATGGATATCAAATTAGTGAGCAACATTTCAAAGGGTATCTTGTGATATAACTAAGTAGAATTTTTTAAACAAGGGGATGATGAGATGAATAAATTGAAGGGGAAAATTGCATTAGTAACAGGGGCTAGTAGAGGAATAGGCCGAAGCATTGCTTTACATTTGGCGCAGGCTGGTGCGTTAGTCGTTGTTCACTATAGTAAAAGAAAAGAAGAAGCAGAAAGTGTAGTGGATAAAATTAAACAAGATGGCGGTTCCGCATTTGCCATCAGTGCAGACTTAAGTACCTTTAACGGCATTAATAAATTGTATGCAATGATGGATCAATCTCTTCAAAAATATATAGGTGATACTACATTTGATATCCTTGTAAACAATGCTGGAATTGGGCAGATTTTAACGTTAGAGGAATCTACAGAGGAGTCTTTTGATGAGGTTATGAATATTAATGTGAAAGCTCCATTTTTCATTATTCAAAAGGCTTTGCCACGTTTAAAAAATGGAGGACGGATTATCAATATTTCGTCATTTGTCACACGGGTCGCCTCCCCAAGTGTTTTTGCCTACAGTATATCTAAGGGGGCAATAAATACACTCACTCATACTTTAGCACAACAACTTGGTGCTCGTGGTATTACAGTAAATGCAATTCTCCCAGGCATAATTAATACAGAAATGAACGCTGAGACATTGAGCAACCAAGAGGGACAAATATATGCTGCAGGTTTATCGACCTTTAATAGGTGGGGAGAACCTAATGATATAGCTGATATTGTAGGTTTTCTTTCATCATCAGACAGTCGTTGGATAACTGGTGAGTTAATTGATGCAAGTGGTGGATCTTGCTTATAATGCTAGAGGAAAAGCCAACTTAAATTAAGGTGGCTTTGCAATTCTATTATTTATTTGTTAAACCAGTGAACTATGTACCATTTTTTAGCTCTTAGAAAAGCCACCTTGAATGGAAAAAAATTTGCATGGTCATTAAAAGGATATAGTGATCGAGAAATTGCAAAAGTAGATTATAATAAAACAGCAGAAGAGCTGAAAATCAAGTTAGAAGCTGGCGTACCGCATTCTTACTTCAATAGCACATATGCAAGTATTAAAGTCCAGAACTCATCCGGTAGCGTTATGTACAATAAGGAAATCATGGGAAATAGACAACAAAATGCTGAAACTCAAACAGTACCTATAAAAGTGGGAGATTATATAGAATTAACTCATATAGAAGGAGAAGCAGAAAAGGAAAAAACACGAGCGACTTTAACTAACCTTGAGAATGGAAAACAGGAATATATAGGAAAGAAAAGAACATGTCAGGTTACATCTACAGGATTAATAAGACAATAAATGTATAAAAAGTTGGGGGAATCCTCAACTTTTTTGTCATTTTAGCCAAGAAAACTCCTTCCCTAAGGAACGGATGAATTGGCTTCGGACAAGGGATGACAGGAAGCTATCTTAATTGTTCGATATACATAAACTGTTACTCCACTGTCTTTCAAATATATGTTTATTGTATAACAGACACATGCCGAAATGGAGCTGAAATGAATGATAATTAATATAGCATATAAATTTCGTATCTATCCAAATAAAACACAAGCAACTCTAATTGTAATACTCTATGGGAACATTATTAAATTTGAACGATATTAACAGAACTTTGTTGATAATTAGTTAAAAAAAGTATTGTACGATTAAATACGTCATGTTACAATCATGTTACGAAGTTGTTACGTAACATTAAAATTATTTCATTTTTGTTTCTTGTAATTTCCGCATTGTTACAAAAACTATAGATGTTTTTATGTGTATAGGAGTGTGTGTAGTAAAGAGTCTGATTTGAAAATACGTGCACACTTCAAATTTCCTTTCTGTCTGAATGAAGAAGACTACCAACTAATTAAGGGGTTTAAAGTAACAACTTTAAATAAAATGTGCTTCCTTTCCCACACACACACAAATTAGTACATATTTAAAGTACAGCCTAGTTGCTACACAGACTCTTGTACATATAAACATTAAGGTGAAATAGAGATAAGGATTTATTACATAAAAAGCATTACTTAGCTAAACGTAAAAATATCATCTGTGCATTTTTATGAAATGTTAAAATGCCTAGATGATATTTTTTTGAAGATTTCTTGGATATGTTTATGAATAACAACTTCTAATAATTAATGATTCTCTACACCCCATAAATCCAATAATTTATGTAATTGGATTTATGGGGTGTATGTACATTCACTTATATAGGGAAAATGAGGTTTTTCATATGAAGTATGATTATAAAGTGTTTATATTTATTTGGACAATTATTTTATTGTTTTTTCTACTTTATTATGGTTACAGTAAAATTTCTGACACCAAGCAAGTACCAGTCATAACGATCAAACAATAAAAGTAAGAGATACTAGAAAAGCAAAATAAAATAAAAATAGATAACCGAAAATGTTTAAGAACAGGAACAATTACATGCATAAACAACCTTATGATTTCCATGCATACCCCGCGTCATTTGGACAATAGGGGAAAAGTATTATTATTTGGCGTGCGCAATCTTCCGTCACTAGTAGAAACGGAAAGTTCCGTATCCCTGCTGAAGGAGGAAGATGTCTACCTGCCAGGGGGCGGATCTATTCAGCATCTAGAAACATTGGAATTAAAAGTGTAGAAAACAAATAGTGAAAAGGGAACATATCTTGTGTTTCCTTTTTTATTCTTGTAGATAAGTCTGGGGAGAAAAAGGGGATTTCTGCACGTAACATAGATCTAATTGGTATCCTAATTGTGTTTTACGTATAGCTGGGAGTGGGTGTGATGGTATTTGCAATTGATACGAGATTCCGTCATTCTTTTCATGAAATTGAATTATTAGACATTCCAAATATATTGTTTCCGAGTCAGTGCAGGAAATTGTATCAAGTCATTGGGATCGGCATTCAAGAAGAATTCCACAATCCCTATGTCATTATAAAAGAGCAACATGGTTCCGTTACATACCGATTACCAGAAGAATTATCAACATGGGTGCAGAACAAATTATTACTTGTTAAAGGGGGTGCCCGTTTGTTTCCGTGTCCTTGCGGATTTTCATATTTCCAAGGCCGTCGCTTCGCGTATTCTTGTTAACTGTTTATCATGATGAACACCGCAGGATACTTTGTAAAGGCGGAAATTGATTATGGGACTATATTTACAAGTTGAAGATTAATGGTAAATTTTTCAAATTAATGATTATAGAGTACAAATAAACTTTAAGCAGGATAAAGACTTTCTTAGCGCCTTTGCCTCACATTCTAACTTAATTGAAAAGAGCCCCCATTACTTTATTGGAGGCTCTTTTTTTACTTCAGTACAGAAGGCGATGTTTTTTCTAACCATAGAATGCCATCATATTGTTCTGTCGGAATCATGATTTATCATATTCGAATTTTGTTTTCGAATATGGTAATTATGTCCCCATACAATGATTTTTTTGTTTGTATACTCCATTTCAGTGAGGCACGCTAAGTTTTGTGCCATTTTTTGATCTCGGATATAAAAAGAATAGTCTGTCAGGTTAGGTTAGGTGAGGAGATGCCACCTTTGACTTTCATATCAGCATCTAAATGCGTTTTAATCGCATCAATCCGTATACTGATTGATTTCTCAAACAAATTCACATCATACGTAGGATGTGGTGCAACTTGAATCAATTCAGATTTATGATTCTGAATAAACATTCTAACCTTTTCAAACTTGTTAATTACGGGCTGTATTTCCATTTTAAATCGATCATAGGGATATGTTTTATTTTTATTGAAAAGATAGGGTAAATCTTCTGGAATGATATCTCCATAATTAATAATTTGTACGTTAACCTTTCCGTTATTACTAAATCCATTTATATCAACAAATTGTCCCACGTATCTCTTTGTACCAATATCTTTTAAAGTACGTATAAAAAATGCCCTTTATCTTATCTTTACCTTATCTTTAAATTTTTATATTAAACTTAAAACCTTAAAGTATTGATGTTTGAGTCTAAAAGGGGTGGGAGATAGATATTCATTACATAGTTTGTAAATAACCAATTACCTTTGAAAAATTGAATTTTTATACGAGGAGGAATATATGAAGGATACAAGTAAAAAACAAATTATAAAAGTGTTCCTTATTAGTATTTTAGGCTTAGGAATAATACTTGGAATG
>NZ_NVAP01000041.1 GCF_002567495.1 Bacillus cereus | reverse complement strand
GGACGTCGCCAAGCAACTAAGACACGAGTCAAATGACTCGTGTTTTTTCGTGTTTTCTTTTATAATCCATAGTAATTAAAAAATGTGCTTAAATAATTACTATTTTGATTAAAGGTAGGGGAATGTGGCTAGGATAGTGAATAAGCAAAAGAGTTGCAAATTTTATTAATACGTATATAATTAAAGTCAAAGATAGTCAAAGTCAATAAAGGTGGCGGATAAATGAGAAATATATCTGATATCATTGAGCAATATCTAAAGCAAGTTATTGACTTAAGCAATAATAATGTGATTGAAATCAAGAGAAATGAGATTGCGGATCGATTCGAGTGCGTACCATCTCAAATCAATTATGTAATCAATACCCGTTTTACGTTAGAAAGAGGATTTGTAGTAGAAAGTAAACGTGGTGGAGGAGGTTACATTCGCATTATAAAAGTCAAACTGCATGACGATATAGATATTATTGATCAAATGCTTCATATGATTGATCATAGCGTTGCGCAAGGGAATGCAGAAAGTATGATTATACGTTTAATAGAAGAGGGAATCATAACAAATCGTGAAGCGAAACTGATGTTAAGCGTAATAGATCGTTCTGTATTATCAATGGATGTTCCTTCTCGAGATGAACTTAGGGCTCGAATATTATGCGCAATGTTAAGAACACTGAAATATAAATAAATATAGCTTTTGTAAAAGAACGATAACATAAGATAAAGCAGTTAAATATTGTAGAAGTTTTGAAAAAGAACATGCACTTTTATTTAAATGGATTCAGGAAAGCGAACAATCTAGTAATGTATGAAAAGTACCATGAGATAGAGCGTTCCTGTTGTAAAGGTGGGGATAGTGATGACTTGTCAAAACTGTAATATAAGACCAGCAACTTTACATTATACAAAAGTAATTAACGAGAAGAAGGCGGAAGTTCATCTTTGTGAGCAATGTGCAGAGCAAAGTGGCTATACGTCTTTCTTTCAATCATCGCAGTCTAATTTTTCATTTCATGATTTATTTGCTGGTTTATTACACGGTGAATCAACAATGTTTGAAGAAGGAAAAAATGGATTTTCAAATGCAGATATAGTAAGGTGTCCAGATTGTAAGATGACATATGAACAATTTACAAAAGTGGGACGCTTTGGCTGTTCTTCTTGTTACGATACATTTAAGGAGCATTTAAAGCCATTATTAAAACGTCTTCACGGTGGGCATACAGATCATTGTGGAAAAATTCCGGAACGTATAGAAGGAAATATCCACTTAAAGAAAGAATTAGATGAACTAAAACTCATTCTGAAACAATACGTGCAGAAAGAGGAATTTGAGAAAGCTGCAGAGGTAAGAGATAAGATTCGAGGTCTTGAAATGCAGCTTAGTGAGCATAGAGAGGGGGAATAGTTCTATGTCACTGGACAAAATTATGAATGAAGCGATTAGTCCATGGATGAAGGGGGATGGCCCTGATTCTGATATTGTTTTAAGTAGTCGAATTCGTTTGGCTCGTAATTTTAAACAATATCAATTTTCCACTATGCAAAGCGAAGAAGAAGCTAGACAGATTCATGAATTATTTAAAAAGAAATTTATAAATAAAGCAGTAGGCTCCTTTGGGGAGTTTGGACTATTAAAGATGAATGAATTAACCCCTCTTCAAAGGAGAGTTTTAGTCGAAAAGCATTTAATTAGTCCAAATCTTGCAGGGACAGAATATGGAGCATGTCTACTATCAGAAAGTGAACATATTAGTGTTATGCTTAATGAAGAAGACCATATTCGGATCCAGTGCTTATTTTCAGGATTACAGTTATCAGAGGCGCTTCAAAGTGCCAATCAAATAGATAATTGGATTGAGAAAGAAGTTGAATACGCTTTTGATGAATCACTTGGATATATTACGAGTTGTCCTACTAACGTTGGCACAGGGTTAAGAGCTTCTGTGATGATTCATTTACCAGGACTGGTTTTAACAAAAAGAATTAGCCGTATTATACAAGTAATTCAAAAATTAGGGTTAGTAGTAAGAGGAATATACGGTGAAGGTAGCGAAGCGTTAGGTAATATATTTCAAGTGTCAAATCAAATGACGCTAGGAAAGTCTGAAGAAGATATTATTGCAGATTTAAGGAGTGTCGTTCAACAAATTATACAGCAAGAAAAAATGGCTAGAGAATTAATTGTACAAAATTCAAGTATTGAACTTGAAGATAAGGTGTATCGTTCTTACGGCATACTAGCAAACAGTCGTTTAATTCAATCTGCAGAAGCAGCCAATTGCTTATCAGATGTACGACTTGGTATTGATCTAGGATATATAAAAGGTATATCGAGAAATATTTTGACTGAGCTAATGGTTCTTACGCAACCAGGTATTTTACAACAATACGCAGGCGGACCTTTAGGACCAGAAGAAAGAGATTATCGAAGAGCAACCTTAATCCGTGAGCGATTACGTATTGAAAAAAACTAAGCGCAAGTAGGAGGCGATTTCTATGATGTTTGGAAGATTTACAGAAAGAGCACAGAAAGTATTAGCTTTATCTCAAGAGGAAGCAATTCGCATTGGGCATAATAATATTGGAACAGAACATATTTTACTTGGGCTTGTACGCGAAGGTGAAGGAATTGCAGCAAAAGCGTTAATTGCTCTTGGATTAAGTCCAGAGAAAGTTCAAAAAGAAGTAGAAGCGTTAATTGGGCGTGGAACAGAAGCTTCTCAAACTGTACATTATACACCTCGTGCTAAAAAAGTTATTGAATTATCTATGGATGAAGCGCGTAAGCTAGGCCATTCTTACGTTGGAACAGAACACATTTTACTCGGTTTAATCCGTGAAGGTGAAGGTGTAGCGGCACGTGTTTTAAATAATTTAGGTGTAAGTCTAAATAAAGCAAGACAACAAGTGTTACAACTTCTTGGGAGTAATGAAGCTAGTTCAGGTCATCAAGGTGGTTCTGCAACAAACGCAAATACACCGACACTTGACAGTTTAGCAAGGGACTTGACAGTTGTTGCCCGTGAAAATCGCTTAGACCCTGTTATTGGACGTGGTAAAGAAATTCAACGTGTAATTGAGGTATTAAGCCGTAGAACGAAAAACAACCCAGTATTAATTGGTGAGCCTGGTGTAGGTAAAACGGCAATTGCAGAAGGATTAGCACAGCAAATTGTAAATAATGAAGTTCCTGAAACGTTAAGAGATAAGCGTGTTATGACACTAGACATGGGTACAGTGGTAGCTGGAACGAAATATCGCGGTGAATTTGAAGATCGTTTAAAGAAAGTGATGGATGAAATCCGCCAAGCAGGCAATATTATTCTATTTATTGATGAGCTTCATACATTAATTGGTGCAGGTGGAGCAGAAGGTGCAATCGATGCATCGAATATTTTAAAACCATCTTTAGCACGTGGAGAGTTACAATGTATTGGGGCAACAACTTTAGATGAGTATCGTAAATATATTGAAAAAGACGCGGCTTTAGAAAGACGTTTTCAACCAATTCATGTTGATGAGCCAAGTTTAGAAGAATCGATTCAAATCTTGAAAGGTTTACGTGATCGTTATGAGGCGCATCACCGTGTATCTATTACAGATGATGCTATTGATGCAGCTGTAAAACTTTCAGATCGTTATATTACAGATCGATTTTTACCGGATAAAGCAATTGATTTAATTGATGAAGCTGCTTCAAAAGTTCGCTTACGTTCGTATACAACACCACCAAACTTAAAAGAGCTTGAAGTGAAGCTTGAGGAGATTCGGAAAGAAAAAGATGCGGCTGTACAAAGCCAAGAATTTGAAAAGGCTGCATCCTTACGTGATATGGAACAACGCTTACGTGAGAAGTTAGAAGATACAAAGCGTCAATGGAAAGAGCAACAAGGAAAAGAAAATTCAGAGGTTACGGTAGAAGATATTGCAAATGTCGTTTCTACATGGACGCGTATCCCAGTTTCTAAACTTGCACAAACAGAGACTGATAAATTATTAAACTTAGAATCCATTCTTCATGATCGTTTGATTGGCCAAGATGAAGCGGTAGTAGCTGTAGCAAAAGCTGTTCGTCGTGCAAGAGCAGGATTGAAAGATCCGAAACGCCCAATTGGTTCATTTATTTTCTTAGGGCCAACAGGCGTAGGTAAAACAGAACTTGCAAGAGCACTGGCAGAATCTATGTTCGGTGATGAAGATGCAATGATTCGCATCGATATGTCAGAGTACATGGAGAAGCATTCTACTTCCCGTTTAGTTGGTTCTCCTCCAGGATATGTTGGATATGAAGAAGGTGGACAATTAACAGAGAAAGTTCGTCGCAAGCCATATTCGGTTGTCTTATTAGATGAGGTAGAGAAAGCTCATCCGGATGTGTTTAATATTTTACTACAAGTGTTAGAAGATGGTCGTTTAACAGATTCTAAAGGACGTACAGTTGATTTCCGTAATACGATTGTTATTATGACGTCTAACGTTGGGGCAGATGCATTAAAACGTAATAAGTATCTTGGATTTAACGTACAAGATGAGAGCCGCGATTATTCGGATATGAAAGGTAAAGTAATGGATGAGCTGAAAAAGGCATTTCGTCCAGAATTCTTAAACCGTATTGATGAAATTATCGTATTCCATATGCTTGAGAAAAAACATATTCAAGAAATTGTAACTCTTATGGTAAATCAGTTAGTGAAGCGCTTAAAAGAACAAGAAATCGAATTGCACTTAACAGAAGGGGCAATTTCAGCTATTGCTGATAAAGGATTTGATCGTGAGTACGGTGCTCGTCCGCTTCGTAGAGCAATCCAGAAACATGTAGAAGATAGACTATCAGAAGAACTTTTAAAAGGTGCTATTGAGAAAGGACAAAAAGTTATCTTTGATGTAGAAGGAGAATCATTTGTCATTCATAGTGCGGAAAAGGTAAAATAAGTATAGACAAACAAAGAGGGCTACGCGATAGTCCTCTTTGTTGTACGAGAAGGATAAACGTTTATAGACGAAAGTGAAGTGAACTATAAAAAGATATGGCTAAAAAGAAAACGAAATTTATATGTCAAGAATGTGGTTATCAGTCACCGAAATATATGGGTAAATGTCCTGGATGTGGTCAATGGAATACACTTGTTGAAGAGATGGAACCAGTTGTATCATCAAGGCGCCTTAATTACGCGAATGCAATTCAAACGGAAGTAACAAAACCAAGACGTCTTACTGAAGTAGAAACAAAGTCTGAAGCACGTATTGAAACGGAATTTCAAGAGTTTAACCGTGTGCTTGGTGGCGGAATTGTAGATGGGTCCTTAGTACTTATTGGTGGAGACCCTGGGATTGGAAAATCAACATTACTATTACAGATTTCATCGCAATTAGCAGATTCTTCATATGATGTATTATACATATCGGGTGAGGAGTCGGCAAAGCAGATTAAACTTCGTGCAGATCGTTTGCATGTAAAGGGTAGCAATCTATTTGTTGTAGCAGAGACAGACCTGCAGCGTATTGCAGCACATATTGAAGAGATGAATCCAGCTTTTGTTGTTATTGATTCTATTCAAACGATACATTTACCTGAAGTGACGTCAGCCCCAGGAAGTGTGGCACAAGTACGTGAATGTACAGCAGAATTAATGAAACTTGCAAAAACAAAGGGAATCCCAATTTTTATCGTAGGACATGTGACAAAAGAAGGGGCAATTGCGGGACCGCGTATGCTAGAACATATGGTCGATGCAGTTCTTTACTTTGAAGGAGACCGACACCATACATATCGTATTTTACGAGCTGTGAAGAACCGTTTTGGTTCCACGAATGAAATGGGTATCTTTGAAATGAAAGAGCTTGGTCTTGCGGAAGTTTTAAATCCTTCTGAAATCTTCCTTGAGGAAAGGCCGGTTGGTGTTGCAGGATCAACAGTAGTTGCTTCAATGGAAGGAACAAGACCGGTTTTAGTAGAAATACAAGCATTAATCTCCCCTACTAGTTTTGGAAACCCTCGAAGAATGGCGACGGGAATTGATCATAACCGTGTTTCACTTATTATGGCAGTATTAGAAAAAAGAACAGGTTTACTATTGCAAAATCAAGATGCATATTTAAAAGTAGCTGGTGGTTTGAAATTAGACGAACCGGCAATTGATTTAGCGGTGGCTTTAAGTATAGCCTCAAGTTTTAGGGATAAATCTACGGCACCAACTGATGCAGTAATAGGAGAAGTAGGCTTAACTGGAGAAATAAGAAGAGTATCAAGAATCGAACAACGTGTACAAGAAGCGGCTAAATTAGGATTTCAACGTGTTATTATTCCTAGAAAAAACTTAGGAGGATGGACAATTCCGGATGGGATTGAGGTTGTGGGTGTTTCTAATTTAGGAGAAGCGCTTCGTTTGACATTAGGAGGCTAGGCTATGGAAGAAAATAAGCAACGTGTCAAAAGTATGATTAATATTTTACAGCTCGTGGCCCCAGGAACACCATTGCGCGAAGGGATAGATAATGTACTTCGCGCGCAAACAGGGGGACTAATTGTTCTTGGATATAATGAGCAGATTAAAAGTATTGTTGATGGTGGTTTTCACATAAATTGTGCATTCTCTCCTGCTAGTTTATATGAATTAGCAAAAATGGACGGGGCACTTATTTTAAATGAAACGGGAAGTAAAATTTTAATAGCGAATGCACAGTTAGTTCCAGAGGCATCTATTGATTCTATTGAAACAGGTATGCGTCACCGAACAGCAGAACGTGTAGCGAAGCAGACTGGCAGTCTTGTTGTGGCCATTTCACAAAGACGTAACGTAATTACGCTATATCAAGGGAACTTACGTTATACACTAAAAGATATAGGGGTTATTTTAACAAAGGCAAATCAAGCTATTCAAACGTTAGAAAAATATAAGGCTGTATGGAATGATGGTATTACGAATTTGGGCATTCTAGAATTTGAAGAAGTCGTTACAATGTCCGAGGTAGTTCACGTTTTACATAGTGTTGAAATGGTACTGCGTATTAAAAATGAAATATTGAGCTATATTCATGAGCTAGGAACAGAAGGTAGGTTAATCCGTTTACAACTTACAGAACTACTAGCTGATTTAGAGGCAGAGGCAGCATTATTAATTAAAGATTATCACCAGGAGAAAACACAAGACCATCATCAAATTTTGAAAAAGTTACAGGATCTTGCAAATACACAACTTTTAGAGGATAGTGATTTAGTTAAATTACTTGGCTACCCAGGGCAAACCAGTTTAGAAGAAAGTGTGACACCAAGAGGATATCGAATCACAAGCAAAATCTCTCGTGTTCCGCCACTTATCATTGAAAATTTAATTAATCGATTCAAAACGTTGCAAGGTGTTTGTCGCGCGACTATTCATGAATTGGATGATGTGGAAGGAATTGGAGAAGTAAGGGCGAAGAAAATACGAGAAGGCCTAAAAAGAATTCAAGAGCATCTCTATATGAGTAGACACAATTAAGAATATTACATTGATTCTATAATATAACGACACTAGAACATTTTTGGTATATGATATGATATATTGGTAAATAAAACTATTTATAAAAAAACACGTCCGCTTTTGCATTCGGCGTTTTGATTAGCGAAACAATGGTTAATAATGAGTAGGAGGTGGTTGGATGTTAAAACGGATTGTACAGCTCTTCTTTCTAGTAATTGGGGGAGCGTTAGGGATTTACTTAATCCCAAAAGTTATTAATGTATTAGACATCGGTACTGTTCCTTTATTGGAAGGATCGTATGTTCGTGCAATTATTGGTGCAATTATTTTATTTTTAACAACATTTTGGCTTGTAGATTATATTGTTCAACTTATTAAGCATATTGAAGAGGCTCTTGTAAAGGCGCCTGTAGCAGATGTTTTATTTGGTACATTAGGGTTGATCTCTGGTCTCATTGTTGCATATTTAATTTTAATACCAATTCGTGAATTTACAATTCCAGTTATTAGCACGGTGTTGCAAGTGTTCTTTACTCTTTTACTTGGATATCTAGGATTCCAAGTAGGATTTAAAAAGAGGAATGAATTGCTAGGATTATTTACATTACCCCAACGCGGAGGTAAGAAGAAAAACAATAGTGAGAACGAAGAGACAGAGGTAGAAAAATCTACGGCTCATTGGAAAATTCTCGATACGAGTGTAATTATTGATGGACGTATTGCTGATATTTGCCAAACGAAGTTTTTAGAAGGAACAATTGTGATTCCACAATTCGTATTAGAAGAGCTTCAGCATATTGCCGATTCTTCCGATGCTTTAAAGCGTAATCGTGGTCGCAGAGGACTAGACATTTTAAATCGTATTCAAAAAGAGATGCCGATTCCGGTAGAAATTTATGAAGGCGATTTCGAGGATATCCAAGAGGTGGATAGCAAACTTGTAAAGTTAGCAAAAATCACCGGTGGAACTGTAGTAACGAATGATTTCAACTTAAATAAAGTTTCTGAATTACAAGGAGTAACGGTGTTAAACATTAATGATTTAGCTAATGCAATTAAACCAGTTGTACTCCCTGGCGAAGAATTAAATGTTTATGTTGTGAAAGATGGTAAAGAGCAAAACCAAGGCGTTGCGTACTTAGATGATGGTACGATGATTGTAGTAGAAGATGGTAGAGAGTATGTAGGTTCGCAACTTAATGTACTGGTTACTAGCGTATTACAAACATCGGCTGGTCGTATGATTTTCGCAAAACGTAAATTATTAGAAAAAGCATTATAAGTAGAGGATTATTAATATGTATACATTAATTATTCCGGCAGCCGGTCAAGGAAAGCGGATGGGCGCTGGCAAAAATAAGTTGTTCTTACTTATAAATGAAGTACCGATTATCGTGCATACATTACGTGCTTTTGAAAGAGATAAAGCGTGCCAAAGTATTGTTATGGCAATTAACGAAGAGGAACGCCCGTATTTTGAAGAATTAATGCAGAAGTATCCGATTGAAAAACAGGTACAATTTATTCAGGGCGGAGCTGAAAGACAAGATAGTGTATATAACGCGATTCAGCATGCGAGTGATGTTGAATATGTTCTTGTGCATGACGGAGCGCGCCCATTCGTAACGAATAAAGTGATTCAAGATGTATTAACAGCAGCAGAAAAATATGGAGCTTCCATTTGTGCAGTACCAGTAAAGGATACAGTTAAGAAAGTAGAGCAAGGTGTTGTTGTAGAAACGGTAGAACGATCTCAGCTTAAGGCTGTACAAACACCGCAAGGGTTCTCTGTTTCTCTTTTGTTAGAAGCTCATAGAAGTGCAAAACAGAGCTGTTTTCTTGGTACAGATGATGCAAGTCTCGTGGAACGCATTGGTAAGCAAGTAGGTGTAGTAGAGGGGAGTTACTATAATATTAAAGTGACGACTCCAGAGGATTTACTAATTGCTGAAAGTTTCCTTCATGTTCAGAAAAAATAGCCGTGATGGTGTATAACAAAGGAAAGCTCGGCAATGGCCGGGCTTTTCTTTGTAGGGATATCAATATAATATAGAGTTATAAAGCTCAGTGGTTTAGCTCAAGGAGGATGTAAAGAATGTTTCGAATTGGACAAGGTTTTGATGTGCATGAATTTGCGGAAGGTAGACCGTTAATTATTGGCGGAATTACAATTCCACACGAGAAAGGATTAATCGGTCATTCAGATGCAGATGTATTGTTACATACGATTGCTGATGCATGTTTAGGTGCCATTGCAGCAGGAGATATCGGAAAGCATTTTCCTGATACAGACCCAGCTTTTAAAGATGCAGATTCAGCTGTATTGTTACAAAAAGTTTGGGAATTTGTGCGTGAACAAGGTTACGAGTTAGGGAATTTAGATTGTACAATTATTGCTCAAAAGCCAAAAATGGCACCGCATATTGAAAGTATGCGTAAACGTATTAGTGAACTGTTAGAAACGTCTATAGATAACATTAATGTAAAGGCAACAACAACAGAGAAATTAGGATTTACAGGTAGGGAAGAAGGAATTGCTTCTCAAGCAGTGGTATTATTACAGAAAAAATAATGGTTTTTAATTCGTAAGATGGATAATCACATTTTTTTGTTGTACAATTATAGAATGTGTAGACATTAAGAATGGAAGGTGTACCAATTATGGAAAAGCAAGTGAGAGTGCGCTATGCGCCAAGTCCAACAGGACACTTACATATCGGAAATGCGCGTACGGCATTATTTAATTATTTATTTGCTCGTCATTTAGATGGCAAGTTTATTATTCGTATTGAAGATACTGATGTAAAACGTAACGTGGCTGGTGGAGAAGAAAGCCAATTAAAATACTTGAAATGGCTCGGTATGGACTGGGATGAAGGTGTTGATGTTGGTGGTGAATTTGGACCATATCGTCAAACAGAGCGTTTAGATATTTATAAAAAATTATATCTAGACTTATTAGAGCGTGGTTTAGCTTACAAATGTTATATGACAGAAGAAGAGCTAGAAGCAGAGCGTGAAGGACAAATTTCTCGTGGTGAAACACCTCGTTATGCAGGTAACCACCGTGATTTAACTGAAGAACAAATGAAAGAATTTGAAGCTGAGGGACGTATTCCGAGTATTCGTTTCCGTGTACCAGCTGATCGTGATTACACATTCAAAGATATCGTAAAAGACGAAGTTGCATTCCATTCAAATGATTTTGGTGATTTTGTTATCGTGAAAAAGGATGGAATCCCAACTTATAACTTTGCGGTAGCAGTAGATGATCACTTAATGGAGATTACACATGTACTTCGTGGTGATGATCATATTTCAAACACGCCAAAACAAATGATGATTTATGAAGCTTTCGGTTGGGATATCCCACAATTCGGTCATATGACTTTAATTGTAAATGAAAGTCGTAAAAAATTAAGCAAGCGTGATGAATATATTATTCAATTTATTGAGCAATATAAAGAACTTGGATATCTTCCAGAAGCAATCTTTAACTTTATTGCGCTATTAGGCTGGTCACCAGTAGGTGAAGAAGAAATCTTCTCTCAAGATGAGTTTATCAAAATGTTTGATGCAGCTCGTTTATCAAAATCACCTGCATTATTTGATTCTCAAAAACTAAAATGGATGAACAACCAGTATATGAAAAAGCAAGATTTAGATACGGTTGTAGAGTTAAGTTTACCGCATTTAGTGAAAGCTGGACGTGTAGGAGAAACTTTAAGTGAACAAGACCAAGCTTGGATTCGTGATGTGATTGCTTTATACCATGAACAAATGAGTTTTGGAGCTGAAATTGTAGAGCTTTCTGAAATGTTCTTTAAAGATCATGTTGATTATGAAGAAGAAGGACAAGAAGTATTAAATGGTGAACAAGTACCTGAAGTACTTCGTGCATTTGCTGGTCAAATAGAAGCTCTAGAAGCAATGGAGCCAGCGGCAATTAAGGCGGCAATTAAAGCAGTTCAAAAGGAAACAGGACATAAAGGTAAAAATTTATTTATGCCAATCCGTGTTGCAACTACAGGACAAACGCATGGTCCAGAGCTTCCGAATGCTATTGCACTTCTTGGAAAAGAAAAAGTTTTAAATCGTCTTCAAAAAGTAATTGGTTAACATTTTCTAGGTTTAGAAATATAATAAGTATACCTAAAACCTAATAAGGAAAAGCGACGAGAAGGAGAAGTAGAAAATCAGGCTTTTTACAGAGAGAACCACCTTTAGGCTGGGAGTGGTTTATAAGCGGATTTTTGAAATGCCCCTTCGAGTCTTCTGCTGAACAGCGAATTGTTTCGTGGGACGTCTTAGGACGCAAAGTAAGCAGAAGCGGTGCACACCGTTATCATGGATGAGTTTGAGGCTTTTTTTAAGCCTAAACAGAGTGGAACCGCGCTTAAAAGGCGTCTCTGTCAATATGACAGAGACGCCTTTTTTTTTATACCGTGTAAATAGGTATGAATATAGAATTTATCTCCTTATATAAAGAATTAGGGGATAAGTGATGAGTTAGGGGAGTTAGTTCGCTCGACAAAAAGCAGCCCATAAAGGGGAGGGAACACCGATGTTTAAGAGGCTTCGGGAAGATATTGAAGTCGTTTTTGAACAGGATCCAGCGGCAAGAGGTTATTTTGAAGTCATTTTAACTTACTCTGGATTACATGCAGTTTGGGCTCATCGAATTGCACATGCTTTTTATAAAAGGGATTTTTTCTTTCTTGCACGTTTTGTTTCACAAGTGAGTCGCTTTTTTACTGGCATTGAGATTCATCCAGGAGCAACTATTGGTCGACGCTTTTTCATAGACCATGGAATGGGAGTTGTAATTGGAGAAACTTGTGAAATTGGTGATAATGTAACAATTTATCAAGGGGTTACATTAGGTGGTACAGGGAAAGAAAAAGGAAAGAGGCATCCAACAATTCAGGATAATGTATTAATTGCGACGGGTGCTAAAGTCCTTGGTTCTATTACTGTGGGAGAGAATTCTAAAATCGGGGCAGGGTCTGTCGTATTAAAAGAAGTCCCTGCACATTCTACAGTTGTAGGTATACCTGGCCGAGTCGTTATTCAAAATGGAGTAAAGATTGGTCAAGAATTAAATCACTCTGACCTTCCGGATCCAATTTTTGATAAATTAAAGGCTATGGAAGTAGAACTTGATAAATTGAAGAAACAACTGGAAGTAAAGGTAGAAAGGAAGGATAAAAATGACTATTCACATTTATAATACGTTAACACGTCAAAAAGAAGAGTTTGTTCCATTAGAAGAAAATAAGGTAAAGATGTATGTATGCGGACCTACAGTTTATAACTACATTCATATTGGGAATGCAAGACCTCCTATGGTATTCGATACAGTACGTCGTTATTTAGAATATAAAGGATACGATGTGCAATACGTATCTAACTTTACGGACGTAGATGATAAATTAATTAAAGCGGCAAATGAATTAGGTGAAGATGTACCGACAATTGCTGATCGTTTTGTTGAAGCGTACTTTGAAGATGTAACAGCGCTAGGTTGCAAACACGCAACAGTTCATCCTCGTGTAACAGAAAATATGGATATCATTATTGAATTTATTCAAGAACTTGTAAATAAAGGGTATGCATATGAATCAGAGGGTGATGTGTACTTTAAAACGAAGGAATTCGAAGGTTACGGTAAATTATCACATCAACCAATCGCAGATTTACGTCACGGTGCTCGTATTGAGGTAGGGGAAAAGAAACAAGATCCTCTTGATTTTGCTTTATGGAAAGCTGCGAAAGAAGGAGAAATCTTCTGGGAAAGCCCTTGGGGGAAAGGACGTCCAGGGTGGCATATTGAATGCTCAGCGATGGCGCGTAAGTACTTAGGGGATACAATTGACATTCATGCTGGTGGTCAAGACTTGGCGTTCCCGCATCATGAAAATGAAATTGCGCAGTCGGAGGCATTGACTGGAAAAACGTTTGCACGTTACTGGATGCATAATGGATATATTAATATTAACAATGAGAAGATGTCTAAATCGCTTGGTAACTTTATTTTAGTTCACGATATCATTAAGCAATACGACCCGCAGTTAATTAGATTCTTTATGTTATCAGTACACTATCGTCATCCGATTAACTTTAGTGAAGATTTATTACAAAGTACGAATAATGGACTGGAAAGAATTAAAACAGCTTATGGAAACTTAAAGCATCGTATGGAAAGCAGTACGGATTTAACAGACCATAATGAGAAATGGTTAGCTGAAATAGAGAAATTCCAGACTGCATTTGAAGAGGCAATGAATGATGACTTTAACACTGCGAATGCAATTACCGAATTATACAATGTAGCCAATCATGCAAATCAATATTTACTTGAAGAGCATACATCTAAAGTTGTGATCGAAGCGTACGTAAAACAACTGGAAACGTTATTTGATATTTTAGGATTAGAATTAACACAAGAAGAATTGCTGGATGAAGAAATTGAAGAGCTTATCCAAAAGCGCATTGAGGCTCGTAAAAATCGTGATTTCGCATTGTCTGATCAAATTCGCGACGATTTAAAAGGACGTAATATTATTTTAGAAGATACCGCTCAAGGTACAAGATGGAAAAGAGGATAAGGATGATTGATGCAAAGCAATTAAACAGCTTAGCGTTAGCGTATATGGGTGATGCGGTATATGAACAATATATCCGCTATCACCTCCTTCAAAAAGGAAAGGTTCGCCCTAATCAATTACATCGCTTAGGGACGAGCTTTGTTTCAGCAAAAGCACAGGCGAAAGTTGTTTATCATTTATTAGAGACGGCATTTTTGACAGAGGAAGAAGAGGCGGTATTAAGAAGAGGGCGTAATGCAAATTCAGGTACAGTTCCGAAAAATACGGATGTACAAACATATCGACATAGTACAGCCTTTGAAGCGCTAATTGGTTATCATCATTTATTAAATAACCGTGAAAGATTAGACGAAATTGTATATAAGGCAATTGCAGTTTTAGAAGAAAAGGAAGGGGGCACATCATCATGAGTAGTGAATATATTATCGGACGTAACCCTGTAATTGAAGCGTTACGATCAGGGAGAGATATTAATAAAATTTGGATCGCAGAAGGTGCTGCCAAAGGACAAGTACAGATTGTACTAGCGTTAGCGAAAGAAAATAAGGTTATTCTACAACACGCACCAAAGAAAAAGTTAGATCAATTAGTTGAGGGTAATCACCAAGGTGTAATTGCTCAAGTAGCTGCATATCAGTATGCGGAGTTAGAAGATTTATTTAAAGTGGCAGAAAAACGTAATGAAGATCCATTCTTCTTAATTTTAGATGAGATTGAAGATCCACATAACCTAGGTTCTATTATGCGTACTGCTGATGCAACAGGAGCTCATGGGATTATTATTCCAAAGAGAAGAGCTGTGGGACTTACAGCGTCAGTTGCGAAAGCATCAACAGGAGCAATTGAATACATTCCTGTTGCGCGCGTAACAAACTTATCTCGCACAATTGATGAATTAAAAGAACGTGGACTTTGGATTGCTGGTACAGATGCCAAAGGGAAAACGGATTACCGTAATTTAGATGGTAAAATGCCGATTGGGTTAGTAATTGGTAGTGAAGGAAAAGGTATGAGTCGTATTATTGGTGAAAAGTGTGATTTCCTAATCACTCTACCGATGGTTGGTAAAGTTACATCCTTAAATGCTTCAGTAGCCGCAAGTTTGTTAATGTATGAGGTATATCGTAAACGTCACGAAATTGGTAAATAAAAGATGAACGATATTTTAATCGTTGACGGTTACAACATTATCGGAGCTTGGGGAGATTTGAAGAAACTACGGGATGTAGATTTGCAATCATCAAGAGATGCGCTTATTGATAAGATGGCGGATTATCAAGGTTATACAGGCACAAAAGTGATGATAGTCTTTGATGCCTATACAGTCCATGGTATTGAAAAAAAGATGAAACAATCTCGTGTGGAAGTAATATTCACACGAAAGAATCAAACTGCAGACGAAAAGATAGAGCAACTTGCGATAGAGCTTAGAAATATTAATACACAAATATATGTTGCGACTTCTGATTATACGGAACAATGGGTTATATTTGCGCAAGGTGCCCTTCGGAAATCCGCGCGTGAATTAGAGCTAGAAGTACAAGCGATGGAGCAACAAGTAAGAAGGCGTACAAAAGACACGAAAGAACAACAACCCGCCATGCGAAAGATATTTAGTAAAGATATTACAGAAAAATTAGAAAAATTAAGAAGAGGAGAGCGTTGAAGCATTGACGCTCTTTGCCTTTTTACTGTATAATATTGCTAAATAAATAGCGGTCGGAGGGATCAAGGTGGAAGCAGGCTTCGTAAGTGTAGGCGACGTTACATTTCGTGATTTAGAGGATGAGGCAATCGTTGAGTTAGTTCGAAAAGGTAATACTGACGCTCTAGAATATTTAATTCACAAATATAAGAACTTTGTTCGCGCGAAATCAAGATCTTACTTTTTAGTAGGTGCCGATCGAGAAGACATTGTTCAAGAAGGCATGATAGGGTTGTTTAAAGCAATTCGTGATTATAAAGAGGACAAGCTGTCTTCATTCAAAGCATTTGCTGAACTGTGTATCACTCGACAAATTATTACCGCTATTAAAACGGCAACAAGACAAAAGCATATTCCCTTAAATTCGTATGTGTCTTTAGATAAGCCGATTTACGATGAGGAATCTGATCGAACGCTATTGGATGTTATTTCTGAAGCGAAGGTAACTGATCCTGAAGAGATGATTATTAGCCAGGAAGAATATACAGACATAGAATCAAAAATATCTGAATTATTAAGCGATTTAGAAAGAAAAGTACTTTCTTTATATCTAGATGGGCGTTCTTATCAAGAGATTTCAGAACAGTTAAACAGGCATGTGAAATCTATCGATAACGCTTTACAGCGTGTGAAGAGGAAATTGGAACGATATATGGAAATGCGAGAAAGTACAACTTTAAATTCATAACAAATAACAAGTGCGACAGGTGTGAAATAAATCACCTGTTTTCTTTTGTAGAGAGTACAAAATGCATGTCATTGACATTGTCTTTTATTGTATGATACATTTTTAGGGACATAATGTTACAAGGTTGGTGTAACTAATGAGGAAAAAAGTTGTACTCTCATGTGAAGAGTGTAAAAATCGAAACTACTCTACTATGAAAGATACGAGCTCGATAGAGCGACTTGAAATAAAAAAGTTTTGTAAAACATGCAATCAGCATACAGTTCACAAGGAAACAAAATAAATAATTGAAATAATACACTGGAGGTCCCGCAGATGCGTTTAACGAACTTTTTCGGCGATGTAGGTCGCGAAATGAAAAAAGTAAGTTGGCCTAAAAAAGATGAATTACTCCGCTCAACAGCGACTGTTGTTGCTACAGTTGTGTTCTTTGCGATTTTCTTCGCAGTAGTTGATATGGGTATTTCTTCTTTAATTCGGTTAATTCTTGGTTAATTCTTGAATAAGAAGCACTTATCCATGATATAATGTTATTTATAAGAACTGTGTAAAAGCCCGGTGAACGGGTTTTTTCATTTGCGCAAAAAAATGCACGTCAGGGAGGGAAGGACGCTCGTCCTAAATGAATGGAAAAAAGTTGGTATGTTGTCCATACTTATTCTGGATATGAAAATAAAGTAAAAGCAAACCTAGAGAAGCGTGTAGAATCAATGGGTATGCAAGATAAAATTTTCCGTGTTGTTGTCCCGGAAGAAGTAGAAGTAGAAATGAAAAACGGAAAAGAAAAATTAATGAAAAGAAAAGTGTTCCCAGGTTATGTATTAGTAGAATTAATCATGACTGATGATTCTTGGTATGTTGTACGTAACACGCCGGGTGTAACTGGGTTCGTTGGTTCTTCTGGTTCTGGATCTAAACCATCACCTCTATTAGAAGAGGAAGTTGTTACCATTATGAAGCATATGGGAATGGATAACGAAGTGGTTGATTTCGACTTCGAACTTCATGAGACAGTACGTGTAAATGAGGGTCCATTCGCAGATTATACAGGTGCTATTGAAGAAATTGATGTGGAGAAGAAAAAGGTTAGCGTGCTTGTGGACATGTTTGGTCGCGAGACTCCAGTTGAACTTGACTTCCATCAAATTGAAAAATTATAAAATGAAACTTGAAATGAATTGTAAAAAGTGATAATATCTTTTAAGTCAGTACGTCTTCGTTATCGGAGACGTTTTTTGAAAGATTTTATCCTTACAGATAAAATATGACGTGGGAGGGCAAATCACTGTCCAATTGACCACATCACGGACTTAAGGAGGTGTGTCTCGTGGCTAAAAAGGTAATTAAAATGGTAAAGCTTCAAATTCCTGCAGGTAAAGCTAACCCAGCTCCACCAGTTGGTCCAGCATTAGGACAAGCAGGTGTTAACATCATGGGCTTCTGTAAAGAGTTTAACGCTCGTACAGCAGATCAAGCTGGTCTTATCATCCCTGTTGAAATTACGGTATTTGAGGACCGTTCATTCACTTTCATTACTAAAACTCCTCCTGCTGCTGTTCTTCTTAAGAAAGTAGCTGGTATTGAGTCTGGTTCTGGTGAACCAAACCGTAATAAAGTGGCAACTGTTAAGCGTGATAAAGTACGCGAAATCGCTGAAACTAAAATGCCTGACCTAAACGCTGCTAGCGTAGAAGCTGCAATGCGTATGGTTGAAGGTACTGCACGCAGTATGGGCATCGTTATCGAAGACTAATTCGATTTGTTTTTAAAAAAGGTTGCGGGTCTGGAATTCCAATTCGCAACCTTTATTATCGTAAATGATTATTGTTTTTAAATAAATGGATGGCGCTCATCCTCAGGTTATACCTGAAAACAGGCGTAAACGTGGGAGGTTATTCCGCTAAAACCACATTCGAGGAGGAAATAAAAATGGCTAAAAGAGGTAAAAAGTACGTAGAAGCTGCAAAGCTTGTTGATCGTGCATCTGCTTACTCTGCAACAGAAGCAGTAGAATTAGTAAAGAAAACAAACACAGCTAAATTTGATGCAACTGTAGAAGCTGCATTCCGTTTAGGTGTTGACCCTAAGAAAGCTGACCAACAAATCCGTGGTGCAGTTGTTCTTCCACACGGTACTGGTAAAGTACAACGTGTATTGGTATTCGCTAAAGGTGAAAAAGCTAAAGAAGCTGAAGCTGCTGGAGCTGACTTCGTAGGCGATACTGATTACATCGGTAAAATCCAACAAGGTTGGTTTGATTTCGATGTAGTAGTAGCAACTCCTGACATGATGGGTGAAGTTGGTAAACTTGGTCGCGTATTAGGACCTAAAGGTTTAATGCCAAACCCTAAAACTGGAACAGTTACTTTCGATGTAACTAAAGCTGTTAACGAAATCAAAGCTGGTAAAGTTGAATACCGCGTTGATAAAGCTGGTAACATCCACGTTCCAATCGGTAAAGTATCTTTCGAAGATGCTAAATTAGTAGAAAACTTCAAAACAATCGCTGACACTTTATTAAAAGTTAAGCCATCTGCTGCAAAAGGTACTTACATGAAGAACGTAACAGTTGCTTCTACAATGGGACCTGGCGTACGTGTAGACGTTTCTACATTAGCGTAAAAATTGGAAGTTGACTTCATGAAGAAGATTTAATATAATCATTTATGTTGTGAATTTAAATAGTGTACCGTAGACAGTAGGTGTCAATAGACTTAATTTCCTACCTAGGTGTTAATATACGAAACGGAATTTTTTTCTGTGACTATATGCCTCCATGTCTACAAGTTGGGCATGGAGGTTTTTAGTGCACTTTCGGTACATCTTCTATATAATCTACAGGAGGTGTAATAACATGAGCAAAGTAATCGAAACTAAACAACAAGTTGTAACTGAAATCGCGGACAAACTTCGTGCTAGTAAATCTACAATCGTTGTTGACTACCGTGGTTTAACGGTTTCTGAAGCAACAGAATTACGTAAAAACTTACGTGAAGCTGGCGTTGAGTTCAAAGTTTACAAAAACTCTCTAACTCGTCGTGCTGCAGAATCTGCTGAAATGGCTGAGTTAAATGAATTCTTAACAGGACCAAACGCAATCGCGTTCAGTAACGAGGATGTAGTTGCTCCTGCGAAAGTATTAAACGACTTCGCTACAAAACATGAAGCTTTAGAAATTAAAGCGGGCGTAATCGAAGGTAAACTTGTAACACTTGATGAGGTTAAAGCAATCGCTACTCTTCCATCACGTGAAGGCTTACTTTCTATGCTTCTTAGCGTTCTTCAAGCTCCAATCCGTAACCTTGCACTTGCTACTAAAGCAGTTGCAGACCAAAAGGAAGAGCAAGGCGCTTAATTTTTTAAAAGATAATTACTTGTTATCTATAAAACAATACAAACCTATTTAAGGGAGGATATTTACAATGACTAAAGAACAAATCATTGAAGCAGTTAAATCTATGACTGTATTAGAACTTAACGACTTAGTAAAAGCTATCGAGGAAGAATTCGGCGTAACTGCTGCTGCTCCTGTAGCTGTAGCTGGTGGCGCTGGTGAAGCTGCTGCTGAAAAAACTGAGTTTGACGTAGTACTTGCAAGTGCTGGCGCTCAAAAAATCAAAGTTATCAAAGCTGTACGTGAAATCACTGGTCTTGGCTTAAAAGAAGCTAAAGAATTAGTTGACAACACTCCAAAAGCAATCAAAGAAGGCGTTTCTAAAGAGGAAGCTGAAGAAATGAAAGCTAAACTTGAAGAAGTTGGCGCTGCTGTAGAAGTTAAGTAATTAACTTTTGATGCTTTAAAAAAAGCTCGCTCTCATGCGAGCTTTTTTTTTAACTGTAAAGAAAAGAGGTGGCCATATGGCAGACCATTATTTTTCTAACGACCCTTCTAGTAAAAGTGATCGTAAACGATGGGAATTTCCACTTCGTGGATCTCGATTTACTTTTTTATCTGACCGTGGGGTGTTTTCGAAAAACGAGGTGGACTTTGGTTCCCGTCTTTTAATTGAAGCGTTTCAAATGCCAGATATTAAAGGTGATATATTAGACGTAGGTTGTGGATACGGCCCTATTGGTTTGTCGTTAGCGAAAGAGTTTCAAGGTTGTGAAGTTCACATGGTGGATGTGAATGAAAGGGCGCTTGGGCTTGCAAAAGAAAATGCCGCTAATAACAGAATCGAGAATATACGTATTTTTCAAAGTAGCGTCTATGAAAATGTAGATGGCAAGTATGCTGCTATTCTATCTAACCCTCCAATTCGTGCGGGTAAAGATATCGTACATGAGATTTTAGAAAAAGCTGTGGAGTATTTAGTTCCAGGTGGAGAACTTTGGATTGTTATTCAAAAGAAGCAAGGTGCACCATCTGCGCTGAAAAAACTAGAAGAAGTATTTTCTGAAGTTGAGGTTGTAGAAAAGAAAAAAGGATATTATATCATAAAATCAAAAAAACGTTGACGGTTATTTTTGGCTATGTTAACATTATACAATGCCAATATATGATTTTCTGCGTTGAGAAAGATGTATATTTTTGTTTCTCTTGGAAAAGATAGTAAAATCAGTAGATTATGAAACAGAATGATGGTTTTCTTATAGAAGCCATTTTTCTTTTTTGAGCAGGTAGAAAGACTCAACGTATTTATCTTTAAGAGAAAAAGACTACGCTAATAGCAGTAGTTGTATTTATTTGTGATTTTGCACAAATTTTTTTGTGCATTTATAATACTCATGATTTGAGGGGTGAAGCAGTTGACAGGTCAACTAGTTCAATACGGACGCCACCGCCAACGAAGAAGTTATGCCCGTATTAGTGAAGTATTAGAGTTACCAAATCTTATCGAAATTCAAACCTCTTCTTATCAGTGGTTTCTTGATGAGGGTTTGCGAGAAATGTTCCAAGACATTTCTCCGATCGAAGACTTTACGGGAAATCTATCGCTTGAATTTATCGACTACAGCTTAGGTGAACCTAAATACTCTGTAGACGAATGCAAAGAGCGTGATGTGACGTATGCAGCACCACTTCGTGTAAAAGTGCGTCTAATCAACAAGGAAACTGGTGAAGTAAAAGAACAAGATGTGTTCATGGGAGATTTCCCACTCATGACAGAGACTGGAACATTCGTAATTAACGGTGCAGAACGTGTTATCGTTTCCCAGTTAGTTCGCTCTCCAAGCGTATACTATAGTGGCAAAGTGGATAAAAACGGAAAACGTGGTTTTACTGCTACTGTAATTCCAAACCGCGGAGCTTGGTTAGAGTATGAGACAGATGCTAAGGATGTTGTATATGTGCGTATTGACCGTACGCGTAAACTTCCTGTAACTGTTTTGTTACGCGCATTAGGGTTTGGCTCTGATCAAGAAATCACCGAGCTTTTAGGTGATAACGAATACTTAAGCAACACATTAGAAAAAGACAACACAGATAGCACAGAAAAAGCATTGCTTGAAATTTATGAGCGTCTACGTCCTGGTGAACCACCAACAGTAGAAAATGCGAAGAGCTTACTTGTGTCTCGTTTCTTCGATCCAAAGCGCTACGATTTAGCAAATGTAGGTCGCTATAAGATCAACAAGAAGTTACACATTAAAAACAGATTGTTTAATCAACGTTTAGCTGAAACATTAGTGGATCCAGAAACTGGTGAAATTTTAGCGGCAGAAGGAACAATCTTAGATCGTCGTACACTTGATCGCATTTTACCTTACTTAGAGAAAAACATTGGATTCAAAACAGCGAAACCAATGGGTGGAGTGGTAGAAGGCGATGTTGAGCTGCAATCTATTAAGATTTATGCTCCTGAGTCAGAAGGCGAACGCGTAATTAATGTAATTGGTAATGCAAACATTACTCGTGATGTGAAACACATCACACCAGGTGATATCCTTGCTTCTATCAGTTACTTCTTCAACCTACTATACAAAGTAGGGGATACAGATGATATTGACCATTTAGGAAATCGTCGTCTGCGTTCTGTTGGAGAACTATTACAAAATCAATTCCGTATCGGTCTTTCTCGTATGGAACGTGTTGTTCGTGAGAGAATGTCGATCCAAGATACAAATGCAATTACACCACAGGCGTTAATTAATATTCGTCCTGTTATTGCATCTATTAAAGAGTTCTTCGGAAGTTCTCAGTTATCTCAGTTCATGGACCAAACAAACCCATTAGCAGAGTTAACTCACAAACGAAGACTATCTGCATTAGGACCCGGTGGTTTAACGCGTGAGCGCGCAGGCTTTGAAGTACGTGACGTTCATTACTCTCACTACGGTCGTATGTGTCCGATTGAAACACCAGAGGGACCAAACATCGGTTTGATTAACTCATTATCTTCGTTCGCGAAAGTAAATGAGTTTGGTTTCATTGAAACACCATACCGTCGTGTTGACCCAGAAACTGGTCTTGTAACAGGGCAGGTTGATTACTTAACAGCAGATGAAGAAGATAACTATGTTGTAGCCCAAGCGAATATGAAATTATCTGATGAAGGTGAATTCCTAAGTGAAGATATCGTAGCTCGTTTCCGTGGTGAAAACATTGTCACAAATAGAGAACGCATCGACTACATGGATGTATCTCCAAAACAAGTAGTGTCGGCAGCGACAGCTTGTATTCCGTTCTTAGAAAACGATGACTCTAACCGCGCACTTATGGGAGCGAACATGCAACGTCAGGCGGTTCCGTTAATGAATCCGGAATCTCCGATTGTAGGTACAGGTATGGAGTACGTATCAGCAAAAGACTCAGGTGCTGCAGTAATCTGTAAATATCCTGGTGTTGTTGAGCGCGTAGAAGCACGTGAAGTTTGGGTACGTCGCTATGTAGAAGTTGACGGTCAAACAGTAAAAGGCGACTTAGATCGCTACAAAATGCAAAAATTCATTCGTTCTAACCAAGGAACTTGTTACAACCAACGTCCAATCGTAAGTGTTGGAAATGAAGTTGTAAAAGGTGAAATCCTTGCGGATGGTCCTTCTATGGAATTAGGTGAACTAGCACTTGGACGTAACGTGCTTGTTGGCTTCATGACTTGGGACGGTTATAACTACGAGGATGCGATCATCATGAGTGAGCGCCTTGTAAAAGATGATGTGTACACTTCTATTCATATTGAAGAATATGAATCAGAAGCTCGTGATACGAAGCTTGGACCAGAAGAAATTACACGTGACATTCCAAACGTTGGGGAAGACGCATTACGTAACCTTGACGAGCGCGGTATCATTCGCGTTGGTGCTGAAGTAAAAGATGGAGATTTACTTGTTGGTAAAGTAACACCTAAAGGTGTAACGGAATTAACAGCTGAAGAACGTCTATTACATGCTATCTTTGGAGAAAAAGCGCGTGAAGTACGTGATACATCACTACGTGTACCACACGGTGGTGGCGGTATTATCTTAGACGTAAAAGTATTCAACCGTGAAGATGGCGATGAATTGCCACCGGGCGTGAATCAACTTGTACGTGCATATATCGTTCAAAAACGTAAAATTTCTGAAGGTGACAAGATGGCCGGACGTCACGGTAACAAAGGTGTTATCTCTCGTATTTTACCAGAAGAAGATATGCCTTACTTACCAGACGGTACGCCAATCGATATCATGTTAAACCCATTAGGGGTACCATCTCGTATGAATATCGGTCAGGTATTAGAGCTTCATCTTGGTATGGCAGCAAGATACCTTGGCATTCACATTGCAACGCCAGTATTCGATGGTGCTCGTGAGGAAGATGTTTGGGGCACAATTGAAGAAGCTGGTATGGCAAATGACGCGAAAACAATCCTGTATGACGGACGTACTGGTGAACCATTCGATAACCGCGTATCTGTTGGTGTCATGTATATGATCAAACTTGCGCACATGGTTGACGATAAACTTCATGCTCGTTCTACTGGACCATACTCACTTGTAACGCAGCAACCTCTTGGAGGTAAAGCTCAGTTCGGTGGACAGCGTTTCGGTGAGATGGAGGTTTGGGCACTTGAAGCTTACGGTGCTGCTTATACTCTTCAAGAAATCTTAACAGTGAAGTCTGATGACGTTGTTGGACGTGTTAAGACGTATGAAGCAATTGTTAAAGGTGAAAATGTTCCAGAACCAGGAGTTCCTGAATCATTCAAAGTATTGATTAAAGAACTGCAAAGTTTAGGTATGGACGTTAAAATGATGTCAATCAACGACACAGAAATTGAAATGCGTGATACGGAAGATGACGATGATCATCAATCAGCAGATAAATTGAATGTTGAAGTTGAGACAACTAAGGAATAATTGGGATAACCTGTAGACTAAAAGGGAGGTAGGCCCCTTGATAGATGTAAATAACTTTGAATATATGAAGATTGGACTTGCTTCACCTGACAAGATTCGTTCTTGGTCATACGGTGAAGTTAAGAAACCAGAAACAATTAACTATCGTACGTTAAAGCCTGAAAAAGATGGCTTGTTCTGTGAGCGTATTTTCGGACCACAAAAGGACTGGGAATGTCATTGCGGAAAATACAAACGTGTACGTTATAAAGGTGTAGTTTGTGATCGATGTGGCGTTGAAGTAACGCGTGCAAAAGTACGTCGTGAACGTATGGGTCATATCGAATTAGCTGCTCCTGTATCTCATATTTGGTATTTCAAAGGTATCCCGAGCCGCATGGGACTTGTCTTAGACATGTCCCCTCGCGCGCTTGAAGAAGTAATTTATTTCGCTTCTTATGTTGTAACAGAAAGTGGAGATACACCACTTGATAAGAAGCAATTACTTTCTGAAAAAGAATACCGTGCATATCGTGATCGATATGGTAGCACATTCCAAGCTGCTATGGGTGCAGAAGCGATTAAAAAGCTACTACAAGACATTGATTTAGATAAAGAAGTAGACTTCTTAAAAGAAGAATTAAAAACAGCACAAGGACAACGCCGTACTCGTGCTATTAAACGTCTAGAAGTATTAGAAGCATTCCGTAACTCTGGAAATGAACCATCTTGGATGATCTTAGATGTTCTACCAGTTATCCCACCAGAACTACGCCCAATGGTACAGTTAGATGGTGGACGTTTTGCTACTTCTGACTTAAACGACTTATATCGTCGTGTAATTAACCGTAACAACCGTTTAAAACGTCTATTGGACCTAGGTGCTCCAAGCATCATCGTTCAAAACGAAAAACGTATGTTACAAGAAGCTGTAGACGCATTAATTGATAATGGTCGTCGTGGCCGTCCAGTTACTGGACCAGGTAACCGTCCATTAAAATCACTATCTCACATGCTTAAAGGTAAACAAGGACGTTTCCGTCAAAACTTATTAGGTAAACGTGTTGACTACTCTGGCCGTTCTGTAATCGTTGTAGGACCGAACTTAAAGATGTACCAATGTGGATTACCGAAAGAAATGGCGCTTGAACTGTTCAAACCTTTCGTTATGAAAGAGTTAGTTGGAAAAGGGTTAGCACACAACATTAAGAGTGCGAAACGTAAAATTGAGCGTGTACACCCTGAAGTTTGGGACGTTTTAGAATCTGTGATTAAAGAGCATCCAGTACTTCTAAACCGCGCACCAACACTTCACCGTCTTGGTATCCAGGCGTTTGAACCTACATTAGTAGAAGGTCGCGCAATTCGTCTTCACCCACTTGTATGTACTGCATACAACGCGGACTTTGACGGTGACCAAATGGCGGTTCACGTTCCGTTATCATCAGAGGCACAAGCAGAAGCTCGTATTCTTATGTTAGCGGCACAAAACATCTTGAATCCAAAAGACGGAAAACCAGTTGTTACTCCATCTCAGGATATGGTATTAGGTAACTACTACTTAACACTTGAGCGTGAAGGCGCAATCGGTGAAGGTATGGTCTTCAAAGATGCAAACGAAGCAATACTTGCATACCAAAATGGATATGTACATCTGCACACACGTGTTGCAGTTGCTGCAAGTTCAGTAAATAACGTAACGTTTACTGAAGAGCAAAAAGGTAAGCTTCTATTAACAACAGTTGGTAAATTAATATTTAACGAAATCTTACCAGAGTCGTTCCCTTATATTAATGAACCGACTAACTCAAACCTTGAAAAAGAAACACCAGCGGAATATTTCGTTGAAAAAGGTGCGAACATTAAAGAAATTATTGCTAGTCGCGAAGAAGTGGCGCCATTTAGCAAGAAGATCCTTGGTAACATCATTGCGGAAGTATTCAAACGTTTCCAAATTACGGAAACATCTCGCATGCTTGACCGTATGAAAAACTTAGGATTTAAGTACTCTACAAAAGCTGGTATTACAGTTGGGGTATCTGACATTCTTGTATTAGGTGAAAAAGATGAAATTCTCCATGAAGCACAAGCAAAAGTAGATAATGTAATTAAACAATTCCGTCGCGGTTTAATCACGGAAGAAGAACGTTACGATCGTGTTATCTCTATTTGGAGTAATGCAAAAGATGTTATCCAAGGAAAACTGATGAAATCCTTGAATAAACGCAACCCAATCTTCATGATGAGTGATTCCGGTGCCCGTGGTAACGCATCGAACTTTACTCAGCTTGCTGGTATGCGTGGTCTAATGGCCAATCCATCTGGTCGTATTATTGAACTTCCAATTAAATCAAGTTTCCGTGAAGGTTTAACAGTACTTGAGTACTTCATCTCTACGCATGGTGCGCGTAAAGGTCTTGCCGATACAGCACTTAAAACTGCCGATTCTGGTTACTTAACACGTCGTCTTGTAGACGTTGCACAAGATGTAATTGTCCGTGAAGATGATTGTGGAACAGATCGTGGTCTATTAATTGGTGCGATTAAAGAGGGTAATGAAGTAATTGAGTCATTATATGATCGTCTTGTTGGACGTTTTGCAAGAAAAACTGTAAAACATCCTGAAACAGGTGAAGTATTAGTTAGTGAAAACCAATTAATTACTGAAGATATCGCTCATATCGTTGAAAATTCGGGTGTTGAAACTGTAAATATTCGTTCAGCGTTTACGTGTAACACTCGCCATGGTGTATGTAAGAAGTGTTACGGTCGTAACTTAGCAACTGGTACAGACGTAGAAGTAGGGGAAGCGGTAGGTATTATCGCAGCTCAATCTATTGGTGAGCCAGGTACACAGTTAACGATGCGTACGTTCCATACAGGTGGGGTTGCCGGAGATGATATCACTCAAGGTTTACCTCGTATCCAAGAGATCTTCGAAGCTCGTAATCCGAAAGGTCAGGCAGTTATCAGTGAAATCGATGGTGTTATCGCAGCGATCAACGATGTTAAAGATCGCCAAGAAGTAGTTGTACAGGGTGAAGTTGAAGCTCGTACGTATGCTATTCCTTACGGTGCTCGTCTGAAAGTAACTCCAGGACAGCCAATTAGCCACGGTAAAGAGTTAACAGAAGGTTCTATTGATCCGAAAGAACTACTAAAAGTAACGGACATTACAGCAGTTCAAGAATACTTATTACGTGAAGTTCAAAAAGTATACCGTATGCAAGGGGTAGAAATTGGTGACAAACACGTAGAGGTAATGGTACGCCAAATGCTACGTAAAGTTCGTGTAAGTGATGCAGGTGAAACAGATGTATTACCAGGAACATTACTAGATATCCATCAGTTTACTGATGCGAATGCGAAGGTGTTACTGCAAGGTAAACAACCAGCAACGGCTAGACCTGTTCTACTTGGTATTACAAAAGCTTCACTTGAAACTGATTCATTCTTATCTGCAGCATCATTCCAAGAAACAACTCGTGTCTTAACTGATGCAGCAATTAAAGGTAAACGTGATGAGCTTCTAGGATTGAAAGAGAACGTTATTATCGGTAAACTTGTTCCTGCTGGAACAGGTATGAATCGTTATCGCAAAGTGGATCTTGTAAAAACAACACAAGATGACATGAATGTAGAAAACGATGAGATTTATGTGGAACAGTAAAATTTTCCGTTGTAAATTTTGTATAAAAACATCTAATCCTAGTTGACATTGTATGAGTCAAAATGTTACTATAATCAAGGTTGCTCCTGAACGATACTTTGGAGGATATTTATATGTCTTATCAAAAAGTGTCAAATGCTGAAAATGTAGTCGTTGGTCATAAACGAACATTGGAAGCAATCCAAAATGGTATAGTTAAAGAAGTTGTTATTGCAGAAGATGCTGATGTGCGGTTAACCCATGTTATCATTCGTACTGCTTTGCAACATAACATACCCATAATCAAAGTTGAATCAGTTCGTAAGCTTGGAAAAGTTTCGGGGATTCAAGTGGGAGCTTCAGCAATAGGAATAATAAGTTAAAACTGTTTTTGTGAGGAGAGAGCATTTGCTCTTCCTTGCAAAAACTTTGTTTTCAACTAATAATGAACCACCTGGATATGTGGTCATACAAACATGCGAAGGGAGGATAATCAAATGCCTACTATTAACCAATTAGTGAGAAATGGTCGTACTGATAAAGTATGGAAATCTAAATCACCTGCGTTAAACAAAGGTTTTAACTCTTTAAAGAAAAAATCAACTGATATCTCTGCACCTCAAAAACGTGGTGTATGTACTCGTGTTGGTACAATGACTCCAAAGAAACCTAACTCAGCGTTACGTAAATACGCTCGTGTACGTTTAACAAACGGTATTGAAGTTACAGCTTACATCCCAGGTATCGGTCATAACTTACAAGAGCATAGCGTAGTATTAATTCGCGGTGGTCGAGTAAAGGATTTACCAGGGGTACGTTACCACATCGTTCGTGGAGCGCTTGATACAGCTGGTGTTGACAAACGTATGCAAGGACGTTCTAAATATGGTACTAAGCGACCAAAACCTGCTAAAAAATAATAAACTTATAATGAAAGGAGGAACTCAATATGCCTCGTAAAGGACCTGTTGCGAAACGTGACGTGTTACCAGATCCAATGTACAATTCTAAACTTGTAACACGCCTAATCAACAAAATGATGGTTGACGGTAAAAAAGGTAAATCTCAAACAATTCTTTATAACGCTTTCGATATCGTTCGTGAACGTTCAGATAAAGAACCAATGGAAGTATTCGAGCAAGCTCTTAAGAACATCATGCCTGTTCTTGAAGTACGCGCTCGTCGTGTTGGTGGTGCTAACTACCAAGTTCCAGTTGAGGTTCGTCCAGAACGCCGTACAACTTTAGGTCTTCGCTGGTTAGTAAACTATGCTCGTCTTCGTGGTGAAAAAACTATGGAAGAGCGTCTAGCTTACGAAATCTTAGATGCAGCTAACAACGCTGGTGCATCTGTTAAGAAACGTGAAGACACTCATAAAATGGCAGAAGCTAACAAAGCATTTGCTCATTACCGTTGGTAGGATTCAACGTAAAATAAATGTAAGCATAAACCGCTTTATTTGTCGCTTATGGAAGTGTGGAGAGGGAGAATGCCTCTCCCTTTCGTTGGGCGCTCGTTTTACATAATGAGGGTACTGGACACTGGCATATGTAACAATATAAAGTGGCTTTTTTGCTACTTAAAATAAAAAAATCCAATCCATATATGGAAGGAGCAAGACACCAAATGACAAGAGAGTTCTCTTTAGAAAACACTCGTAATATTGGTATCATGGCTCACATCGATGCTGGTAAAACAACAGCAACTGAGCGTATTCTGTATTACACAGGACGTATTCATAAAATCGGTGAAACTCATGAAGGTGCATCTCAGATGGACTGGATGGAGCAAGAGCAAGAGCGTGGTATCACAATTACTTCTGCTGCAACTACAGCTCAATGGAAGGGTCACCGTGTAAACATCATTGACACTCCAGGACACGTAGACTTTACAGTAGAAGTAGAACGTTCTTTACGCGTACTTGATGGTGCGGTAGCAGTACTTGATGCACAATCTGGTGTAGAACCACAAACAGAAACTGTTTGGCGTCAGGCTACTACTTACGGTGTACCTCGTATCGTATTCGTTAACAAAATGGATAAGATCGGTGCAGATTTCTTATACTCTGTAGGAACAATCCACGATCGTTTACAAGCAAACGCACATCCAATTCAGTTACCAATCGGTGCTGAAGATGAGTTCAATGGTATCATTGACCTTGTTGAAGAGTGTGCTTACATGTACGGTAACGATTTAGGAACAGACATCGAGCGTGTCGAAATTCCTGAAGAGCACAAAGAACTAGCTGAAGAATACCGTGGAAAGCTTATTGAAGCGGTAGCTGAGCTTGATGAAGAAATGATGATGAAGTACCTAGAAGGTGAAGAAATCACTGTAGAAGAGCTTAAAGCTGGTATCCGTAAGGCTACAACTTCTGTAGAATTCTTCCCAGTAATCTGTGGTTCTGCATTCAAAAACAAAGGTGTTCAAATTCTGTTAGACGCAGTTATCGACTACCTACCATCTCCATTAGATGTACCTGCTATTAAAGGTACTCTTCCGGATACAGATGAAGAAATCGAACGTAAGTCTAGCGATGAAGAACCATTCGCAGCTTTAGCATTCAAAATCATGACTGACCCTTACGTTGGTAAGTTAACGTTCTTCCGTGTGTACTCTGGTGTGTTAAACTCTGGATCATACGTGAAAAACTCAACTAAAGGTAAGCGTGAGCGTGTAGGACGTATCCTACAAATGCACGCTAACAGCCGTGAAGAGATTTCAACAGTTTACGCTGGTGATATCGCTGCTGCTGTAGGTTTAAAAGATACTACTACTGGTGATACTCTTTGTGACGAGAAGAGCCTTGTTATCCTTGAGTCTATGGAATTCCCAGAGCCAGTTATCTCTGTAGCTATCGAACCAAAATCTAAAGCTGACCAAGATAAAATGGGTACAGCATTATCTAAGCTTTCTGAAGAAGATCCAACATTCCGTGCTCACACTGACCAAGAAACTGGCCAAACTATCATCGCTGGTATGGGTGAACTTCACCTTGATATCATCGTTGACCGTATGCGCCGTGAATTCAAAGTCGAAGCAAACGTTGGTGCTCCTCAGGTAGCATACCGTGAAACTTTCCGCGCTGCTGCGAAAGTTGAAGGTAAGTTCGCTCGTCAATCTGGTGGACGTGGACAATTCGGTCACGTTTGGATTGAGTTTGCACCTAACGAAGAAGGTAAAGGTTTTGAATTCGAAAACAAAATCGTCGGCGGTGTAGTTCCACGTGAATACATCCCAGCTGTTGGAGCGGGTCTTGAAGACTCACTTAAAAATGGTGTACTAGCTGGTTACCCACTAGTTGACATTAAAGCAGCATTAGTTGACGGTTCTTACCATGATGTCGATTCATCTGAGATGGCGTTCAAAATCGCTGCATCTATGGCACTTAAAGCTGCGGTTTCTAAATGTAACCCAGTAATTCTTGAGCCAATGATGAAAGTTGAAGTTGTAATCCCTGAAGAATACATGGGAGACATCATGGGTGACGTAACATCTCGTCGTGGACGTGTAGAAGGTATGGAAGCTCGCGGTAACGCACAAGTTGTTCGCGCTATGGTTCCACTTTCTGAAATGTTCGGTTATGCGACAGCATTACGTTCTAACACTCAAGGACGCGGAACATTCTCAATGACATTTGATCATTATGAAGAAGTACCGAAGTCTGTTTCAGAAGAAATTATTAAAAAAAATAAAGGCGAATAATTGATTTTTATCAATTGTTCGAGTATAACTACTTATGTAAGCTTAGAAAGTGGGACGTAAGTTTCGCTTTCTAGTCTAAATATAAAATAACCTATATAAACTAAGGAGGAATTTAGAATGGCTAAAGCTAAATTCGAACGTTCTAAACCCCATGTTAACATCGGTACAATCGGCCACGTTGACCATGGTAAAACTACATTAACTGCTGCGATCACTACAGTTCTTGCAAAAGCTGGTGGTGCTGAAGCACGCGGATACGATCAAATCGACGCTGCTCCAGAAGAAAGAGAGCGCGGAATCACAATCTCAACTGCACACGTTGAGTACGAAACTGAAACTCGTCACTATGCACACGTTGACTGCCCAGGTCACGCTGACTATGTTAAAAACATGATCACTGGTGCTGCTCAAATGGACGGCGGTATCTTAGTAGTATCTGCTGCTGATGGCCCAATGCCTCAAACACGTGAGCACATCCTTCTTTCTCGTCAAGTAGGTGTTCCTTACATCGTTGTATTCTTAAACAAATGCGACATGGTAGACGACGAAGAATTATTAGAATTAGTAGAAATGGAAGTTCGTGACCTATTATCTGAATACGGATTCCCAGGCGACGACATTCCTGTAATCAAAGGTTCTGCTCTTAAAGCTCTTCAAGGAGAAGCTGATTGGGAAGCAAAAATCATTGAATTAATGACTGAAGTTGATGCTTACATCCCAACTCCAGAACGTGAAACTGACAAACCATTCTTAATGCCTATCGAGGATGTATTCTCTATCACAGGTCGTGGTACAGTTGCAACTGGTCGTGTAGAGCGCGGAATCGTTAAAGTTGGTGACGTAGTAGAAATCATCGGTCTTGCTGAAGAGAATGCTTCTACAACTGTAACAGGTGTAGAAATGTTCCGTAAACTTCTTGACCAAGCTCAAGCTGGAGACAACATCGGTGCTCTTCTTCGTGGGGTTGCTCGTGAAGACATCCAACGTGGACAAGTTCTTGCTAAAACTGGCTCTGTAAAAGCACACGCTAAATTCAAAGCTGAAGTTTTCGTATTATCTAAAGAAGAAGGTGGACGTCACACTCCATTCTTCGCTAACTACCGTCCTCAGTTCTACTTCCGTACAACTGACGTAACTGGTATCATCCAATTACCAGAAGGTACTGAAATGGTAATGCCTGGTGACAACATCGAAATGACTATCGAACTTATCGCTCCAATCGCTATCGAAGAGGGAACTAAATTCTCTATTCGTGAAGGTGGACGTACAGTAGGTTACGGTGTAGTTGCTACTATCGTTGAGTAATCTTAACTGATATAAAAACCCCCAAGGGATTTTCCCTTGGGGGTTTTGTTTGTGTTGATATAATGAATAAGGTGATATCTTTATGTTTTGACGAGTTTCTTCTATAGTATATAAAAACATTAAAACAAAATCCAAAAACTGTAAAATGAATTCTGGTAGATGAAAACTTGAAATTCTTTAAAGTGCCATGTATAATAGCAAAAGTAGAGAAAAGCAGATGCAAACAAAAAGATGCTTGCATCTAGACGAATAACATTGTATAATAGACAATGTTGGTCTTTGACTGCGATGAAGTGGAAGGTTGCTGACACACCCGGCCGCTTTGCCATGGCATGGTGTGGGGAAATTTCCATGGAGAAGGTCTATTTTAGAAATAGGCGAACGAAGGAGGGAAAATAATGGCAAAAGAAAAAATTCGTATCCGTTTAAAAGCTTATGATCACCGTATTCTTGATCAATCAGCTGAGAAAATTGTAGAAACAGCTAAGCGTTCTGGGGCAACAGTTTCTGGTCCGATCCCATTACCAACTGAGAAGACTATTTACACAATTCTTCGTGCTGTTCATAAGTACAAAGATTCTCGTGAGCAATTCGAAATGCGCACACACAAACGTTTAATCGATATCGTGAGTCCTACTCCACAAACAGTAGATTCATTAATGCGTTTAGACTTACCGTCTGGTGTAGATATCGAAATCAAACTATAAATTATATAACTTAAAAATGTAGGAGGTGTAACTCATGACCAAAGGAATCTTAGGAAGAAAGATCGGTATGACTCAAGTATTTGCTGAGAACGGTGAGTTAATCCCAGTAACAGTTATCGCTGCTAATCCAAACGTTGTTCTTCAAAAGAAAACAACTGAAACTGATGGCTACAATGCAATTCAGTTAGGATTTGAAGATAAACGTGAAAAGTTAACTAACAAACCTGAACAAGGCCACACTGCTAAAGCATCTACAACTCCTAAGCGCTTCATTCGCGAAATCCGCGATGCAGACGTGGACGGATTAGAGGTTGGTCAAGAGGTAAAAGTTGAAGTTTTCGCTGCAGGTGAAATCGTTGACGTAACAGGAATTTCTAAAGGTAAAGGTTTCCAAGGTGTTATCAAACGCCACGGACAATCTCGCGGACCTATGTCTCATGGTTCTCGCTATCACCGTCGTCCAGGTTCAATGGGCCCAGTTGCTCCGAACCGTGTATTCAAAGGCAAAAAACTTGCTGGACGTATGGGTGGAGACCAAGTTACTATCCAAAACTTAGAAATCGTTCAAGTTGACACTGAGCGCAACTTATTACTAGTAAAAGGTAACGTTCCAGGTGCTAAGAAATCTCTTGTAGTTGTTCAAGGCGCTGTGAAGGTTAGCAAATAATTCACAATAGGAAGGAGGAATTCCAATGCCAAAAGTTACTGTATATAACCAAACTGGTTCACAGGTTGGTGAAATCGAATTAGCTGAAGCTATTTTCGGTATCGAACCAAATGAAGCTGTACTTTTCGAAGCTGTAATGATGCAACGTGCATCTTTACGTCAAGGTACACACAAAGTAAAAACTCGTTCTGAAGTTCGCGGTGGTGGTCGTAAACCATGGCGTCAAAAAGGAACTGGACGTGCTCGTCAAGGGTCTATCCGCTCTCCTCAATGGCGTGGTGGTGGTACGGTATTCGGACCTACACCAAGAAGCTATGCGTACAAACTTCCTAAGAAAGTTCGTCGTTTAGCAATCAAATCTGCATTAGCTACTAAAGTAGTTGAGAACAACATTGTAGTTCTTGAAGACCTAGTGTTAAATGCACCAAAAACAAAAGACATGCTAGCAGTACTTAAAGGATTAACTGTTGAGAAGAAAGCTCTTATCGTAACTGCTGATGCAAACGAATCTGTAGAGTTATCTGCTCGCAATATCCCTGGAGTAACAGTAATCACTGCTGATGGCGTAAACGTTTTAGACGTGCTTCATCATGATAAGCTAATCATGACAAAAGCGGCAGTGGAAAAAGTAGAGGAGGTGCTTGCATAATGAGAGATCCTCGTGATATCATTAAGCGCCCAGTTATCACTGAACGTTCTATGGAAATGATGGCTGAAAAAAAATACACGTTCGATGTGGACGTTAAATCTAATAAAACAGAAGTTAAAGATGCTCTTGAAGCGATCTTTGGTGTTAAAGTAGAAAAAGTGAACATCATGAACTACAAGCCGAAAGCAAAACGCGTTGGTCGTCACGCTGGTTTTACTAGCCGTCGTCGTAAAGCAATCGTTAAGCTAACTGCTGACAGCAAAGAAATCGAAATCTTCCAAGGCGTTTAATTCTTACTAAAGAAGGAGGGAAATTGAGATGGGAATTAAAAAGTATAATCCAACTACTAACGGTCGTCGTAATATGACTACGAATGATTTCGCTGAAATCACGACTGACAGACCCGAAAAGTCATTACTTGCTCCTTTAAGCAAGAAGGCTGGTCGTAATAACCAAGGTAAAATTACTGTACGTCATCAAGGTGGCGGACATAAGCGTCAATACCGTATCATCGACTTTAAGCGTAACAAAGATGGAATTCCAGGACGCGTTGCTACGATCGAATACGATCCAAACCGCTCTGCGAATATCGCATTAATTAACTACGTTGACGGTGAAAAACGTTACATTCTTGCTCCTAAATCTTTAGAAGTAGGTATGGAAGTTATGTCTGGCCCAGAAGCTGACATCAAAATCGGTAACGCATTACCATTAATCAACATTCCAGTAGGTACTGTTGTTCATAACATCGAGCTTAAGCCTGGTCGTGGCGGACAATTAGTTCGTTCTGCTGGTACATCTGCTCAAGTACTTGGTAAAGAAGGTAAATACGTACTTGTACGTTTAACTTCTGGTGAAGTACGTCTTGTATTATCTGCTTGTCGCGCTTCAATCGGTCAAGTAGGTAACGAACAACACGAACTTATCAAAATCGGTAAAGCAGGTCGCTCTCGCTGGTTAGGTAAACGCCCAACAGTTCGTGGTTCTGTAATGAACCCGGTTGATCACCCACACGGTGGTGGTGAAGGTCGTTCTCCAATCGGACGTAAGTCTCCAATGTCTCCATGGGGTAAACCAACTCTTGGATTCAAGACTCGTAAGAAAAACAAAGCGTCTGACAAATTTATCGTTCGTCGTCGTAAAAAATAATGGGATTGTAGTACGGTTCATTTCTAGAACCGTACGCCAATCACGAAGGGAGGCACCAAAATGGCTCGTAGCTTAAAAAAAGGACCATTTGTCGATGATCACTTAATGAGCAAAATGGAAAAATTAGTTGCATCTGAGCAAAAACAAGTTGTTAAAACTTGGTCTCGCCGTTCAACAATCTTCCCTCAGTTCATCGGACACACAATCGCTGTATATGATGGTCGTAAACACGTACCTGTGTACATCACTGAGGATATGGTTGGCCATAAGTTAGGTGAATTCGCACCAACTCGTACGTATAAAGGTCACCTTGCTGACGATAAGAAAACTAGAAGATAATGAGAGGAGGCACTTCAATGCAAGCTAAAGCAGTAGCGAGAACAGTTCGTATTGCTCCTCGTAAAGTTCGTTTAGTAGTAGACTTAATCCGAGGTAAGCAAGTGGGTGAAGCGATTGCTATCCTTAACCACACACCAAAAACTGCTTCTCCAGTTGTAGAAAAAGTTTTAAAATCTGCAATCGCAAATGCAGAGCACAATTATGAGATGGACATTAACAACCTAGTTGTTGAAAAAGTATTCGTTGACGAAGGTCCAACGTTGAAACGTTTCCGTCCACGTGCAATGGGTCGTGCAAGCCAAATTAACAAACGCACAAGCCACATCACAGTTGTGGTATCAGAAAAGAAGGAGGGATAATCGATGGGTCAGAAGGTTAATCCAATTGGTCTTCGTGTCGGTGTTATCCGTGACTGGGAATCTCGTTGGTTCGCTGAGAAAGATTACGCTACATTATTACATGAAGACATCAAAATCCGTGAGTACATTAATGTACGCTTAAAAGATTCTGCTGTTGCTAAAGTAGAAATCGAACGTGCAGCAAATCGTGTAAATGTTACAATTCACACTGCAAAACCTGGTATGGTAATTGGTAAAGGTGGTACTGAAGTTGAAGCACTTCGTAAAGCTCTTAACCAATTAACAGGCAAGCGTGTACACATCAACATTTTAGAAGTTAAGAGAGCTGATCTTAACGCTAAATTAGTAGGCGAAAACATCGCTCGTCAATTAGAAAACCGTGTATCATTCCGTCGTGCACAAAAGCAAGTTATTCAACGTGCTATGCGTGCAGGTGCTAAAGGTATTAAAACACAGGTTTCTGGTCGTCTTGGCGGAGCTGATATCGCTCGTGCAGAATCTTACAGTGAAGGAACTGTTCCACTTCATACACTTCGCGCTGATATTGACTATGCAGCAGTTGAAGCTGATACAACATACGGTAAATTAGGCGTAAAAGTATGGATCTACCGTGGAGAAGTCCTTCCTACAAAAAAGAAAGCTTCTGAGGAAGGAGGAAAATAATATGTTAATGCCAAAACGCGTAAAATATCGTAGAGAGCATCGTGGTAAAATGCGTGGTCGTGCTAAAGGTGGAACTGAAATTGCTTTCGGTGAATTCGGTTTACAAGCACAAGCTGCTTCATGGATTACAAACCGTCAAATCGAAGCTGCTCGTCGTGCAATGACTCGTTACATGAAACGTGGCGGTAAAGTATGGATTAAAATTTTCCCTTCTAAACCTTACACTGCAAAACCTCTAGAAGTACGTATGGGTTCCGGTAAAGGGGCACCAGAAGGCTGGGTAGCAGTAGTAAAACCTGGGAAAATTATGTTCGAAATCGCGGGTGTATCTGAAGAGGTAGCACGCGAAGCATTACGTCTTGCAGCTCACAAGTTACCTGTGAAATGTAAATTCGTAAAACGTGAAGAAAATGGTGGTGAATCTAATGAAAACTAATGATATTCGTGAATTAACCACTGCCGAAATCGAAACAAAAGTTAAAGCTTTAAAGGAAGAGTTGTTTAATCTTCGCTTCCAACTTGCTACAGGACAATTAGAGAATCCAACTCGCATTCGTGAAGTGCGTAAAGCAATTGCTCGTATGAAAACTGTAGTTCGTGAAAGAGAGATCGGAATTAATCGATAAATTGAGGGGAGGTTTGCATAGTGAGCGAACGTAACCAACGCAAAGTTTATACTGGTCGTGTAGTGTCTGACAAAATGGACAAAACGATTACAGTTTTAGTTGAAACTTACAAAACTCATTCCTTGTACGGAAAACGTGTTAAGTATTCTAAGAAGTACAAAGCCCATGATGAGCAAAACCAAGCGAAACTTGGCGATATCGTTAAAATCATGGAAACTCGCCCGCTTTCTGCTACTAAGCGTTTCCGTTTAGTTGAAATCGTTGAAGAAGCGGTTATTATCTAAATAGACGAATCGGAATTTTTAGTCCGAAGGGAGGTTTCATAACATGATCCAACAAGAATCTCGTTTGAAAGTTGCTGACAACTCTGGTGCACGTGAACTTTTAACAATTAAAGTATTAGGCGGCTCTGGTCGTAAATATGCTAACATTGGTGACATTATCGTTGCTACGGTAAAACAAGCAACACCAGGTGGCGTTGTTAAAAAAGGTGACGTTGTTAAAGCAGTAGTAGTACGTACGAAGAGCGGAGCTCGTCGTCCGGACGGTTCTTATATCAAATTTGATGAAAACGCAGCGGTTATCATTAAAGACGATAAGAGCCCACGTGGTACTCGTATCTTCGGACCAGTAGCTCGTGAATTACGTGATAGCAACTTCATGAAGATCGTTTCTTTAGCTCCAGAAGTTCTATAATTTAAGGTATTGCCTTGCTAAGGAGGTGCAGAATTAAGATGCATGTAAAAAAAGGTGATAAAGTACAGGTAATCACTGGTAAAGACAAAGGAAAACAAGGCGTTATCCTTGTGGCTTTCCCAAAGCAAAACCGTGTTATCGTTGAGGGTGTTAACATCGTTAAAAAACACTCTAAGCCATCTCAATTAAATCCACAAGGTGGAATTATTACTAAAGAAGCACCTATTCACGTTTCTAACGTTATGATTTTAGATCCGAAAACAGGTGAACCTACTCGCGTAGGCTTCAAAGTAGAAGATGGTAACAAAGTTCGTATTGCAAAAAAATCTGGTGAATTATTAGATAAATAATTTTCTTAAGAAAGGAGGTCACTTCATTGAATCGCCTTAAAGAGAAGTTCCAAAAGGAAATTACTCCTGCTCTAGTGAGCAAGTTTAACTATAAATCTGTGATGGAAGTACCGAAAATCGAAAAGATCGTAATCAACACTGGTGTTGGTGACGCGGTATCTAACTCAAAAGCTTTAGACAATGCAGTAGAAGAATTAACACAAATCGCAGGTCAAAAGCCTGTTGTAACTCGTGCTAAAAAATCAATCGCTGGTTTCCGTCTTCGTGAAGGTATGCCAATCGGTGCGAAAGTAACTTTACGCGGCGAGCAAATGTATGAGTTCTTCGACAAATTAGTATCGGTTTCTTTACCACGTGTACGTGATTTCCGTGGTGTTTCTAAGAAATCATTCGATGGTCGTGGAAACTACACATTAGGTGTTAAAGAGCAACTTATCTTCCCTGAGATTGATTATGATAAAGTAAGCAAAGTCCGCGGTATGGACATCGTAATCGTTACTACAGCGAAAACTGATGAAGAAGCTCGTGAACTTTTAACACAATTCGGTATGCCATTCCAAAAATAATGGAAGCCAACGCTAAGTAGAGGAGGCGAAAACGTGGCTAAAAAATCTATGATAGCGAAACAAAAGCGTACTCCTAAGTTTAAAGTACAAGAGTATACACGTTGCGAACGCTGCGGTCGTCCGCATTCTGTATACCGCAAATTTAAGCTTTGCCGTATTTGTTTCCGTGAACTTGCATATAAAGGTCAAATTCCTGGTGTTAAAAAAGCTAGTTGGTAAAACCCACAAATGGGAAGGAGGTAAAACACATGGTGATGACAGATCCAATTGCAGACATGCTTACTCGCATCCGTAATGCGAACATGGTACGTCATGAGAAATTAGAGGTTCCTGCTTCTAAAATCAAAAAAGAGATCGCTGAACTTTTAAAACGTGAAGGTTTCATTCGTGATGTAGAATACATCGAGGATAACAAACAAGGTATCCTTCGTATTTTCCTGAAATATGGTGCAAACAATGAACGTGTAATCACTGGATTAAAACGTATCAGTAAACCTGGCTTACGCGTTTACGCTAAAGCTGACGAAGTACCACGTGTACTTAACGGATTAGGTATCGCTCTTGTTTCTACATCTAAGGGAGTAATGACAGACAAAGACGCTCGTCAATTACAAACTGGTGGAGAAGTAGTAGCATACGTTTGGTAATATATATTTAAAACGAACGGAGGTGTGACCACATGTCTCGTATTGGTAAAAAGATTCTTGAAATCCCTGCAGGTGTTACTATTACAATTGCAGAAGACAATACTGTAACAGTAAAAGGCCCTAAAGGTGAATTAACTCGTAAATTCAATGCTGATATGTCTATCAAAATTGAAGAAAATACACTAACAGTTGAGCGTCCATCTGAACAGAAGGAACACCGTGCATTACACGGTACAACTCGTGCTTTAATCGGAAACATGGTTGAAGGTGTAACTGCAGGTTTCGCACGCGGACTTGAATTAGTCGGTGTTGGTTACCGTGCTCAAAAACAAGGAGATAAACTTGTTTTAAGCGTAGGTTATTCTCATCCAGTAGAAATGACTCCGGAAGCAGGTCTTGAAGTTGAAGTACCTGCACCAACTAAAATCGTAATTAAAGGTATCGACAAGCAACGTGTTGGCGAATTTGCTGCTAACATCCGTGCTGTACGTGCTCCTGAGCCATATAAAGGTAAAGGTATTCGTTACGAAGGCGAAGTTGTTCGTCGTAAAGAAGGTAAAACTGCTAAGTAAACCCGTTAGGTGAGAGAAAGGAGTGACAAGAATGATCACTAAAGCTGATAAAAATGCGACTCGTAAGAAAAGACATGCACGTGTACGTGCTAAACTTACTGGTACTGCAGAACGTCCACGTTTAAACGTGTTCCGTTCTAACCAACATATTTACGCTCAAGTTATTGATGATGTAAATGGTGTAACGTTAGTAAGTGCATCTACTCTTGATAAAGACCTTGCTCTTAACGGTACTAGCAATACTGAAGCTGCTACGAAAGTTGGAGAATCAGTTGCTAAGCGTGCTGTAGAGAAAGGCGTTAAAGAAGTAGTATTTGATCGCGGTGGTTACTTATACCATGGCCGTGTTAAAGCTCTAGCTGAAGCTGCTCGTGAGGCTGGATTACAATTTTAATGGTCAAAGGAGGGAAAATTGATGCATCGCATTGACCCAAGTAAATTAGAACTTGAAGAACGTGTAGTTACGATAAATCGTGTCGCGAAAGTTGTTAAGGGTGGTCGTCGTTTCCGCTTTGCTGCACTAGTTGTAGTTGGCGATAAAAACGGTCATGTTGGATTCGGTACTGGTAAAGCACAAGAGGTACCAGACGCAATTCGCAAAGCTATCGAAGACGCTAAGAAAAATTTAATCGCTGTACCATTAGTTGGTACAACAATTCCACACACAATCAACGGTCATTTTGGAGCTGGTGAAGTATTCTTAAAACCTGCTGCTGAGGGTACTGGTGTTATTGCTGGTGGACCTGTTCGTGCGGTTCTTGAATTAGCTGGTGTACAAGATATTCTTTCAAAATCTCTTGGTTCTAACACACCAATCAACATGATTCGCGCTACTGTGAACGGATTAAGCGAACTTAAGCGCGCTGAAGATGTTGCAAAATTACGCGGTAAATCTGTAGAAGAGCTACTAGGTTAAGGAGGGAAAACAAATGGCGAAAAAGTTAGAAATTACCCTCACTCGTAGTGTAATTGGTCGTCCACAAGATCAACGTGCGACGGTAGAAGCTTTAGGTCTTAAAAAGTTGAATTCAACTGTAGTTAAGGAAGAAACTCCTGCTATTCTTGGTATGATCAACAAAGTTTCTCACCTTTTAACTGTAAAAGAAGCTTAAGGATAACTCATTAATATAAGGAGGTGCCTGGGAATGAAACTTCATGAATTAAAACCTGCAGAAGGTTCTCGTAAAGTACGTAACCGTGTCGGTCGTGGTATCGGTTCTGGTAACGGTAAAACTGCTGGTAAAGGTCATAAAGGACAAAACGCACGTTCTGGTGGCGGTGTTCGTCTTGGCTTCGAAGGTGGTCAAACTCCATTATTCCGTCGTTTACCAAAACGCGGCTTCACAAACATTAACCGTAAAGAGTTTACTATTGTAAACTTATCAACGTTAAATCGTTTTGAAGATGGTACAGAAGTAACACCTGAATTATTGCTGGAAACTGGCGTTATCAGCAAGTTAAACGACGGTGTTAAAATTCTTGCAAGCGGAGCAGTAGAGAAAAAACTAACTGTTAAAGCGCACAAGTTCTCTTCAAGTGCTAAAGAAGCAATTGAAGCAGCTGGCGGATCAGTTGAGGTGATCTAATGTTTCGTACAATCTCCAACTTTATGCGCGTTGCTGAGATAAGACGTAAAATATTATTCACTTTAGCGATGTTAATCGTATTCAGGATTGGCACGTTTATCCCAGTGCCATTTACAAATGGAGACGTACTGAAAGCACAAGACCAATTAAATGCTTTAGGTATTCTAAATACATTTGGCGGTGGCGCCTTGAAAAACTTCTCCATCTTTGCGATGGGAATCATGCCGTATATTACAGCATCCATCATCGTGCAATTATTGCAGATGGATGTTGTTCCTAAATTTTCGGAATGGTCGAAGCAAGGTGAAATGGGCCGTCGTAAACTAACGCAATTCACGCGTTACTTTACAATTGTTCTTGCGTTTATTCAGGGGTTTGGTATGTCAATCGGTTTTAACGGTATGGTAGGTGGGCAATTAATTTTGAATCCTGGTTGGAGCACTTATTTATACATTGCTACGGTACTGACTGCTGGTACTGCATTTTTAATGTGGTTAGGTGAACAGATTACAGCTAAAGGTGTAGGTAATGGTATTTCCATCCTTATCTTTGGCGGTATTGCCGCAGCGATCCCAAGTGTTATATCTCAAGTGTATCAACAACAGTTTCAAAATATCGGAGATCAATTGTTCATGAGTATCGTTAAAGTTGCATTGATCTTACTAGCTGTGCTAGCAGTTATTGTTGGTGTTATTTTCATTCAACAAGCTGTTAGAAAGATCCCAATTCAATACGCGAAGCGTGTAACAGGAGGGAATGGGAATCATGCTGGAGCACAAAACACACATTTACCGCTTAAGGTAAATAGTGCGGGTGTTATTCCAGTCATTTTTGCTGTTTCATTCTTAATTACGCCTCCAACTATTGCACAGTTCTTCCCGAAACATGATGTATCGCAGTGGATTATTGCAAACTTTAACTATTCTCACCCAGTGGGAATGATCATATATGTTGCGCTCATTGTAGCCTTCACATATTTCTATGCATTTGTTCAGGTTAATCCAGAGCAAATGTCAGAGAATCTAAACAAGCAAGGTGGATATGTTCCAGGTATTCGTCCGGGTAAGAATACGGAACAATATCTAACAAAAATCTTGTATCGTTTGACCTTTGTAGGATCAATTTTCCTAGCAGCGATTGCAATCTTACCAGTTATCTTTACGAAATTGGGAAATCTTCCTCCATCTGCACAGATTGGTGGAACGAGTATGTTAATCGTTGTCGGCGTTGCTTTAGAAACAATGAAGCAGCTAGAAAGCCAACTGGTAAAACGCCATTACAAAGGGTTTATCAAGCAGTGAGTAAGTGGGAAGAACCATCTTCCCTACATGCTCATGTACTGAGGGGGAACAAGGATGAACTTAATTTTAATGGGGCTTCCTGGTGCTGGTAAAGGTACACAAGCCGAACAGATTGTAGCCAAGTATAACATCCCTCACATTTCAACAGGAGATATGTTCCGTGCAGCTATGAAGGCTGAAACTGAAATGGGTCTACAAGCAAAATCTTTTATTGATAAAGGTGCACTTGTTCCAGATGAAGTTACAATCGGAATTGTTCGTGAACGTTTAAGTCAAGAAGACTGCGTAAGAGGTTTCTTGCTAGACGGTTTCCCACGAACTGTTGCACAAGCATCAGCTCTTGAAGAGATTATGAAAGATCTTGGCAAAAAAATCGACTATGTTTTAAACATTAATGTGGATTCAGGGTTGTTATTAAAACGCCTTACAGGCCGTCGCATTTGTAAAGAGTGCGGTGCGACTTACCACTTAGAATTCAATCCACCAGCAAAAGCTGATGTGTGCGATAAATGTGGTGGCGAATTATACCAACGCTCTGATGACAATGAAGAAACTGTAGCAAATCGTTTAGATGTAAATATTAAGCAAACAAAACCTTTGCTTGATTTCTACGATGAGCTTGGTTACTTACAAAGCATTAATGGTGAGCAAGATATCAATAAAGTATTTGCTGATATCGATGTTCTCATCGGAGACTTAGCGTAATGATCATCTGCAAAACTCCTCGCGAGATAGAAATCATGCGAGAAGCTGGCAGAATCGTTGCTTTAACTCATCAAGAGTTGAAACAGCACATTATTCCAGGAATTACAACGAAAGAGCTCGATCAAATAGCGGAAAAGACGATTCAAAAATATGGTGCTACGCCATCTTTTAAAGGATACAACGGATTTCCGGGGAGCATATGTGCTTCTGTAAATGAAGAGCTTGTACACGGAATTCCAGGGAAGCGTAAGCTCAAAGAGGGCGATATCATCAGTATCGATATTGGTGCGAAATACAATGGGTACCATGGAGATTCTGCATGGACGTATCCAGTTGGAAACATTTCTGAATCTGTTCAAAAGCTACTTGATGTCACAGAAAAATCGTTGTATCTTGGTCTAGAACAAGTAAAACCAGGCGAAAGATTATCAAATATCTCACATGCGGTTCAAACCCATGCTGAAGAGAATGGGTTATCGATCGTTAGGGAGTATGTTGGTCACGGAATCGGGCAAGACTTACATGAGGACCCTCAAATCCCGCACTATGGTCCACCAAATAGAGGCCCTAGATTAAAGCCGGGAATGGTCATCTGTGTTGAGCCGATGGTGAATCAAGGAAGACGATATGTAAAAACACTATCTGATGACTGGACAGTGGTAACGGTAGATGGTAAATGGTGTGCCCATTTTGAGCACACGATTGCTCTTACAGAAGCAGGATACGAAATCCTTACCACTTTATAAGTAGCTGGCTCTCCGGGATTTCAGAGCAGTGTAAAATGTTACTGATTTGAAGAAGGGAGAACTATTGAATGGCTAAAGATGATGTAATTGAAGTCGAAGGTACCGTTCTTGAAACGTTGCCAAATGCTATGTTCAAAGTAGAATTAGAGAATGGGCATGTCGTATTGGCTCACGTTTCTGGTAAAATCCGTATGAACTTCATTCGTATTTTACCAGGAGACAAAGTTACGGTAGAATTATCTCCGTACGATTTAAATCGTGGTCGTATTACGTACCGTTTTAAATAATATAGCACTCCGTAATCTTTAAGGAGGTTCGAGACATGAAAGTAAGACCGTCAGTTAAACCAATCTGCGAAAAATGTAAAGTTATTCGTAGACGTGGAAAAGTAATGGTTATTTGTGAAAACCCTAAACATAAACAAAAACAAGGTTAATCAGAAGGAGGTGCATTCAGAATGGCACGTATCGCAGGTGTAGATATTCCTCGAGACAAACGCGTTGTTATTTCTTTAACTTACGTATTCGGCATTGGTCGCACAACTGCTGAAAAAATTCTTACTGAAGCTGGTATTTCTTCAGAAACACGAGTTCGTGATTTAACGGAAGACGAATTAGGACGTATCCGTGATGTTATCGATCGTATTAAAGTTGAGGGAGACCTTCGTCGTGAAGTATCTCTTAACATTAAACGTCTAATGGAGATCGGTTCTTACCGTGGTCTTCGTCACCGTCGTGGTTTACCAGTTCGTGGTCAAAACTCTAAAAACAATGCTCGTACACGTAAAGGTCCACGTCGTACAGTAGCAAATAAAAAGAAATAATAAGTAAAGGAGGTTGAACTAACAATGGCACGTAAAACAAACACTCGTAAAAAACGTGTGAAAAAGAATATCGAAGCTGGTATAGCTCATATTCGTTCTACTTTCAACAACACAATCGTAACACTTACAGATACTCACGGTAACGCACTTTCTTGGTCTAGTGCTGGTGCACTTGGTTTCCGTGGATCTCGTAAATCTACTCCATTCGCTGCGCAAATGGCTGCTGAAGCTGCTGCTAAAGTTGCAATGGAGCACGGTTTAAAAACTTTAGAGGTTACTGTTAAAGGTCCTGGTGCTGGTCGTGAAGCTGCAATTCGTGCTCTTCAAGCTGCAGGTCTAGAAGTAACAGCAATTAGAGATGTTACTCCAGTTCCTCATAATGGATGTCGTCCGCCAAAACGTCGTCGTGTGTAATTTTTCTGTATAGAATTTTCCCTTTTGTCTATAATGGATATGATGCATTATCGAGAAATTTCGTACAGAAACATCGCTTGTTGTGCACAATCGGGAACTGCCTAAGGGGGACTTTCGGTTAGACAGGGGTTATACCTTTGTTTAACCGGGGTTTCGACGTTTTGAAGGAGGGTTTAGTTAATGATTGAAATCGAAAAGCCGAAAATCGAAACGGTTGAACTTAACGAAGATGCTAAATATGGTAAATTCGTAATTGAACCGCTTGAGCGTGGATATGGTACTACTTTGGGTAACTCCTTACGTCGTATTCTTTTATCCTCACTCCCTGGTGCCGCTGTTACTGCTATCCAAATCGATGGCGTATTGCATGAATTTTCAACAGTTGAGGGCGTAGTAGAAGACGTTACGACGATCATCTTAAACTTGAAAAAGTTAGCTCTTAAAATCTACTCTGAAGAAGAGAAGACGTTGGAAATTGATGTACAGGGCGAAGGTATTGTCACAGCTGCTGATATTACTCACGATAGTGATGTAGAAATCTTAAATCCAGATTTACACATTGCAACGTTAGCAAAAAATGCGCATTTCCGCATGCGTTTAACTGCAAAGCGTGGCCGTGGGTATACGCCAGCTGATGCAAATAAAAGCGAAGATCAACCAATAGGAGTAATTCCTATTGATTCTATTTATACTCCAGTATCACGTGTAACTTACCAAGTGGAAAAGACACGTGTCGGACAAGTGGCTAATTATGATAAGCTTACGCTTGATGTATGGACGGATGGAAGCATCGGGCCAAAAGAAGCTATCTCTTTAGGTGCCAAAATCTTAACTGAGCATTTAAATATCTTTGTTGGTTTAACTGATGAAGCACAAAATGCTGAGATTATGGTCGAGAAGGAAGAAGATCAAAAAGAGAAAGTTCTTGAGATGACTATCGAAGAACTAGATCTTTCTGTTCGTTCTTATAATTGCCTAAAACGTGCAGGAATTAATACTGTACAAGAGCTTGCGAACAAAACAGAAGAAGATATGATGAAAGTTCGTAACTTAGGACGTAAATCCTTAGAAGAAGTTAAACATAAACTTGAGGAATTAGGTTTAGGTTTACGTAAAGACGACTGAGGATTTAAACCCATCAACAAAGGAGGGAACTACGAATGGCATACAGAAAATTAGGCCGTACAAGTGCGCAACGTAAAGCTATGTTACGTGATTTAGCTACTGATTTAATTATCAACGAGCGCATCCAAACGACAGAAACTCGTGCAAAAGAACTTCGTTCTGTAGTGGAAAAAATGATCACTTTAGGTAAACGCGGAGATCTTCATGCTCGTCGTCAAGCAGCAGCTTTCATTCGCAATGAAGTTGCTAACGCTGAGACTGGTCAAGATGCACTTCAAAAATTATTCGCTGATGTAGCTCCACGCTATGCTGAGCGCCAAGGCGGATACACTCGTATTGCAAAAATTGGTCCACGTCGCGGAGACGCAGCACCAATGGTAATTATCGAGTTAGTATAATGCTGATTAAAAGGGCAGGACAGTTCTTTTCAAGTAACTGGTCATGGCCCTTTTTTTTTAAATATAAAAAAATAGGCTAACTTGGCGAAGGAAAGGGTGCCTTCTATTGAAAAAAGAGAAACTTCGGACAGAAAATATATCATTTCAATATCCTGGGGCAGCCTCTTATGCATTAAAAGATGTTTCATTTTCCTTATATGAAGGAGAGTGGGTATCTGTTATTGGACAAAATGGTTCAGGTAAATCTACACTTGCAAAATTATTGAATGGTTTGTTTTTACCAGAATCAGGGACCATTACTATAAATGATACAGTGGTTTTATCAGAGGAAACGGTGTGGGACGTTCGAAAACAAATTGGGATGGTATTTCAAAATCCAGATAATCAATTTGTTGGAACGACAGTACAAGATGACGTTGTATTTGGTCTAGAAAATATCGGAATGCCAAGAGAGCAGATGATAGAAAGACTAGAACAAGCCCTTCAACTGGTCCGTATGGAAGAGTTTCTTAATGATGAACCCCATTCGTTATCTGGTGGACAAAAACAGCGAGTCGCAATAGCGGGCGTTTTAGCACTTCAGCCATCTATTTTAATATTAGATGAAGCAACTTCAATGTTAGATCCTCAAGGAAGACGTGAGGTAGTAGAAACGGTTAGACAACTTGTTAATGAAAAAGGTATTACCGTGTTATCAATTACGCACGATTTAGAAGAAGCGGCACAGTCAGATCGTGTCATTATTTTAAATAAGGGAGAAATATTAGAGGAAGGGACTCCAGAGAAAATTTTTAAGTCCTCTCATATGCTCCAAGAAATTGGCTTAGATGTACCGTTTTCGGTTAAAATAGCAGAATTATTAAAAAGAAATGAAATTCTCTTGCAAAATACGCATCTTACAATGGAAAGCTTGGTGAACGAACTTTGGAGATTACATTCCAAAAAGTAGAACATCGTTATCAATATAAAACTCCATTTGAAAGACGCGCACTTTATGATGTAGACGTGTCGTTTCCAAGTGGGGGCTATTATGCCATTATCGGTCATACTGGTTCAGGAAAGTCGACGATGATTCAACATTTAAATGGTTTATTGCAGCCGACAAATGGTACAGTTCAAATTGGTGAACATTTGATTTCGGCAGGAAAGAAAGAAAAAAAGTTAAAGCCACTACGTAAAAAAGTAGGGGTCGTCTTTCAATTCCCAGAACATCAGTTGTTTGAAGAGACTGTGGAGAAAGATATTTGTTTTGGACCTACTAATTTTGGGGTATCTGTAGACGAAGCGAAGCAAAAGGCTAGAGAGGCAATAGAACTTGTAGGGCTAGAACCGGAACTGTTAACACGTTCTCCGTTCGAATTAAGTGGTGGACAAATGAGACGTGTTGCTATAGCGGGTGTACTGGCGATGGAACCTGAAGTGCTTGTATTAGATGAACCTACAGCAGGACTAGATCCAAAAGGGCAGAACGAACTTATGGAGATGTTTTATAAGTTGCATAAGGAGAAGGGTCTTACAGTTATCCTTGTAACGCATAATATGGAAGATGCTGCTCAGTATGCGGAGCAGATTGTAGTTATGCATAAAGGAACGGTCTTTTTGCAAGGAAGTGCAGAGGAAGTATTTTCACATGTTGATGAACTAGAGAAAATTGGTGTGGATCTTCCTATGTCTTTAAAGTATAAACGTGCAATTGAAGAGAAGTTTGGTATTTCAATTCCAAAGGCTACCTTATCTTTAGAGGATCTTACTCATGAAGTTGTGCAGGTGTTACGAAAAGGTGGTCATGAATCATGCAGCAGTTGATTATTGGGAGATATATCCCAGGGAATTCACTTATTCATCAACTTGATCCACGTACGAAGCTGCTGATTGTCTTTTTATATGTATTTGTTGTTTTCTTAGCAAATAATGCGATTTCATATGGATTTTTGTTTTTATATGCACTCATTGCTTTATTTTTTGCAAAAGTGCCGATTCGTTATGTACTTTCGGGCTTAAAACCAATTTTATGGATTTTTCTTTTTACATTTTTCCTGCATATTTTTACAAATAAAGAGGGGGATGTACTATTCCAGCTTGGTTGGTTTTCGATACATGAAAAAGGATTAGAGCAAGGGATATACATTTCTGTACGATTCTTCGTTATTATTTTAATGACGACATTATTAACGTTAACGACGACACCTATTGAAATTACAGATGGTTTGGAGACGTTATTAAAGCCTTTGAAGCGTATAAAGGTTCCTGTTCATGAAATCGCATTAATGATGTCAATTTCTCTTCGTTTTATCCCGACATTAATGGATGAAACGAGTAAAATAATGAAAGCACAAGCATCACGTGGTATTGATTTCGCTGGGGGACCGATAAAAGATAGAATGAAAGCTATTATCTCGCTGCTCGTTCCTCTGTTTATCAGTGCTTTTAAGCGTGCAGAGGACTTAGCGATTGCGATGGAAGCTCGTGGATATCAAAGTGGTGAAGGACGTACTAAATTTAGGCAACTACGCTGGAAAACAAGCGATACAGTAACGATTGTAAGCTTATTTTGCTTAGCTTGTATTTTAGCATGGGTGCGATCGTAATGGAGAATAGAGAAATGGATAGAATAAAATGTACGGTTGCATATGATGGCATGCATTTTTGTGGTTATCAAATTCAGCCGCAGCATCGTACTGTTCAACAAGAAATCGAGAAAGCTTTACAGAAATTGCATAAAGGAGAACTTGTTCGCGTTCAGGCATCAGGCAGGACGGATTCTACCGTTCATGCTAAAGGACAAGTGATACACTTTGATACACCGTTGTCTCTTGAAGAGTGGCAATGGAGTAATGCATTAAACACAATGTTGCCAGATGATATTGTTATCAGACAGGTAGAGAAAAAAACAGAAGAATTTCATGCGCGTTACGGTGTTGAGAGAAAAGAATATCGTTATCGTGTATTATTATCAAAGACTGCGGATGTATTCCGTAGAAATTACGTATATCAATATCCATATCCGCTCGAAATCAACTCTATAAGAAAAGCGATCCCGTATTTTATTGGAACGCATGATTTTACTTCTTTTTGTTCGGCAAAAACTGACAAAAAAGATAAAGTGAGAACAATTTATGAAATTGAGCTAATTGAGCAAGACGATGAATTAATTTTTCGTTTTGTAGGTAATGGATTTTTATATAATATGGTCAGAATTATTGTTGGTACGTTACTTAACGTAGGGCAAGGAAAGCTTGATCCTGATAGCATTCCAGAGATTCTAGCGAAACAAAATCGCCAGTTTGCTGGAAAGATGGCTCCAGGTCATGGGCTTTACTTATGGCAGGTAAACTATAACAACTAATCCTGGTGTAACATTTGCTTGACATTAGAAACTCAAAAGTATATCATAACATATGGTATTGTTTCTAAAACCACGATTAGCCCCGGAAGGAAATCGTGTTTAAGATAAACAATAGATTTTTTCTATGGAAAAGATAACGAGGAGGGAAACACATGCGTACGACTTTTATGGCAAAAGCTAACGAAGTTGAGCGTAAATGGTATGTGGTTGATGCTGAAGGTCAAACTTTAGGTCGCCTATCTACGGAAGTAGCATCTATTTTACGCGGTAAAAACAAACCTACATTTACACCACACGTTGACACGGGTGATCATGTAATTATTATTAACGCTGAGAAAATTCATTTAACAGGTAATAAATTAAACGATAAAATTTACTACCGTCACACTAACCACCCAGGTGGACTTAAACAAAGAACAGCTCTAGAAATGCGTACAAACTACCCTGTACAAATGTTAGAGCTTGCAATTAAAGGCATGCTTCCAAAAGGACGCTTAGGCCGCCAAGTTTCTAAGAAACTAAACGTGTATGCTGGAGCAGAGCATCCACACCAAGCACAAAAACCAGAAGTTTACGAACTTCGCGGATAATTAATTAAAGGAGGGCTTACTTTGGCACAGGTTCAATACTATGGCACTGGACGTCGTAAGAGTTCAGTAGCGCGCGTACGCCTAGTTCCAGGCGAAGGACGCGTTATCATTAACGGTCGTGATTTTGAAAACTATATCCCATTTGCTGCATTACGTGAAGTAGTGAAACAACCTCTAGTTGCAACAGAAACTTTAGGTAACTACGATGTACTTGTAAACGTAAATGGTGGTGGATACACTGGTCAAGCTGGTGCTATTCGTCACGGTATTTCTCGCGCTTTATTAAAAGCTGATCCAGAATACCGTCTAACACTAAAACGTGCAGGTCTATTAACTCGTGACGCACGTATGAAAGAGCGTAAAAAATACGGTCTTAAAGGCGCACGTCGTGCACCTCAGTTCTCAAAACGTTAATTTTTGCGAACTACAAACCCCAACCATTTTGGTTGGGGTTTTTTTATGTTTCATTCCTCTTTTGTGATTTTTATAGCTTGGAATATTTTAGTACTACCGCCGCGCGTATGCTTCTTCTTTAGAAGTTTAGACTAATACGTATTAGGGAGGTTTATAAGTACTATGAATGTCATTGTCAGCTTACAAGAAAAACAAAAAGAAAAGCAGTTAAAATACGAGCGGAAGATGTTGCGGGAATTATCATTAAAAACATTGCGTTCAAATATTCGTGATGCCTTTCAAATGCAAGAGCTTCATCGTCAGTATGAAGATTACTGTATTGAATTAGGGATAGAATCATATTTATTAGGAGCGAGATATAGTAAATTTGGTTATTATGGTGAATCTTTCTTTGATGTGAAATATAGAGCTTTAGAAGAAGAACAACAATTAACGGAAACGCTATTTCAATTTTTAACGAGTATGACTATGCGAGAGATAAAGTTGAAAGATGAGGAATTACTTTTTGAATCTTGTCAGCAGTTTATAGGATTGTGGTGGCAAGAAGGATATGAAAAAGGTGAAAGAAGATATCGATTAAAGCTTCATTAAGACAAGCATAAACTTTCCTCTTGTCCCATATAAGTAATTAGAGGGACTAGCTGGAGGAGGAAAGGTATGAAGAGAATTCGAATTATCTCTTTTGCACTCGCTGCGGTTGTATTGTTTTTTTTAGTCAAACAAGAATTTCAAATTACAAAATCGTGGCGAGCTTGGAATTTACCCTTATCAGGGAAAGTAATCGTATTAGATGCTGGGCATGGTGGACCAGATGGAGGGGCTGTTGGTGGAAAGGATATTATAGAAAAGGATATTACGCTTGAAATTACAAAAAAGGTACAAGACTATTTACAAGAACAAGGTGCACTAGTTATTTTAACGCGTGAGGGAGATTATGATTTAGCTAACAAAGATACAAAGTCATATAGTAGACGTAAAGCTGAGGATTTAAAAAAACGTGTAGAAATTATCAATAAACCTGATATAGACTTTTTTGCAAGTATTCATTTAAATGCTTTAACTAGTAGTGGATCGAAAGGCGCACAAACGTTCTACTACCGCTCTTCAATTGAAAATGAACGTGCTGCGAAATTTATACAGGCTGAATTGAGAACAAGTTTAGAAAATACGAATCGTTCTGCTAAAACGATCTCTCACGTATACTTATTGAAGTATGCGAAAACACCAGGTGCTTTAATTGAAGCCGGATTTTTATCGAATGTGAACGAAAGGTATATGTTAAATTCGGAGAAATATCAGCAAAAGGTAGCAGCTGCAATATACCGTGGTATATTACGTTATTTTACGGAAAAAGGAAATCCTCCAGAATAAGGAGGGTTTTTTTGAGTTTCTCTCGTTAACGAAGTTTTCGGAAAATATGTTATACTGGAAATGTAAACGCATTTATTTCAAGAATAAGCAGAGATAAATTCAATTAACATTACGTTATTTTTTATACAGGGGGCTGGGCTAATTATGGTAACGAAAGAGCAAGTGGTTGAAGCGTTAGAAGGGATTGTAGATCCGTTTTTACATAAAACATTAAAAGAAACAAGCGCAATTAAAGAGGTAACAGTCAAGCCTGAGAAGGAACATGTGAGTGTCAAAATTGCAATCGTAAAAACCGGTACAGCGGAGCAAATGCAGTTGCAGTCCGGAATTGTAAAGTTAGTAAAAGAACTTGGGGCAGCAACAGTTGGACTTCGTTTTGCAGAATTTACAGAAGAGGAATTAGCTCAGTTTGCACCGGAGCAAGAAGAAGAGCAAACTGAATCTTTATTATCACCTAATTCAAAAACAACATTTTTAGCAGTAGCGAGTGGAAAAGGTGGCGTGGGAAAATCAACAGTTTCCGTTAACCTTGCAGTTGCTTTAGCTCGTTTAGGAAAAAAAGTTGGTATTATTGATGCGGACATTTACGGTTTTAGTGTGCCAGACATGATGGGGATAGAAAAACGTCCTATCGTAAGAGGTGACAAGATAATTCCGGTGGAACGACTTGGGGTAAAGGTAATCTCAATGGGCTTCTTTGTAGAGGATAATGCACCAGTTATTTGGAGAGGACCTATGCTTGGGAAAATGTTAAACCACTTCTTCACAGAAGTAGAATGGGGCGATTTAGATTATTTAGTACTAGATTTGCCACCAGGCACAGGTGATGTTGCGTTAGATGTGCACTCAATGTTGCCATCTTGCAAAGAGATTATTGTAACGACGCCTCATCCAACGGCTGCGTTTGTAGCAGCACGTGCTGGAGCGATGGCATTGCGCACTGAACATAGTATTCTTGGTGTTGTTGAGAATATGGCATATTTTGAAAGTAAGGTAACTGGTGAGAAAGAATATGTATTTGGAAAAGGTGGGGGAGATAAGTTAGCTACCGAACTACAAACAAACGTTCTTGGACGCATTCCGCTGCAACAACCTGATTGGAATAAAGAAGACTTTGCTCCTTCAGTATATGAAGATACACATACAACGGGCATTATTTATAGTAAAATAGCTGAAACGGTAATCGATAAAACAGCTGTTACACAAAAATAAAGTGAACCTTTCGTTTAACTAGAGGGAGTCATTTTGTCTGTTAATAGCAAGATAAAGTAATAACGAGTGAACAATGTATAAATTGTCCACTCGTTATTATAGTTATTATTTTTACTGTTCTTCCTTCTTCTTGCCTTGAGAGCCACCTTCACCGCCTGCTTCTTTCTTATCAGATCCGCCTTTTTCAGCTTTTTGTACACCTTTACTAATGATATCAATCATCTTGGCTTGGAAGAGTGGACTTTCAGCAGTTTCTGTTAGTACTTGTTGTAGATATTGACGGTATTCTTTACTCTTCATTGTTTGTAACATCATTTTTTCTACTTCAGGATTTTTCATGATTTCTATAACGCCTGCTTGGTATTCAGGGTCTTTTAATAAGGTTTTCATTAATTGAGTTTGTTCTTTTCCCATACTTTTAGCAAACTTCGATGAGAACTCAGGATCTTTAAAGAGCTTTTCCCAGAATTGTTGCCCTTTATCGGATACCATTGCATCTTCAATCGTTTTCTTTACTACCGTTTCATCTAGTATGAGTGCTTGTTTCATTTTTTCATCAGTTAATACATCTTGAATAGCTTTCTTACCTTGATCTGTTTTTAAAATATCAACAATCATTTTCTTTGTTTGATCGTAATCTAGTTCGGATTTCGTTTCTTTTCCTTGTGCGCATGCTGCAAGTGCAATAAGCAGAAAAGAAGAAACGAAAATGAATAGCATCCGTTTCATAAGTTGGAACTCCTTTCAGCACAGTTCTCTCTTTTTAATATAAATATCTTTAAGGAATTTATACATGAACATGGCTAGCTTTTTGAAATTGTCATTGATACAATTTAATTAGAAATATAAGGATAATGGGGGATGTGTTGTGAATAGCCGCAAGTGGGTACGACTATTTTTAACGACGTTGTTTCTTGGTGGGATTAGCACAGTTATTATTGGCTTTGTTTTGGAGTGGGACAAGTATAATAAATTTTTTCAAAATTTCGACGGCAAGGAGATTTTAGCGGTATCTTTCTGGTTGATGGGTGTAGGCTTTATTTTTAGCGTTATAAGTCAAATGGGGTTCTTTGCATATTTAACAATCCACCGTTTTGGATTAGGGATGTTTCGCTCATCTTCTTTATGGAATGCAGTCCAGCTCTTCTTTATTGCATTCGTATTATTTGATTTCGTGTATTTAAGATCTGTACTTATTGCAAATGGGGAAGTCTCATTAGGGAATAACATACTTGTTGCTGGAATATTATTTGTGTTTGGAGCAATTGTTGCTTATGTGAAAAGTAAAGAAACAAATAAAAAAGCATTTGTGCCAGCTCTGTTCTTTATGGTTGTTGTAACGATTCTTGAATGGGTACCAGCGCTTCGGATTAATGATACAGATTGGTTATATTTAATGGTTATACCGCTCTTATTATGTAATGCATATCAATTACTTGTATTACATCGTTTAATCGGAAAAACGAGTAAATCTGCTTAATAGAGAGGTTTTATAAAACAGCAGCTATACTGCTGGAAATGGTGTAATTAAAAAAGCTCCACCACCTTATTGAAAGGTAGTAGAGCTTTTTATGCGTGAAGAATAGTAGGGAAGGAACTACTTTACATCTTCACTTTTCGTACTTGTGTTGGAAATAAGTTGTGATACGGATATTTGTTCATATCCATCACTTTTTAATTTTTGTAGGAGCAGCGGTAAAGCTCTATTTGTTTGAAGGGCAGAATCAGATGCGTGTAATAAGACGATATCTCCACCTTTTAAATTATTAGAGACGTTAGAAACGATGTTATTTACACCTGGATTTTTCCAATCGTTTGAATTATTACTCCAATGCACGACGGTGTATCCAAGTGATTCTGCGATTTTAAGGGTTGCTTTGTTAAATTCACCACTAGGTGGACGTAACAGCTTGACTTGTTTTACACCAAGTTTTGTAAAAACATCTTGCGCTCGTAAAAGGTCTCGTCTTATTTCATTCGTCTCTAAAGAAGTATAGGATGTGTAGTTGTAGCCCATACTACCGATTTCATGTCCATCTTTCAGGATGCGCTCGACAATATCAGGGTGTCTTTCGGCCCATGCAGCGGAAAGGAAGAAGGTTGCATTCTTAATTTCTCTTTCTTTAAGAGTATCAAGGATTGGAATTGCTTTTTTGTCTCCCCAACTAATATCAAACGTAAATGCAACTTGCTTTTTAGCGGTATCTCCTTTGTAAATTACTTTAGGACCTGTAGCAGTTGAAAAAGCAGATTCATGTGAATATGTTTTTAAAAAGAGTAGCCATGCTGTAAATAAGGAAAGTATCACTATTAAGCTAATCTGTTTAAAATTTCTCTTACTCGTAATAAAAAAGAAAAACATAATATTACGCCCCTTTGTCCAATCCTTTTCAGTTACATATATGCTGTAAATATAAAAAAGAGAACAAAGGATTAACATCGTAAGCAGTGGATATAATGAATGGTAGGATTGTGATAAGTGAAAATGAGCGGAACGTTTATTGTTACGTAAGGAATTATTGAGGTGATCATTTGCTTGGGCTGATGTTGACGAAAGAAGAGAGAAAAGAGATGGAATACATATTAAAGAGAGAGTTAGAGGAACTTTTATTTGATTTTGAAGATGAGCGTATTCATGAAGTTGTAAAAAAAGCGATGGAAGAAAGATATAAAATCATTTTTTGTTTATTTCGGAGAGTCGCTAATGCAGAAGAATGTATTCGTTATGTAAGAAAAAGAACTTTTTATTAAAAAGTGTTGACGTTAATAGTTTGTATATGGTAAATTAATAAACGTCGCTGATGCAGAAACGCAGAAAACGACAAAAAAGAAATTGAAAAACTTAGTTGACATCGAAAAACGAAGATGTTAACATAAGGAAGTCGCAAATGAGCGGCCAAGTAGTTCTTTGAAAAC
>NZ_NVAP01000040.1 GCF_002567495.1 Bacillus cereus | reverse complement strand
GCTAAAACTCAACGAGGGAGAGGTGCATGTATTTTGTCATACACAAAAACTGTTTTTATCTATGTTTACTAACAGTCTTTGTTGTGGACTCTTTTAACTGCGAATTCAGACCTTTACTCGTTTTGAGTAAAGGTCTTTTTACGTATATATGCACCTTACTATGAAACAAACATAGCATATTCAGAAACTACTAAATTGTACGGAGGTGAGGAACAGTTGGCAATTGATGATTCGGCCCAGATACCCATACGTTTTACATTCATATTTCATCATGTAGGTAGGAAAGAAACTGTTCCTCACCATTTCAAATAGTTAGGTAACAGATTGTTTCCTCTTTCATGACAGAGGAGGAACTACCGATGTTTAATTTACAAAGACAAGAAACAAAGCATGCTTATGAGCAAGATAGCATGCAAACAAATAACGAATTATTAGTGGAGGTTGCAACACAAGATGTAAGCTCTGCGTTAAAACTTCTAGAAACAACACAAGATGGATTATCTAAACAAGAAGCGTCTCGTAGACTTTCTTTATACGGTCCGAACGAAATAGCTCATAATAAAATGGCGCCGTGGTACATTCAATTTCTGCTGGCATTTAAAAATCCATTTATTTTCGTTTTATTAGCTCTTGGAGCCCTTTCCTTTTTCACAGATGACATACAAGGAACAATTGTCGTATCTGCAATGGTACTACTTAGTGCAACAATTCGGTTTTCCCAAGAATTTCGTTCTCAAAAAGCTGCCGATAAGTTAAAAGCTATGGTTCGAACAACTGCGAGCGTATTTAGAATAAATGGATTTGTACATGAAACAAAAAATGTAACGAATTTAAATCGAAATTACACAACAGAAATTCCAATTGAGGAACTTGTACCTGGCGATATCATTTCCCTTTCAGCCGGTGATATCGTTCCAGCTGATGTGCGTATTGTATCCGCTAAAGATTTATTTGTTAATCAATCTTCTTTAACAGGGGAAGCACTCCCTGTAGAAAAATACGAACACTGCTACCATACAGAAAATAAGCATATCTTACCGACAAACATGAAAAAAAATTACAATCCACTCGATATGGAAAACCTTTGTTTCATGGGAACAAATATTGTAAGTGGTAGCGCAAAAGCTGTTGTCATCTCAACAAGTACCGATACGTATTTCGGCTCTTTAGCAAATAAGGTAATCGGAAAGCGTGTAGAAACAAGCTTTGATAAAGGTGTAAACAAAGTAAGCTGGCTCTTAATTACATTCATGCTTATTATGGCACCTATTGTCCTTCTCATTAATGGATTCACAAAAGGAGATTGGCAAGAAGCTTTCTTCTTCGCTATTGCCGTTGCTGTTGGTCTTACACCCGAAATGTTACCAATGATTGTAACTGCTAATTTAGCTAAAGGTGCCGTTAACATGTCTAAACAAAAAGTAATTGTAAAACAACTAAATTCTATTCAAAACTTAGGTGCTATGAACATTCTTTGTACAGATAAAACCGGAACTTTAACAGAAGATAAAGTTGTCCTTGTTCGCCACTTAGATCCTAATGGAAATGAATGTAATCGTGTCTTACAATTTGCCTATTTAAATAGTTTCTATCAAACTGGATTAAAAAATTTAATAGATAAGGCTGTTATTAAACATACAGAGGAAAACCATAATTTTGATCCATCAGCTTTTCAAAAGCTAGATGAAATTCCATTCGATTTCGCCCGCCGGCGTATGTCAGTCATCGTGAAAGACATTACAAGTGAACATACAATGGTTTGTAAAGGTGCCGTAGAAGAACTTTTATCCATTTGCAACTACACTGAAGTGGATGAAAAAATTGTTCCACTTACTGAGGAAATGCGCTCAAATGTCAAAAAGCTAAGTGAGACATTGAATAGTGAAGGTATGCGAGTTATTGCTGTGGCTTATAAAAAAGATAGAAAAATAAATGATAAAGAGTACGCAGTAAAAGACGAAACTGATATGATTCTCGCTGGATATATTGGCTTTTTAGATCCACCGAAACCATCTGCAGCAGCTGCCATTCAAGCATTACAAAAACATGGTGTACAAGTGAAAATTTTAACTGGCGATAACGAAATTGTTACAAGAAAGGTTTGTAAAGAAGTTGGGTTAGATATCGGTGAACCAATCCTCGGTTACGAGATTGATTCTTTACCAGATAAAGCATTGGCAAAACTTGCTGAAGAAACGACTGTATTTGCGAAGCTGAATCCTATGCAAAAATCTCGCATTATACGCGCACTACAAGGAAATGGACACACTGTAGGTTATATGGGAGATGGCATTAACGATGCTGTAGCATTACGTGAAGCTGATGTCGGAATATCCGTTGATACTGCTACTGATATTGCAAAAGAAGCTTCCGATATTATTCTACTCGAAAAAAGTTTAACTATATTAGAAGCCGGGATTTTAGAAGGACGTACTACATTCGGAAATATTTTAAAATATATTAAGATGACAGCTAGCTCTAACTTCGGTAATGTGTTTAGCGTGTTAGTAGCAAGTGCTTTCATTCCCTTTTTACCGATGCTTGCCATTCATCTTTTAATTCAAAACTTACTTTATGATATTTCACAACTTTCTATTCCATGGGACAAAATGGATAAAGAGTTTCTAGAAAAACCACGAAAATGGGATACTGCAAACTTACGAAACTTCATTATTTGTATCGGCCCAATTAGTTCCATATTTGATATTATCACATACGTAGTCATGTGGAATGTATTTGGCGCAAATACACCGAGCGAACAATCATTATTCCAGTCCGGTTGGTTTGTCGTTGGATTGTTAACACAAACTTTAATTGTTCACATGATAAGAACACAGAAGATTCCATTTATTCAAAGCACTGCATCAACACCAGTCGTTTTATTAACTGCTCTTATTATGGCAATCGGGATTTATATTCCATTCTCACCACTTGGTGCAGCCGTTGGTTTACAAGCATTACCACTTAGCTACTTCCCTTGGTTAGTAGGAATACTATTAGGCTACGCTGTCTTAACACAATTCCTGAAAAAGCTTTATATTAAAAAGTTTCATAGCTGGTTGTAAAAATAAGAATGAGTGGGTATCCCCCGCTCATTCTAAAAAACATAACAGATACTTATATATGGAGGTGACCATGATGGTATGGTACGACATTGTATTCAGATTAGTTATCGCAATTATTGTAGGTGCTTGCATCGGAATGGAAAGGCAATGGAGACACCGAATGGCCGGGCTGCGGACAAATGCTCTCGTATCACTTGGTGCCTGTATATTTGTTTTATTATCCGTCATGCTTGATCATGATGCTAGCCCATCCCGCATTGCTGCTCAAGTTGTTAGTGGTATTAGTTTTTTAGGGGGCGGCGTTATTATCCGCGATGGTTTTAGTATTAGAGGACTAAATACGGCAGCTACTTTATGGTGTGCAGCTGCTGTCGGTACTCTTACAGGCGCTGGTTTTCTTGTTGCAGCGATATTAGGTGCAGCCGGCGTTTTACTAGCAAATATACTTCTTCGCCCAATCGCTCTCTTTATGAACAAAAAATCAAAAGAAGAATCACCTGAACAAACCAACTACTTCCTTTCTCTTACTTGTTCAGAAGAAAATGAAGCACATATTCGTTTTTTACTTATGCATATGGTAAGTACAGAAGGGCTTGGTTTAAAAGAGTTGTATAGTGAAGATGTAGATTCTAATCAAAAAGTTTGTATACAGGCTACATTACATTGCAAGACAAATGCGGCTATCTTAATTGAAAAAATAGTAAGTAGAATGCTATTAGAATCTGGCGTTACTGGAGCTGGATGGAAGACTTCTTTAGATTTAGAAGCGAGTTAAATATGAAAGGTGTCATGATATTTACTACTTCATGACACCTTCTACATAAACTTATTTTCTAACTTTTGTTGAAACGACCTCTCTTGCTTACGTAGCAGTTGACTACCTCGTTGTAAAAGCGGTGTTCCATACTTATCATTAATTTGATCAATGACAGCAAGTAGCGGTTCTTTTTTCGCATCCTCTTCAAATGAAAACAAATCTAATTGTTTCACCGATTCGGTCTTCCACTCTATTTCAGTAGCTGTAACACCTAGTAAACGAACGGAATCACCGTCCCAATGTTGCTTCCATAAACGGGATGCTGCTTGAAAAATATCGCGTTCTTCCCAAATTGCATTTTTCAATTGCTTACTCCGTGTCACTGTTCGCCTATCATGGTATTTAATCATAATTTGAATATTATAGCTGACAAGGGTTCGCTTTTGTAGTCTTTTACTCACTGACTTTGATAAACGATCTAACATATCAAGTAATTCTTTCTCTTCATCCATATCCTTTGCAAAAGTCATCGAGTTACCGACACTTTTATGCTGTCCCATTTGACTCGGATCCACTTCCCTATCATCCATACCTTTTGCACGCCTTTGTAAATCAACACCATGCTTTCCAATTTTAGAACGAATGATATGCTCGTCTCCCTTTGCCAACTGTTCAATTGTCTGTATATGAATATCATTTAATTTTTCAGCTGTTTTCTCACCAATTCCATGCATTGCTCCAACTGGACGTGGCCAAATCAGTTCTGGAATATCCCGTTTTCGAAGCACGGTAATACCAAGTGGTTTTTTCATATCTGAAGCGGTCTTTGCTAGAAATAGATTTGGAGCAATTCCAATACTACACGGAAGCTGTAACTCTGTTAATAGTGCTTGTTGAATCATCTTTGCTATCTCAAGAGGCGAACCAAGTGCGTAGCAATCTGTAATATCTAAATACCCTTCATCTATTGAGACTGGTTGTATCTTTTCTGTAAAACGAGAAAGGATTTGAAACATTTGAAATGATGCTTCGCGATATAATGTGAAATTAGGACGCCTTACAACTAATTGTGGGCATAACCTTTTCGCTTCCCAAAGGGGCATCGTCGTACGTATTCCGTATTCTCTCGCCTCATAACTACATGTTATAATAATTCCTTTTCTCTCTTTTTCATTTCCAGCAACTGCTAATGGCTTTCCTTGTAATGATGGATCATGAGCAATTTCAACAGATGCAAAAAAGCAATTCATATCTACATGCAAAATTACACGACCATTTTTCGGATACATTTCTCGCATAGTACTCACTCCCTAATCAGAACGTTCGTTCTTTTATTATATCAAATTTTGCACAATAGTTATAATAATTACTTGTTCTTTTTTACAATCTATTTAAAGAGGATATACATGTGAAAGGAGCTGATTATGATGAAATCAACTAATAAACTCAACTATACGTTCCTTGTAGTTATATTAATCATCGTAATTAATTATTTACTACTTCCAATTTTCAAGATGAATACGTTTGGATTTTTCTCTCGTCTAGTACATGTAGCAACAACTTATATACTGCCATGGTTTTTCTTGTATTGGCTTATACGCCTTGTAAAAACAATCGAATCAAAATAAAAAGCGTGTAAATCACAATTGATTTACACGCTTTTTCTATTCCATTACTTCGCTACTTCTTCAATAATTGCAACAACTAATTCTGCTGTTTTTGCTAACTCTTCAACAGGAATCTTCTCGTTTGTTGTATGAATTTCTTCATAACCAACTGCTAAGTTAACTGTTGGGATACCGTGTCCAGCAATTACGTTTGCATCACTTCCGCCACCACTTTGGTGAAGAGAAGGTGTACGACCGATTTTTTCAGCTGCACGTTTTGCAACTTCTACAACGTGATCACCATCAGCAAATTTAAATCCTGGGTACATAACGTTTACTTCAACATCTGCTTGACCGCCCATTTCTTTTGCAGTTGTTTCAAATGCTTCTTTCATTTTCGCAACTTGTACTTCCATTTTCTCATTGATTAAAGAACGAGCTTCTGCAAAGATTTGTACATGATCGCAAACGATATTCGTTTGTGTACCACCTTCAAAACGTCCGATATTTGCAGTCGTTTCAGAGTCAATGCGACCAAGTGGCATCTTCGCAATGGCTTTCGCTGCGATAGTAATTGCAGATACACCTTTCTCCGGCGCTACACCAGCGTGAGCTGTTTTCCCACGAATGATTGCGTTCACTTTCGCTTGTGTTGGAGCTGCAACAACGATTTCACCAACTTTTCCATCGCTATCTAGCGCGTAACCGTATTTCGCTGTAATGCGCTCACGGTCTAATGCTTTTGCACCAACAAGACCTGATTCTTCTCCGACTGTAATAATAAATTCAATTTTACCATGAGAGATGTTTTTCTCTTTTAAAACACGGATTGCTTCGAACATTGATGCTAATCCAGCTTTATCATCCGCACCTAAAATTGTTGTACCATCTGATACGATATATCCATCTTTAATAGAAGGCTTAATTCCATTACCAGGAACTACTGTATCCATATGAGAAGTAAAGTAAATTGTATCAACACCATCTTTTGTTGCTGGTAAAGTACAAATTAAGTTACCTGCACCATGACCAGTTACAGCCATTGTGTCATCTTCAAATACTTCTACACCTAAATCTGTAAATTTCTTCGTTAATACTTTACAGATTTCTGCTTCAAATTTCGTTTCAGAATCTACTTGTACTAATTCCATAAATTCATTTACTAAACGTTCTTGATTAATCATAAGACTGCGCCTCCTGCACTACCATTATGTATGTAACACTACTAATTATAACAGAATTTCGCAAAAGTTTCGAAATACAAGACAAAAAACAGATGGTTTACATGTCTAGATAGCCATCTGCTTTCTATTACTCATTTAACAATACCCAGCGCATATGATCTTCCCATATGCCATTTACCATTAACATCTTTCTAGACACGCCTTCATATTGAAAACCTATCTTCGTCACTACTTGTATAGATGCTAAATTGCGAGGCATAATCGGAGCTTCTATACGATGTAAACGAAATTCCTCAAAAGCAACTTGAATTGCTTTTCTAAGCGCTTCTGTCGTATACCCTTTGTTTAACTCTTTTTTATCTAATTTATAACTGAGTACACAAGATTGATAAATACCACGAACAATTAAATTAAATGAAATACACCCAATTATTTTCGTATCATCACCCTTTTTAAAAATCCATAGTCTGATGATTTTCCCTTCTTCGAACTCTTTTCTATCCTTTTGCAACTTTTTCTTTTGATAATCTAACGTAAAAAAATCATCCGGTCTATACTCTTCCCAAGCTTTTAAAAATTCACGATTTCTGTCGTAATATTGAAGAACTTTTTCAGTATACGACTCATCAATTTCCCGTAAATGTAAGCGATCTGTTTCGTATATTTTCATCATCGTATCTCCATTCTTCAGCTTGCATAACAAAAAATTAACAATCCACCCTTTTACTATATTCTCTACATACAGTTAAATTCCCTGTTATATTTTGCAACCCCTTACCGAATTTTGTCCTCACTCTCCCCTTGTCCATAATTTCATTTCTCGTTACAATGAAATTGTACTGATTTGCAAGGAGGTATAACGATGCATAAAAAAGCTCAAAAAGTTATGGTTTATGTGATGCTAATTTCTATGCTTGTAACAACATTACTTGCTGGCGCGAGTATGTTTTGGTAAAAAGGGCGATGCGTTCGTCCTTTTTTTACTTTTTACACATGACAAAATAAACCATCTCGACATCGAGATGGTTTATTTTATATAAAACACAATTGCTACAATACTAAAGGAAAATGACATTACAAGCGCTATTACAAAACTTGTATATTGTTTCTGCTGAAATGCCCCAATAACAAAAGTGAGATTAAGTAATGCCATACATACAATTGCTATAAGGTAAGAACATATATTAAAAGTTGCCAATATGAATGTAATAACAAATAGAAATCCCATAAAAAACTGCATATACGAAATTTTTGGATTCAAGTACATATGAGCAACCCCTTTATCTATTTTTATCTTTCTATATTTTCATTAACGCACGGTTATGTACACATGTCAAGACAACTTATTATAATAGAAAAAGCCAACTTTTTTTCGCTGGCTTTTTCATATGCAATGGCTCCTTTTTCTTTTGCCAATTGCTGAAATGTTTTTTTTGATTTCACAATCCATACTTTCGTTCCAATGGGAATGCGATCAAATAAATATTCCACATCGTTTTTCTTCATCCTAATACACCCTTGTGAAATATACTTTCCAATTGAACTCGGTTGGTTTGTTCCATGTATTCCATATTTACTTCCATCAGTTCCTCTTGCATTAAATCCAATCCACCTTGATCCCAGTGGATTTTTCGGCGATCCACCTGGAATATCCTTCGCAATGTAATACGGATCCTTCGCTTTCATTACAACATCAAAAGTTCCCTCTGGAGTTAATTCATTCGTTTTCCCTGTCGCTACTGGAAAAACCTTTTGAATCTTTCCATCGTCAATGTAAGCTAATTTATTCGTTGCTTTATTTACAATAATAAAAGGATCTCCGGCACGTGGATTATCACCAAGAGGCCAAATCGGCGATAAAGAAAGACATAATATGATAGAGAGAAGATACGGCATAGATAATTCCTACCTTCTATATAAGTTCTTTTATATTATCCTTTCCCTTAAAGCGACTTTTAATGAGTAAATATTGTTCCATTTCATACACAAGTTGAACCAGTTTCGCACGTATCTCAAATTCTTCGCGTGTGGCTGGCAATGGCATGTCTCTAAATAATCCCCTCATTTCTTGAAGCTGCCTTAAGGAAATAACTCCAGTACTCTCCGGGCTAATAGCATTACCAATGTTTTCAACAACATCTGCAATCATGTCAGCTTGTTCATATGTCCACGATAAAGAAGCTGCTAGCGGTATCATTCGCTCTAAAATTTCGAATTGTTGCATGCGCATATTAAAATAACGATAGTAATAATCATCTTCTCGCATAAATGCATTCTCAAGTTTCTTAAACGATAAATCTCTCGCTTCATTTAACATATTCTCGGTTTCAATGAGTTCTGAGCCGCTCCAACTACTTTCTCTATTTCGTAAATACACAACCATTTCAAACAAAATCGTTTTAAAATTACTCTCTATTTTATCCTGATACTCTTTTAGCTTATTTTCACTACTCGGCATATACATATTTACTAATAACGCCACGCTAATCCCTATCGTTAATATAGCAATTTCATTTCCAACTATAAGCCATGTAATTTGTTTCAATGAATATAGATGCATAACAATAACTGAACTCGTGACAATGCCTTCTTGAATTTTAAGCATTACTGCAGTCGGAATAAATGTAAGTAACAATACGCTAATTGCAAGTGGTGTATAGCCAATCGTTTCAAAAATACAAAACGCGAATACCATTGATAATACACAAGCTAAAAAACGATGTAACGACACTTGAAGCGATTTCCGCTTCGTATTTTGTACACATAATATAACTAAAATACCTGCTGAACTATAAAATTCTAATCCTAATAACTGAGCAATAAAAACTGCCGCGCCTGTCCCTATTGCTGTTTTTACTGTACGATATCCAATTTTAAACATAGCATTCATTGCTCCTATATGTATAAACGTATTTACAGTTAGTATAAAAAAAGGATGACACAATGTCATCCTTTTCTACTTATTATTCACATAACCTTTTCATATTACAATATTTTTTGTAAAAATTGTTGTGCACGTTCACTTTTCGGTGCTGCAAAAAATTCTGTTGGCGCACTATCTTCTACAAGTTTTCCTCCGTCCAAGAAAAGAACACGATCTGCCACTTCTTTTGCAAAGCCCATTTCATGTGTAACGATAGCCATCGTCATTCCTGTCGTAACTAACGATTTCATAACTTCTAACACTTCTTTCACCATCTCTGGATCTAGCGCCGATGTTGGTTCATCAAATAGCATAACTTCCGGTTCCATCGCTAACGCCCTTGCAATTGCTACACGTTGCTTTTGTCCTCCTGAAAGGCGATTTGGATACGTATCTTTTTTATCTAATAATCCAACCTTTTCTAAAAGTTTCTCAGCTTTCTTTTCTGCTTCTTGCTTCGTTACTCCTTTTACATTGATAGGAGCATACGTAATATTTTCTAATACTGTCATATGAGGAAATAAGTGAAAATGCTGAAATACCATACCGACATTTTCACGAACGTGCATAACATTCGTTTTCGGGTTCGTTACTTCTTCTGTTCCAATCCAAATGTGACCATTCGTTGGTGCTTCTAACATATTCATACAGCGTAAAAATGTTGATTTTCCTGATCCAGAAGGCCCTATAATTGCAACTACTTCCCCTTTTTCAATTGTTGTTGTAATTCCTTTTAATACTTCGTTTTTACCAAATGATTTATGAAGGTTTTCAATTTTAATCACTTTTCTTCATTCTCCCTTCAATTGCCTTCCCGACTAATGTAAGAATAATGACTAACATATAATAAATCAGTCCAACAAAAAGTAATGGTTCAAGATATTTAAATGTCTCACCGCCTACAATGTAAGCACGGCGCATTAAATCAGTCGCGCCTATTACTGTTACTACAGCTGATTCTTTCGTGAGTGTCGCAAATTCGTTCACAAGTGCTGGTAATATATTTTTTAATGCTTGAGGGAAAATAATATTTCTCATCATTTTTCCGTACGGTATCCCTAAAGCCATTGCTGCTTCTGTTTGTCCTTTATCAACTGCTTGAATACCAGCACGAATCACTTCTGACATGTATGCACCTGAATTCAAACTAAAAGCTAGTACAGCCGCTAAAAAAGCTGGTATTTCATAACCAATTATTTGTGGGACACCGAAATAAATAATCATTAATTGCAATACAAGTGGTGTACCACGAAAAATTGATGTATAAAAATCTGCTGCTATATTTAATGCTCGTATTCTAGCAATTTTACAAAGTGCTAATAATGTCCCTAAAATAAACCCTGCTAAAGCTGATACTGCTACAATTTTCAAAGTAACTTCTAAGCCTTTTAATATATATGGTATCGAAGGCGTAATCGCCGAAAAATCTAAATTCATACTACTCATTCCCCCCGCAGAAAAGTGAAAGGCAGCTTATTTTTCGCTGCCAAACCATTTCTTCACTAATTTATCCATTTCTCCATTTTCTTGCATTTTTTTAATCACTTTATTAAATTCTGCTGTTTTATCACTGTTTTTCGGAAGGGCAATAGCTGCTCCAACTTCTTCTGGGGCTTCTTTAATTTCAATTCCTTGTAAATCTTTCATTTTCTCTAAATAATTTTTAGCAACTGTGTCTTCTATAATTGCAGCATCAAAACGACCAGCTTTAATTTCTTGTACGATTTCTGGTATACGGTCACGTCCCTCAACTTTGAAATCGACTTGTTTTTTAAATTCTGCTGCTTTCTCCTCTTGAATAGATCCTGTTTGTACCCCTACTTTTTTCCCTTTTAAATCTTCTATTGATTTAATGTTAGAGTCCTTTTTAGAAACAACCATATTTTTAGCAACAAAATAAATATCTGTGAAATCAACATTCTTTTTACGATCTGCAGTTGGCGTCATACCTGCCATTACAAAATCAACTTTTCCTGAGCTAAGAGATGCTAATAAACCACCAAAATCCATATCTTTCACTTTCACTTCATAACCAAGTTCTTTTCCGATATATTTAGCAACATCAACATCAAAGCCGATAATTTCATCACTCTTTGATGCTTCTACATATTCATAAGGTTTATAATCTGCTGAAGTTCCCATTACGAGTACTTTCTTATTTCCTTTTGTTTCTTTCGATTCCCCATTACTACAAGCACTGAATATACTTACAATTAAAATAAGTGCGAACGATATTGATAATAACTTCTTCATCTTTCTTCCCCCTAATAATGTATATTTAAAAGTTTAATAGAATATTTATTCGATGTTTGTATTGTATCAGCACTTTTATTTTTATGCAATATATAAAATAAAAATAAATAAAATAACAATATAAACGCCATTTTCATTGTATAAAATAGTGCATAAAATAACATAACTATGCATATCCCTTAAATTTTAATACTAAATAAAAAAGGCGGTACATCCACTTAGTTGTGGACGTAACGCCTTTTCGCTTATTTATAGTTCTTCACAATTCTCTTCGAAATACGATTGTAGTTTTGCAATAACTTGCATCGGTTCATGACCTTCAATTTCATGACGCTCTACCATCGTTACAATTTTTCCATCTTTTAATAAAGCAAATGATGGAGAAGAAGGTGGATACCCTTCGAAATATTCACGCGCTCTTGCTGTCGCTTCTTTATCTTGACCTGCAAACACCGTTACAAGGTGGTTAGGACGTTTATCATAATGTACGGAATGCGCAGCAGCAGGACGAGCAATACCACCTGCACAACCACATACAGAGTTTACCATTACAAGTGTTGTTCCATTTCTTTTAAACGCTTCTTCTACCGCTTCCGGCGTCGTCAATTCTGTATATCCAGCAGAAACAATCTCTTCACGCGCTTGGCGGACAACATCATTCATAAAAAAGTTAAAATTAATCACTCTTTTCCCTCCTCTAAAACTACCTATTTGTATCTTACCAGTTAATGTTTATGAAATACAAGTAAGTTTACTTGTATTTAGGTATAGAAAAGGTGTTAGAGCTCTTGCTCTAACACCTTTTCTTTAATGACCACGATGTTTTTGCTTTGCTTTTTGTACTTTAATTAAACGCCTTCTTTGTTTTTCAGCTTCTCGCTTCTCTTTAGACTGCACTTTCTTTTCTTGTTTATGCAATTCATAAGATAAACTAATCGCCTCTTGCGCCTTAGTAAAACGTTTAACATTTATTTCTTTTGCTGCTTGTCGTATGATACGTTTTATATTTTTAGGACGCTGTTTTTCATTAACTTCTACACCACATTTTGCAAAGTGCTGAAAATGCTCTAAAAGTGGACCATTCACAAATATAAGCACTTCTTCATCTGACGGTTCCGCTCCAAAAATATACCTCGCTCCACACAATTTCCCTTTTTCTTTATGTGTAATAATTCCTACAAAAAATTGACCGTCGTGATATACTGTCAAATCCATTGACAGCCCCTCCTTTAAACAATTTAGAAATACGGGACATCCCGGAGGGGAAGGTTACTGACATGAAATCATGCGTCTGGACTACCAACCAGAGCTGTGTTTTTGTATTTCTTTCACTATTATTATATCTTTTTTCCCATAATCTTCATATATTCAACAATCATTTTTTTATGCGATCCTACAATATAGTCAGGTAGTTCTGTTACTGAAAAGAATTTAAGTTGAACTGCTTCTTCTTTATTCATAACAAAATCCCCTTCGTATTCATCCGTATAATAAGCGGTCGTTACAGATTGAAATTCATCACCGTTTACTAATTTTGTGAAATAGTTCGCTCCAGAAAATACATTGATCAGTCGTAAGTTCTTTACTTCTATTCCCGTCTCTTCGTATACTTCACGGTAAGCTGTTTCTTCTGGCGATTCACTAAGCTCCATTAACCCGCCAGGTAGCCCCCATTTTCCATACGGCTCTGTCCGCTGCTGCAATAAAACATATCCACTTTCATTTATAACGAGTACAACAGCACCAACTAAAATTAAAGGGCGATGACCAACTATTTTTCGTAATTCTTCTACATATCCCACCGTATCGCCTCCTTTTTCGTTGTCCACACTATTGTATCATATGTACGAAACGACAAAATGCGTATATTTTTCATTTTTTTAACAAAATATTTATTTTATGTGCTTCATCTACTGTAGCTAACATAATGGCCTCAATTTCCGCACTCTTCTCTAAAAACTCTTTTGCCCACCCTTCTGTTTTTCCTATTAAAGCGAGAACGTCCTGCTGAATCCTTCCATCTTTCACTAAAATAAAAGAAACTGGAGACCTTTTCCCCGCCACTTTCAGATCACGCCGAGAAGCTGCTTCATATTCTGGATACTGAAATATAGAAACAACACCACTTGCTTCCCATAATGCTAATTTAACCGTTTGAATATCGCTCACATTTCGCATACGAAGTTCCGAAAATAAATATTCCGCCGTAATTCTCGCCTTTTTCAAATTGCTAAAATCAATGCAACCATTATGTATAAGAATGATAGGTGCTGGCTCTAAAAAGCGTCTCCATCTATCCCATTTCAACATTAAAATAGAGCTTACAATATGAAGTACAACTAGTATAAAAGTTGTAATCATTGAACCAAGTAATCCGACCTTCTCATCAGAAAGTGCATTAGAAATATTCCCACCAAGCAATAATACTAATACAACATCCAAAAAGCGAAGCTGCGCGATAGACCTTTGCCCCATTGCTTTCGCAACTAATATTAAAAATATGTACGCTATTATGGCTCGAACAACCCATTCACCAATAGAAAGATGTCGTGCTCCTTCAAAAATATGCATATGCATCACTTTGCACTCCTTACATCCCAAACTGCTAGTCTGTTTTAGTTTGCAACGTTTATGAGCATATATGTAAAAAAGCTGGTTCGTTTAAAAACGAACCAGCTTCTTTACTTAACTGAAAACATATATTTTTTATACGTTTTCCGTACCGATAGTATGAGCCCCATCATAATCATATTCGAGAATAAGGAACTTCCCCCATACGATAAGAAAGGTAATGCAATACCTTTTACAGGCATTAATCCAACGATCATACCGATGTTTTGGAATATTTGAACCGTTAATATCCCGATCGATCCAGCACATAATAATGTACCAAATAAATTATCAGCTGAATAACCAATAATAATTGTTCGATATAGTAGTAATAGGAACAAGAACACAACTAACGCTGCTACGATAAATCCACCTTCTTCGGCAATTGTAGCGAAAATAAAGTCAGTATGCTTCTCTGGGATATAGACGCTTCCTCCACCGTATCCTTTACCTTCCATACCTCCACTACCTACAGCTAAAATCGATTGCTGTGTTTGATAACCTTGATCTGTATGTTCAAATGGGTCCAACCAACCTAAAATACGTGACTGTTGGTGAGGCTTTAGTAAAGTAACTAACTTATTATAGAAAAAATCTGGATACTTAAAGAAAATAAACATTAACGCAGATACTATCGTCACCGGAATAACTGTACATATTGCTATCAATTTCTTCTGAATACCTGACATAAATAAAATACATGCAATAGCAGCAGCATATAAGAACACCATACCTGTATCCGGCTGACTATATACAACTGCCGTAGGAGGAATAGATACTAGCATAATCTTTCCTACTAATATTAGGTCTGTTTTAAATGTTCGAATCATATGCTGTGCATTATGCTTTACTGCTAAATTTGCTACTAACATAACCAGTGCAATTTTGAAAAACTCCGACGGCTGAATAGATCCAATTAGTGGAAATCTAAACCACCTTTTTGCCCCTAGTATCTCCGGTGTAAAGGTTGAAACCGGTAATATTTTTAGTAGAATAATTGACAAAAACGTTGCAATATACAATGGCCATGATAATTTTTGTAGCTGATCTGAATCAACACTTGCAACAAGAAGTAACATTACAATTCCAATTATGTAGTTAATACCTTGTTTCAAAGCAAAATTCTCAGCCCCATATTGGCCAGTTTGCTGACTGCTATATATAGCAGCTATACTCGTAACACATAATGCTAACAAAATTAAAATTAATTTTACATCTAAACTTTTTAAAAATTCGGTACTTCTTTTCATGACATCCTCCTGAAACATTGTTACAGCAAAATAAAAAACCAGGAGTCAACATTCTTCATGTTTTGACGACTGATTACACATTATCTATAAACACTTATATAGAATAACTCTCTTTTTCATACAATACAATATATTATACTACAGTTTCATCAGTAAGATTTGCCAAAAAAATTATTCTTTTCTTATTTTATATCCATATACCATATATCAGCAATGTATTTTCATAAATTCCTAATACATAATCGTTCATTGTAAGATTACTGGGAAAGGTATTTATACATATAGTAGGATGTAGATGAAGAAATAAGATGATAAAAAGCTCGCATAAGCGAGCTTTTTATTAATATACAGATGTGTTGTTTTCTGACATGTTTTCTAAAATTTCTTTAACACGTCCTAAGAACTTACCACAAATTAAACCATCAAGTACACGGTGATCAAGTGATAAACATAAGTTAACCATGTCACGAGCACCGAACATACCGTTATCCATAATTACTGGGCGTTTTACAATTGATTCAACTTGTAGAATAGCCGCTTGTGGGTAATTAATAATACCCATAGATTGAACAGAACCGAATGATCCTGTGTTATTAATTGTAAATGTTCCACCTTGCATTTCGTCTGCTTTTAACGACTTCGTACGTACTTTTCCTGCAAGTTCTGTAATTTCACGAGCGATACCTTTAATTGTTTTCTCGTCCGCTTGCTTAATTACTGGTACAAATAGTTCTTCCTCTGTTGCAACAGCGATAGAAAGGTTAATATCTTTCTTCTGAACAATTTTATCGCCAGCCCACATTGAATTAATTTGAGGATACTCTTTTAACGCTTGTGCTACTGCTTTTACGAAGAAAGCAAAGAACGTTAAGTTAAAGCCTTCACGCTTCTTAAAGTCCCCTTTAATTGAGTTACGGTATGACACAAGGTTTGTCACATCTACTTCAATCATCATCCAAGCATGTGGTGCTTCGTGTTTACTACGTAACATGTTTGCTGCAATTGCTTTACGCACACCTGTTACTGGAATTTCGATATCGCCAGGCATTGTAGGTACAGAAACTGGTTTCGCAGCTTCTACTTTTTGCGCTACTGGCGCTGCTTTTGGTGCTTCTGGACGAGCTTCTACTACTGCCGCTACAGCTTCCTCTTTTTTCGCACCTACTTGCGGAATATTTCCAGATTCCACTAGCTTTAAAATATCCTTACGAGTGATACGACCATTTGCTCCCGTACCTTCTACTAAATCTAGATCAACGTTATGCTCACCCGCAAGTTTTAAGACAGCTGGTGAAAAACGTGGTTTTCCATCAGTTGGTTGTTTTACTTTCAGTGCTTTTTCAGGCGCAGTTACTGCTGCCTTTGGTTCTTCTTTCGTTTTTTCCTCAACAGCTGTTGCTGCCACTTCATCTGCGCCTTCTACTTGAATAACACAAACTACTTCACCTACAGCTAACGTATCACCTTCACCAGCTATTAACTCTTTCACAATACCAGTGAAAGAAGATGGTACTTCTGCATTTACTTTATCAGTCATTACTTCTGCAAGCGGATCATACTTGTTTACGTGATCGCCAACATTAACGAGCCATTTACTAATTGTGCCCTCTGTAACGCTCTCCCCGAGCTGAGGCATTGTAATATTTTCTACAGCCATGTATAGTCCCCCCGATTAAAATTCCGCAAGTTCACGCATTGCTTTTTCAACTTTATCTGGATTTACCATAAAGAATTTTTCCATTGTTGGTGCGTACGGCATTGCTGGAACGTCTGGACCTGCAAGACGCGCGATTGGCGCATCTAAATCAAACAGACAGTTTTCAGCAATAATTGCTGCCACTTCACTCATAATGCTTCCTTCTTTATTGTCTTCTGTTACAAGAAGAACTTTACCTGTTTTAGAAGCTGCTTCAATAATCGCTTCTTTATCTAATGGATATACAGTACGTAAATCAAGAATGTGTGCAGAGATGCCATCTTGTGCTAGCTTTTCAGCTGCTTGAAGAGCAAAATGAACACATAATCCGTACGTGATAACTGTAATATCATCACCTTCACGTTTTACATCTGCTTTTCCGATTGGTAATACGTAGTCATCCTCCGGCACTTCACCTTTAATTAAGCGATATGCACGTTTATGTTCGAAGAATAATACTGGATCTTCATCACGGATTGCTGCTTTTAATAAGCCTTTTGCATCATATGGTGTAGAAGGGATAACGATTTTTAAACCTGGTTGGTTTGCAAACATCGCTTCTACAGATTGTGAATGATACAATGCACCGTGAACACCCCCACCAAATGGTGCACGAATTGTAACTGGACAAGTCCAATCATTATTAGAACGATAACGAATTTTTGCTGCCTCAGAAACAATTTGGTTTACTGCTGGCATGATGAAATCAGCAAACTGCATTTCAGCGATTGGACGCATACCATACATTGCCGCACCAATTGCTACCCCAGCAATTGCAGATTCTGCAAGCGGTGCATCAAGCGCACGATCTTCACCAAATTGATCATACAAACCGTGTGTCGCTTTAAACACGCCACCTTTTTTACCAACATCTTCTCCTAAAACGAATACTTTCTCATCGCGTTCCATTTCTTCGCGCATTGCTAATGTAATAGCATCAATATAAGACATTACAGCCATGAAACGTTCCCCCCTATTCTGCGTATACGTGCTTCAATGCATCTTCAGGTGCTGCATACGGAGCATTTTCTGCATATTCTGTTGCTTCATTTACGATATGCATAATTTCGTCTAACATTTGTTTTTCAAATTCCTCAGTTAACACACCAGCTTCTTTTAAATAAGCTGCAAATGTTATAATTGAATCTTTTTTCTTTGCTTCTTCTACTTCTTCTTTATCACGATAAACACGATCATCATCGTCACTAGAATGTGCTGTTAAACGATATGATACTGTTTCAATTAAAGTCGGGCCTTCACCACGACGGCCGCGATCTGCTGCTTCTTTTACAGCTTTATATACTGCCAGCGGATCATTTCCGTCTATTGTATATCCAGGCATACCGTAACCAATTGCACGATCTGATACGTTTTTACATGCTAATTGTTTTTCAACCGGAATAGAGATTGCATATTTGTTATTTTCACACATGAAAATAACAGGTAGTTTGTGTACACCAGCAAAGTTTGCCCCTTCGTGGAAGTCACCTTGGTTTGAAGAACCTTCTCCAAATGTAACGAACGTTACTAAATCTTTTTTCTCCATTTTTCCAGCTAGTGCAATACCAACTGCATGTGGTACTTGCGTTGTTACTGGAGATGAACCTGTAACAATACGATTTTTCTTTTGACCGAAGTGACCAGGCATTTGACGACCACCAGAGTTTGGATCTCCAGCTTTCGCGAAAGCAGACAACATAAGCTCTTTAGCTGTCATACCAAACGCTAGTACAACACCCATATCACGGTAGTATGGTAATGCATAATCTTTCTCTCTATCAAGAGCAAACGCCGCTCCAACTTGCGCAGCCTCTTGTCCTTGACAAGAAATTACGAATGGAATTTTACCTGCACGGTTTAATAACCACATACGTTCGTCAATTTTACGTGCAAGTAACATCGTACGGAACATTTCTAATACTTGCTCATCACTTAAGCCAAGCTCTTCATGGCGCTTTTCTTTTACTTCTGCCATTTTTCATAACCTCCTAAATCCACATTTTTATGCGTGTAACGCTCTTCCATCTACAGCAAGTGCTGCTTCACCAATCGCCTCAGATAATGATGGATGCGGATGAATTGTATGTGCTACTTCCCAAGGTGTTGCATCAAGTACTCTTGCAAGACCAGCTTCAGAAATCATATCTGTTACATGTGGTCCAATCATATGAACACCAAGAATGTCATTTATTTCTTCATCAACTACAAGTTTTACAAATCCATCTGATTCTCCGTATACAAGCGCTTTTCCGATTGCGCGGAATGAGAACTTACCTACTTTTAACTTATAGCCTTTTTCTTTCGCTTCTTGTTCTGTTAAACCGACAGAAGCAACTTCTGGACTGCTATATACGCATTTTGATACCATAGAGTAATCAATTGGTGTAACTTCTTTCCCTGCAATATGTTCTACTGCAACAATTCCTTCATGAGAAGCAACGTGAGCAAGTTGTAAACCACCGATTACATCTCCAATTGCGTAAATATGCGATTCTTTCGTTTGATAAAACTCATTTGTTTGAATGTATCCTTTTTCCACAACGATATCTGTGTTCTCTAAGCCAATATTTTGCGTATTCGCTTGTCTTCCTACAGATACAAGCATTTTTTCAGCTTTAAATTCTTTATTCTCACCGTTATGTTCAGCTTGGATTGTTACTCCATTATCTTTTACCAATGTTTCTGGTAATACTTTTGCACCAGTTACCACTTTAATACCTTTTTTCTTGAATAGACGTTGCATTTCTTTTGAAACGTCCTGATCTTCTAGTGGTAATATCGTTTTCGCATACTCTAATACTGTAACTTCTACACCGAAGTCAGCAAGCATAGATGCCCACTCAATACCGATTACACCGCCACCAACGATGATAATCGAACTAGGAAGCGTTTCCATTTTTAGGGCATGATCTGAAGACATTACATATTCTCCGTCTAACTCTAAACCTGGTAATGAATTTGGACGAGAACCTGTTGCAACAAGTACATTTTTTGGAATTAACATTTCATTCTCTTCTCCACTTGCAAGTTCAACTGAAATTGTCCCTGGCATCGGAGAGAAAATAGACGGGCCAAGAATACGGCCAATACCTTCAAACACATCAATTTTACCTTGTTTCATTAAATGCTGAACGCCTTTATGAAGCTGTGTTACAATCTTCTCTTTACGCTCTTGCACTTTCGCAAAGTTTAGTTCTACATTGCTTGCAATAACTCCGAACTCTTCGCTTTTTTTAGCAGTTGCATATACTTCCGCACTACGTAAAAGAGCTTTACTAGGAATACATCCTTTGTGTAAACAAGTACCACCAAGATTTTCTTTTTCAACTAGTGCAGTTTTTAACCCTAGTTGTGATGCACGAATTGCAGCAACATATCCACCAGTACCGCCGCCAACGATGACTAAATCATATTCTTTTGCCATTATCTCAACCCCTAGCTACCGTTTCTTTTTCACGTACAACGTATTCTTTTGGAGCTTCTTCTTCACGTAATACACGAAGTGCTCCTTCTGCTAACGCTTCTAACTCATCTTCTCCTGGATGTACGATAACATCTGCAATCCAGTCCACTCGCTCTTTTATTTCATCGACAAGAATTTTACTGTACGCAAGTCCACCAGTTAATACGATTGCATCGATTTTCCCGTGAAGCACAGCGCTAGCTCCGCCAATCTCTTTCGCAACTTGATACGCCATTGCTTTATAAATAAGAGTTGCTTCAGGATCACCTTTTTCAACCATTTGCTCTACTTTAATCGCATCATTTGTACCGATTAAACTTACAAGTCCACCTTGTCCGACAAGTTTTTTAATCATTTCATCTCGGTAATACTCACCAGAGAAACACATTTCTACTAGTTGTCCTACTGGTACTGTACCAGCGCGCTCTGGACTAAATGGTCCTTCTCCGTTTAAACCGTTATTCACATCGATTACTCTTCCTTTTTTATGAGCACCAACTGTAATACCACCGCCCATATGTGTAACTAATAAATTTAAATCCTCGTATTTGTGATTTAACTGTTCAGCTACTTTACGAGCAACTGCTTTTTGATTTAATGCATGGAAGATACTTTTGCGCTCCATACCAGCAATACCACTTATACGAGCAACCGGGTCCAGCTCATCTACAACGACAGGATCCACAATGAATGCAGGAATGTTTAATCCAGAAGCAATTTCATATGCTAAAATGCCTCCAAGGTTTGAAGCGTGATGACCGCTAAACCCATTTTTTAAATCTTCTAACATCGCATTGTTTACTGTATACGTACCGCCTTCGATTGGACGAAGTAATCCACCACGCCCACAAACAGCGTTTAATTTTGAAATGTTAATACCATGAGAATGTAGAACTTCTAAAATCGTTTCTTTTCGAAACTCATATTGGTCGATAATTCGCTTATATTTCCCAATCTGTTCTACATCATGACGAATAGTTTCTTCTAGAACGGGTCTTTCATTATCAAAAACACCAATTTTTGTGGATGTACTACCTGGGTTAATAACAAGAATTCGATTTACAGACAATGTTGCTACCTCCACTAATAAATTCAAAAGGAAGTGGGAACCTCATAAGAGGTAACCACACCTTTTGTAAAAGTTATATATGAATGATTAGCGACGGCTAATAATATCGTGACCGTTGCGTAAGTATGTGCTACGAGAATTTTTCAAGCTTGCAATGCGCTCTTCAGCTAGACGATCTGCTGCTACATAAGTTGCTATGCCATCGCGTTTTGAAATTTCGATTACTTTTGCAATTGTGTCATAGATTGACTCAACACGTTTTAGTGCACGTTCTCTATTGTATCCATATAATTCGTCTGCTACGTTAATTACGCCACCTGCATTGATTACATAGTCTGGTGCGTATACAATACCCATCTCATGAATGATGTCACCGTGACGATCTTCTTTTAATTGGTTATTTGCAGAACCTGCGATTACTTTTGCTTTAAGTTGTGGAATAGTTTCATCATTAACTGTTGCGCCTAATGCACATGGTGCGTAAATATCGCATTCAACACCGTAAATTTCATTTGGTTCAACTGCTGTTGCACCGAATTCTTCTACTGCACGTTGTACAGCTTCTTTATTAATATCTGTAACGATTAATTTTGCTCCTTCAGCGTGTAAATGTTTGCATAGGTGATATGCTACGTTACCAACACCTTGAACAGCAATTACTTTTCCTTCTAAATTGTCAGTACCGAAAGCTTCTTGTGCAGCTGCTTTCATACCACGGTAAACACCGTATGCAGTTACTGGAGATGGGTTACCAGAAGAACCGAATGATGGTGAGATACCTGTTACAAAGTCAGTTTCTTCGTGGATAATATCCATATCATCTACTGTTGTACCAACATCTTCAGCTGTAATATAACGACCATTTAATCCTTGAATGTAGCGTCCTAATGCACGGAACATCGCTTCGCTCTTATCTTTACGTGGATCACCGATAATTACTGTTTTCGCACCACCTAAGTTTAAACCAGCTGCTGCGTTTTTGTATGTCATCCCTTTTGCAAGACGCAATGCATCTTCAATCGCCGCTTCTTCAGAATCATATGTCCACATTCTTGTTCCACCAAGAGCTGGTCCAAGTGTTGTATCATGAATTGCAATGATTGCTTTTAAACCAGATTCTTTATCTTGACAAAATACTACTTGCTCATAATCATATTTTTCTAAGTATTCGAAGATTTCTAATGTCATTGTCGTTTCCCCCTAATGTTTTACCCTTTTTGGTTTATTTTGAAGCAGTCGCAACTGCCAATGCTAATGAATATACTTTTGTTTCTGCTGAATCAGCACGAGATGTTAAAACAATCGGTGCTTTTGCGCCAGCAATCATTGCTCCTACTTTTGCATCCGCAAAGTATACGAGTGATTTATATAGCACATTTCCAGCTTCAATCGTTGGGACGAGTAAAATGTCTGCCTTACCTGCTACATCACTTACTATGCCTTTATGCTCTGCTGCAATTTGTGATACTGCATTATCTAAAGCAAGTGGTCCATCAACGATACAATCTTTAATTTGTCCGCGGCGATTCATTTGTGTTAACATCGCTGCATCAATTGTCGCCTGCATCGCTGGATTCACAACTTCTACTGCTGCGATTGGTGCCACTTTAGGCAACTCGATTCCTATTGCCCGGGCAACTTCTACAGTATTTTGTATAATAGCAGCTTTTTGTGTTACGTCAGGTGCGATGTTCATCGCTGCATCTGTAACGAAAATAAGACGATCGTAATTCGGAACTTCAAATGCCGCTACATGTGACAGTACGCTACCTTTACGTAGGCCCCACTCTTTGTTTAACACAGCCTTCAAAATATTCGCTGTTGGGATGTTACCCTTCATAAGCACGTCTGCTTCACCATTTCTCACAGATTTAACAGAAAGTTCTGCAGCCTCTGCACTAGACATTACTGCAATCACTTCAACATGTTCTGAAGTTTGTAAACCATGTTCTTGTAGCATCCCCATTATTTTTTCTTGATTTCCATATAGACGAAATTGAGCTAGCTGTAATTTAATTGCTTTCGCTACAGCTTCAATTACTTCATGATCTTCAGCTACTGCCACAGCCACAGTTTTTTTAGACTGTCCTGCTGCTTGATCAATTAAGTATTTTAACTTCATATTTTGTAATCAACCCTTTCCGTCGTCCCTCGTCTCTTTATAAAGCAAATACCGTGCCAACTTTTAAAATTGGTCTTACCAATTATGAAAACGCATTCAAAATGCAGTAAAATCAATACTTTGGAAAATAACAAAAAATTCTGTCTTATTTTGTCACTTTTTGTATACCATGCAATAAATTGCACGGTACGCAATTTATTGCATGCTATTTTTTGCATGGTCATACTTTTCTAGCTTGTAATATAAATTTCGAACGGAAATTCCTAACGCTTTTGCCGTTTGTGTTTTATTCCCGTCAAATCTCTCCAAGTATTCATGAATAATATTCCCTTCAAACTCTGTCACTAAATGTTCCAGTGGCTTTTCTTCTAATTCAGGTAATAAGTGATTTTGTTTCAAGTCCGTCTGCTCTTCATTATGTAGTGGCGGTAAATGTTGTACATCAATATATATCTCGTTATAATTCATAAAAATAATCGCTCGCCCTAAAATATTTTCAAGTTCTCTCACATTTCCTGGCCATTCATATGATTGTAAATATAAAATAGCTGAATCAGTGAGCCCTTCTACATTACGACCATAATCTTGATTAATTTTTTGAATCAATCTGTCCGCAATTGTCGGTATATCTCCTTTACGTTGACGAAGAGACGGAATTTGAATTGGGATTTTATTTAATCGATAATATAAATCCTCCCTAAACTTCCCTTCTAAAATAGCCTTTTCTAAATTCACATGTGTCGCTGCAATTACTCGAACATTAATAGGTATTGCTTTCGTTCCACCAACTTTTACAATTTCTTTTTCCTGCAATACCCGAAGAAGTTTCGCTTGTGTATTTGCAGATAACTCCCCTATTTCATCTAAAAAGATACTACCGTTATTCGCTTCCTCAAAGAACCCACGTTTCCCGCCTCTTTTCGCTCCAGAAAACGCCCCTTCCTCATAACCGAATAATTCACTTTCTAACAACGTCTCCGAAATGGCCGCACAGTTTACACGGACGAACTTATTATATTTTCGATTACTTCCATTATGGATTGCATGTGCAAACAATTCTTTACCAGTCCCAGATTCCCCGCGTAACAGTACTGTTGCTGGCGTATTCGCTCCTAGCTTCGCCTGTTCGATAGCTGCCGTTGTTTCATCTGAATTTCCGACAATATCATCAAATGAATATTTCGCTTCTAATGTACGAATAATTTGCCTTGCTCTATTCAATTCATTTGTTAACTTTTGAATTTCCGACACGTCACGGATGACACCGACGCTCCCTTTCAATATTCCATCCACAATAACTGGTGCTACGTTTACAATTACATCACGCTTTTTTTGTCCAATCTTCATATGTATTCCGCGTACCGCACGACGCGTTCGAAGTACTTTCATATGCATACTTTCGCCTTCTACAATATCAGTTGTAGCTGGCTTTCCAATAATATCTTCTTCTGTTAAACCCGTTAATTTCGTATATGCCGGGTTAATAACTAAACCTCTTCCTTTTTCATCCACGACCGAAATCGCTTCTTCAGATGAGTTAATAATTGCCTCAAGTAGCGTTTGTATTTCTTTTAAGTCTGTAACTTCTTCCGCTAAATCTACAACTTCTGTTATATCTTTAAAAATCGCAAATGCCCCTTGTACCTCTCCGCCTTCTTTTAATATTGGAATACGCGTTGTAATAATTTTCTTTCCATTCTCTAATGTCAGTTCATAATTTACTTCTATTTGTTTCGTACGTATAATGCGAAGTAATTTACTAGTTGGAATAACTTCTAAAATATATTTTCCTATCGCCTCTTCTTTTTTATATCCGATAATACGCTCTGCACTTTTATTAAAAAGACGAACTTGTCCCTCTCGATCAATTACGATCATGCCGTCATGCGTGGAATTTAAAATCAATTCTCCTTGTTGCGTTTGTTCCTCTAACCGTCCAATTAACCCTTCCTTCTCATGCGCTAATCCTGTAACAATTTTTGCGATATCACCTGGTATAAGAAGAGTGTCTTTATTCTTTTTCTTCAATAAAACTTTATGTAAATCATCTTCACCTGTCATATCAAATATTACATCGATATACATAGAAAGAAATGGAGTTATACTTTCTCCAATTGCAATCCCATATTCCTTAGCAATTTGTAATCCTTGTGCCAATGGATTTATATCAATAATTCCTATAATTTGAAATATATTCGAACTTTGTAACAGATTCAGCAATGCGCTCCCGCCTTCACCTGCACCAACGATTAATACTTTTTGTTTCATATATTACACTTCCTCTCGAAGTAGCTCTGCAAATTTTTTCACACCCTTATCTTACTCGTTCAGCAACCTCTTGACAAACCCCCTTTCCGTATAACATCATTGGAATATACTAAATAATCTGAAAAGGAGCGTTATGTATGCAGCGTTACATTGCTCTACTATTAGCACTCATCCCTATTTCATTAGCTGTGTTTGGTATAAAGTTAATGAGAGATACTGTATTCGGGATTCTATTTCCACCAATCTCTATACTGTGGTTACAATTTTTAATCGGCGCTCTCTGCTTCGCGCTCGGGTTTTATATCTTTGGTGGCTTCGTCTTACACCGAGATCGCAAACGAAATAAAGTACAAGCTCGCTTTAGAAGATAAAAAATTCTTCACTATTTATAAAGTGGGATTTTAATTAGCCCTCACCAATCGGGATTTTACGGACAGTACAATCCCCACCTAACTTCTTTGCTTTCACTGAATTTTGAGGTGAGGGTCTTACTGCCCACAAATAGCGAGATAAATAAAAAATGAGACCGTTTCTCTCGGTCTCATTTTTTTATCGACAATAAAGTTCTTGCTGTTTCAGGATAATCAGTAATAATCGCCGATATATTCATATCAAAATATTTACGCATAAGCGTTTCTTCATTAATTGTATAAGGACGAACCTCTACACCACTCTCCATCGTTAGTTCGGCAATAGCATCTTGAAGGTAACGATAATTCGGATGTACTGCTGTAGCCCCCATTTTTTTCGCGTATGCCCACGGACTATGCAAACCTTCGCGATATAAAATTGCTGTTTGAATATCAGGAGCCATCATATGGCACCGTTTCATACTGTAGTGATTAAACGAAGAAAATATAACACGATCCTCTAGACTAAATTTCCTTACAAGCGTTATAACTTCTTCCTCTAAACCTCTGTATGGAATTTTATTATTTTTCAGTTCAATATTAAGTAGCAAACTCGTTTGTTCAAGCCATTCTAATACCTCTTCTAAAAGTGGTATTTTACAAAAACCTACTTTATCACCGAATTTATAACTTGCATCTAACTTACATAAGTCCTCATATACATAATTCCGAACCGCACCTTTTCCATTTGTTGTCCGGTCCACTGTTTCATCATGAATAACGACAACTTTTCCATCTTTCGTCAATTGAACATCAAGTTCAATTCCATCCGCTCTAAAAGACTCCGCCGCTTCAAATGAAATCATTGTATTTTCTGGGTACGTTCCAGCCGCACCACGATGTGCAAATATAAGAGTCATCCTCACTCCCCCAATCTTATGCTATACTATACGAAAAAGGAGGTACTTCTATGAGACCATTACAAATTTCTCCAGATACTGCAGTCCGCTTATCAAAAGCATTAGGTGTTCCACTCGAACAGCTCATGCATATGCCGCAACACATTTTAATTCAAAAGCTAGTTGAATTAGAAAAACAAAATAAAGACGAAGAGTAATACAGTCCTGTTTTGCAGGGCTTTTTATTATTTTCTATTATATCACGGATGACTTCTCTGCTAAAATCCTTTAACAGATGTGCTACGATGCGATTTAGCCATTCCTTCATCACTTAATAATAAGTTACATATTTTCTTTTTTGTTACAAGTCATAAAGAAGGCAGACTATTTATTTATAAGTCCCCATTGCGTCCTTAAAACAAGATACTACAAAACTAGAAGCCCTTTATATTATTTTTTATTGCACGTGCGGAGCATCCCCTGATTCGTATAGTTCTTTCGCTTTTTCTTCCCCGAATGTAGTTAAAATATAATGTTGCTCTTCTAACGCATCCATTGCTCTAGTTGCTTTACAAACGTTATCTTCTTGAGCATCCGAGAAATAATTGTGATCTTCTACAATTTTACTAAAATCTTTTTGTGCCCATCTATTAGCAATTGCTAATAGCTCATTTTTCTTCGCAAAGCTACTCTTATTTATGATTTCTTTTAATTTTTTAGCATTATTTTGAATCATCGGGATAGAGCCCGATTTTCCTTCTGCCACTACTTTTTGATGAGTCATGAGATGCATCGCTGTAATGACTTCGCTTTCAGTAGAATTTTTAGTAACATACACATCAACAAAGACCCCATCTACCTCTCTACCTACTATTGTTTGGTCTTCTTTTTTATCTATTTGAGCGCTCACTTCTTTATCTACTGGATTATCGGCAAGTTCTAACATTCCAAATGTAACTGCAACAGCAAGAACTCCCATAGCTGCTACTATTCCTAGCCAAGTTGAAATTTTATTTTTCATTCCCCTTCTCCCTATCTATATCTATTTAATTGCCTTATAAAAAACTCACTTATATGTAATATTACTAAAAATAGGTTTTATTTTCCATGATATCAAATAATCTCTTTTTCTCAACAAAATAAAAAAACCAACGAATTATAACATTCATTGGTCTTTCATTAAAAAGTTTATTGGTTTTAAAATTAATATCGAGCATAGAGTTTCAGCGTGCATCAGTTTTACAAAAACGAAAACCCATTGCTACTTCTACTCTCAACTAGCTTTATGTTCAAGTCTTAGCTTATCCGCAACCATTGCGATAAACTCAGAGTTCGTAGGCTTTGCTTTTGACATGGATACTGTATAACCGAATAAGGACGAAATAGAATCAATATTCCCACGGCTCCAAGCTACTTCAATCGCGTGACGAATTGCGCGCTCAACACGGCTTGCTGTTGTATTATATTTCTTTGCGATATCCGGATACAATACTTTCGTAATCGATCCTAACAATTCGATATCGTTATATACCATGGAGATTGCTTCTCGTAAATACATATATCCTTTAATATGAGCGGGTACACCAATTTCATGAATGATACTCGTAATACTCGCATCTAAGTTTTTCGGTTTTCCATCTACTGTTGTTGCTGATCGGAATGATGGTAGTGGACGTTTAATCATAGCGTTTGCTTTACCACTCACTTGACGAATATGACTCGTTAAATTCTCCATATCAAATGGTTTTAATATGAAATATGAAGCACCTAAGTCAACTGCTTTTTTCGTCACATCTTCTTGCCCGAATGCTGTCAACATAATGACGCTAGGCTGTTTTAACCTTTCAATATGTCGCATTTTTTCCAATACAGCTAAACCATCTAAATGTGGCATAATAATGTCTAAAACGAGTACATCAGGTTGCTTATCTTGTAATAAGTTTAAACACTCTTGACCATTATAAGCAGTACCAATTACTTCCATATCATCTTGAGCAGCTACATAGCTCTCTAACATTGATACTAGTTCTTTATTATCATCCACAAGACATACTTTAATTTTCTCCACAGCTTTTCCTCCCTTACCGAATCGATTCTCCGACATGTGTATCCTTCTAGGCTACATGAATTGTTCGACAATTGTGTGAAAATTCCCTTTTAAAGTTTCTTACTTTCCGATAAAATCACAAAAAAATATGTTTATCGTTCATTTATTCCCTTTCGCAACACATTCCATCATAGAAATACAACGAAACATTCAACCCTTTTCTTTTATTTTACAACAAAAAACACCTCTTGCGGAGCTTTTACAAAATTTCAACGAATTTTTCAACAGAAAAAGCGAGCTAATATATATTAGCTCGCTTTTTTCTCTTGATCATAAATATTAATTCCAGCTTGATGTAACATCCATTCAATATGAACACCATATCCTGATGTTGGATCATTTACAAATACATGTGTAACAGCACCAATTACCTTTCCATTTTGTACAATTGGACTTCCACTCATTCCTTGTACGATACCGCCTGTTTTCGCTAATAGACGCTTATCTGTTACTTTTATTACCATACCCTTTGTGGCTGGGAATTTTTGCTGCACTGTACTAACAACTTCAATATCAAATGCTTCTACTTTATCTTGATCAATAACTGTTAATATTTTTGCCGGTCCTTCTTTTACTTGATGAGATAATGCAATAGGCATTGCTTTATCCATTATACCGTTTTTCATATTCGTATTTAATTTTCCAAAAATACCATATGGACTATTAATTGTAATATTGCCAATCACTTCACGATCTGGTGAGAATCTTGCTAATTTCTCTCCTGGATTCCCATGACTCCCTCTTTCAATTGATGTAACTGTCGAGCGCATAATTTGTCCATCTTCGACTTGAATCGGCTTTTTTGTATCATTATCAGAAATAACATGACCAAGTGCCCCATATTTCATAGAATCCGGATGAACAAATGTCATCGTTCCAATTCCAGCTGCCGAATCACGGATATACAAACCGATTCGATAAGACGATTCACCGTTGTCTTTTTGTGGCGTTAGCTTCGTGCGAATATATTTTCCATCTCTTAACAAAACAAGATTAAGCGGTTCACCTGTTTCTCCACTATTATGAATAAACGGTGCTACATCACTCATTCTTTCAATTGTTTTACCATTAATTTCAGTAATCATATCTCCAATTTGCACACCTGCTGTTTCACCAGGAGATATTTTACCTTTTTCAGTTTGAATTAAATGATGGCCTACAACAAGTACACCTTTTGTATTTAATTTCACACCAATTGATTGTCCACCTGGAATCACTTTAAAATCTTTTAACACTTTCACATTTACTTTTTTCACTGGAAAACCAGCAAGCTGAAATACCATATCAGCTTCACCATTTTGATGAGAATTTACCATAAGTCCTTGTTTTTGTTCATTCGAACTCACTGTAAATACATGACGATTTGTGGATGAAGCTTTGAAAACTGGTAATGATGATATTTCTGATTGTTGCCCTTCAAAAACAACAAGTTGTTTCGGTGATGAAATAAACGTTCGAAGCGGTTTAAAACATCCAATAAAAACTAAAGAAACAAGGAGACAAAGACCTATTATTTTTCGAAATTTTTCTAATTTCAACTTGTTCACTCTCCTCGCTCCTACCCCACATTCAGCCTCTTGGCTTCACTTTTTAATCTCTCCTTGCATCGCTTTATTTATAACCGGAAGAATTAAGAAATCATCATTTGAGAAAAAAAGCTATCCATTACTGGATAGCCTCTGCTGTCTGTTTAAAATGATGCGCTTGTGTAAGTAATTCTTTTGCATGCTCTGTCGTTAAATCTGTAATTTCCACACCAGAAATCATTCGAGCTATTTCTGTTACTTTATCCTCCATAGTTAAAACGGTAACGGATGTAATTGTTCGATCATTCGCTACCTGTTTTCGAATAAATAAATGCGAATCCGCCATTGAAGCTACTTGAGGTAAGTGCGTAATACAAAGTACTTGCGAGTTCACTGATACTCGATAAATTTTTTCCGCAATAGCCTGTGCGACCCGGCCGCTTACACCCGTATCCACTTCATCAAAAATAACAGATGCAACCCCTTGATGCTTAGAAAAAATGCTTTTTAAAGCTAAAATAATACGAGATAACTCTCCACCAGAAGCAACTTTTGAAAGTGGTTTTAACGGCTCACCTGGATTCGTTGAAATATAAAACTCCACATGATCGTAGCCGTCCGCCGTAAGTCTTACCGGTGCACCTTCCACAAGAGGTTCTTCTGCATTTCCTTCTCTCTTCATAATTCTCACTTCAAACTTCGTTTTTTCCATATATAATTCTTTTAATTCCTGATGAATTGCATTTGTAAGATGTTCTGCAAGCTCATGACGCATATTACTTAACAACGTTGCTTCTTTCAGAATAACACTTTCTAATTCCTTCAACTGTTTCTTCGTCGTTTCAATATGAACGTCTTTATTTTCAATTGTAAAAATCTCTTGTTCAATTTTGTCAGCATACGCTAAAATCTCTTCTACATTATTTCCATATTTTCTCTTTAGCATACGAATTTCATTCAAACGTGTTTCGATTTCATCTAAACGATTTGGATCATACTCCATCATATCGAGCTTTTCTCTCAGTTGATAGGCAACCTCTTCTAATAAGTAATAGCTATTTGCAATTGAATCATGATTCTCTTGATACATTTCATCTAAATGTGTAATACTTTCCATTTGTCCCATTGCGCTTCTTACATTATCTAATCCTTGTCCGTCAGCACTCAATGAACGATATGCATCACCTAATGCTTTATAAATCTTTTCAAAATTAGAAATTTGCAATCGTTCCTCAGTTAATTCATTTTCTTCATCCATCTTTAAATCAGCTTTGCGAATTTCTTCATGCTGAAATTGAATTAAATCTAAGCGATGTGCCATTTGTTGTTCATTTTCACTTAACGATTTCAATTGTTTTTTTAATTTTTCATAGTCAGCGTATACGTTTTGATATATGCCTAGTTGTTTAACGATTCGATCCCCATCAAAGTGATCAAGCATAAACAGATGTCGTTCTTCATTCATTAAATCTTGCGTTTCGTGCTGTCCATGAATATCAACAAGTGTTTTCCCAATTTCTTTTAATATGCTAAGTGTAACAAGCTTCCCATTTACACGACATACACTCTTCCCGTTCGCAGCAATGTCACGCTTCAAAATAATCATGCCATCTTCTATTTCTATATCTAACTCTTCTGCCTTTTCAATACATGGATGCTTATCATCTTCAACATAAAACAGCCCTTCAATCTCAGCCTTTTCTGTTCCATATCGAACAAATTCTGCTGACCCACGGCCACCTACAAGTAAACTAATCGCATCAATAATAATCGATTTTCCGGCCCCTGTTTCACCACTTAAAACCGTTAAACCTTTTTGAAAAGAAATATTTAATGCTTCAATAATAGCAAAGTTTCTAATCGATAATTCCGATAACAATGCCCCATTCACCTCGTTATAAAATAATCCCTTACTAAAGGATTTTCTCAGTTCTTCATTCAAATAATCATGCTATATATTTGTATGTATATACTCTTCTAACCCGCTTCATTGTACCAAACATTCGTTTTACGGGTCAATCCATCTATTTTCTAATTTTATGCAAACAAAATATTATATTACAATTGAAAATTCATATTTTTGACCAATAAAAAAATCTTGTTCACTTCCCACTTTACGATGGAAAGCAAACAAGATTTTTTGTTACAACATATTTAAGAAACGATCAGAGACAACACCTGTATCGTCAGGTGTACGGCAAATAATTAAGCAAGTATCATCACCACAGATGGTTCCGATGATCTCATCCCACTCTAAATGATCAATAAGTGCTCCAAGTGAATGAGCGTTACCAGGCAATGTTTTTAGCACAAGCATATGTCCTGCCGTGTCTAATTTCACAAATGAATCCACTAGATTTCGTTTTAATTTTTGTAACGGGTTAAATCGTTGATCTGCTGGCAAGCTATATTTATAGCGCCCATCATGTAATGGCACCTTCACTAAGTGCAGTTCTTTAATATCGCGCGATACTGTTGCTTGCGTTACATTAAATCCCTCATTACGTAAAATATCAACTAATTCATCTTGTGTTTCAATTTCTTTGTTTGCAATAATTTCCCTGATTTTAATATGGCGCTGACCTTTATTCATACATTTGCACCTCACACTATCTCTTACCATAGTTTAAACATTGGTATACTTCACTTATTTATGTTAACTTATAATTCGTTTCTTGTACACAATTGTTTTTACAATCATTATACAATTACAACAAAAAGAGGAACAACATATGTTATTCCCCTTTCCCTTTTTGTTTTAGAACTTCATGCGCTTCTGTAACAACTTGCTCTATAGAAACCGGCGAATGATTTTCGCCATTCTCACGTTCACCATGCCATTTCAGATGAATTAAAAATTCAATATTACCATCCCCACCCGTAATTGGTGAGAATGTTAAACCTTCCACATCATAGCCTTCTTTTAAAGCAAAATCGACAATCATTTCTACAACAGCTTCATGTACTTTTCTATCACGAACGATACCTTTTTTCCCAACTTGCTCTCTTCCAGCTTCAAACTGCGGTTTAATTAACGCTGCTACATCTCCGTTAGACATAAGCATTGTTTTTAAAACTGGCAATATAAGCTTTAATGATATAAATGAAACATCGATACTAGCAAATTGCGGTAAACCACGTTCTAAGTCTGCTGGTGTCACGTAACGGAAGTTTGTCCGTTCCATTACAACAACACGCTCATCTTGACGTAATTTCCACGCAAGTTGATTGTACCCTACATCTAATGCATAAGATAATTTCGCTCCATTTTGAAGCGCACAATCTGTAAAGCCACCAGTTGATGAACCAATATCTATCATAACTTTATCTTGTAAATCAAGATGAAATGCCTCTAATGCCTTTTCAAGTTTATAACCACCACGGCTTACATATGGCATAACTTGTCCCTTTATCGTAATTTCTGTATCTTGCGGGATTTTCTCGCCTGGCTTATCAAGTCTCATCTCATTTGCATATACGAGTCCGGCCATAATGGCGCGCTTCGCTTTCTCACGCGTCTCTATAAGTCCTCGCTCTACTAATAGTACATCTACTCTTTCTTTTTTTACGCTCATTTGTTACGCCCTTTTTTGTTTTGATGGAATCATTGTATGAATACGGTCTACAACAGCATCTGTCGTTAAACCAATTTCTTCTAGTAATTTTGTTACACTTCCGTGCTCTATGAAACGGTCAGGAATACCCATTCGTTCAACTAATGCACTATGGTAACCATTTTCAGATGCAAATTCAACTACTCCTGTTCCAAAACCACCGATTAAACAAGCTTCTTCAATCGTTAAAATCGGTATATTCTTCCCTAAGAGATCATGTAAATATGCTTCGTCCATTGGTTTAATAAAGCGAGCATTCACTACTTTCACTGAAACTCCAGTTTTTTCAAGACGCTCAGCTGCTTCCATTGCCATTGGTATTGTCGTACCAAACGTTAAAATAGCTGCTTGTGTACCCTCTTTTAACGTCTCCCACGTACCAATTGGAATCGCCTTTAATTCTTCATCCATATGAACGCCAAGTCCATTACCGCGTGCATAACGTAATGCGATTGGTCCATCTTCATATTGCATCGCTGTATAAACTAAATGTTGCCCTTCATTTTCATCTTTCGGCATCATAAGCACCATATTTGGCAAGTGACGTAAGAATGAGATGTCAAATACGCCCTGATGCGTTTCACCATCTGCTCCTACTAATCCCGAGCGGTCTATTCCAATGAAAACATTTAAATTTTGGCGGCATATATCATGAACAACTTGGTCATATGCTCTTTGTAAAAATGTCGAATAAATTGCTAAGAATGGCTTCATCCCTTGCGTTGCCATACCCGCTGCCATTGTTGTAGCATGCTGTTCTGCAATACCTACATCAATCATACGATCTGGGAATTCTTTTTGGAATTTCTCAAGTTTTGATCCAACAGGCATTGCAGGTGTAATTGCAACGATACGCTCATCTGCTCTCGCTAGCTTAAGTACTGTTTCACTAACAACAGCACTCCATGCTGGTGCAACTTCTTTCGGTTTAACGAAGTCACCTGATTCAATTTTGTAAGGTCCTGTTCCATGCCAAGTACCAATAACATCACTCTCAGCCGGTTTATAACCTTTTCCCTTTTTCGTAATAACGTGAACAAGTACTGGGCCTTTTGTTTTCTTTGCATATTGCAACGTTTCGAATAACTTTTCATAATCGTGCCCATCGACTGGCCCTAAATATGTAAAGCCTAACTCTTCGAAAAAGACACCAGATACTAGTAAATATTTAAGACTATCTTTTATTTTCTCTGCTGTCGCAGCCACTTTCCCACCAACTGCCGGGATTTTCTTTAATATATACTCTAATTCATCTTTTACCCAGTGATATTTTCCTGCGGTACGTAAACGACCGAGTACATTATGAAGTGCACCAACGTTTGGTGCAATTGACATTTCATTATCATTCAAAATAACAATCATGTCTGTTTTTTCATGTCCAATATGATTTAATGCCTCTAAAGCCATTCCGCCTGTTAAAGCACCATCTCCAATAATTGGTATAACATATTCTTTCGTTTTCTTTAAATCACGTGCCAGAGCCATTCCCATTGCAGCAGATAACGATGTCGAGCTATGACCAGTTTCCCATACATCGTGCTCACTCTCGCAACGTTTCGGGAAACCACATAGACCTTGATATTGCCTCAATGTACCAAACTCTTTCGCGCGTCCTGTTAAAATTTTATGTACATAGGATTGATGTCCTACGTCCCATAAAAATTTATCTTTCGGACTATCAAATAATTTATGCAGAGCAATTGTGAGTTCTACTACACCTAAATTAGGTGCAATATGTCCACCTGTTTGAGAGAGCTCTTCAATTAAAAACTTACGAATATCCTCACTCAATCCCTCTAGTTCACTGATAGACATATCTTTCAAAAAACTAGGGTTTTGAATTTGCGTTAGATCCACATGGATCACTCACTTTCATTTCATAATCTGTCAACATGTCAAATATTATAAAAAACATTTACACAAAACAAGAAATTCTTTTTTCTATTTTTCATCTTGTCCCGATATTACCCAGTCTATTGCGCCCTAATCCTATTATAAACCATATTTCTTTAGGCGATGAAAAAAATAGCCGCTAACACGAAGTGATAACGGCAATGTAATCTACATATATTTTTGCCAATAACAAGAAAAGAAAAACCTTTTCCTACATTTATATCATAAAATGATAAATGACTCAACAAATGAAAACGCTGTTATATTAGTTATTACGTTTTGCAATTAAATCGCAAATAGATAGTAAGTATTCATCTTGTAATTGCAAGGAGCTAATTGCACCTTTTGCTTCTGCAATTGTTTCTTCTAAAATATCCTTTGCTCTATCTACAGTAAACAACGTCGTATATGTGCTCTTTTCGTTAGAAAGATCGCTACCAATCGGTTTTCCAATCTCTTCTTCAGTACCTTCAACATCTAAAATATCATCTCTAATTTGGAAAGCTAGACCGATATATTTGGCAAACGTAAGCAACTTTTCTTCTTGCTCTTCTGTCGCATCAGAAAGTATTGCACCCGCAAGTACAGCAAACTCAAGCAGTTTTCCAGTCTTATGTTTATGGATGTACTCCAATTCATCAATTGTAAGCTTTTTCCCTTCAGCTTCCATATCTGCCACTTGTCCGCCAACCATTCCTTCTGGTCCTGCTGCTTTTGCAAGTTCAAGTACAAGTCTTACTTTTTTTTCGGCAGAAATTTCTTTTTGCTCATATGCCATAATAACTTGAAAAGCATACGTCAATAAGCCATCTCCTGCTAAAACTGCCATCGCTTCACCAAATACTTTATGATTTGTGGGCTTCCCTCTTCTTAAATCATCATCATCCATACAAGGTAAATCATCATGCACTAACGAATATGTATGAATCATTTCGAGAGCACAAGCTGCACCTACTCCAAGATTTCTTTCTTTCCCAAACGCTTGTAATGTTGCAAACAAAAGTAACGGGCGGAGACGTTTTCCACCCGCTTCCAAAGAATATGCCATCGCTTCACGAAGTACATTTGGACATTGTAATTCATTTGCATAGCTTACAAGTTTCTCTTCTACGAAAGTTTTACTTTCTTTCAAAAAAGTATCAAAAGCAATCGTCACTATGCTTCATCTCCTAAAGCAGTAAACGGTTCAAGCTCTCCATCTTCCCCAAGAATAACTGCCATTTGTTCTTGTACGTTCTTCAACTTCTCATCACAAAGCTTAGATAATTCCATGCCCTCTTTAAAATAAGAAATCGCTTCTTCTAACGGTACGTCACCTTGTTCTAGCTTAGAAACAAGATGCTCAAGTTGCGAAATTGCCTCTTCAAAGCTTAATTTATTTTCCATTATTCAATTCACGCTCCTCTATGCCTGATACGCTACAATCTAGTATTCCATCTTGTAATTGAACTGAAACAGCATCTCCAAGGCTCACATCTTTCACACTTTTTAACACTTGCTTCTCTTCATCATATACAAGCCCGTACCCTCTCATCATTACTTTAAGCGGACTCAACGCTTCAAGTTGTTGAGCAGCTCTTACAAAGGCAAATTCTTTCGTTTGGAGTAACGTTTGCATTTCACGTTGTAATTGCTTTTGCAACGTTTCAACAGCTACCTTCGTTTGCATAATTTTTTGAGATGGGTGGTGCTTCTCTAAATAAAATGAAAGTTGCTTTAACTGATTCACCTTTTTATCAATATAGCGCTCTTTCGCTAAAACAAGCTGTTCTAGCGCTCTATCTAATTGCTCTTCCTTTTGCTCATATACTTGTCTTGGATAACGGAACGCATACGATTTTTGCAACACTTGTAATTTTTCTTCTTTTTTATGTACTAACTCTCCCATCGCTCTTTGCAATCTCAGAGTTCTTTGTAATACCTTTTCTTGTAACTCTATAATGTTAGGTGCTGCCAGCTCAGCTGCTGCAGTCGGTGTTGGCGCACGTAAGTCTGCAACAAAATCTGCGATTGTAAAATCCGTTTCATGGCCTACTGCCGAAATAATAGGAATTTCACTCTTAAAGATTGCTCTCGCAACCACTTCCTCATTGAAAGCCCATAATTCCTCAATAGAACCTCCACCACGACCAACGATTAGTACATCTATCTCTCCCATTTCATTCGCTGTACGAATCGCTTGTACAATCGAGGGAGCCGCTGACTCCCCTTGTACAAGTACTGGAAATACAATAATATTCCCAATTGGATAACGACGTTTAATCGTTGTTATGATATCACGAATCGCTGCTCCTGTTGGCGACGTAATTACACCTATTGTTTTAGCGTAAGGAGGGATTGCTTTTTTATAAACTTGAGAAAAAAGTCCTTCTTCTTCTAAACGAACTTTTAACTGTTCGTACGCTAAATGCAAATTTCCGACTCCGTCAGGCTGCATGTCTTGAATATAAATTTGATAAGAACCACTCGCCTCGTAAACAGAAATTTTCCCTTTCACGAGTACCTTCATCCCATTTTCAGGTCTGAATTTAATATTACGATTATGACCCGCAAACATAACCGCTGCGATTCTTGCATTTTCATCTTTCAATGTAAAATACATGTGGCCACGGCTATGATTTTTAAAGTTGGAAATTTCACCTTTTAACCAAACAGACTGCAAATGCGGATCATATTCTATTTTTGTTTTTATATAGCGTGTTAACGCTGTAACGGTTAAATATTGCTTCTCCATTTCTCTCTCCTCATAGCCGACTCAAATTATTTACAAACGACACCTGCACGTTTGGCAGATTCAACAGTATTATGAAGAAGCATTGTGATTGTCATTGGACCAACACCCTTTGGCACAGGTGTAATGTAACCCGCAACGTCTAACACGTTGTCAAAGTCAACATCACCACAAAGTTTACCTGTTTCTAAACGGTTTACACCAACGTCAATTACAACCGCTCCTTCTTTAATATAATCCGCTGTTATCATTTTAGGTCGTCCAACAGCTACAATTAAAATATCAGCTAACTTCGATAACTCTTTCATATTTTGCGTCTTAGAATGACAATATGTGACAGTTGCATTTTCATTTAAGAACAATTGTCCCACTGGTTTACCGACAATATTACTTCTTCCAATTACTACTACATGTTTTCCAGAAATATCAAGATTCGTTTCTTTTACTAATTCTACAATACCATGCGGTGTACATGGAAGGAATGTATCTTGTCCCGTCATCATACGTCCCACGCTGATTGGGTGAAATCCATCTACATCCTTTTCTGGTGAAATTCTTTCAATGATAGCTTTTTCTTCAATATGTTTCGGTAAAGGTAATTGCACTAATATGCCATTAATACGGTCATCGCCATTTAAGCGATCGATTTCAGCAAGCAAGCGTTCCTCAGTAATTGTTTCAGGAAGTTCAATTAGCTCTGAGTAAATCCCTACTTGTTCACAGCCTTTTTCTTTTCCTTTTACATAAGAACGAGATGCTGGATCTTCTCCAACTAAAATAACTGCTAATCCTGGTACAATCCCTTGCTCTTTCAACTTCACAACTTCTTCTGTTAATTGTGCTCGTTTTTTCTCCGCAACTTCATTTCCTTTGATGATTACTGCTACCATTTTAAGATTCCCCCTTAAAGAATTTACAGTGTATCTTTTATATTAGATAAAACGCCGTTAATAAAACGACGAGATTCCTCATCCCCAAATGTTTTAGCAATTTCAATTGCCTCGTTAATTGTTACATTGTGTGGAATTTCTTCCATGTATTTCATTTCATACACAGCTACACGTAAAATACTGCGATCAACAATACTAATACGCTCAAGCTTCCACTTTTTTAAGTTTTGACGAATTGCTTCATCGATTGCTTCTTTATTTTCTACAAAACCTACTACAAGTGATTCTAGAAACTCATTTGTTTCTTCACCTTCATCTAGCGTGTTTTCCACTGCTACTTTCGGTTCTAATTCACCTGTAATATCCATTTGGTATAATGCTTGCATTGCTCTTTCTCTAGCCGTCCTACGTTTCATTGTAACTCTCCTTTATGCTTCAAGTCTTTCCTTATACTTTGTTATATTATTATAATTTATAAGCCGTCAATTCACTTACTCTTACAGTTTTCATTGATTTTCCAACCTTATAATACAATGATAATAACACAATTTATCGTTTCACACACGGGTTACAAGGCTGAAAAATAATAAAAAGATTAACTTCAAGTTCCATATCTTATCACAATGTACGTTTTTTGGAAAAACGACACATCTTCTTGTTTATTTCTTATTTTTTGAAATAGTATAATAATTAGAGGGTTATAATTTGTGAAGAAATGAAACGATAAAAAAGATGCCTATGTTACTAGGCACCTTTTTCATTCTTACACTGGTTCGATTTCTGTTTTTTGTGTTTCGAATGTTACGCCAACGATGTGAACATTCACTTCTTTTGGCTCAAGTCCTGTCATTGTAAAGAGTGCTTGGCGAATATTGTCTTGAATCTTTTGTGCAACAACTGGAATTGCTACACCAAAATACATTACAACATAAAGGTCAACGATAATATCTTCGTTTGCTAATTCAACCTTTACACCTTTACCATGATTTTTCTTACCTAACTTCTCAACAACATCTGTAGCAAAATTACCACGCATTGCCGCTACACCTTCTACTTCAGCAGCTGCAATACCTGCAATTACTTCAATTACTTCTGGTGCAATTTCTACTTTACCAAGAGTTGTATCTTGACCCATATCTAACATATGTTCAGCCATGAAAAAAACCTCCTTTAATGTATCACTGCGTCACAAGTTCATGCTCTTCCAAAAATTTCGTATTAAACTCACCTTTTACAAAATCAGGATGATCTAGCAATTGCAAATGGAACGGGATTGTTGTATGTACGCCTTCAATGACAAATTCACTAAGCGCTCGCTTCATTTTTGCAATTGCCTCTTCACGTGTTTTTCCGTGAACAATTAATTTAGCAACCATCGAATCATAGAAAGGTGGGATTGAATATCCCGGATATACAGCTGAATCGACGCGAATACCAAATCCTCCTGGTGGTAAGTACATTTCTACTTTACCTGGAGATGGCATAAATTTTTTGGCAGGGTTTTCCGCATTAATTCGGCATTCAATTGCCCAACCATTAAATTGTACTTCTTCTTGCTGTAACGATAACTTTTCCCCTGAAGCAACAAGAATTTGTTCTTTAATTAAGTCCATTCCCGTTACCATTTCAGTAACTGGATGCTCAACCTGAATTCTCGTATTCATCTCCATGAAATAAAAGGTTTTCGTTTTATATTCATAAATAAACTCAACCGTACCAGCACCTGTATAATCAACCGCTACCGCCGCTTTAACTGCCGCTTCACCCATCTGCTTGCGAATATCTTCATCAAGTGCAGGTGATGGACTTTCTTCTAATAGTTTTTGCAAACGGCGCTGAATTGTACAATCACGCTCTCCTAAATGAATGGCATTTCCGTGTGTATCTGCCATTATTTGAATCTCAACATGGCGGAAATCTTCAACGTACTTTTCTAAGTATACACCAGGGTTCCCAAAAGCGGTACTAGCTTCTTGCTGTGTAATTTGAATTCCTTTTATAAGCTCTTCTTCATGGCGTGCAACACGAATACCTTTTCCACCGCCACCTGCAGTCGCTTTAATAATAACTGGATATCCAATTTGATTAGCAAGCTTGATCGCTTCTTCGGTATTTTTAATAATACCTTGTGAACCTGGTACAATCGGAACCCCTGCTTCTTTCATTGTATCACGAGCAACGTCTTTTGTGCCCATCTTTGAAATAGCTTCTGGACTTGGACCGATAAAAATCAAGTTACATTCACGGCATAACTCTGCGAAATCTGCATTCTCAGCTAAAAATCCGTATCCCGGATGAATAGCATCGCATCCTGTTAACTTCGCAACGCTAATAATGTTCGTCAAATTTAAATAGCTTTCTTTCGAAATCGTTGGTCCTACACAGTACGCCTCATCTGCAATCTGTACGTGAAGTGACTCTTTATCTGCTTCTGAATAAATTGCAACTGTTTCAATATCCATTTCTTTACAAGCACGAATAATTCGTACAGCAATTTCCCCACGATTGGCTATTAATACTTTTTTTATCATCACAAAGACTCCCTTATTACGCTTTTACAAGAAATAGCGGTTGTCCATACTCAACAAGCTGTCCGTTATTAACAAGAACTTCAACAATTTCGCCCTCTACATCAGCGTCAATTTCGTTAAATAACTTCATAGCCTCGACAATACACACGATAGAATCTTTCGATACTCTATCTCCAACACTTATATACGGTGGTGTATCGGGTGAAGATGAAGAATAGAATGTACCTACCATCGGTGACGTGATTTTATGTAGGTTTTCATTTTGAACTGATTTCTTCTCTTCTTGTTTTGGTACTTCTACTTGCGCTGCCGCTACTGTCGTTTCAACTTCAACAGGTGCTACTGATTGCATTACTTGTTTTGCTGCAGGTGCTTGTACAGCAACAATTTCATTACCACGCTTTTTCATTTTGATTGTTGTACCGTCTTTTTTGTATTCAAATTCATCAATATTAGAGCTATCAATTAATTTAATTAATTCACGAACTTCTTGAATTTTAAACATGTAAAATCCACTCCCATACTCTTGTTTGTCCCGTTTTTACAGATTCTCGTCACGAAAACTAGATTGACTGTAAAAATACGATGTATTCTATTAGAAAATACATTTCATTAACTAATAGAAATGTTTACTATTTCCATCTTACGATAAATTTTTTAAACATTCCAATTTATATTTCTTTATAATAAATCGAAACTCCTGTAAAAATATTATTTCAATAAAAAATTTATTACCTAGTAATAATACCAAGTTTCACATGAAATTGGCAAGACCACTTCTTAAAAAACATTCGTTACTTTTTCCAAACGTTACACAGTAAACACGCCATTCCCTCTCCACTCTTCACCACATCTATAGTCAATAACATATTTTTACCAAATATTATTTTTTTGTTTACACGCCGTTCATCATTCCTTCATATAAGAATAGTATGTTCAAAGGGTAGAAAATATATTGTGTCGAGGTGTGGAAATATGATATGGCTCATTCTTTTTTTACCTGCCGTAATCGTTTGGGCATGCGTTCTTTGCATCCACGTCAAATCCGGAAAAAGTAATCATCAGCATCATGAACCATTAATCTTTTACTCACAACGTGTTTCTCCGTTCCGAGTTGAACATAGTAAAAATAACTACAAAGATGAAATAGAAAAAAGCTATCGAAAATGATAGCTTTTTTCTATTAACGTGTTTACTTACATACTCTATTTCACTATTTGCATACCCCTCACTTAGTAAAAGCTAATAATCCGCAGGGAACCCCCTACGGATTAAAGTTTCACTTATTTCGCTGGTGGATCAAATTTCACACCTACATCTTTTGATCCGCCTTCACTTCTTACAAGCTGAATAATTTTATTTGCTTCTTTCTGTGAATGTTTTGCCGCTTTAACCGTTACTCTAATGTCAGTACCATCAGCCCTTACAAGAGCATCTGGATATCCTCCTTGAGACTTAATTACCGTCTCAAGTAATTCTTGCTTCGTTTCCATTGTAGTGATTGCATCAAAGTTATCTTTCGCTTTACTCTTTTCTGTCGCTGAAGATTTCGAAGAATTCATCACTTCTTGTAATTTTGCTTTCTCTTCACTACGCTGATCTTCCATCTGCATACGTAAAGCCGTGAAATTCTCATCACTTGATTGAACTGATACATTCCCCTCTTTTTTACTTGTGTCTTTTTTAGCATTTTCTTTTTTGTCTGTTTCTTTATTTGTTGTCTCTTTATTTGTTGTTTCCTTGGTTGTATTTTCTTTTTTCGGAGTTTCTTTAGGTGCTTCGTTTGTTACTGCTTTATCAGTACCTTGTTTTTCTTGTCCAATCTTTTCACCAGTTGCCGGCGATGCTGTATTCATTTTGTCAGGGGTTGTCACGTAATACACAGATAGTACAACAACTAAACTTAACATCGTTAATAGCCAAACTGTTTGTTTTTTTAACACTTTATTTCCTCCCTATCAATTTTTCGGTGAAACTGAAACGCGATACGCTGGTACATCTAACAGCCTTATTACAGCTTCTTTTACCATCGCTTTAACTTGTATATTATCCACTCCTTTTGCTACGACAAGAACACCTCGTACTTTCGGTTTCTCTGTTCGTAAAACAACAGGAGTTTCTTTATCACCTTCACGTATAATGACTGTCTTTTCATCAAGGGACTCATCTTCTACTTCCCTCTTACCGCCTGTTTTATCTGTTTCACCTGTTTTTTGTGAACGTTTCACTGTATTTTTTTCTAATATTTTTTCTTCTGATGAATCTAAATTCACTTTAATTGTTACATCTTTTACTCCTGCTATTTCTTCTAAGGCTGCTTTTAATTCTTGTTCATACGCTTTTTCATATTTTTCTACATTCGACATATTATCATTATTTTTTTGACCAAAAGTTGGTACGTCTTTTTCTTGGTTTTGCGTTTTTTGTTCTTTAAATACAGGTACTTCTTCTTTTTTACTTGACAATAAACTACTAGAAAACATAAGCAAAATTCCAAGTATGAGTAGGACAAGTAAAAACTTAGGTGTTACCTTTTTTCCCTTCTCATTACTTTCTTTTTGATCCCCATTCAATAAGTTTCGAAAAAATAAGAACTTCGAATTTTTATCTTTATTGTCCATTTACTCTACCTGTCCTCCCTTCCATTTGAACTTGGATTTGTTTATTCTCTAGTTGCCACCTGCTTGAAAAGAAGTCTTTCATTTCTACATTCGTTTCCTCTACTTTTTTCGGCGGTTCTTTCGTGTTAATTTCAACTGGCTTTACTGTTTCGATTGCCTCATTTTTACTACGTTCTTTTTCTTTCAACGTCACAACAACAGATTGAATATCTTTCGCTGCCTTTACTTCCGCTGTACTTTCCGCTGCGACTATTTGTATTTCAGAGACTGTCATACCATACTTTTTCTCAAACTCTTTTCCTACTTCTTTTTTCATTTTGGTAGCCATCTCTTCTAAACTATATGCACGTGTTAGGGCTTGTATTTCTTTTTTCTTCGAATCTATTGAATTTTTTACAGATCCCTCTGCTACGTACTTTTCTTCATTAAAATTTGCAATTACTTCATTTACATCTGTCTGCAATAGTTTAAAAAGAGGCGTTAAAATTAATACAACTAACAAAAGACTTACAACGAATTTAACGTATTTTTGCAAATTCGAACTTGGAAGAATAAGATGAAGCATTGTCGCTAAGAGCAAGAAAACGATAATATTTCTAATCCACTCTGTAACAAATTGCATACTCTTCACCCCCTACCGCATCATAAGTGTAATATTCCCTGCAGCAATAATAATTGTAATACTTAAAAAGAACATAAATGATACGATAGCTAAACAAGCAAATACGTAAATGATGCTTCGTCCAATAATGTCTAAGCATTGAATAATTGCTCCTCCTCCAACTGGTTGTAATACTGCTGCTGCGAATTTATAAATAAATGCGATACAGAAAATTTGAATCGCTGGAAAAGCAACGATTAAGCATAAAATGACGAGCCCAATAATTCCGACTGTGTTTTTCAATAATCCTGATGCGCTAATAACAGTATCTGCCGCCTCTGTAAACATCCTTCCGACTACTGGAATAAAGTTTCCTGTTACAAATTTAGCAGTTTTCACCGCTATGCCATCAGCAACAGCTGTTGCTGTTCCTTGTACAGATAATACCCCTAAAAAAATCGTTAAGAAGATACCGATAATACCAACGCTAACGTTTTGCAGAAGCTTGGACAATTTTGTAACTTTGTATTGATCACTCATCGTACTTACAATACTTAATATAGTTGCCAGTAATAAAAGTGGTAGAACGATATAATTCATAAGAAGTCCACTCGTATTCATTAAAAAAATGATAATCGGATGAAAAAACGATACAGATACAACCCCGCCCCCAGTTGCTATAAGTGCCAGTAAAATTGGCAATAGCGCTAATATGAAATCTACCATTGTTTGTATCGTTTCTCTTGCATATGTCATAACGACATAAAAACTATTTAATGCAAAAATAATAAGTACCATATATACAACCGCATCAGCAATTTTACTTACGCTACTTTTTGAAAAAGCAGATTGCAGTGATTGCAACAATGCACTAAAGATTGTGAGCATAATAAGCGTGCCAAGCAGTTTTCCATTAGCAGCAAGCTCATGAAATAAATATTTTAATAACCCTATCATCCACTCTTTTAGAGAGAATTCTTTTTCTCCCTTTACAAACTCCATAAAGCTTCCTTTTTGACTCTCTGGCAAATACCCTCCATATTTTGTAACAAGCCCGTCCCAAAATTGCTTCACATCTTCAATTCCGAGCTTATCCAATTGTTGATCAACGACGTTTGTTTCTACAGGAGAAGCTTGTACAACAACCGGTAAAGAAAAGAAAAGGAAGCAAGCAAATAGCAGCTTAGCTCCAAACCTCCTCAACATTCACTCCCCCTTATCCCGTCGGTAAAAACCCGAGAATAGTTTCAATTACAACCGTCAAAATAGGAATTGCCATAACAAGAATTAAGATTTTCCCAGCTAGTTCAATTTTCGAAGCGATAGCACCTTGACCAGCATCTTTTGTAATTTGAGCTCCAAACTCAGCAATATAAGCAATTCCTATAATCTTTAGTAACGTTTCCACATAGACGTTACTAACTTTCGCTTCACTCGCTACTCTCTCAATCATTTGTAAAATAGAATGAATTTGATCGATTAAAATAAGAAACATCACGCTACCTACGAACACAATAAATAAAGATGTAATGCTAGATTTATGCTGGTTCAAAACAGCGGCTAAAAACGTAGCAACGAGGCCTAATCCGACAATTTGTATGATTTCGATTCGAACCGCCTCCTTTACCGGAAGAGAAAGACACTTTTAATCTTGTCGAATAGCGTATTAATTAAAAATGCAACATGAAATAAGATGACGACAAAACCGACAAGGATAACCCAATTTGCAATATCCTCACGCTTTAATTCTTTTAGTACAGTATGAATGAAAGCTAAAACAATGCCGATTCCGGCGATTTGAAATATTAATCCAACATCAATGGACATCGCCTTTCTCCCCCCTATAGCAGTAAAATTACGATAAGTAGCCCCGCTAGTACACCTAAGCTCTTGATCATTTTTTCGTATTGCTGTTGTAAAGCTTTCGCTTCCTCTTCTTCTCTCTCCAAATGTGTAATACATAAACGAATATGTTTTTGTTGTGATTCACGATCATGTTGCCCGAGCGTTTCACCAAATTGCTGCAGTATTTCATACTCGGTTTGTTGAAAGGCCGTTAACTTCCAGTTCTCTTTCAAACTATCTATCCAAGCTTCCCTTACCGTTTGTTCCCCGTTTTCTAGTTTTCTAGCGAAACTTTGAAATATCCAATTTAACGGTTTCGGCATTTGTTTAACCAATCGCTCGGCTGCCTCAGATAAAGGTGTGTGTCCATACATAATTTCTGCTTCTAATGATTGAAGTGCTGATTTTAATAATCTAAGTTGTCTCGGCCTCTCACTATATCTTTTAGCGTAGGAAAACCCGAAAAAGGTGCTGACAGCAACTATTAATACCGCACCAAATATTTTCACCATACGCCCTCAGCCTTTCTATTTGATAACACTGGTTTTCCATATTTATCTTTCACCTGCATAACCGTTCCTGGACCCCTCGCTTTTGATAACTCCACAAACCTATCAAATATGCCAAGCTCCAGCACTGCTTTTAGCGATGGGCGTTTCACAACATCCTCATAGGAAAATCCGTGTGCACTTATAAAAAGCTGAACACCTGCATGCACTGCCTCCATAATTGCTTCACTATCTTCTTTACGGCCAATTTCATCTACGATCAAAATATCAGGACTCATAGAACGAATCATCATCATCATTCCTTCAGCCTTTGGACATGCGTCTAACACATCGACTCGGGTGCCAAAATCATATTGCGGGATCCCTTTCACACAGCCAGCAATTTCTGACCGTTCATCAACAATCCCCACTTTACAGGAAGGAATTTCCGAAGCACTTACCCCTTGACTCATGCAGCGTGCTACATCTCTTAAAAGTGTCGTTTTTCCCGTTTGCGGAGGGCCAATTACCATCGTGTTTAACCATCTTGTTTCATACAAATATGGTAAAAGCGGTTCAGCAATTCCTATTTTTTGACGAGCGATACGAATATTAAAGGAAGAGACATCACGAATCATTTTCACTGCGCTTTTTTCTGTAATGACTTTTCCCGCTAACCCGATTCTATGTCCCCCTCGAAGCGTCACATACCCACGTTTTAATTCCTCTTCCATCGTATAAATTGAGAACTGACTTAACTTATTCAATAAGTAAATAGCATCCTCTGCAGTAGTAATATAGTCATAAAAAAACACCTTTCCGTGTGCAATACACTCTAGCGGCCTTCCAATTCGAACACGAATTTCCTCTAAAGCATCGTATTGCTTACATTCTTCAATTAAGTACTTCATCGTTTTTGGTAAAACTTCCAATACCTCTTTCATCGGCTTCTCCCCACTATACTCGACTTACTATTTCAATAACGCGATAAAAATACAGAAAATTCCAAGTCCTAGAAAAAAGAGCTTCAAGAAAGAAATTTCACTTGCTACACTCGCTATCCCAACTGTCATTGTTAAAATTAATACGGTCGGTCCAACAAACGCTAACATACCATTTATAAACAACGCTTTCTTCGCATCATTCACATAAAGCATAAGCAAAGCAGCAAATATTTCCGCACTACCTGAAAATAATCGAAGTGCTCCCATAACAAGCACGGATGTTTCCATTGCCGCTAGCCACTGTTTCATTCTTCCACCTTCTCCCGTAACAGTTACTAACTTCGTATTCCAAAAAAGAATATATTTGTACAACCATATGCAGAGGTTGTCTATTTCAGAAGTAAAAACATAATTTTTCTCTAAAGTCTTTGTTTGAATCTGAATATTCATATTATTTTATGGTATATTTAATTTAAAAGGGGTATAAACCATGCAGAACGTTACTTGATTACCACTCGATTTACGCTATACAAATGTGATTTTCGAGCTATCAAGTGATTCACATATAAAAAATGCATTGGGGATAACGGTAGAAAACATTGAAGACACGAAAGCCTTTCTTCTTTTCGCAATAGAAGAAGAACGTCAAAAGAAATCCTTATCGAGAATGATTGTGAATGAAGAGGATGAAATAATTGGCCTCACCACACTTAAACATATTAATAATGAGAAGAAGCAATCTCACATTGGTAGTTGGCTCGGCTATCCGTACTGGGGAAAAGGCTATAACGAGGCTGCTAAAAAAGAAATCTTTAAAATCGCCTTTTTAGACTTACAACTTTCCTACGTATTTGCTGGTGCTAAAGCGAATAATATCCGTTCGTTAAAAGCACAAGAAAAACTAGCTTATATTTCATTGCATGTGGAAAACAAGTTTCCAGACGAACACGCTGCACTAGAGAAAGAAGTAAAGTCACCTTGCTCTCTGCATGTCGTGTCACGTGAAAATTTTTTAAACTGGTTGAAATTACAGAATGAGGAGGAAAAATATGAAGGCATTGAAAATTAGTTTAACCGTTATAGTAGAATTAGCTCTTATTTATCTTTTTTCATTATTGGTCGGTTGGTCATTTATGGAGTCCTTTTTCCTCTGTAGCTTAGGGATATTCGGTACAATTTGGCTCATTGCTTTAAATATAAACCAAAATGCCAATATTGATCACACTATATATAAAACAGGTGAAGTAAAACCTTTTCATATGACATGGAGCCCTTACACAGTAGGTGCTGCTAGTCTTACAGCTTTCAGTTTTACAATAACCGCGATTTACTATCTACCCTATTTTCTATAAAAAAAGCACTCGTGATTATCACGAGTGCTTTTCTACTATGCACGAGAAACGTATTTACCTTCACCAGTGTTGATGATAAGCATTTCGCCTTCGTTAATGAAGATTGGTACTTGTACAACAAGACCAGTTTCTAATGTAGCTGGTTTTGTTACGTTAGAAGCTGTGTCACCTTTAATACCAGGCTCTGTTTCTGATACTTTTAATTCAACTGTATTCGGAAGTTCAACACCAAGTACTTCACCTTGGTAAGTCATAATTGCTACTTCCATGTTTTCTTTTAGGAATTTAAGCTCGCGCTCGATTTGTTTTTCACCAAGCTCGATTTGCTCATAAGTTCCGTTATCCATAAATACGTGAGCCTCACCGCTTGCATATAAGTATTGCATACGACGGTTTTCGATGTGTGCTTTTTCTACTTTCTCACCTGCACGGAATGTTTTCTCTTGAACAGAACCTGTACGAATGTTACGTAGTTTAGAACGAACGAATGCAGCACCTTTACCTGGCTTTACGTGTTGGAAATCAAGTACTTGCCAAAGGGCATTGTCCACTGAAATTGTTAAACCTGTACGAAAATCGTTTACTGAAATCATGTAAAAAAATCCTCCTGTGTATTACAAAATAATAAGTTCTTTTGGTGATTTCGTAATTACTTCATTACCTTCACTTGTCACAATGATATCATCTTCAATACGTACGCCGCCAATACCTGGAATATAAATACCTGGTTCTACCGTTACAGCCATACCTGGTTCAAGTACTGTATTAGAACGGAACGCTAAACCTGGTGCTTCATGGATTTCAAGACCGATTCCATGACCAGTAGAGTGTCCAAAGTATTCACCATATCCTTTTTCCGTTATGTAATCGCGCGTTAGCGCATCAGCCTCGCGACCTGTTAAACCAGCTTTAATACCGTTCACACCACGTAGTTGTGCTTCTAAAACGATATTATAAATTTCTTTTAATTTATCAGATGGTTCACCGACTGCAATCGTACGAGTAATATCAGAGCAATATCCTTTGTAATAAGCGCCGAAGTCTAATGTAACGAAATCTCCTGTTTCTATCACTTTTTCAGATGCCACGCCGTGCGGTAATGCCGAACGAAGACCTGAAGCAACGATAATATCAAACGAAGAAGATGTTGCTCCTTGTTTTCTCATGAAAAATTCAAGTTCATTTGACACTTCAATTTCAGATACTCCCGGGCGAATGAATGATAGAATATGCTCAAAGGCAGCATCTGCAATCTGTGCAGCTTCCTTTAATATCTTAATCTCTGAATCAGTCTTTATCAAGCGTAACTTTTCTACAAGTCCAGAAGTTGGGATAAATTCAGCATCAATCGCTTCCTTATGTGCTGAATAAGAACTATATGTAAGAGTATCTTGCTCAAAGCCAAGCTTTTGAATTCCAAGTTCCTTCACTTGCTGTGCAACTTCATCAATGATTAATCCTGCGTGCTGTACAATTTCATATCCAACTGCTTGTTTACTAGCCTGCTCTACGTAACGGAAATCTGTAATAAATTGAGCTCGTTCTTTCGAAATAAGAACAACACCTGCTGTTCCTGTGAAGTTAGCCATATATCTACGACTATGTTCATTTGTTAACAATATACCGTCAATACCAGCCTCATCAAATGCACTTCGTAATCTTTCAATTTTCTCCATTACTTTATGCCTCCCTCAATTTCTCCATTAATGCAAATAGCGCTAACTTATAGCCATAAAAACCAAATCCAACAATTTGCCCCGCACAAACGGCTGCCGTCACAGATTCGTGACGGAACGATTCACGCTGGTGAATGTTAGAAATATGTACTTCAATAACAGGAATCGAAACGCTCGCAATGGCATCACGAATCGCATAGCTATAATGCGTAAATGCTCCCGGATTTAAAATGATCCCTTCATATATATCTTCCGCCTCATGAATAATGTCGATAATGGCACCTTCATGATTCGATTGGAAACATTCTAACTCCACTCCCATTGTTTCTGCTTCTTGCTTCATATCTGCTTCAAGTGTCGCTAACGTGCCCTTTCCATATACATTTACCTCACGAACACCGAGGCGATTTAGGTTAGGACCGTTTACGAGGAGTAACTTTTTCATATTCTTAAAACTCCTTAATATTAAATATCTATACAATATTTTAACATAGGAGTTACTTGTTTGAATAGTTCGTCTTCTCTTGCCCTTCTTGTTCTGTTTTATTGCTATTTACTGCGTAAGAAACAGAGTATGCTATAAACACACCATACAATATAAAAATACATATCGTCGTCACAATTGTCTCTTTTGGTAAATGGAGCGCACTTTTAATAACAGGTGCCATTAAACCCATCCCCAAAAACAGTAATGCCCACCAAAATAGCCCATAAATAATTCCTGCAATAATTCCTTCAAACTTCGCAAAAAATGCTTTATACAAAAAGGCAATCAAAATTGAAAGAAGTCCCATACAAACTACTCCTGACACATTGCCCCATACACCTTCTTTCCAACTTCCAAACGCAAATGGTAAAAGGAAATAATTCGGTCCCGCCTCCGTGAATGAAAATATATGAAGGAAATACCATATCCCGCCCCAAAAGATTCCACCAAACAAACCGATTTGCACAAAATTCCTTGTTCCTAATTGTTCTTGACTCACATCGACACCTCCGCTCAATAGTATGCCCGAAACTATTTTGAAGCATGTTTAAATCCTGCGAAATTTGTCTATAAAAAGAATAAGAAATGTCCGACTCTCATAACATTTTCCCTTGTCATCTACTTGTATTTGCCGATAAAATAAAGGAAACTCGGTGATTGTCTTATTTCAAAACGACAGAACCCAGTATGACAATTGCCTCTTTTTCTACATAAGAGAGAAACAAATACAGGTTGGTGTTAACATGGCAGAAGAGTCAAAACAAATATATGGCGGGCAAGCGGTCATAGAAGGAGTTATGTTTGGCGGTAGAGAATATACTGTTACAGCGGTTCGTCGTAAAGATAAATCGATTGAATTTTATCGATTACCACGCGTTCGTAATAAAGTATTATCTGTCCTAAAAAAAATTCCATTTTTACGAGGTATTGCCGCTATTGTGGATGCAAGTGCGAATGGAGCAAAGCATTTAAACTTCGCTTCAGAACGATTTGACGTCCACCCAGAAGATGATGAACAAATTGCAAATAAAAAAGAAGAACAATCAAAATTAACGATGGTATTAGGAGTTGCAGCAGTTGGCGTTTTATCTTTCATATTCGGTAAAGTCATTTTCACAGCAGTTCCTGCATTATTAGCTGAATTAACGAGACCGATTTTCCCATCTCATACTGGGCAAATCATTGTCGAAAGTGTCATTAAGCTCATGTTATTATTGAGCTATATATACTTTATTTCTTTAACCCCACTTATTAAGCGGGTATTTCAGTATCATGGTGCAGAGCATAAAGTAATCAATGCTTATGAGAATAACCTTCCTCTAACTGTAGAAAACGTTCAAAAGCAAACTCGCCTCCATTATAGATGCGGCAGTAGCTTTATTATATTTACAGTCATTATTGGAATGTTCGTTTATTTCCTAGTCCCTACAGATCCTCTTTGGGCACGAGTTATAAACCGAATTTTATTAATTCCAGTTGTACTTGGTATTTCTTTTGAAGTATTGCAATTTACGAATCGATTACGAGATATTCCTGTATTACGCGTACTTGGATATCCTGGATTATGGCTACAACTATTAACAACGAAAGAACCAACAAATGATCAAGTGGAAGTAGCTATTGCATCGTTTGAAGAATTATTACGTTTAGAAAACAAACAATAATTATTTAAAATTGATGTTCAACTCCTTTCCTCATCGTTAATATACTAATTTCAATATATGTTTTTAGGAGGTGTTCCTTATGAACGGTCGTTCGTTTACTTTCGCTATATTTGTGCTTATTATCGGATTGGCAATATTCGGCCTTGTTTCATCTGTTATTACAAATCCCATGGGTGTATTAAGAAATATCGGGTACATGTTACTTGTTGTCGGTATCTTTTATTTGCTATACAAGATGTTTACAAATTCTAGTGGTTCTGCAAATTCGCAAAGCTCATATAAGCGCGCTGCAAAACAATCGAACCGCAAACACGGGAAACAAAATGTAGCACCCCTAAGCAACTCTTTCTTTAAGTCAAACACTTCTAATGACAAAGGTAAAAAAGGGAATCCTTCCACTTTGAAACGAAAAAGAAAACAGTCTCACTTAACTGTCATTGAAGGTAAAAAAAACAAAAAGAAAGACCGTGCTTCCTTTTAGGAAACACGGTCTTTTTTTATATTTTGAAGTACTTCTTTCAAACTTTTATCTTTCATACTTTCAATTCGAAGGTGATGATTTTCAAATGGTAAATTCCGTGTTACATCATTAGGCACAATGACACACTTTAATCCTGCTGAAACTGCTGCTTTCAATCCATTTAATGAATCTTCAAATACAACAGCTTCTGACGATTCAATGCCTAAATCTTCTATCGCAATTCGATAAAGTGCTGGATCTGGCTTTACCTTCTCAACATCTTCTCTCGTTTTAATGACTTCAAAATAATCTCGGATCTGTAGCTCTTCTAAAAAATGCATAACCCATTCTCTAGATGAACTAGAAGCTAGTGCGATTTTCAATCCCATTTCTTTCGCTTCTTCTAAATATTCTTTTACCCCATCACGCGCTTCTGGCATTTTCATTTTCTCTTTATGTAAAGTTGCCACTTTGTCTTTTAATGCACTTTTGTTAAACTTCTCTTTTAAGTGATCATTTAAATATGCATAAAGTACATCATCTGTTGTTCCAATGCATTTCGCAAATTCCTCTAAAGGTAGCTCTCCACCGTACTCATGAACAGCATCTCTGAAAGAGTGAAACCATATTGTTTCTGTGTCCACAATTAATCCATCAAAATCAAAAATAATTGCTTTCATCATTCTCCCATCCTTTTCAATTGAAATAAAAAAGGAAACGCCATCCGTTCCCCTTAATTACTTTTCTCTTCATTTGCTTTTTGAACACCACGAAGTGTTTCCACTCGAACCTCATCTTGTTCAAAGTATTGTACTAAATCACCGATACGGTCAATTGATTCCCAACTTAAATGATGTTCAATTCCTTCTACATCATTATAAATTTTGCTTTCATCCACACCGATAATGCGCATAAACTGTTCTAACAATTCATGTCGATATACGAGACGTTCTCCAATTTTTTTACCTTTTGATGTTAATACAAGCCCTCTATATTTTTCATAAATTAGATATTCATCTTTGTCTAATTTTTGTACCATTTTTGTTACAGAGGATGGATGTACACTAAGCGCTTCAGCAATATCAGATACACGGGCATAACCCTTTTCATCAATCAACAAATAAATTTGTTCAATATAATCTTCCATACTAGGGGTAGGCATCGGTTTCCTCCATCCAATTTCATTTTGCTTATTCCGTACGAAGCAATCAATAAAATGATACACCAGAAAGAATAACGTGACAAGATGGAAACGAGCCTAAATCTGCAAAAGTGAAAAGAACCTGCATTCAAATACAAGTTCCTCTCATGTAAAATATTGAATTTCTGCGTCAGGAAAAAAGTGATGAATATATCCTCGAATCGTTTCCTCCAATACCTCTGCATCATCTTTTTTATATACATATTTCCCAATTCCATATCGTCCCCATTTATATTTCCGCTTCTCTTCATCCATTTCAAGTTTCGTATTTGGATAACGCTCTTGAATAACCTTTTTCGCTGGTTTCGTAAAACGATGCTGAATCAATTCAAACGTTAAATTTGGTATCGACATATCTTTCAGCGCATTGTACAGTCGCTCAAATAATTCCCGGTATCCTTCTTCCCATCCCTCATGCATATAAAGTGGTGCAACTATAAAACCAAGTGGGTAACCTGCACCTGCTACTTTACGAGCCGCCTCAATTCGCTCTTCAAACGGCGATGTCCCTGGTTCAAAATTTTTAATTACATACCGTGAATTTATACTAAACCTGAAACGAGTTTTCCCATTATGCTTTGCATCTAATAAATGATCAACATGCGAATATTTCGTAACAAAACGTAAGCGCCCGTATTCACTTTCTCCAATAAATTCAATCGCCCGCTTTAATGCATGTGTTAAATGATCAATTCCAACAATGTCTGATGTACACGCCGCTTCAAACCTTGTTATTTCAGGTGCCCTTTCATCCATATATTGCTTTGCCTTCTCAAATATTTCATCTAGGTTCACATACACTCTTACATATGGTTTACTCCCAAGCGTCGTTTGTAAATAACAATAATGACAATGTCCCATACACCCTGTCGCAAGCGGGATAGCGTATTCAGCTGACGGTTTTGACGTATCAAACTTTAGCGTCTTCCTCACTCCAACGACAAGTGTAGCCTTTGCATTACGATACTTTTGCAAATCATTTTCTCCTGGTAAATTCCTAATTTGATTATGTGATGTCGTTTCACGAATTTCTAATCCCATCTTCGTAAACTTCTCATAAAGCTCTTTTCCAAGCGGATATTCGAGTGCCTTCGGTTCAAAGTAAACGAGTTTTGGCATAAATGGTTTCATACACTTCCCTCCTCTCGTTAGTATGAAGAACGAATGAAAATTAACACTCATTAAAGTTTTCCACTTCAGTAGCTTGCGTTGCAAGTTACTGAATGTTATAATTTGGATAATAACTACCTTGCAACGCAAGTTACCTAGATGAAAGGTGGTGAAATCATGCACAGCCAAATGTTAAAAGGTGTGCTCGAAGGTTGCATCCTATACATTATTTCACAAGAAGAAGTGTACGGATATGAACTGAGTACAAAATTAAATAAGCACGGATTTACATTCGTAAGCGAAGGAAGCATATATCCGTTATTGTTACGTATGCAAAAAGAAAAATTGATTGAAGGAACATTAAAAGCTTCCTCACTCGGTCCAAAGCGAAAATATTATCACGTAACCGATAAAGGGTTAGAACAACTTGAAGAATTTAAACAAAGCTGGGGAATGGTTTCTACTACGGTGAACAATTTATTACAGGGAGAGTGATGGGGATGAAAGCGAAAGATTTAATCGAATTAAATAACCAAAAGCGTAAATTATTAACTGCAGAAAATGAAATCGCCTATAGTGACATGTTAATATACATCCGCTTAGCTAAAGTGCCAGAATACCACGCAGAAGAACTGCTAATTGAAATTCTAGATCACCTTATTGAAGCCCAACAAGAAGAAAAAAATGCTTATGATATTTTTGGAGACGACTTACAGGCGTACTGTGACGAGTTAATTGCCGCCCTACCGAAGCAAAGTTTATGGGAACAATTATCAATTCCTTTATTTATAACTTGTTACCTGCTAGCAATATACTTTGCTATTTCGTCCGTAATTGCATTTGTATTACCCTTATTTGCAAATAAAGCACGTTTTAAATTTGTACACATTGATTTCATTTATCTGCTTGTATTTACATTATCCGTACATCTTATGATACGTTTTGTCTTCGATTTTATTAACACTGATTTATTTAAAAATAAAACAACTATTTGGAGGCATATAGGAAGTTTTTTAATACGTCATAGCCTATGGATGCTATTAATCGGTATTTCCTTTTTATTTATAAAAAATCCCTATACTACATTACAAGTTTCACCTTGGACCGGTACTTTGCTTGCCATCTCTTGCTATGTACTATATAGGCTTTTCTTCAAAAAAGAATACTTGGACTTTAAAAAGGAGTGACGAGGTCATGACTGAAAAAGAAATGGTTCAGTTAAACAATAAAAAAAGAAAGTTATTAACACCTGAAAACGAAGTTGCTTATGGTGATATGCTTATTTATTTACGCCTTACTAGCGTTCCACAAAAACAAATGGAAGAATTACTTTTAGAAATATTGGATCATCTTTTAGAAGCACAAGAAGACGGTAAAACTGCGCATGATATTTTCGGAGAGGATTTAAAAGCTTACTGCGATGAATTAATTAACTCTTCGGAACATCAAAATTCTTTCCAACAAGCTGCCATTATTGGGTTTGCAGTTAGTTTATTATTAGCTGTTCAAATTGGATACGATACATTCACTACTCTTATGCAAAAACTATTTTCAAATACAAACACTTCAGGAATTCCATTTAGTATTCCTGGAACAATATTATCTGCTATCGTTTTAACAATTGGTGCTTTCATAACTTTTTCTTTATTTAGACGTTTCTCTTTTACAATATTAGTTTCCTGGAAACAAAAAGCACTTCTCTTATTATCGGTATTTATACCTTTTGTCTTATCAGTTATTGCAAACGTATTTTTCAAAACACAACCATACTTATTTTATAATTTGTCTATTTTGCAAGGTGCTCTTATTACACTTTCTTTTTATATTCTGTACAAATTTTTATATAGAACATCTAAATTTTAACAGCCCTTCAAAAGGCTGTTTTTTCTTCTGTCTAATTTTACAAATTGAAAAATTTCATAAAGAAAATAAGAAAAATGCAAAATAATTAAAGTTAATTGTTGACGTGATGCTTTTATTATCGGTATCATAAATCTTCGTGAGCAATTATTTTTCGTTATACGATTTTTTTATTATTACTGAATTTTTGAGAGGAGAAATTAGATGTCAGTTAAGAAGAAAACGCAAGTACGCACCGGCAAAATGGTACGTGAACTAATGTTAGCAGACGAAGATGTAAATGCTTCGCTAATTATGGTATATAGTGAAAACGGTGTAAACGCAGAAATTAAAATCGAGGGCTTAACGCCGAAATGTAACGAAGAATTATTTTTGAGCGGAAACGTGGATTGGAACAAGAGTGTTATTTATAAAATTGTTGATTTCACTGGAAACGCTGAAGTTGGTAAAGTTACATTAACAGCGATGAACAAAAACAATGTTTCTCTAGAAATTGAACGCGTTATGTGGAGTAAAGAAAATAAAGAAGCTGCCGAGCAAGAAGAAACACAGGTAGAAGAAGCACCGAAAAAAGAAGTAGTTGTAGAAGCTCCAAAAGCAGTTACACCTGCTCCTAAGCCTGTTACGCGTGTGGAAACATCTGCTATGGCACCTAAGCCTACTCCGGTACCGACACCGAAGCCAGTAAGCGTAGAAGCAGCTGTAGAAATCACTACTCCAGCACCTGTGAAAAAAGTAGTCACTACTCCAGTTACAAAGCAAGAGACAGCACCGGTTGCTCCTGCAAAACCGAAGCAGCCTGCTTTGACTGAAACAAATTCAAAACTACAAGAAAATTATGTTAAACTCGTGAAAAAGACAATTGAAGTTTGTCAAGATTACGAGCTTGGCATCGACATAGATGATTCTATCGAAAGCTTAAAAGAAGAACTACAAAGCCAAGGTATTAGCGTCACATTTGACAAAGAAATTATGGACGTTGTAAGTCGTCTTCGTTCTTTACAAGATAAAGGAATCAAAGTAGAAAAAGTACTTAATTTACTATAAAAAAAATAAGAGGTGGCAATTGCCATCTCTTATTTTTTATAATTCCACTCATTACTTTCATACTTTTCTTTCGCTAACGTTTGAACTTCATGTAACTGTTCTTCTGTTAATTCATATGGAACAAGTTCTACATCCAATCCTTTTTCAAACCCAACTTCAAACGCTTTAATTAATTGTTCTATCGTAAATGTACGGTCTGTTAATTCATTAATTGCTACCGCTTTAGAAGAGAACATATTCTTCATACGTTCCTTCACACGTTCATTCGGGAATAAAAATAGATCGTATAGTTCATCCAAATCTATTTCTAACGGAATCGAGCCGTGCTGCAAAATAACACCTTTTTGGCGTGTTTGCGCACTACCCGCAATCTTTCTTCCCTCTACTACAATTTCATACCAAGATGGCGCATCAAAACATACGCCTGAACGTGGATTTTTTAAATTTTCACGATCTGCTTCTGTTTTCGGAACTGCATAATATGCTTCTAATCCTAATGCCTTAAAACCGTCTAATAAACCTTGCGAAATAACACGATACGCTTCTGTAACTGTTTTTGGCATATTTGGATGCTCTTCAGACACAATAACACTGTACGTTAACTCTTTGTCATGTAGTACACCCCTGCCGCCTGTTTGACGACGAACGAATCCATATTTCTTTTCGTTAACTACATCCATATTAATATCTTTTTCAACACGTTGAAAATATCCGACTGTTAATGTTGGCACTTCCCATTCATAAAAACGAATTGTTGGTGGCATTTTCTTTTCACTTTGCCAATTTAATAAACATTCATCTAACGCCATATTAAATGCCGGTGAACATTGACCAGAGTTAATATAACACCATTTTTCTTTTCCCATCCTGCACCTCATATAACCAATTATTTTTCACATTCTCTAGTCTACCAAATTCGACAAAATTTGTGAAAGAATACGAAATTTCTTCTTATATGCAAATGAATCTGTTGCATAAATACATATGGGCATTATAATATTGAAAGTAGGATAAGAAAAAAGGGAGCGATAGAATCGTGTCAACAACTTGGATTATTTTATTAGCCGTAATCGTAGCATTCATCGGCTACACTGTATGGATGTACTTCTATCAGAAAAAATTAATTAAAACTCTTACAGAAGAAGAATTTCGCGCTGGCTACCGTAAAGCACAGCTTATCGATATTCGTGAAACAGATGAATATAACGCAGGACACATTTTAGGTGCACGTAACATTCCGTTATCACAAATTCGCCTTCGTCACAAAGAACTTCGTCAAGATCAACCTGTTTACTTATACTGCCAAAGCGGATTCCGTACAGGTCGTGCAGCACAATACTTAAAAAAACAAGGTTACAAAGATTTCTACCAATTACAAGGTGGATTTAAATCTTGGACAGGCAAAATTAAAAAGAAATAATAACATACAAAAAACTAGCTGAATAAATCGGCTAGTTTTTTCATTCCATCTTGTTCGCAATGTATAATAAATTCTGCTTGATTACCTTTTCATCGTTCCCTTCTACATTCCGATACAGCAGCTGATATTCAATTCCTTTCTCCTTCCATATAAGCGTAGCAAATTCGTCACCACGTTCATAATCATCTTTATTTTTAAAATAAGCAGACGTTCCATTATTCAGTTTCATTTGTTCTTGAAATCGCTTCTCGTCCACGAAATCTGGAAAACTATAAGGGAAATTTGCGACATTTAACTCAATATACTCATTTCTACCTGGCTCCTGCTGTTTATATTTAATCGTTAAGACCGCGTTCTTCTGTCCAATTTTTCTTACTTGCCCCTTCACATCACTCGTCATGTCATACGGTAAAACAGTTGGAGCTTTAAATTTCACTGGAAAATATTTTGGAAGTTCCTTTAGCGGAATATGATCAATAGCGCGATCCATAGCCCCACCTGTTGTTCCCACAAATTTTTTTCTTCATACATTGTTTGCTGAAACGAACATGAACTAAGCACGAAACTAGAAAACACGAAACAAATGATTCTTTTTTTCAATTTGTTTCCGTCCTTTCATACCGCTCTCTTAACGAACGAAGCGTTGATATGCTCTTCATATTCGCTTTGTCACCAAACTCCACCTTTGAAAACTTTCCACGTTATTCTCACACATTTTGACAACACTTTTTGCAAACAAAAAAGACCCCTATCATTCTTACGCCCAAGTGAAAAGGTTACGCGAATAAAAGGAAGCCTTATTCATACCATAGTTTGTGAAAAGCTTTTCAGGTCAAGATTTTTTCTTTCTTATTATTTTCCCTTTATAATAAGGGAAAGAGGTGATACATATGGCCAATATAAAACAAATTGCTAAAACTGCTGGTGTATCGATATCAACTGTTTCTCGTGTCCTGAATAATCACCCTTACGTAAAAGAAGAAAAGCGTAAGCGTGTTCTAGATGCTGTTGAAGAATTAAACTACGCAAAAAATATAAATGCTGTTCATTTAATAAGAGGGAAAACATATACAATTGGCGTTATGCTCCCGTTCATTAACCTCCCCTACTTCAGTACGATTATTGAAGGAATCGGTAACGAAGCCTTATTAGCTGGGTATCATATTAATTTATGTCAAACGAATTACGATAGCCTTGAAGAAATTCGTGTTCTTGAAATGATGAAAATGAAACAATTTGATGGGATGATTATTTGCTCCCGAACGAGCTCTTGGGAACAAATTGAACCTTTCGCAAAATTTGCCCCTATTATTTCATGTGAAAAAATGAACCATCCCCTCATTTCATCCATCTACGTAGATCATTATGAAGGCTTCCGTCTCGGCACTGCCTATTTACTTAGTAAAGGCCATGAAAAAATCGGAATCTGTTTAGCAAGAAAAACAAGTGTAAATTCCATGGAGCGTGAAAAAGCGTTCGCCGATACACTTCGTAACGGAGGGAAAACGCTGCATCCTGAATGGATTTTTCACCAATGCTATACAATGCAGGACGGGGCACAAGTACTCCATCGTATTTTACATATGAAAAATCGTCCAACCGCTATTTTCACAGCAAATGATCAAGTAGCTGCCGGTTTACTAACAGAGGCAAAAAAACATGGTATACGTGTCCCTGAAGATCTCGCCATTTTAGGATTCGATAACCATGAAATTTCAAAGGCATTAGAAATTTCAACTATTGAACATCCTGGTCTCACGATGGGATCACGAGCTTTTACCTTATTCCATAAACAAATACAGGCCGAACAAATAACTGGGAACTCAGAAGAACTTCCATTCCATTTAATTGAACGAAAAACAATTTAAAAAGGAGCGTTAACTATAGCGCTCTTTTTTAGTTCTTCACCTATTGACTTTATATTTCCCATCTCATATAATGAACCTAACGAACGGTAGGTAGGGGATGAAAATGACAGCAAATCGCATTAAAGCTGTAGCACTTTCTCATTTCGCACGCTACGGCTACGAAGGAACTTCATTAGCAAATATTGCTCAAGAAGTTGGGATTAAAAAACCATCGATTTACGCACACTTTAAAGGAAAAGAAGAGCTCTATTTTATATGCTTGGAATCCGCTCTTCAAAAAGATTTACAGAGCTTTACAAACGATATCGAAAACTTTTCCAATTCGTCCACTGAAAAATTGCTTTTAAAATTATTAAAAGGCTATGCAAAACGCTTTGGTGAAAGTGAAGAATCAATGTTTTGGTTACGAACTTCTTATTTTCCGCCTGATGCATTTCGCGAACAAATTATTGATAAAGCAAATGTACACATTGAAAACGTCGGAAAACTTTTATTCCCTGTATTTAAAAGAGCAAGCGAACGAGATGAGCTGCATAACATTGAAGTAAAAGACGCCTTAGAGGCTTTTCTATGCTTACTCGACGGTCTTATGGTTGAACTACTATACGCAGGTTTAAATCGTTTTGAGACACGTCTAGACGCTTCTTGGAAAGTATTTTGGCGCGGACTTTCAAACTGACGGATTGCTCCTTTGCAATGCGTCGTTTTTAAGCCCTTTACCTAACGACTGGTAGGAAGGAGAAATGACATATGGCATGGATTTATGTAATCATAGCTGGTATTATTGAAATCTTTTGGGTGATTGGACTAAAAAAAGCGGAGGCACCACTTGAGTGGGCTGGTGTTGCTCTATTAATTGCAATTAGTTTCGTCTTATTATTTAGAGCTTATAAAGATTTACCTGTCGGTACTGTATACGCAGTCTTTACAGGAATTGGAGCTGGTGGAATCGTTCTTACAGAAATTTTCATTTTCGGGGAGCCATTCTCTATTGTAAAAGTTTTATTAATCGGTTTAATCTTCTTCGGAGTAATTGGTCTAAAACGAGTAACAGAAGAAAAAGAAGCGAAGGAGGCTGCATAAAATGGCTTGGGTATTTTTAATTCTAGCTGGTATTTGTGAAATTATTGGTGTACTCTTTATGAAAGTAGCCACTGAAAAGAAAGGCTGGGCACCAAAAGTTATCTTAATCGCTAACTTCGGCGTAAGCTTCTTCTTCTTATCTCTTGCAATGAACACGTTACCGATGGGAACTGCTTACGCGATTTGGACTGGAATCGGAACTGCCGGAAGTGCACTTCTAGGTATTCTTATTTTCCGAGAATCAGCGGATTGGCGCCGTCTTGCCTTCTTAAGCTGCATTCTATGCGGCGCTGTTGGCTTAAAACTATTAAGCTAACGTGAGGTGAATGTCATGTGGAAAGAAAAAGGAAAGAAAGTGTTAGCATGGATCACTCTTGGTATCGTCATTCTATTACAAATAAGTTTTCATATAATAGAATCATTGTTTCATAAAGTAGTATCCATTCTCACCTTCCTTCCTAACATGACACTTGAAATTATATCAATCGTTTGGTCCATTATTGCCTCCATTGCAATCGTCATTATATGGAGTATCGCCAAACTATGGAATAAGTTATTTAAAAAGGACAGTTCTTCCGAAAAAGAGTAGCTGTCCTTTTTTATATTCATTTAGACTTTCTATAGAAGTTTGATGCGATAAGATAAAACAGACCAACTATAACAATACTTATACCAATCCCCTTATGCAAATTAGGAAATGGCGATGGTATATCTGAATAAAAATTTGCTAATATGAGACCGATTGAAACGAAAAGTACCCCTATTCTATATAACCATTTTCTTTTGTTCATCCTTCTCCCTCCTAAAATTTTTCATACACTCCTTCCTTTTGGACATACTACCTAAAAAAGGAGTGAATGATATGCAAAATTCTATACATAAGCAGATCCTATTTTTATTTTTCCTCTTTCTCATTCTCGTTATCGTTTTCAGCTTTATATTACATACTCCGAAAGATGTACCAAATAACATTTCTTTTTATAAACTACTGCTCTCGTATTGTCGTTATTGAAGAAGGTGCCTTTTATGAGGCACCTTTTAAAATTCTCTTTTTTCATATATTTTTACTGAAACGAAAACCGATGCTATGAACATGCATATTGAACTAACGAATAACAAGCTATTATATAATTGAATTTGTTCCAAATTGATTTGAAACAAAGCTTCTAAAGTAACAATTGGTGCCATGAATATTACGATCGTAATAAAAATAGTTTTCTTATAACCTAGCCAAAACGCTAGCGGTAAAACCAAACTTAAATACACTAAAATAAAGCTAATACTAGCAACCATTGTCGTTTCAATAAATTCAAATAGGTTAACCCCATTCTTCATTCCCATCGTGAAGCAACCGACCGTTACGCTTATAAAAAGAATAATAATTGCTACTATATATTTCGCATATACAATTTGTTTTCTCAATATTGGCAAACTATTTACTATAACTTCGCTCTCATTTTTACTATCTGCTTCAAATGTTTTTATCGTTGCCATAACTGTAAAAATGAACGACATAATTATGAATACATTTTCCGTATCTTTGAAAGCCATATAAAAGAGAATAGGATATAGTATGTACCACATTAAAAATTTCCATTGAATGATGAAATCTTTTAAAATTAGTTGCTTGATCATGTATTACACCTCCTAATATGAAAATGTCACTTCTATAACTCTGCCTCCTGAAACATTTTCATTGAGAGGAACATTGATATGACTATACTTACTAACACTCCAGTACCAAGAACACCCATTGCTAGTGTAGCCTCTTGAGAGTGGAGTACTTTTAGCATAATTGTTTTATCACCAAAAATATTGCACATAAGGCCAATCATACCTGTTAAAGGCAAAATCATAATAACATTCAAAACAGAAGTAGCTTTATATCCTCCAATGTAATTAGCGGGTATCGTTACAACACAATAGATTAAAGTTGCTACTATTGCTGAAAATATTGCATATCCAGGCATAACTATATCTCTGTTCAATAGAATATTTCCTAATATTATGACTATAAAAGTTGTACTCAAACCAGCCATAATAAATAATGAACTTGCAATATATTTAGCTATAACTATCTCTGTTCTCGTTATAGGCAAACTCACTAATATTTTTTCTGTTTTACTTTTCTCTTCATAATAAAAAGAAATATATATAATCGTACTACATGTTATAAATAACCCTATTGCAATCCCCATGGGTTGGACCGGATTCCTAAAAACGGAGAAAATAGGTATTAAAAAATATAAAAGAAACATCTTCTTCTGCAAGAAAAACTCCTTCAAAATCAATTGCTGCATATAAATTCTCCTCTCTATAAATCACGTGCTCCGTAAATTTTAATTGTAAGAAACATAGAAGCGATATACACACTAACTAATATAATCGCCCAAACTATAAGCAAGAAAATGTTCGAAGGATTCATAATCCAATTACTGAATGATGACGTTGTTTCATTCAGTCCATCTCCTATAAATATCCAAGCAATTCCACCAACTGCCATTGATACTCCTGACACTATACTTCGTGCTATCTTTGACTTTGTAACATAATAACTTGGAAAAAATGTCACAACAAAAAATACGGCGTAAACAGCTCCATTTATGACTTCATACCATGGAATTTCAATGTATAGATTAGGATGATATGCACCGATATCACCAATAACCACAATACCTCTTATAAGAAAAACAACTAACACCGTAGAAAGTATGCCGCCTACAATGAATATTGCACAGGAGATATATCTAGCAATAATGATATCCTTTCGACTTACCGGTAAACTATTTATAACAATGTCACTTTTATTTCTTTCATCCATAAAGATTAGCGTCATAACAGAAGAAAGGGTTATAAATAGACAACTCATCGAAAATAACAATTCACCACCTGGATCTAACATAAATAACACAAAGGGAACAACAAGATTCACTAACCAAGTTACCCGAAAAAAGAACAAATCTTTATATACGAGCTGACGCATAGGCACCTCTCCCTTTCGCAGTGTAAACGATAATATCATCTAATGTAGGTTTTTCTAATACAACCTCATTTCCAAACCAATCGATAATTGCTTGTTTATCCTTCGCTAAACCTTCGAAACCAAATTTATTTTTTCGTAATCCAACAAATAGCTCTTTTCCTTCTTGATCTAATAAATCATTGCTTCCCTTTACAATTACGTAGTTCTCCATCAATTCATCTTTCTCACCACTAAATATAATTTCTCCATCGTTGATAAACGTAATATAATCCGCAATGCGCTCTAAGTCTGTTGTAATGTGCGTTGAGAATAATACAGATACTTCATCTTCCATTACAATTCCTTGCAACATATCAAGCAATTCGCTTCGAACAACTGGATCTAATCCTGCTGTCGGTTCATCCATAATAATAAACTCTGCGTGGTGTGAGAGTGCGATGGCAATCGCAAATTTCATTTTCATCCCTTTTGATAGTTCTTTAATTTTTTTATACTTTGGAACTTGCAATCTATGCATATACGATTGATACTGCTCTTCGTCCCACTTTTTATATAACGGTGCGATAATACGCTTCATTTGCTCACACGTTAAATCTTCGTAGTAATGATTTTCATCATATACAAAGCCGATATTTTGTTTTATTTCCTTTTCGGCTTTCTTGTTGTCCTTACCAAAAATTTTTATATCACCGCTATCTTTTCTAATTAAATTCATAATCATTTTGATTGTCGTACTTTTTCCAGCACCATTCGGTCCGACAAACCCCATAATATATCCGCGTGGCAATGTAAAACTTATATTTTTCACTGCGAAATCTTCATAACTTTTACAAACTTTTTTTAACTCTAGCATCCCTTATTCCCCCTTATATAAAAACGCGATCATCTGCTGCAATTCTTCAAGTGAAAGCTGCAACACTTTACTTTCTTTTACGATTTCTTCAGCCTTACTTTCCAATAGACGTAGCCGCTGTTCTTTTAGTAGTTCATTATTTTTACGTGAAACATAAGTCCCCTTCCCAGCAACAGTTTCTATATATCCTTCTTTTTCAAGCTCCTCGTACGCACGCTTCGTTGTAATTACACTAATTTGTAATTCCTTCGCTAAGCTACGAATAGACGGTAATTGGTCTCCACCCTTTAAACCACCATTTAAAATAAGCTGGCTTAATTGTTTTCTTATTTGCACATAAATAGGGTCTTGGGAAGAATTCGAAATAATAATATTCATGTTTTCCTCCAGTGTGTGTATATACTGTATATATCTTATATACACAGTATATACACACCATCCTATTTTTGGCAAGAAAAAAAGACCAACATTTTCCTGTTGGTCTTTCGTATATGTATCACTTTTCAAAGCGATCTAACATCTCGTCTCTCATTCCGAAACTTACTACTGCAATTCCTATATACATAAACAGAAGGAATGCCGGATGAACTGTGTTGTACCAGCTGCTATCAACGATTAAATAAATCGTTAATGCCACAACAAGAACAAACGCTAAGATAAACATATAAAAGTGTCTTGTACTACCCATGATAAACTCCTCTCTTCTCACTTCACCATTCAACAGTATATTGTATCGAATAATTCGATATGACTCAAGGTTAACTTTCTGTTATGTAATCAAGTTCCACCTTTACAATGTCCTCACATGCTATTGAAATGATTGTTCCTTGTTTATCAATTGCCGTCACTTCTCTATTATCCATTACACGATGCGCTACTCTTTCTAACACTTTTCCTTGGTCACGATAACAAAATTCTTTTACATCTTTAATTGTTTCTCCATTTTCTAAATGGTATACCATTCTATAACATCGATATCCCACACTTTCACCTCCATCTTGCTCGTTTTTTCACATATACATAAAAATGAGTAATTTTCGCCTCATCACATCTTCTTAATTTCAATAAAATTCTAACAAAAATAAATACTTTTATCAAACCGACTTTTTCAACAAAACTACCTATAAAACTACACCTTTGCACCATTAGAAAACAAAAAATATAATTTTTTAACATTTTCTTCACTATTTCTGCACAAATTCTCCATACAAAAAAAGAACCCGCCTCAGCGAGTTCTTCCTTTGTTATTCTAATCAAACTTGTACAGGAGCTGGCTTTGCATAACGTAAAACTGGTTTACGTGCAGCCATCGTTTCGTCTAAACGTTTAATGACTGTCGTATGCGGTGCTTCTTGTACAACTTCTGGATTTTCTTCTACTTCTTTAGCGATTTGAATCATCTTATCAATGAAACCATCTAATGTTTCTTTTGATTCTGTTTCTGTCGGCTCAATCATAATACATTCTTCCACATTTAATGGGAAGTAAATTGTTGGTGGATGGTAACCAAAATCAAGCAGACGTTTTGCAATATCTAATGTACGTACACCAAGTTTCTTTTGACGACGACCTGATAATACAAATTCATGCTTACAATGTCTATCGAATGGAAGATCGTAGAATGGCGCTAATCTTCTCATCATATAGTTCGCATTTAATACAGCATACTCAGTTACCGCACGTAGTCCATCTGGACCCATAGAGCGAATATACGTGTATGCACGAACGTTAATACCGAAGTTACCATAGAATGGTTTCACGCGTCCAATTGCTTCTGGACGGTCGTAGTTGAAGTGGTAGCCATTTTCCGTTTTCTCTAAAATTGGTTTTGGCAAGTACGGAATTAAATCAGCTTTCACACCTACTGGACCAGAACCTGGACCGCCGCCGCCATGCGGACCTGTAAATGTTTTATGAAGGTTTAAATGCACAACGTCAAATCCCATATCTCCTGGGCGCGCTTGGCTTAATACCGCATTTAAGTTTGCACCATCATAGTATAATTTACCGCCCGCATTATGGACGATTTCTGCCATTTCTAAAATATTTTCTTCGAATAGACCTAATGTATTAGGATTTGTTAACATAAGTGCTGCTGTTTCTTCATTGACAACACGTTTTAAGTCTTCTAAATCAACAAGGCCATTTTCATTTGATTTTACTGTAATTGTTTCAAAACCAGCTACAGTTGCAGATGCTGGATTCGTTCCGTGAGCAGAGTCAGGCACAATTACTTTCGTACGGTTAAAGTCACCATTCGCTTCATGGTATGCACGAATTAACATTAAACCTGTCCATTCTCCGTGTGCACCAGCTGCTGGTTGTAAAGTAACAGTATCCATACCTGTAATTTCAATTAAATGCTCCTGTAAGTCGTACATTAATTCCATTGCACCTTGTACTGTCTTTTCATCTTGCAGTGGATGAATATTTGCAAATCCTGCGAAACGAGCTACACTCTCATTAATCTTCGGATTATATTTCATCGTACAAGATCCAAGTGGATAGAATCCAGAATCAACACCGTGGTTACGGTTTGAAAGTGCTGTATAGTGGCGCATAATATCAAGTTCAGATACTTCTGGTAGCTCTGCATCTTCTACTCGAATATAATCACTCTCAAACACATCTTCTAGTTTCACTTCTTCTACATCTAATTTGGGTAAGCTATATCCTACGCGTCCTTCTTTAGTCACTTCAAAAATAAGTGCTTGGTCTTGGTTCTTCATTGGATAGCCCCCATTTCGTTTACAAGTGTGTCAATTTCCTCTTTTGTACGAAGTTCAGTTACTGCTACAAGCATATGGTTTTCATGCTCTTTATAATCACGGCCTAGGTCGTAACCGCCGATAATATTCTTTTGTAATAATGCATCATTTACTTCTTTCACTGGACGTTTGCAATCTACAACAAACTCATTGAAGAATGGCCCAGCAAATGTTACTGTGAAGCCTTTCGCTTCAAATTGACGTTTTGCATATTGTGCTTTAGAAATATTTTGACATGCCATTTCTTTCACACCTTGTTTTCCAAGTGCCGTCATTGCAACAGAAGCTGCTAATGCATTTAACGCTTGGTTTGAACAAATGTTAGACGTCGCTTTATCACGGCGAATATGCTGTTCACGTGCTTGTAACGTTAATACAAATCCACGTTTACCATCTGAATCTACAGTTTGTCCAACAAGACGTCCTGGAATTTTACGCATAAATGCTTTCGTTGTTGCAAAGTAACCACAATGCGGTCCACCAAACTGCGTTGGAATACCGAATGGTTGTGCATCACCGATTACAACATCAGCACCAAATTTCCCTGGTGGTGTTAATGCACCTAATGATAATGGATTTGAAGAAACGATAAATAATGATTTTTGTTGATGAACGATTTTTTCAATATCAGCTAATTTTTCAACTTGTCCGAAGAAGTTTGGATATTGAACGATTACACAAGCAACTGTATCATCCACTTCACTTTGTAATACGTCTAAATCTGTTACACCATCTTTATGATTAATTTCAACAACTTCAAGATGTTGACCTTTTGCATACGTTTCAAGTACTGCTCTTGATTCTGGGTGAACCGCGCTAGATACAAGAATTTTCTTTTTACGAGTATGGCCAGCTGCTAACATTGCCGCTTCAGCTAAAGCTGTACCTCCGTCATACATAGAAGAGTTTGCTACATCCATTCCTGTCAATTCACAAATCATTGTTTGGAATTCAAAGATTGCTTGTAATTCCCCTTGTGAAATTTCCGGTTGGTATGGCGTGTAAGCTGTATAAAATTCTGAGCGAGAAATAACATGATCTACAATTACTGGAGCATAATGATCGTATACGCCTGCTCCTAAGAAAGAAGCGTATTCTTTTAAGTTAGCATTTTTACTAGCCATTTGAGATAGCTCTTTTAAAAGCTCCGGCTCTGATTTTGCTTCTTTAATTTTTAAATCCCCTTTAAAGCGAACACTCTCTGGAATATCCGAGAATAATTCATCAATCGTTTGAACTCCGATCGTTTGTAACATTTCTTTTTTGTCTTCTTCTGTCATTGGAAGATAACGATGCAACATGAAATCTACCCCTCTCCCCGTTACTTTGAACGTTTGTAAAATGGTGTTGGAACAACTACTGCTTTGACGCGTTTATTACGAATTTCAATTTCTACTTCTGTATCAACTGCTGCGTATTTCACATCAATTAGTGCTAAACCAATGCTTTTCTTTAACGTTGGAGATTGTGTACCACTCGTTACTTCCCCGATTTTTTCTTCACCAATAAATACAGGGTAATGCGTACGAGGAATACCGCGTTCGATTACTTCGATGCCGACTAATTTACGAGGAGCACCGTTGTCTTTTTGCTCTTTTAACGTTTCTTTTCCAAAGAAGTCTGCTTCTTTATTTGGTTTTACCGCAAAGCCAATTCCAGCTTCAATCGGTGTAATATCTTTTGATAATTCTTGTCCATAAAGTGGTAATGTTGCTTCGAAGCGAAGTGTATCACGAGCACCTAAACCACATGCTTTTAAGCCCTCTTCTGCTCCAACTTCAAGAAGTTTCTCCCAAAGTTTTGCAGCCTCTTCACTCTTACAGTAAATTTCGAATCCATCTTCACCTGTGTAACCTGTACGAGATACTAGTGCTGGAATTCCATCTACAAGAATATCGTTTTTAAATTTAAAGAACTTAATTTCTTTCAAATCTTCTGACACAACTTTTTGTAAAATGCCTTCTGCTTTTGGTCCTTGAATTGCAAGCTGTGCAACTTCACTAGAAACATTGACTACTGTCGCATCGCCAATTACATGACTTGCTAACCATTCGTAATCTTTCTCGATATTTGATGCATTGATTACTAATAAATAGTCTTCTTCACCACGTTTGTAGATTAATAAATCATCTACTGTGCCACCATTTTCATAGCACATCGCTGTATATTGTGCGCCCCCTACCTTTAAGGTAGATACGTCATTTGTAACAACACGTTGTAAAAATGCTAAACTATCTACACCTTTTACTTCAACTTCTCCCATATGAGAAACATCAAACAAACCTGCCGCTGTACGTACAGCTTCGTGTTCTTCTTTAATGCTTGAAAATTGAACTGGTAATTCCCAACCACCGAAGTCGATTGTTTTCCCACCATACTTCGCGTATACATCAAATAACGGTGTACGTTGTAATGTAATCATGCTCTCTCCCCCTTATGCTTTGACAAATCAATAAAAGTTGTTTCCCTTTTCTAAACATTTTCATTCTGAAAAGATAGGATATACGGAATCTCATTATATTTTTTTATGAAAGCGTAAATAAAAAATCACTTTCTTGGATAAAATACGAAAGATTCCACACATTTCACACCATTATCCTAACATCATTCGCTATATTTCATCAATATTCTAGCATAAAAAATAATTTAGAATTTTTTATGTTAAAAATCAATAAATACAGCTTTTGAGATTTAACACTTTATTATTGTCTATCATATAGCCTTTAATAACGATAATCATGCCTTCTTTTAAGGCAAATCATCATACATTAAAAAATAATTACTTTAGTTTATAAAAGGTGGGAGAGTCGTAATGAATGTCGATATTTCCGTAGATCGGACGTGGCAAAACAATTTTTTAAATAGAATTGACGAAGATGGCCCTTGGACAAACTGGGATTTATATCACTTAGCTTATGAAACAGAAAAATCGTTACTTGTTCCTACTTTTGATGGACTACAAGCACCGAAACATTTATCCCATTTCACACCGCTTCCTCATCAATTAGAAGTCGCTCAAAATGTGATTGAACAAATGAATGGTAAAGCGATTCTAGCAGATGAAGTAGGGCTTGGAAAAACGATTGAAGCTGGACTAATTTTAAAAGAATATATGGTGCGTGGGCTTGTGAAAAAGGTACTCATACTCGTCCCCGCCTCTCTCGTATCACAATGGGCATACGAACTAAATACAAAGTTTTTCATTCCCGCTGTCGCTCAAAAGAAAAGCTACTCGTGGGAACAAGCTGACGTAATCGTCTCATCAATTGATACCGCGAAACGTTCACCACATCGCGATATCGTTTTGAACTTAGAATATGACCTTATTATTATCGATGAAGCACATAAACTAAAAAATAATAAAACAAAAAACTATGAATTTGCACAACGATTAAAAAAGAAGTTTTGTTTATTACTAACCGCAACTCCTGTTCAAAATAAGATTGATGAAATTTTCAACCTTGTTTCTTTATTAAAACCAGGACATTTAGGCAATCAATCTAACTTTGAAGAATACTACGCTTCAAAAAATCGTTCAGCCGAATCAGATGAAGACTTAAAAGCTCTTATTAACAAAGTAATGGTGCGAAATAGACGACATAATACCGGTATCGATTGGCCAAAGAGACATGTACGTACAATTTTTGTTGAGTTTAATGAAGAGGAGCAAGCTTTGTATAACGATATTGAAAATTGGCGAGGACAAGATTCCTTCACATCTGCTTTCTCATCATTAACTTTAAAACGAGAAGCGTGTAGTAGTCGTGAGGCTGTTTACTATTCATTAAAAAAACATGTAGAAAAACGACAGAAGGAAAATGAACATTACATAAAGGATCCCCATATTGATGTGCTAATGGATAAAATTAATCATATTCCTTTTAACTCGAAAGCAACTAAAGCTCTAGAACTTATAAAAGAAATTGACGATAAAGTCGTCATTTTCACGGAATACCGAGCATCACAAATGTACTTACAATGGTTTTTACAACAACACGGTATTTCTTCCGTACCATTCCGCGGTGGATTTAAACGCGGGAAGAAAGATTGGATGAAGGAACTTTTCCAAACTCGTGCTCAAGTGTTAATTGCAACGGAAGCTGGCGGGGAAGGCATTAACTTACAGTTTTGTAGCCATATGATTAATTATGATTTGCCATGGAATCCAATGCGTCTTGAACAAAGAATTGGACGTATTCACCGTCTTGGACAAAAAAATGATGTTCATATTTATAACTTAGCTACAAAGCATACCGTTGAAGAACATATTCTGAAACTGTTATATGAAAAAATCAACTTATTTGAGCGTGTTATCGGTGAACTCGATGAAATTTTAACGAGAATTAATATGAAAAACATCGATGCACATATTCAAGAAATTTTCGCGCAATCAAAAAGCGAAGGTGAAATTCGAATTAAGATGGAAAACTTAACATCTATTATCGACTTTGCGAAACGAAATGAAGCTGAGGTGCAAGGCTATGCAGCAACATGAAATCCATAATTACTTATACAATTTCTTTGAGGCGAATAACTGTGAAATTTTAGGGCGCTCCCCTCACTTATTAGACGTGCAGTTAACAATTGAAATGGACAAATTATTAATGAATCGTCCTTTTTATTGGCACTATCTTGAAAAAACAGGAGGCGTACCGAATCCGATGCGCCTTACTCTTATTACAAATCCAGAAAACGAAGAAAACGATGGCGAACTTATTCACTACGGTTCACCACGACTGCATCAAATTTTCCAAACGACAAAAGAATTAGGCTCTTACATACGTTTATATGAGGATGTAAGACATAACGGGGCAACACATACACCACTCCACCCTTGGCTCGGTATTAATATAAAAGTTTCCTATCAATGTGATCGAAAAAAAGACATCCTTCACTCCATTGGTATTCATCTCATTTCTGGAACAATGATGGCAAACTTTCATGAAACATTAACTAACATTAAACTTACACCAAAAATACCTGACTTTTGTTTTACGCTCTCGCCTATCATTAAACCCCAAAGTGGTTTACAACGTATAGAAGACGCCTTAAAAAATATAATTGCAGAAGATGACCATACGTGGGCCAAAGAAGCAAGAGTGCGCTGGAATCACGATTTAGACCTTTTAAACCGTTTTTATGAAGAAAGTGAAGAACTTCCTGAAAGCTATGAAATTGAAAAACAAGCCCTGCAAGAACAGTATGAACCACGTATTACAGTGCAAATTATTAACGGGGGCCTTTTTTATATTACCGCGAATCATTTTCTATCTTAAAAAAGCTCCTTCTGCTTTAGAAGGAGCTTTATTTTGAGTTACTCTCTATCTTCATTACGCTCTTGTTGTTTTTGCTTTGCCATACGTTTTTGATACGCGCGATCCTTTGCGCTTACATGATTTGCATCAGTTGGAAGATTTTCTTTCGAACGTCCAATTCCATTGCTCATCTTTTTCACTCCTTTTTATGTATTTCAAAATACACGCTTATTTTCAGCTAGAGATACAATCCTTATACAAAAAAATAAGAGCAGCCATTGGCTACTCTTACTCGCTCACATATTTTTGAAACATATCATGGATACCTTTATTTACTAGGTTCGAGATCTGCTCGTCAGATTTATTCGGATAACGATCACGCAATCTGATAGATGCCTTCACCATTAAATTTTCTAATACAGAACGGCCACCTTCTCCATAAATAATTTCAGCATATTTAACAAGCCTTCCATCCTCTACTGTTGCTGGATTATGATTGAAGAAAAATTTACTCATTGTCTCCACCTCTCTTTTTTTGATAACGTTTACATTTATATAGATTATTTATGTTATTTATTTCACAATATTGTATGCATGTATATTTAATTAGTTTCATTATAAAGCAACATATCGATAGTAAATATGTGATTTTCCGTCCATTTTGTGAACAAACCAAAAATGAAAGCGTTTCCTTTATTATATACTAAAAAAACTTACTACGCTAGGGGCAATTTTTTTAATCTACTAATTCCCAAAACTTTAATATACTTTTGCTTTTCCCATTAAACCTTATATAATTTTCAGAAATTATATTATAAAATATATGTATGACTTAAGGAGGAGTTGTATGAATCAAAATAAAAAAGCTATATTAGATATCGTCTTCTATCTCGTAATCCCATTCCTCATTTGGAAATTTGCAAAACCTTATATCGATCCTTATTACGCAATGTTAATCTCATCTGTCCCTGGGATTGTTTATACACTGTATATGTTTAAGAAGGAAAAGCAATTTAACGTGACAGGGTTCTTTATTTTAATCACACTCATCGCTAATACGACAGTAGATTTATTATCTGGATCGGCTGAACGAATGTTGTGGAACGATGCATATTATCACATCGTACTCGGTATTATCGTCATCTGTACAATTTTCATAAAAAAACCACTCATGTTATACTTTGCTGCGGATATTGCAGCGCTGCAAGGCCATGATCGTGATAAAAGTCGTGAGCTTTATCGTGATAGTCGTATATATCCAGCACTGCAATATTTAACGCTATTTTTCGGGCTGCAATTTATATTAAAAAGCTTTTTAAAAATTTATTTCATCTCTGTTTTTGGTGTAGATGGCTACGGTGAAATGAGAGCGATTATGACCGCTGTCGGCTGGGGCATTTCTATTTGTATTGGAATAGGGTTCGTATGGGTGAACAATAAAATACATGCCGTTACGGAAGAACAAGAATCCGTGCAGTAAATAAAGATCTCCTAGTGTATTACGACACTAGGAGATCTTTATTTTGCTAGACATATGACTAAAATTTAACTTGATTTTTTGCTTTTACTTTTTACGTTTCGATAAAACAAAGCAGCGCTCAGCGGCATAACACCAAACCATTTATTCATAAATGGCTCTTTTTCAGCACGGCGTTGTTCTTTCTTTTGTTTTCGATCTTCTTTTGGAGCATCCATATACGACACAAACTGCTGCGTCACAAAGCGAACATAATCATTAGTAGACATATTATCATCACCTCTACTTGATTAGTATATCCACTTTTTTATACATTAATCTTCTCCTTTAATTCAATCATAATTTGTTCTACCGACTTATTTGTCGTATCAATATAAATCTCCGCCTCCTCATAATAAGCTCGGCGCGATTCAAATTTCATTACAAATGCATCTATATCTTTCTTTTGAAATAGTGGACGTGTCGTATCTTCACGAAGTCTTTCTGCAATTACATGCGGATCACAATATAAATACACGACAGTTCCGTTCTCTTTCATCCACTTGCGATTTTCCGCTCGTTCAATAATTCCTCCACCAGTTGTAATAATGACATTATAAACTGGTAGTGAACGTAACATTTCGCTTTCATATTCCCGAAAAGCCATTTCGCCTTCTTCGGCAAAAATATTTCGAATTACCTTCTCTTGCTTTTCTTCGATTTTTTGATCTGTATCTACAACATCCATTTGAAGTTCTTTACTTAACGCTTTTCCAATTGTTGTTTTCCCTGCTCCCATATAGCCGGTTATGTATATAGATTTCATTTTCGGTCCTCTCAATCGTCATTTATTACTTGTTATTATAACGAAAGATGCTACTTTGTTTAATAAAAAAAACGTTTTGTTCTTCTTATACTGTGAAGAACAAAACGTAACATACTCGCTTTTACTTATAAGTACCTCTTCTCACCCACTGCGTTGCAATCCATTTCTCGCCTTTCGTTACAGGTGCTCCTCCGTGTAACGTAAGCTCATTTAGTGATTGATCTTGATAAAAATACTCAAAGTATACTGCCATTCCCTTTCTAGGGTGTACAGAGAGATTTAATTTCGGGAAGAATGTTTCCCCGCCTTCTTCTACATCATTTAAGTACATCACAAGAGTACTGATACGATTATTAGCAGCTGATCTACTATGTTCCGCAAAATAATCATAGTGTGCTTTATATTGTTGATCCACTTCATAATTTAAAATGTGCAATCCTTCACCATGCGACGCAGGAACATTCATGATAGATGAAATTCGTTTTTCAATCTTCGAAGTAAGTTCATTCTCTTCCAAAAATGCACCGCTACTTGTTCGGATATCATTTACATCACGTGATGAACCAATTGTAGAACGTTTCATCTTATTTTTAGACATTTCAATCAATTCATCGCATTCTTCGTTACTTAGCACATTTCCTAATACGACAATAAGAGGTTCTTCAAATTTTGAAATAATTTGTATTTCTCTATCTTCTGTCATAATCGTATTTCCTTTATGATCAAAAATAGTTTGTTCTTTATTTTCACCTATTTGATTATTGTTTGTCATTTCCCTATTCTCCCTAAAAATAATGATTGGATAGCATGAATATATCATATTCTTTCTACCTTTCTCTTTTTTGAGAAAATTTAAACTTTTAAACATTATATTTATCCATTTCTTCTAAAAAATCAACCCCATTCACAATGGATAATCATGGTTCCTATCCGTATATTTTACATATTCATCCTTCTATCCAATCGACTATTTTTCCATCCTTTTTTCTATACCGAAAGCTCACGGTATAGAAAACTTCCTGTTTGAGTTTGCACTGCAACGCAACGAGAATTGAATCATTTTCAAAGACATAATTTCCACTCGCTTCTCCCTTTTCATACTGGAAGAAAAATGTATCTTCTTTTTCTTTGTGCTGTAAGTCTTTTTTTATATCTGTAATAGATCGGTTAAGTAATTCATCCAGTAAAAACTTTTGTTCTATTTCTATATAAAAATTTTTATCTGTAAGTAACATATTTGTTTCGTATATAAAAAAAGAAGTTAATAAAATAAGAAAGATGAGCGTTCCAGGCATTGTAAACCCATTTTGCCCTCTCATACATTCATTTCCATTTCACTATATCGCATAACTACCCCTTCATATATTTTCCCGCTAGTATCTTTCACATTTATAATGAGTAAATGTGGTGTTAGTTTGTAAGAAACCGTTCCAATATTTTGTAAAACAACTTCCCTCCCGCGCCTATTTACCTTTCTTATAAGACGACTATTCTCTTTTTCATACGACACTGCGCCCCCATTACGCGATCGGAATCGTAAAATACTTTCTCCATTTTCAAAGGCTAGCTGTTCTCCAGATGATACTTCACGAAATTCCAATTGCATTTGTCCTAGAAACACATCCCACTCCCAATCATTTAATCCTTTTGACTGTTTATTTTCCATTCCAATGAAATGTAGGCGGGGAAAGAGTAAAAAAAATATTGATAATAGAAACAAACATACAATCATTTCTATTAATGAAAATCCAAATTCTAATCTATTTTTTCTCCTGCATAAAAGCATTTTTCGATCATCCTGTCTTTCACATCTCTCCACATGGTACAAACTTCATTGCCTCCCCAATATGTGTAATACACAATTCCATTTATATTCTTTTCTATTATTCGCTTTTCTTTATTTTCATACATATATATAGCTGCTTCTTTTTTTAATAATCCAGATGCTTTATAACGAATTTGTATATTTTTTCTTTCCTGCATAACTAATACTGTTTGCGGTAGTAGTAACGATACAGCCATCATTAAAACACTTAACGATACAATCATTTCAGCCATTATCGATCCTTTTTGACATTTCACGATACGTAAATCTCCCTCTCCCAAGCTGAAATACAATTTCATATTTATAATTTCGATACGAAAGTAAAATCGTACCACCTCTATTAATATTTCCGCTTGGATTATATGTCATCGGATTTGGAAACGTATGCAAATCAATTTGTATATCCTCTTCATACTCTCTCTTGATGATATAATACTTTGTACCTGACTCTTTTATAGCATACATATTTCTATCTTTATGCCAACGTAATGTATAGTGCTTTTGACGGTTTATCGCTAATTGCTGCATATACAAAATATCATTTGAAAACTGTCTCAAAAATTGTTCAACTTTTTGTCGCTCGTATAAAGAATGAACACTAAAATACGTAACTACGCTTAATACCGAAATAACAAATAAAACGAGTAACATTTCTAAAAGAGTAAATCCTTTTTGTTTCACAATGCCCTAGTTGATACTGTGCCATCATCTGAAATATGAATAGATTCGCCATTCGGACACTTGTCAGTTGTAATATACTTTTCATCTGTCAGTTCTTTTAATGATGGAATTTTATTATGCTGTAATTGGTATACTTGTATTTGTGCTTCTATAGATTTTACGTAAGCCGCACATCCTTTTCCTTGAACCGATGAGCGCTGTGTAACTACATTCGGAATAATTAATAGTAATAATATAGTTATAACAACCATAACTAATAGCATCTCTAACAGAGTAAATCCTTCCTCATTCTGCATACAAATGCCCCCTAAATAGAATTCATCATTTGAAACATCGGCATAATCATCGCTAAATACATAAGAACAACGATTCCTCCAATACATGTAAATAAAATAGGCTGAATGATAACTAACATATGTTTAATTTTCCGTTCCATCTTTTCTATAATAAGGTCGCTATAATCACCTAATTCAATCGCTAAATTTCCGTTTGCTTGTCCATGCGTAATAATATAAGAAAGTTCTTTCTCGTAATACCCACTTTTAGCAATGATAGATTGTAACTGTTCTCCTGCAATTAATTGTCTTTCAATCCGGCTCGCTTCATATTGAAAGAACGGATGATATCTTTGCTCCATCATTATTGTTAAAGCTTCGCATACTGATAGTCCGCCATTTAATAAACCACTCAACTGAGTAGCAAAATAATGCGAATGCTTTAAAATAAGAAATGTTTTGATGAGGGGAATACGAAGCATGATTTTTACCTGTCTAATATGTGGAAGTTTCCTAAAATACAACATATATAAACTACATCCAATGATTACAGTTAAAATAGCGGTGAAAATAATGTAAGGTAGCAATTTTATTGCACTTAAAATTCGTTCTGTAAGTAGTGGCGTGGTAGAACCGAACGAACTATAAATCATTTTAACCTGGGGTAATAAGATGAGATTAAAAATAAAAAGCATGATTATTAGAAAAAACACTAAAAACATAGGGTACTGCATTATTTTCATCATGTCTTTCCTATACTTATCCTTCTTATAAAGAAGTGCACTTCCTTGTTGCAAGGCAAAAGAAATATCACCATGTTGCTCGGCATAAAATAAATAACTTAACATGTCCTGATGAAACCTTAACTGATGAAAAGAATCGTGTAGACTTTTCCCATCTTTTAACCCCTCAATCATGCGCTGCAATTGTACTTTCTTTTCTACAGGTAATTGCAACTGTAAAAATTCTAACGCTTGTAAAAGAGAGTAGCCTTTTTCTAATAGTTCTCCTAAACGTTTCAACAATACTACTTGATCACTTAAAGTCCATGTTTTCTTAAACATAAACATCATCTTCTAAAAAGCCTAAAGCATATCCTTTTCGTATTGATGATTCTAAAGTCTCATGTGTGTAAGTAACACATTCTCCATTTGCTTCTTTAAGCGCTTGTTTTAACTCATATCCATATAGCAGCTCATAGATGCTTGCTTGCCTTACTTGCCTCATTGATTTACATAAAGTTGAGCACTTTCCTCTGCAAAACGGACACTTCAATTCGACAAGTCGCTGTGCAGCTACAGCCAATAAAGACTGTTCAATCTCTTGTCCCGTTATACCATAATCCATGAAACGAATAATTGCTCCTTTCGCATCATTCGTATGCAGCGTTGTCATTACTAAATGTCCTGTCAAACTTGCTCTTATAGCTATTTTTGCTGTTTCTTCATCACGGATTTCACCGACTAAAATAATATCTGGATCATGACGTAAAATAGCCTTTAATCCTGTTTCATATGTGAGACCCGCTTTTTCATTTATTTGAATTTGTAATACATCGTCATTTCTTTTTTCAACCGGATCTTCAAGTGTAATGATGCGACGTGTTTTCTTTTTTCTAATTACCTCTAATAATGCATACATTGTCGTTGTCTTCCCAGATCCAGTCGGTCCAGTAAACACGAGTAGCCCCTGTGAATAGCGTAAAAACGAGAGTAGTTTTTCTGCCGTACTTGGAAATAACGAAAGATGTGATAAGGGCTGAACAGATGCTTGTAAATGAAGGCGAATCACGAGACTTTCTTGGTATACTGTTGGAAGTGTTGAAAGGCGTAAGTACACTTCTTGTCCATCAATTTGCAAATACAACGAACCATTTTGTGGCTTCCGCTTCTCTCCTATATCCATAGATGCTAAAAATTTAAAATGTGAGACAAGTTTTTCTCCAAACTCCTTTTCAATACATTGTCTCGTCATTAAATCTTTTCCTATACGTAGTTGCACCGCTACATCCTTCTGCCGGGGCACAATATGTAAATCCGACGCTTGTACTCTACACGCTTCTTTTAAAATTGTATTCGCAAAAATTTCGATCCCATTCATCACTTTTCCCTCCTCACTATGTATATAGCATGAAAATATGCACAATAAAAATTTGGATTTTTGTATTTTCAATAGAACAAAAAGGAAAAATATGTTTGTGAAATTATGAACAATTTCCGAATTATTGTCTGAAATTACCTATACTAATGTTTATCTGTATTATAATGTTATTATCTTGGATAAAGTGATAAAGGTGGAGATCCTCATGGAACAAGCTTTAAAAATTACAGGTGTTTTAGCTGACCCAACTCGTTATTACATTTATAAATATATTTCGCAAAAACATAGTTACGTAACTGTACAAGAAATTGCAGATGAATTCGATATTCATCCAAACGTAGCGCGTTTACATTTATCTAAATTAGAAGATGTTCATATGCTTAAATCGGAAACGAAGAAAACTGGAAAAGGCGGAAGACCAAGCAGATTATATGTCTTATCTGAAGATGTTATTCAATTGCAATTTCCATTCCGTGATTATCAATTGTTAGCAAGAATAGCATTTAATTCTTTACTTAGCCTTGGCGCTACTGGTGAGAAAGCGCTATACGAAACAGGAAAACAATTCGGGGCCGAATTAATGCAACAACATATGCTGCGTTTAAATGTGAGTGAAGATGCTTTAACAGTGGAACAAAAAGTTCAAATTGCAAAAGAAGCTTTCTCAACAGCCGGCTTATCACCTGCATTTGAATTAAGTGCAGATGGAACAAAAATTTTCTATGATGTACACAATTGTCCATTTAAAGAAGTTGCTGTTCATCATCCAACTGAAATTTGTAACATGCACGGAGATATGATGAAAGGAATTTTTGAAATCTTATTCCCTAACATGGAATTAACTCGAAATGATAGTCTATTAGATGGATGTAAATCTTGTAATTATAAAATGTCCATTTAAATTTCATATAAAAAAGAAGCCAATTTCAAAGGCTTCTTTTTTATATGAACGAATATTTACAATAGTAAGAAAAATAAACTATAATGAAAAGAGGTTTTACTTTTTCTAGAAAAGGAGGGGATAGCATGGATCGTATGTTTCGCGTTCTCGGCTTTTGGACTGGAATTTTCTCGGTTATGTTTTACGTAGGAGATATGCAACAGGCTGCACTACTATTTTTAGGACAAACAGGTTTCTTCGTACTTTTAAGCTATTTAAAATTGACAGAGCGTATGTATATATACGTATTCGGGGCATATTTAACTGTTTTCTTCATAGGATTTACATACTACACGACATTTTTACTTGTCCCTGGGGCTGGACATTAAAAGATGGCAAATTGCCATCTTTTTTTAATTCCGGAATTTCCTAGTTGACTTATAGGTTTTATTACCTTATATTCTATATAACAGATTGGAATTAGGGGGAATCAACATGAATACACTGCTTGTCGGAATTAACGTTGCAGTCATGCTCATCTTAGTTGGCGTATTATATTATATGCAACGTAAGCATGTATCTTTTAATAAACGTGTATTTACTGCTTTAGGAGTCGGAATTATATTCGGTCTTATATTACAATTTATTTATGAGCCAACTTCTAAAGTAATTATTGAATCAAATACTTGGTTTAGCTTAATCGGTAACGGTTATGTGAAATTACTTCAAATGATCGTTATGCCACTTATTTTAGTATCTATTATTTCAGCATTTACAAAATTACAATTAACGAAAAACCTTGGTAAAATCAGTGGTCTTATTATCGGAATTTTAATTCTTACTACAGGTATTGCTGCAGCTGTCGGTATCGCTGCAAGTGCAGGCTTTGATGTCTCAGCAACAGGCCTACAACAAGGTGATGCAGAATCTGCTCGTCTGAAACTAGTTGAAGAAAGATTTACTTCCATTGAAAAGACAACAATTCCAGATAAATTATTAGAGCTATTGCCTACAAATCCGTTTCTTGATTTAACAGGCGCTCGTCCAACATCAACAATTTCTGTTGTAATATTTGCAGCCTTTATCGGCATTGCCTTTATAGGTGTAAAACGAAAATACCCAGAACAAGCAGAATTATTTAAGAAGATGCTTGATGCTGTATATGCAATCGTAATGCGTATGGTAACATTAATTTTACGTCTTACTCCATACGGCGTATTAGCTCTTATGGCAAAAACAGTTGCTGGTAGCGATATAAATGCCATTTTAAAACTTGGTAACTTCGTGTTAGCATCTTACGTAGCACTTATCGTAATGTTCATTATCCACTTATTATTAATTGCTCTATCTGGTTTAAATCCAATTCAATATTTAAAAAAGGTATTCCCTGTATTAACATTCGCATTCACATCTCGCTCTAGTGCTGGTGCAATGCCATTAAATATTGAAGCGCAAAAAGAAAAGCTTGGTATTTCCGAAGGGATAGCAAACTTCGCTGCTTCATTCGGAGTATCTATCGGACAAAACGGTTGCGCAGGTATTTATCCAGCAATGCTTGCAATGATGGTCGCTCCAACTGTAGGAATTGATCCATTACAACCACAATTTATTTTAACTTTAATCGCTGTCGTTGCTATTAGCTCATTCGGTGTTGCCGGAGTTGGTGGCGGTGCAACATTCGCAGCGTTAATCGTACTATCTACAATGAACTTACCAATCGGTATTGTTGCTCTTGTTATCTCGGTTGAGCCATTAATCGATATGGGGCGTACAGCTCTTAACGTAAGTGGTTCTATGACAGCTGGTCTTATTTCAAGTAAATGGCTTGGTGAATTAGATCATGATACGTACAATCAAGATGATACAAAAACTGGTGAAATTGCTTCATAATGAAAAAAAGACGCTAACATACAATTGTTAGCGTCTTTTTTATTCCGTTCCCTCTTTATAGATTTTATCTTGAGAATTATCACTCCAAGTATTCTTCTAGTTGCTCTTTTAACTCTTCCTCAATCTCATAACAAGATTCATCAACAAGTTCTCCTACTTTCTTACTCCCCAAAATGTTTGATTGAATTGACATTCCTAAAAAGATTCTTTCGCATTTCCAAATTGTAATATAGTGAAATTCAATCATCTCTTTTTCTTCATCTAATATAGCTATAGCAACTGATGAATCATACCCCACCTCAAAGGGATTCTCTTTTTCTCTTGCAAATCCCATATCTAATTCCATATTTTTTTCTATGTATAAATGCGAATACTCTCGATAAAGTTTAAGTGATATTCGCTCTATTTCCTTCTCCATACATTGAATGTTCTCTTTTAACTCCAACGTAAACTCTTGTTCTTTATATTTCATTTTCGCCTCCTTAAACATAGAAAAAGAGAATACAATAACATATTCTCTTTCCTCAAATAGATTTCATTATCTCACAGCCCGTCCCTTTTACAAATAACCATTTTGCTCGCACCATTTATGAAATTGTCCTACGTCCACTCCAACTAAAACGATATCCTTTAACTCCACCTCAACACTTTGCTCTCCAATTACAATGGCAAAGTACGAATTTTCTTGTTCTTCATTTTTCTTTACAATTCCAATTCGGTTCCGGTACGGTCCGTCTTTTATATATGCTTTTTGTCCTACAATATCAAAGTTCAAGATTCTCACCTCTTTTACTGCGCTCCAATTGGAAATACAATCTCCGCCTCGAAAAATTTCCTTTCATTGCACTATTTCTCTATATATATGACGAAACAATAAAAGAGTCCTTCCTTCTTTACAATTATTTTTTCTTTGTTTCATTTTTATGATTGAAACGTAAATATTATAAAAAATACATTTGGAAGCGCTTTCTATGTATTTTTTTATGTTATAATATAAAAGTAGAACTTCGTAAAGAGGGTTAAAAAATGAATACAAAAATTATAAAAAAAGTAATTGAAGCATTAAAAGTATATGGCTTTCAGGATGTATCATTCTGTGACAAAACAAAGCATTTTTTATTTCATAACGAAACCGATATTATGAGTGGCTATGCAGAAATAACATATAGTAGTCAATTTGAAAAATTCAACGTACAAATTCATCCAATTGAAACGCATCACCAAGCAGAGTTACAAGAGGTTGAAAGACATATACAAGCTTGTATAAGAAAAGTGGAATATTTAAACGCACTTCTTACCGGGCAGACAAAACTAGATGATAAAATTATTATTATGTAAAAAAAGAACGTGATCCAATCACGTTCTTTTTTCATTATACGTTCATCTTTTCCTTTAGTTGTAATCCTGTAACAGATTCTAATACATCCGTCGCTTCTCCAAACGTCATATCAAAAATTGTCTTGTCCTCTATGTACGGAAACTGTCTGAAACGCTTTTCTAACATCTTCACAGCATCTGATGTAAAGTTTGCACTATCAATGCCAAATTCTGTTTCAAGAAGAACGATCCAATCTAATACATGAAAACCTAATCCATTGACGAATGAAATAAGTTTTTCTTCTGGGTTTGAAGATAAGAATACTTGTCGTTCCATCTCACTAAAAAGTTCTTCTCCTAAGATTTCTGCTAACTCATCATCATGTTCACGTTCAACAATCTCTTCGTAGCCGTAATCATCAACAAGCTCTTCTACTTCTTCACTATCCTCACAAAGCAATTGACTAAGAAGTGCCTCTCTCTTAAATTCACTATTTTGTACAACTTCTAAAAAACTTGTTTCCCATCCATTTTCTAATTTCATATTCTGTAACTCCTTTATATACTTTTCTTATCATCACTGTACCCAAAAGATTACCTTTATAACCTTTTAAGTAGTTACTATTATTTCACTTTATTTATAACATACGATGCAAACGCCTCTGCATCTCCCTCAAAGATATTTACTTCTGGTAAATGGTAAAACGTTGTTTGGAGCGGATTTTCTTCATGATACATGTATATCTTTTTCTCTAGCGCAATCGCCATTCCAAACTCCGTATGGCTCCCATTTCCGCCATCTAATATAAGTAAAAAGACATCCGATTCTTTTATAGCAAATTTTTCCGCCTGACCAATTTCTCTTAATTGTTCTTGATTAACCGCTCTTTCATTGTTAGTCCAATCATATGTATGGATCCATCCTGCGTTTTTCAGTTCCTTTGCTATAGAACGAACAAGGTGTTTATTTTTGAATCCCGAGGCGATATAAAAATTCATTTATATACACTCCTTCATTATGTATCGGGAAACTCCTTTTAGCGTCAATTGTTATAAGTATAATAAAGAACAACTTCAAAAAAAATCCCCATCTTTAAAACTTACTTGCGTTTAAATGATGGGATGCTTCATGGTCTTCTTTTATTTTTTGTTTTTTATAACTTTCATCAGCTAACATTTCTAGTTCAGCTGTTATCTCTGATTTTTCAAGCTCTCTTTCTTGCGAAAATTTCCTTGAAATATAAACAATAACACTACCAACGTACAACACAAAGCATATAATAAGTGCAGTATTTTCATAGAGACTTAGCTCCAACACAGTCACTCCTTATCCATTCGTATTTTCACGCCTCATTAATTGGAATTTCCCTATTAATCCTTTCATTATTGTAACATAAAAATATCAATTCTTGGAATCTTTCACCCTACTAAAAGAGGCATGATTGTTTCATCATGCCTCTGAAATATTTTGAATGATTGTTTTAATTGCTTCTTTTCCATTATATTTTTTTAGTGCTGTTTTATACTTCTCATTATTTTGATTCAATTCTTCGACATACTTTATAAGAGATTTTACAGTTACATCTTCTTCATATAATACGGAGGCATACCCTTGCCTTTCAAAGGACTCTGCATTTAATATTTGATCTCCACGGCTTGCAAATTTCGATAATGGAATTAAAACCATCGGCTTTTGTAATGTTAAAAATTCAAAAATCGCGTTGGAGCCCGCGCGTGAAATAACAAAATCTGTTACCGCTAATAAATCTGGCAGCTCTCCATGTACATATTCAAATTGTCTATATCCTTCTTTATTTTGTAAACTTTCGTCAAGGTTATCTTTTCCGCAAAGATGAACAATCTGATACTTTTTAAGAAGTTCTGGTAACGCCTCTCGAACCGTATCATTAATTTTTTTCGCGCCCAAGCTGCCTCCCATAATCGTGATAACTGGCTTTTTACGTGAAAAACCTAAAAATGCTAAACCTTTTTCACGATTTCCTTTTAGCACTTCTTCACGTACAGGAGACCCCGTATATATTACTTTTTCTTTCGGTAAATGTTTCGCTGCTTCTTCAAATGTAACAAATATTTTCGAAGCAAAACGGAGCGCAATTTTGTTTGCTAGTCCTGGCGTCATATCAGATTCATGTAATAAAACTGGTACTCTATTTAACCACCCTCCAATTACGACTGGTACAGATACGAAACCACCTTTTGAAAAAATCACATCTGGTTTTAGTTTTCGAATCCTTACATACGCATCCATAACACCCTTCATTACAAGAAAAGGATCCTTTATATTTTTCAAATCAAAATAACGGCGTAGTTTTCCGCTCGCAATACTATAGTACGGAATACCTTCCTTTTCTATAATCGTTTTCTCAATACCTTGATGAGAACCAATATAAGAGATATCCCAGTTTTCTTCCTGTAAATATGGAATAATGGCTAAATTAGGTGTTACATGTCCTGCCGAACCGCCACCTGTAAAGACTATTTTCTTCATACGTCTCCCCCTTCTAGACTTATAATACACTAAAATATCTTGCCTCAGGGTGAGAAAATACCATAGCCGTTACAGATGCTTCTGGCTCCATCATGAATCCTTCCGTTAATGAAATACCTATTTCCTCTGGATGAATTAAGCGAAATAGCTTTTCTTGATCTGCAAGTTCTGGACACGCTGGATAACCAAATGACACGCGTATTCCTCTATATTTCGTGCGGAAACGTTCTTCCATCGTCAGTTCAGGTGAATCCGGAATGCCCCAGCGGTCACGGATGAGCATATGTGTTTTTTCCGCAAGCCCTTCTGCTAATTCAAGTGCCAATGATTGAATCGCATGACTGCGTAAGTAATCACCTTTCACCTTCCACTCTTCAGCAATGGCCCGAACTCCTTCTCCAACCGTAACAGATAAGAATGCAACATAGTCCATTTCATCTCCGATTGGGCGTAAATAATCACCTAATGTGCGATATGGAGCCTTTCCTTGTCTAGGGAATGTGAACCGCTCTATAATACGCGTATGATCTTCTGGATCATATATTACAATGTTTTGTCCGTCGCTTTGCGCTGGGAAAAATTGATACACAGCTTTCGGTTTTAACCAAGATTGTCCTTCCTGCAATAATTCGTCTATTAAATCGTTTAATTCATGTGCCCTTTTATCTCCCTCTTTCAAAAGCTTCTTCACGTTTCCTTTTAATCCAAGGTGATGTCCAAGTAGCATTTGTCTATTTAGAAATGGTGCGAGATGTGAAACTGGAACATCTCGTAATACAATTCGTTTTGTTGAATCAGGTACCATAACCTCTGACTTTGGTAATGGCTCAATTACTGCTGGAATTTCTATTTTCTTCTCTTCTTTTTTTACGATATGAAGATGACGTTCTTTTTTAGCCTGTTTCATCTTCTCACGCTCTTCTTCTTTTTGAAGCTTATTAATAATATCGAGCCCTGTCATCGCATCACTCGCATAACAAACAAGCCCTTTATATAATGGTGAAATACGATTATCTGTAAACTTTCTCGTTAATGCTGCACCACCTACAACAATGGGAACATCAATATTTGCTGCTTTTAAATCTTCAGCAGTTGTTACCATTTGTTGCGCTGATTTTACTAATAAACCTGAAAGACCTATAATGTCAGGCTTCTTTTCTTGTACTTCTTGAACAATTCGATCCGAACGTACATTAATCCCTAAATTAATAATCTCATATCCGTTATTCGCTAAAATAATTTCAACGAGGTTTTTCCCAATATCATGCACGTCACCTTTTACAGTTGCTAATAATACTTTCCCTTTTTTCGCACTATCACTAGATTCCATATGTGGCTCTAAATAACTTACAGCAGCTTTCATACTTTCGGCACTTTGTAATACTTCAGCAACGATAAGCTCATTATTATTAAATAGTCGTCCTACCTCATCCATCCCTGTCATAAGCGGACCGTTAATAATATCAAGAGGTTTTCTTCCTTCTTCAAGTGCAAGACTTAAATCCTCATGCAACCCTTGTTTCGTACCTTCTACGATATAATTTGCTAGTCGTTCATCAAGCGTTAACGTTTCTTGCACAACGACATCTTTCTTTTTAGCAACTCTGTAAAAGTTTGTGAATTCTTCTAACGTTTCTTTCGTCGTTTCAAACAGTAATGCATCTGCAAGGCGTTTTTCTTCCTCTGGAATCGACGCATAGCGTTCTAATTTTTCCGTATTAACGATTGCATAATCTAAGCCTGCTTTCGTCGCATGATATAAAAAGACAGAGTTTAATACTTCGCGTCCAGCTGGTGGTAAACCAAATGATATGTTACTTACACCTAAAATTGTTAAACACTCTGGTAACGCTTCTTTAATAAGGCGAATGCCTTCTATAGTCGCTGCCGCTGAACCAATATATTCTTCATCACCTGTCCCTACCGGAAACACAAGTGCATCAAAAATAATATCTGACGGGCGTATACCATATTTCGTCGTTAATAATTCGTAACTTCTTTTTGCAATTTCTAATTTTCTTTCAGCACTTACTGCCATGCCATCTTCATCGATTGTACCAACTACAATTGCAGCACCATACTTACGAAGAAGCGGTGTTACCTTTTCGAAACGCTCTTCTCCATCTTCTAAATTAATAGAGTTGATAACAGCTTTTCCTTGAATATAAGTAAGTGCTCTTGCCATAACATTTTCATCCGTTGAATCAATCATAATCGGTACTTTTAACACTTTCGTAACTTCTGCCAAAAATTTCTCCATATCTTCTATTTCATCACGATCAGGATCTGCCATACAAATATCAATAATATGAGCATTTTTCTTCACTTGCGCTCTTGCCACTTCAGCAGCCTCTTCAAATTTCCCTTCTGCTACTAATCGTTTAAATTTACGTGATCCAATAACATTCGTTCTTTCACCTACAAATAACGGTCTCATAGACTCATCATATTGCAGTGCCTCTAATCCACTAATTCCATGTCCTTCTCTCTCATGATGGTCACGAGGCTTAAGAGATGCTAGTGCTTCTTTCATTGCGCTTATATGTTCTGGTGTCGTACCGCAACAACCACCGATAATATTAACCCATCCTTCTTCAGCAAATCGCTTCACCTTTTCAGCAAGAGAAGATGGAGACTCATGGTAATGTCCATCTTCATCAGGAAGACCTGCATTTGGATAACAAGAAATATAACACTCCGACAAATCAGATAGTGAACGAATATGGTCCCTCATAAACTCCGGACCAGTCGCACAGTTTAACCCAACAGACAATGGCTTCATATGTTCTACTGATAAATAAAAAGCTTCAATTGTTTGCCCTGCCAAGGTCGTTCCCATCGGCTCAATCGTTCCTGAGATCATGATAGGCACAATTTGATTTATTTCTGTAAAAGCTGCTTGAATTCCAATATAAGCAGCTTTTACATTCCGCATATCTTGACTCGTCTCAACGAGTAATACATCAACTTCACCCTTTAATAATCCTCTCGCTTGCCTTGTATAAGCTTCAATTAGTTCCTCAAACGTAACTCCTCCTGTAACACTAATCGCTTTCGTTGTTGGCCCCATCGCTCCCGCAACATATACTTCCTTTCCACTTTCTTTAACAGCTTGCTTCGCCAAAAGTGCTGCCTTTTCATTTAGTTCTTCATCTAAATGAGACAACTCATAATCACTTAATACAATATTTGTTGCACCAAATGTGTTTGTTTCAATAATATCCGCTCCAGCTTCAATATAAGCTTTATGAATCTTTAAAATAACATCTGGTCTTGTTTCTACTAAATATTCATTACACCCCTCGTACTCTTCTCCTCCGAAATCTTCAGCAGTTAAGTCCTCTTGCTGAATCATTGTCCCCATTGCACCATCTAATATTAAAATGCTATTTTGTAATTTTTCTTCTATACACTTCATCAGTTAATACCTTCTTTCACTTCTTGCTTTTCTCTTACATATTTAACAAGATGTTCTGTAATTTCATATTTTAGAAATGGCGTAATAAGATAAACTCCGTTAAAATATTTCATCGCCGCATCGATCAATTCTTGTGAAATGCGAATCCCTTCCTCAATTGCTGCCTCTTTCGTTTCATGTCCATCCATTCTCTCTCTAATTTCTTCAGGAAGAGTAATACCCGGCACCTCAAAATGAAGAAAATCTGCATTCCGCTTACTTACTAACGGCATAATTCCAATAAAAATAGGTTGTTCCAAATGCTTTGTCGCTTCATATACTTCTTCAATTAACGCGATATCGTAAATTGGCTGAGTTAAAAAATATTCCGCTCCAGCATCTATTTTTCGTTCCATTCGCTTAACCGCTGCTTTTAAGTGCCTCACGTGAGGATTAAATGCGCCGCCTACAGAAAACCTTGTCGCCGGTCCAATTGATTTCCCTAAAATTGAACGTCCATCGTTCATTTCTTTAATCATTTTAATGAGCTCAATAGAGGACAAATCATATACAGAAGTTGCACCTGGAAAATCACCAACACGTGCTGGATCACCAGTTAAAGCTAGCACTTCCTCCATACCTAGCGCCGATAAACCTAATAAATGAGATTGTAATCCGATGACATTATGGTCCCTACACGTTAAATGCGTTAATACCGGAATATCGTGCTTCGTTAATAATGCCCCCATTGCCATATTAGAAACGCGAGGCGATGCTAATGAATTATCTGCTAGAGTAATAGCATCTGCTCCCGCTCTTTTTAGTGCTCTTGCTCCTTCAAAAAAACGCTGTGTATCTAACGTTTTCGGTGGATCTAATTCCACTACAACTGTCGTTTGTTTTTTTGCCTTTTCCGCAAGAGTAACCTGAGCTTTCGAACGCTTCTCATGTGTATGAACTACTTTCGGTCTTTGGATCGTGTCTTTTTCTATTACAGGTATAACATTCGCAACAGCGCGCTTCATACTTTGAATATGTTCTGGAGTCGTACCACAACAACCACCCAATAACCGAATACCTTGCTCAATAAATTTCGGTGTCATCGCTTCGAAATAAGCTGGACTTCCCTCATATACGTAGCGCCCCTCCACATAATTTGGGAGACCTGCATTTGGATATGCTGACAAGTAGCCATTTTGCGGAATCGATATCATTTTAAAAGCTTCCGTCATATGAAGTGGCCCTAGCTGGCAGTTTAGTCCAACAACATTCGCACCGTAATCTAAAAGCTGTTTTAATATTTCATTTACATCATTTCCATTTTGAGTTGTACCTGCCTCATGTAACGCTAATTGAGCTACAATTGGAATGTTCGTTTGTTTTCGTAACACCTTAACAGCATGAATTAATTCAAATTCGTCATAAAAAGTCTCTAATAGTAATCCATCAACCTGTTCTTCTAGTAAAGCACTTGCCTGTTCAAGTAGCATAAACTCCCTTTCCATATCAGTCGTTGTAACAGCTCCGATATGTTTCATACCACCAATTGTTCCTAAAATTGCATTTTTGTCTGTCACAGATGCTTTCGCTAGTTTTACTGCCGCTCTATTAATTTCTGTAACTTGATTTTCTAAACCATACATACGTAATTTAGCTTCATTTGCTCCGTACGTATTCGTTTGAATCACATCTGCCCCAGCAGCTACATATTGTTTATGAATCGATATAATTAAGTCTGGATCAGACACATTCAATTCTTCAAAGCTACTTTGCAAACCATGTGAATGCAATAACGTTCCAACCGCACCATCACCTATTACAATTCCTTTTGATAATAAATCTAGTAATTTCACGAATCTCCCTCATTTCTATCAATATAAAAACCCCCTCTTCACTTTGAAGAGGGGGACATAATCGTTCCTCCTCTTATTATGCAAAACATTCGTTTTGCAGGTATTAGCACCGTTTCAAACATTTCGTTTGAAGGTTGCCGGGTTTCACAGGGCCTTTCCCTCCACCGCTCTCAATAAGAGTTTGTCTTTATTATTTTATTTATGTAGCTAAAAGGAAATGCGTTCCCCTTTTAACAATGTTTGTTAATTTTTAATAAATTTAGCATGCACAAATGTAAAAGTCAATGACACTTGCGGAAAAATAAAAATTATTTAAAATAAAGTTGCAATTCAATTATCTTTTGTTGTAAAGTTAAAACCATAATAAAATTTCATACGAATATTCTTATCTAGAGAGGTAGAGGGACTGGCCCTATGACGCCTCAGCAACCATTAACATTTGTTAATAAGGTGCTAATTCCAGCAAATTGTGAAAGATTTGACAGATGAGAAGAAGACTCTATTCAATCCGAAAGCCTTCTTCTTAGAAGGCTTTTTTTATTTTATATTCAACTAATTGTTCAATTTAAAAAGGAGGAATTTTCACATGTCAACAATCGAAACAAAACTAGCGCAAATTGGAAATCGTAGTGAAACTACAACAGGAACGGTTAATCCACCCGTTTATTTCTCGACCGCTTATCGTCACGAAGGAATTGGTAAGTCTACTGGCTTTGACTATTCAAGAACAGGTAATCCAACTCGCGGTCTTTTAGAACAGGCAATCGCAGACTTAGAATATGGCGAACAAGGTTATGCCTGTAGTTCAGGAATGGCGGCTGTTCTCCTCGTCCTTTCTCTATTCCGCTCTGGAGACGAACTTATTGTATCTGAAGATTTATACGGGGGCACTTATCGATTATTTTCTGAACACGAAAAAAAATGGAACGTTCGATGTAGATACGTAAATACACAATCTATTAAACAAATCGAGCACGCGATCACAACTGAAACGAAGGCTATTTTCATAGAAACTCCGACTAATCCATTAATGCAAGTTACTGATATTGCCGCTGTCGCAACTGTAGCGAAAAGACACGGACTACTTCTTATTGTAGACAACACATTCTACACGCCTTATATACAGCAGCCATTAACAGAAGGTGCCGATATCGTACTTCATAGCGCAACGAAGTATTTAGGTGGGCATAACGATGTACTAAGCGGACTTGTCGTTGCAAAAGGGAAAACACTTTGTGAGGAAATCGCTCATTATCATAACGCCTCAGGGGCTGTCTTAAGCCCATTTGACTCATGGCTATTAATTCGTGGCATGAAAACTTTAGCACTTCGCATGAGACAACATGAAGAAAATGCGAAAGCAGTTGTTGCGTATTTAAATGACGAAGACGGGGTGACAGATGTATTTTATCCAGGAAGAGGTGGTATGATTTCATTTCGTCTTAAAGATGAAACATGGATTAATCCCTTCTTACAATCTTTATCCTTAATTACATTTGCTGAAAGTCTTGGTGGTGTTGAAAGTTTAATGACTTATCCAGCAACACAAACACATGCTGATATTCCTGAAGAAATTAGAACAGCAAACGGCGTATGTAATCGTCTTCTTCGATTTTCCGTTGGCATTGAAAATAGTAACGATTTAATCCAAGACTTAAAGCAAGCCATTAAACTTGTAAAAGAAGGTGTAAGAATATGAGTTATTCTATAGATACACTCTTACTGCACAACCAATATAAACATGACTCGCAAACAGGAGCTGTGAACGTTCCTATTTATAACACATCAACTTTTCACCAGTTTGATGTAGATACGTTCGGAAAATATGATTATAGTCGATCAGGAAATCCTACTCGTGAAGCTCTTGAAGATATCATTGCTTTATTAGAAGGCGGAACAAAGGGATTCGCTTTTGCATCAGGCATTGCAGCGATTTCTACTGCATTCCTCCTTCTTTCACAAGGTGATCACGTACTCATTTCAGAAGATGTATACGGAGGCACTTACCGCGTGATAACTGAAGTACTCTCCCGTTACGGTGTTTCACATACATTTGTTAATATGACCAATATAGAAGAAATAAAACAAAACATTAAACCAAATACCAAGCTCTTTTATGTAGAAACACCTTCTAACCCACTTTTAAAAGTGACAGATATTCGCGAGGTTTCTAAACTCGCGAAATCTATTGGTGCTCTTACTTTTGTTGATAATACATTTTTGACACCACTATTCCAGAAACCACTTGAACTTGGAGCTGATGTCGTTCTTCATAGTGCTACAAAATTTATTGCTGGTCATAGTGATGTTACTGCCGGATTAGCAGTCGTAAAAGATACAGAACTCGCTCAAAAGCTTGGATTTTTACAAAATGCATTCGGTGCTATTTTAGGACCCCAAGATTGTTCTCTCGTACTTCGCGGTCTAAAAACATTGCATGTACGCCTCGAGCATTCAGCTGCAAATGCTAATAAAATTGCACATTATTTACAAGAGCACGCTAAAGTACAAAATGTCTATTATCCAGGATTACAAACACATCTTGGTTTTGATATTCAACAATCTCAAGCAACATCAGCGGGAGCTGTCCTATCTTTCACTTTACAATCAGAAGATGCACTCCGCCAATTTTTATCAAAAGTAAAATTACCTGTTTTTGCAGTTAGTTTAGGAGCTGTCGAGTCAATTCTTTCGTATCCAGCTAAAATGTCACATGCAGCACTGTCGCAAGAAGCTCGTGATGAAAGAGGAATCTCTAATTCATTACTTCGCTTGTCAGTCGGCCTTGAAAATGTTAACGATTTAATATCTGATTTTGAAAACGCCCTTTCTTATGTAGAAGAACCTGTAAATGCATAGAGAAAAAAGAAGATATGAAATTAAGTTTTCATATCTTCTTTTTATGCTGTCTAGCATATTTATTTTTTCTTTTCTTATCGTTCATAAAAAATAAAAGGATACCACCTATTTCTAAATAATGGATTAATTGATATATTAAGAAGTAAAAAAAGGGGTAAAATAATGAATACTTGTGCAGATATTTTAATCGTTATCGATCTACAACATGGGGTATGTTATAGTGGAGAACATTTATTTGATTTGCAGAACTTACTTACAAAAGTAAATAAAAGAATTTCTTCATACAGAAAATCAAATAAACCAATCCTTTTTGTTCAACATTGTGATGATGATTTAGTACCCGAGACAAAACTTTGGGCTATTCATACCGATTTAGATGTTCAAGAACAAGATTTTTTTGTAAGAAAAACACATGCAAATTCATTTTATAAAACAAACTTAAAAGAAGTTTTAGCTCAATTATCTGTACATCGTATTGAATTTTGCGGTGCCCAAACAGAGTACTGTATGGATGCTACGATTAAGTTTTCCCACGGACTGGGATACGAAAACTTTATGGTCCAGAAAACAACTTCTACGTTGAATAATCCTTTTATGTCCGCTAAAGAGACAGTTGATTTTTACGAGAACATATGGAACCACAGATTTTTAAAGTTGCTAAAAGATGAATTTTAGAATAAATGACTAATGACTTGATCATCCTAAGATTTATCAGCCATAATCAAATATTTCATTATCACCATAAAGAAGCTACTTACATTCAGCTTCTTTTCTTTTAACCTGTTTTATATTCTATATATATCATTATAATTCCTTTGTCATATTATTTTAAAAATTTCGTATATTCATTTGAAAGAATAAGAAAATCATGATAAAATTGTGTTACAAATATATCTATATCTTTCAATTTTTAAAACGCATCGAAATTTTCACCCAAAAATGTCATTTTACAAAACTGTGCTAATTTATCTATTTTATTTACATCAGGGTCTCTTTTCTTACAATTTCTTTACTTTAGGACTTTTTTTCTGCAACAACTATTTTCTTTTCTTTTAATTTTTGGTATGTATAGTATGGTATAATAGCTCACACGGAGGTGGAAAAGAACATGTTAGAAACCTTTCAAAAAGAATTAGAACTATATGAAAGTAATGCAGAATTATTAAAAGTACTAGCTCATCCTGTTCGTTTATGTATCGTAAAAGGATTAATCGAGCGTGGTCCAAGCAACGTTTCTACAATGTATACTGGCTTAAACATGCCACAATCTACAATTTCACAGCATTTAGCGAAATTAAAAAGCGCTAAAATCGTTTCTAGTGAAAGAAAAGGATTGGAGATTTATTACAAAGTAGAGAATGAAACAATCATTCAACTCGTTCGCGTATTATTAGGTTAGGGACTAATAATCGAAGAAAAAGAACGTATTCTATATTTTTTATCTCATATCTTTAATATAAATATATATCATGAGAGGAAATATATAATACTACATAAGTCGTATTAAAAAACAAGACACAGTATATACTGTGTCTTGTTTTTTTATATGGTTACATACCGATCAAAATGTAAATGTTGCATATCTTTTGTATGTATAACAACATCAAATGCACTCCCTAATCCTCCATTCAAAATCATAGAACGAACTGCTCGATTTTGTTTTTGTGTTTCAGAAAAAGGATTCGTATCTTGATGATTCGTAAGCTGTTCTAATATGCCTGCCGCTAACAAAAACTCAGATTGCTTCTTATGCCATACTGCACTCATTCCTTGCAGACTAAACATCTCCTTTAGCTCGTCCCAATGAATATGGGTAGTAAGATCCATTTCACCTGGGTATGCTAGAGGGTTGCCTATTAGCTGATGCTGATAATATCCTCGCAAACTTCCTTCACGGTGTGCTGGATGCATCCATTCTTCTTTTGTGTATCCATAATCAACTGTAATACATATACCTTTTTGAAACCATTTCGCAATTTCTTTTATATACTCCTCCATCACAATTGGGACTTCAAAACGTTGTCCTTCAGCAATATGAATATTATATTTCAATAAATAGCGACCAATTCTTTTATCTAGCGGCCTACATACTTCTGAAAGGTTTCCTTCCTCTGTATATGTAATACGTACTTCATACAACATACCATTTCTTTTCTCAATTATTTCAACAGGAAATGCATCAAACAACTCATTTGAAAAAAGAATTCCCTCGAAAGAATCTCCCATTTCACTATAAGACGTATAGTACGATACATTAGAAAATGAGCAAAGATTCTCCTGCTGTAATTTTCTATGAAAAGGGCTCACTTCAATCATTGAATAGTTTAAATCAATAAAGGTTTTTGGAGATAATTGCTTCCATTCTTGTAAAACATCATAGGCAAACTTTCCCGTTCCCCCGCCAACCTCACAAATATTCGGAGCAACTTCACCATTTTCAACAAGACGAATAAAAAGTTTAGCAAAAGTTTTTGCAAACACAGAGGATACGTTGCTACTTGTAAAAAAATCCCCTTGTCTTCCAATCTTTTCACGTTCTTTCATATAATATCCATGACCTTCTGTATACAATACAAGGTTCATATACGTACTATATGAAATTGAATAATCCTTTTCTTTCCCCATCCATTCTCTTAAAATGAGCTCCATTCCCATAATGACTCCTTATTGTAAAAACGGATTATTTTCTTTTTCAAAACCAATGCTTGTTTCTGGACCATGTCCACATAAAACCGCTGTTTCATCTGGTAATACAAATAATTTCTCTTCAATGCTTCCAATTAATTCAGCAAAACTTCCACCAGGTAAATCTGTTCTTCCAATGCTCATTTGGAACAATACATCTCCTGAGAATACAGCATTCGCCTCTTTACTATAATAAGAAATACTTCCTGGAGAATGTCCTGGCGTCTCGAAAATTTCAAAATTAAATGAACCAATTGTTAATGTACCTTCTGTATCAATAATATGATCCGCTGGTTTTGCTGTAATACTGCGATTCATCATAAAAATTTGAGAGCCATTTACAGTTCCATCTCCTAACCAATCAGCTTCTTCTTTATGCACGTATACAGGAATATGAAAAGCGTCTCTTACCGCATCAACAGCACCGATATGATCAAAATGAGCATGCGTTAATAAAACTGCCAATGGTTTTAATTGTTCTTCTTGTAAATATGTAACGAGCTTTTCACCTTCGTGACCAGGGTCAAAGATAATGCACTCTTTTTGATCATTCATTAAAATATAAGCATTTGTTTGCAATGGGCCTAGCGGCATTTGTATCCATTTCATATAAAAATCTCCTCCAGTTATTAAACTTACTTTTAATGATACAACATTTCTTTCTCTTAGGAAAAGAAAGGATGCTATCTCGACAATCATTTTTAAAACATGTACAATATAAAAGAGTAAATATTCCAAAAACTCATAATAAGAAATGGGTAGACAGAGGAGGATATTGTATGGGCCTTGTTATTATTTTTACGCTTGTCACTCTGTTAGCTGTATTTGCTACGCTTAGAACACTTCGTGAAAAAAACTTTTTCGCGGGCGGCTTTGCAATTGCAACTGTACTCGTTTTCGGATGGTTTACGATCATGACTGTTCTATATAACGGGTATCCACCAGCAGCTTAATTCATTTACACTTTATTCTTCATCAAGATTTCGCACAAAAAGAGGAAGGGTTTCCCCTTCCTCTTTTCATATTTCACAACTTATATCATCTTCGCTTCGTATTTGTGCTTTTTTACAAGCCAAGCTCCTCCGATAACACCTGCGTCATTACCAAGTGTTGCAATAGCTAACTTCGTGCTCTTTACAGCACGTGAGAAAGCATATTGCTCGAAATAGCGTTGAATCGGTTCTAATAGCGCATCTCCAGCTTTAGACACGCCTCCACCAATAACAATTTTCTCTGGGTTCAACGTACTTGAAAGGTTCGCTACAGCTAACCCTAAATAAGAAGCTACTTTTTCTACTACTTCACCTGCTAATTCATCACCTTGTCCAAGTGCTTCGAAGACATCTTTCGAAGTAATACGCCCTTCTTCAGCTAACATAGAACGCAACATACTCTCTTTATTAGTCTCTTGTATTTTTTGCATAGCAACACGTACAATACCCGTCGCAGATGCTACTGTTTCTAAGCAACCAGACTTCCCGCAATTACATGGGAAAGCATTCTCTGTAACTACTGTGATATGTCCAATCTCACCAGCAGCACCACTCACGCCGTGTACAATCTCACCATTGGCGATTACACCACCACCAACGCCCGTACCAAGTGTCATACAGATTAAATCTTTTGCACCTTCACCAGCACCTTTCCACATTTCACCAAGCGCTGCTAAGTTTGCATCATTATCAATAACAACAGGTAATCCTGTTTCTACTTCTAATAAATCTTTTAACGGATAGTTTTTCCACCCTAAATTAACCGCTTCATAAATCATTCCAGATGCAACATGTACAGGACCAGGGGCTCCCATACCAATACCAATTAACTTGCTCTTCAATTCGCCTAATTCTTCTAGCTTTTTATCAATTGCTTTCGCAACATCAAGTGTAATATGTTTTCCTTGCTCACCTGTATTCGTAGAGATTTCCCACTTATGTAAAATTTCACCATATACATTAATAAATGCTAATTTAATCGTTGTACCACCAAGGTCAACACCAACTAACCATTTCTCTTCCATGTTGCTTACCTACCTTTATCTAATTCTTATTTAGCTCTTTTTGAATTTCTTGCTTCAATAAAAATAAAGCTGTTTGATAGTCTTGTGGATCGATTAACTGTGATTGATTTAATTCACGCAATTCATCTTGCATTAATTGTAAATCTGCAATTCGATCTCCCGTATAAATAATCGTACCAAATTTCTTTAGCAATTGCTGAATATCATAAATAGATACCATTTCATCACCCTCTATGCTCACTTACTATAAAAAATTATAATAAGAAAACGTTCACATATTTTATTATAATCAAGAAGAAAAAGTCTCGTCAATTTTTATTTGTCTATACAAGCTCATTTATAAGCATTGTTCCTTTTTCTGTAATAATTTTTTCTATATTTTTATCAAATGGCTCTACCGGAATGTGTTTTACCATTTGAAAATCATAAGCTAATGATAGCGTTTTCCCTTTATAATGCACGAGATAACGATCATAATAGCCCCCGCCGTATCCAATCCGCTCTCCGCGCTCTGTATAAGCGACGCCTGGCACGATTTGAAGATTAATGTCATCCGCGTTCACTTCTTCCGTAAGCGCTGGAATCGGTTCGCGTAAATTCATATACACTGTTTCTAATTGATCAAAATTATTAATTTGCCGGAAGGACATCGTTCTTGTTCCTTTATTACACTTAGGAACTACAACTTTCTTTCCTTCTTCCCAAGCTTTTTCGATAATAGGATATGTATTCACTTCATTTTCCATTGAGAGAGTAATTCCAATTATTTTAGCTTCAATCCACTCTTTTTGCACATACAACGAAAATGCAATCTGTTCTGATAAATTTGTATACTGTTCTTCTGATAAAGAATTCATGTGTTCTATTATTTGTTTACGCAAACGTACTTTCTCTTCTTGCACACATTCTCCCCCTTACAGTGACACTTTACTCTATGATGATAGTGTATCACTTTTAACATAGGAATCGAATAAAAAAAGAAACAGTAGGAAAATATTCCTACTGCTTACTTTGTTTCACGGTGTAACGTAGACTTCTTGTCACGCTTGCAATACTTTTTAAGCTCGATACGCTCAGCGTTGTTACGTTTATTTTTCTTTGAGATATAGTTACGATCTCCGCATTCTGTACATGCTAGAGTAATATTCACACGCATTCTTATTTCCCTCCAGTACTAATAACTTAAATCAGACTATACTATAATACCACTTTTAAAATAAAAATTCTACACCTTTTGATATTGTCTAATTTTTTCTATAAGATTTTTCATGTTTTCCCTTGCTATCACTGGGTTTCTAGCATGTGAATACACTAAAAATTTTGGTTGTTTTGTATCAGAAACGATATAAGACCACTCTTTTTCAGTATATTTGAACTGTACTCCTTCAAATATACCCTCCTCCTCCCTTTCTATATCATCCAATAATTTCCTCATGATTTTCCCTTTTTCATTCCATGAACATACAACTTCATCATAAAGTAAATAGAGCGGTGGTGATTGCTCTACTATGCTAAGAAACGTTTTCCCTTGCAATGCTATTAGCTCAAATAATTTTCCAATTCGATATAAAATATCGCGCTTCCATCTTACTTGAAACGACTTTCTTTCATCCTGCGTATAAAATAGAAGGTAACATTCTCCTAATTTCAAAGACATTGGGTAAATATTTCCTGTCGATTCGAGTAAGAAATCTGGAATATCTACCTCTTCCAAATCTGTACCCTGGTAAATATTACTATGTTTATCATATAAATCGAAATGATTTCCTTGCTCAGAAAACATAAGAGCCATATTCGCTTTACTTGATTTCATCAAAGCTTTCACATGATCTTTTTGTTCGCCCGCATAAATCCATGTAACTGTACATCCAAGTCTTTGCAGAAAGAGCATAAGTAAATGTTGCAATGTATCATTTCTCTTATTAATAAGAAGATGAAACTTCTGCATTTGTATTTTCTCGATATCAATATGCTCCAATATAACTTCTATATACTCATTCATAGAAACATGAACCAGCTTATTTCGCCCCATCTCTTTCTCATGTACGTAATAAAACGATTCGGACATATATACTTGTTCTATCTCTTTTTGCTGCTTATACGTTAAAGGCATGCCAGCTTGACCGTATAACTTTATAACAATCTCCTTCTCATTCTCCACTTGAATGAAAACCCCACCTGCACATCGCAAATGATGAACACTATATTGAAAAAGTGACTCGTTCATTTCTTTACATTCCATCGTATGAATCCCGATACCATGAATGGCATGTAAAAATAAATTTTTATAAGAGGTTGTTTCTATATTGTCTTGACTTCCAATTAATATACTTTCTCCCTTTGTAAAAAGAGATCCATACGCCATCGCAATCTTCACGATAAACTGGGGAGTAATTTCAACATTCCCTCTTCCTACAATACGGCTTTTTTGTAACCACCCTGCACTCATCTCACTCTCTTGAATACCAGCCGCTCCTACTATCGAATGACTATCAATCGCCTTATAAGGCCATAGTTTTCCTTTTTGCTTGATTACCGTACTTTTCCCGATATGACAATGATCCGCTACAACGCTTTTTTGAAACAGTGTAACGTCATCTTCAACCATTGTACGCTCTCCTATTGTCGTTTCTATTAGTTCACAATACTTCCCAATGTGGGCATTTGCAAAAACAATACTTTTTTGAAGATGAGAATAACTTGAAACGATACTATTTTTCCCAATAATAGAATACGGCTCAATTACCGCTCCTTTACCAATCTTTGCTCCTTCTCCAATAAAAGAGGGGCCATGAATTTTCGTTCCTTTCCCAATCGTCACCCCTTCTCCCATCCATACCATCGGTAATACTTCCGTATAAGGAATAGGTACTTGTAACTTTTTCGTTAACAAATCAAATTGTGCTTGTCGGTATTGATTAAAAGTGCCGATATCTAACCAATAACCTTCCGACAAATATGCGAATAATACATTTTTGTTTGCCAATAACGGAAACACATCATGACTGAAATCGAAAAATTGCCTAGGCGGTATGTAAGAAAAGATTTCTGGCTCCATAATATATATGCCTGTATTCACAATATTAGAGACTACCTCATTCCAGCCCGGCTTTTCTATATATCGCGTAACCTCCTGGTCTTTATTCATTACAACCAATCCAAATGAGAGTGGGTTTTCTACTTCTTTCACAAACATTGTTACCATTCTTTTCTTTTGTTCATGAAACCTAATTCCTTCTGATAATTGAAAGTCAGTTAATGCATCCCCGCTTATCACAACAAAGGTTTCATCTAAAAATTGTTCTGCTTGTTTAATACTCCCTGCTGTGCCAAGCGGAGGAGAGTCTTCAAAATAATACAAGTTAACTCCCCATTTACTACCATCACCAAAATATTGCTTAATGGCCGTACTCATATATTGAACAGTAATTGCAATTTCACGAATACCATGCTGGCGTAATAACTCAATATTGTATTCTAAAACTGGTTTTTCTAATAATGGTAACATCGGCTTTGGAGTATTACATGTTAATGGTCTAAGGCGTCTTCCTTTTCCTCCAGCTAAAATAACCCCCTTCATATACTTCAGCCTCCACTTATATAATGTTCAGTAGCTCCATATACCATATGTATATTCTCTATCCGACATGAACGAGCAGCATAAACTCGACCGGTTAAACAAATCCTTATTTAGAAGACCCTATAATTAAATTTCCCACCTATAAAAATATACGTTTCAAACTAAAAGAAAGCGCTTACTATTAATTGATAAAAATAATACTTATTAAACAAAATATATACTAATTTTTCCATTACATTATGATACATCTTATCATCATAAACTAAAGGAAACAACGAGCTTTTTTTGTCATGTTTTGACTAAAAAAAGCAGGTGATTTCTCATCACCTGCTTTGATTCCTACTCATTCAATAAATAATGCTTTCCTTTTACTAAATAAAAGACATTCTCAGCAATATTTGTAATATGATCTGCTACACGCTCAATATATCTCGCCACAAATGATAATTGTGTAATTTGCGTAATTGCTTCTGGTTGTTCCGGAACTGAAGATATAAACTCACGAATTGCTTTTCCATATATTTCATCAACAGAATCATCCATTTCAGCAATTTGTTTCGCAAAAGTTAAATTTTCTTGTTCATATGCTTCTAACGCTAACTGCAACATCTTATTTGCAACCGCAAACATTTCATCCAGATTGTGCAAACTAACAGCCACTTCTTTTTCCCCAAGACGAATTGTAGCCTTTGCAATATTAACAGCATGATCTGCAATACGCTCTAAATCTGTCGCTGTTTTAATCGAAATAAAGATCCTTCTTAAGTCACTTGCTACAGGTTGCTGCTTCGTAATAAGCATAAGCGCAAGATCGTTTATTTCCTCTTCTAAATTATCCATGCGGTAATCACCATCAATGACCTCTAATGCTTTCTCTACATCCCTTGTATGCAGACCTTCCATAGCAATCAATAAAGCCGCATTTGCTAATTCGCCAAGCTCAATCACCTTTTGCTGTAACACTTTTAAATCACCTTGAAACTGTTCTCTTACCATTTTTTCTTCCCCCTCAATATTATGTGCCATTATATATAAAGTGAAGCTTTAATCAGCCCTCATCAATCGGGCTTTTACGGGCAGTCCGATCCCCACCTAACTTCTTTGCTTTCGCTGAATTTTGAAGTGGGGGTCTTATTGTCCGCAAATAGCGGGATAAACCTCCTACATAGCCTCTGACGCCTGTAATAAGCCTTAAGATAGAAAATCCCTATTAATAGTGAGATAAAAATAAGAAATGCCCTCTGTTAAGAGGGCATTTTCTCTTAGCTTTGCAACGATATCAACCAAAGCGACCTGTAATATAATCTTCTGTACGCTTATCTGAAGGCGTCGTAAATAATTTGTTTGTATCTGTATACTCCACAACTTCCCCGCTTAAGAAGAAAGCAGTTTTGTCTGAAATACGCGCTGCTTGTTGCATATTATGCGTTACGATAACAATACTAAAGTCTTTCTTTAACTCTTGAATTAATTCTTCTACTTTTAATGTTGAAATTGGATCTAGTGCCGACGTTGGCTCATCCATTAAAATAACGTCTGGTTCAATAGCTAAGCAACGTGCGATGCATAGACGCTGTTGCTGTCCACCAGATAAACCGTATGCATTATCGTGCAAGCGATCTTTTAACTCATCCCAAATCGCTGCTCCACGTAAACTTTTTTCAACAATTTCATCTAATGTCTTTTTGTCACGAATACCATGGATTTTTGGACCGTATGCTACATTCTCATAAATAGATTTTGGAAATGGATTTGGCTTTTGGAACACCATTCCTACGTGCGTTCGTAATTCTTCAACTGGATATGATTTATCAAATATATTGCGTTCTCTATATTCAATTACACCTGTAGTTCGAACGATCGGTACTAACTCTACCATGCGATTTAACGTTTTTAAGTACGTTGATTTACCACAACCACTTGGACCGATAATTGCTGTAACTTCATTCTCATGAATACTTAAATTAATATCTTTTAAAGCATGGTCTTCCCCGTACCATAAGTTTAAGTTTTTCGTATCAAATACTACTTTCTTTGGCGCAGTCTCGATTTTCTCTTCGTTTTTCACCTGTACATTTACTACTGTTGCTACCATTTGAATTCCCCTTTCATCCACTTCCAACTTATTTTCGATTTCGTAACCATAAAACAAATATATTGATAAATAGCAACAAACCTAACAAAACCATCATCCCTGCTGCTGCTACATACTGAAATTCTTCTTGTGGCCTACTCATCCAATTAAAAATTTGAATTGGCAAAACTGTAAATCTATCAAACATACTAAATGGAACATAATTCGCAAACGCAAGTGCCCCGATAACTAATAGTGGTGCTGCTTCTCCAATTGCTCTTGATATCGCTAACGTACAGCCTGTTATAATCCCCGGGAAAGCATATGGCAATACAATTTGATACATCGTTTGCCACTTCGTAGCACCTAATCCGTAAGAAGCCTCTAATAATGCAATTGGTACAGATCGAATTGCTTCTTGACTCGCCACAACAACTGTTGGTAAGACGAGTAAACTCATCGTTAGTGCTGCTGCAACTATACTCTCGCCTAAATGAAGAGCATATACAAAAATAGTTAAACCAAGTAATCCAAATACGACGGATGGTACTCCTGCTAACGTTTGATTATTAATCTCTACTATTTTTTTAAATAGAGACTTCTTCGCATATTGCTCTAAATAAAGGGCTGTTCCAACGCCAAATATAAAAGAGACGGGTATAACAATACTCATAAATAATATTGTCCCTGACAAAGCTGCAGCAATACCAGCTTCTTCCGGATTACGTGAAGCGAAATTTGTAAAGAAATCTATTGAAAGATAACTTATACCTTTTTCAACAATTTGAAACAGTAACACAAACAAAATTACGATTGAAAATACAATTGCTATATAAAATAACAATTTGTAAATTCGATCTTTTAAAAAGCGTGATGCCATATTTTTTTGTATTTTTTTATGATTCAACATTCGCATATTATGTCATCCTCCTAAAACGGCGCATAATAGACTGCGAAATGATGTTCATAATAAAGGTAAACAAAAATAACGTCGCACCTACAGCATACATGCTGTAATACGTAATCGTTCCATGCGGAGCATCACCTAAACTCACTTGCACAATATAGGCTGTTAACGTTTGAATAGAATGTGTCGGATCAAGCGATACATTTGGTGTGGATCCTGCTGCAATTACAACGATCATCGTTTCACCAATTGCACGAGAAGCCGCTAATATAATTGCTGCCATAATCCCTGTAAAAGCGGATGGAAACACCACTTGTTTTACCATCTCAAACCGCGTCGCTCCGAGTGCTAACGAAGCTTCTTTCGTCCCTTTCGCCACCGCTCTCATCGCATCTTCAGATAGAGATGCAACTGTAGGCATCATCATAAATCCGATAACGATTCCTGGACTAATCGCATTAAAAAACTGTAAATCTGGTATAATCCTTTGTAAAAACGGTGTAACAACTGTTAATGCAAAAAAACCATATACAATTGTCGGGATACCTGCTAATAGCTCTAACATCGGCTTTAATATTTTTCTTGCACTATTTGAAGCATATTCGCTTAAAAATACGGCACACGCTAAACCGATAGGAATTGCTACAAACATAGCGATTGCTGTTACAAGGAACGTTCCACATATAAGTGGTAATATACCAAATTTAGGATCTTCAAAAAATGGTAACCATTCTTTCTCCGTCAAAAAGGAGTATAATGATATTTTTTGAAAAAACATGATTGTTTCATTAGAAAGCGTAAAAACAATTCCAAGTGTCGTCACAATAGAAACGCTAGCAATTATTTTTAGTAACAAAGGAACTATTCGATTGATTCGCTGCGTTTTTTTTCTTTGTTTTGTATTTCTTTCAATCAAATGTTGTACAGAAAATGTAATTTGACTTTTGTCATTATGAGCCAAAGATGAAAACCCCTTTCCACCCTGACATTACCTTTTTATTTCTGTTAACATACGCAGCTGTTCATTGTATTTTTCTTTTCGTAATTTTACATACCCGACCTCTTCAGCGAGGTTACCAACATGTTGAATCATAAACTCAACATAGTTTGCTACATTCATTTTATTTCGGATAGATGCATTGTTCACATAAATAAGTAGCGGCCTAGATAACGGCTTATACTTACCTGATTGAATGGTCTCTTTCGTCGGAAATACACCATTCACTTTTATTGCTTTCACCTTATCTCGATTAGCCATATAATAAGCATATCCTACAAAAGCAATGGCATGTTTATCATTCATTACCCCTTGCATAATAACTTGATCATCTTCAGACAAAGAGACTTTTTTTACAATGCGATGATTTTGTAAGATGACATTTTGAAAATAATCATACGTACCAGAGTCTACGCCCGGTGCATAAAACTTCACTTGTTCACGTGGCCATGTTGAATGAATTTGTGACCATCGCTTCTCTCTTCCATCTTCACTCCACAATAGACGTAACTCGTCTACTGACATATCGTCTACCCATGTATTGTGCCGATTCACAACAATCGTAAGACCGTCGTTAGCAACCTCAAAAGGTGTGAACTGAATAGAGTTTTTCTTCATCTCATTTTTCTCGACTTGTTTCATTACTCTCGAAGCATTATTTATATCTACTTCTCCTTTACTGAAACGATTAAATCCTCCTCCAGTTCCAGAAACACTGATGGAAATTTTCACGTCTGGATGCACCTTTGTATATTCCTCCGCTACTGCTTCTATAATAGGAAAAACCGTTGAGGATCCATCAACTCTCACTTCTCCTGTATCATTTAAAGCAAATGCAGTAGACATTTCAAAACAGAGGAACCATATCGACAATACGAAAATTTTAATCGGTGTACGCATCCATTTCACGTGTTCTTCCTCCTAGAAGTAACCGGAGATAACAGGATTACAGATATAAGAATACTGCTAAACTATTAATTCGGTTTTAATTGTTTGTAAAAGTTTTGTAAAGTTCCACAAAAATCAACATACGATAAAATTTTAATCAGTAGTAGCTATTCATTTGCTCTGATGCTTTTCCTATAAAACCGTTATCCCCTATCCCATCATATACAAGTAGCTTTGATACAGCCGCGTGTTTTTCAATGTTGTATACTTGTCCACATTTATTACACGATATGCATAAACCATAAAAAAAAGCACACTATCTTTTCAGATAGTGTGCTTTTCTACAACTTTTTTATTCATCATCTTGATCTTTATTTTTATTTTTATTGTCTTTGTCATCTTTTGGAGCTTCACCATTTACTTCTTGGTTTTTCAAATCAAAGTAAGCGTCCATAATTTCACGACCAATATATCCATTAATACCAGTCTTATCATCATGTACCCATGGAACGACAACAGAGAATGCTACTTCAGGATCTTCAAGTGGCGCATAACCTACTAATGTTAAGTTATATGTTTCTTTACGCTCACCGTTTGCCTTTCTACCAATCTCTTGATCTCCGCCATACACAGTTTGAGCTGTACCAGTTTTCCCAGCAGCTTTATATTTTGCACCTGCAAAGTATTTTGTAGCTGTACCACCTGAATCGTTATACACTTGTCTAAATCCTTCTTGAATACGTTTAATTTGCGATTCTGGCATATCAACACGATTTAATACTTTCGGTTCCATAGATTGAACAACTTTCCCAACTTCATCTGGTTTCACTGCCGGTTGACGAATTTCTTTTACAACTTGTGGTTGCATACGATATCCGCCATTGGCAATCGTCGAAATATATTGCGCTAATTGAAGCGGTGTATACGCATCATACTGTCCGATTGATAAATCTAATAAGAAACCTGGTTTCTTTTCTTTACCTATTTGGCCAGCAGTTTCATTTGGCAAATCAATTCCTGTTTTCACACCAAGTCCAAACTGACCAAAATAGTAACGCATCGTATCAAATGCTTTTTGAGGTATATCTAACGTACCGCCTCTTACATATGGAACACCAGCGATATTCATCGCTGTTTTAAACATATAAACGTTAGAAGACATTTTTAACGCTGTAAGGTCATTAATATATCCCATCGTTTTCCAAGACGACTTCGTAGGTGTACCTTTTAATTTAATTGGTTCATCTAATTGTACCGCCCCTGGTTGAATCGCACCAGTTTGATATCCAGTAAGCAATGTTGCACCTTTTACAGTTGAACCCATCGGATAAGTACTTGTCATCGTACCTAATGCAAAGTCATTTACTTTCGTTTGACCCTCTTCGTTAACTAATTGTTTCCCCGCCATAGATAAAACTTCACCATTTTTCGGATTCATCATTACAACGAATGCGCGATCTAAAAGAGGTTCGCTTCCTTTAAATCTCATTAAATTCTTCGCAATAATATCTTCCACACGCTTTTGTAATTCCATATCAATTGTTAAGTTCAGGTCATTACCACTTTGCCCTTTTGCCACATTAATCGTTTCTAAAATATTACCGTTTTTATCTGTAAGATTTTTCACTTCCGCTTTCGTACCGTGCAGGCTATCTTCATACTGCTGCTCCAGATAACTTTTTCCTACTCGGTCATTTCGATTATAATCACGAACAAGATAGTAATCTAGTCTTTCTCTCGGTAAGCCTTCATCAGATGTCGACACCCCACCAAGTACACTTCGGAATAAATCATCATACGTATATTTTCGATCCCAATCAACATTCGTATCTATACCTGGTAATGTTGCTAGGTTCTCACTAATAATCGCATATTCTTTTTCTGTAGCATCCTTTTTAATAACTTGAGGTGTCATTGCATATCCGCCATCCATCTTACTCTTAATTGCTAGTATTTCTAAATCTTTTGCAGATAATTGATTAACCTCTTCTTCTGTTACACGACTTCGTTGACGCTCGTCTAATTCTTTATCATCAATTTTTTTATCTTTAAACTCTTGACGATCTTTATTCGTAATTTTTTCTTTAGCTTCCTCTTTATGCATAGCAATCCAATAATCTTTTTTATCTCGATCTGTTAATTTATCTGTCGGTACTTCAATCAAATCTGCTAGCTTTTTCGCTGTTTCTAAGCGATCCTCTGCAGTTGACCCTTTCATTTTTGTAAATGTAATGGTACGAACAGCTGCATTATCTACTACAGGTCGCCCATAACGGTCAAATATTTTCCCACGCGGTACAGGATTACTTATCGTCGAGTTCTCTTTCTTCTCTACTTCATTCTTATATTCTTCACCGCGAACAATTTGTACATATCCGAGCTTTACAATAATCGCGGAGAACATTAAGAACACGCAGAAAAACAACACGTTTAACCGAAAAGGAACGTGGGTCTTTTTCTTATTTTGCTTTTGCTTCTGCTTCTTGCTCATACAAACCCCCTCTGCCAACAGCTATGTAATGTGAAAGGGACACCTTCATACAGGTGTCCTCACTGCTGTCTTACATCTTTTTCTATTCTAGCATAAAACAAACGAGAAGTTAACCTTCTGGTTCAGTTTGATTCTGCGTAGTTCCTTGCGTTACAACACTTGTTTTACCCGCATTTCCCTCATCATATTTGACATTTTTAACTGCAAAATAAATAAGAAAATGTCCAGCACCTAAAATACATAATAAGTAAGGTAAACTTTTTTCAGGTGGAAAGAATAGTACAGCACATAAAAAACTTAGAATGGAACAGATTCTTCCGGCATTTAACCATAACTCCCGGACAACGACATATTCCACACGCCATTCTCTCGCATTTTTCGCTCTACCAATTACGTCATATGTCATTGACCCGTACGGAACAAGTAAAATAGGATATGCAATCGCAATACATGCCGCATAAATAAGTAATTTCGTGTATGTAACATTGAAAATAACTAAAAAGACGACAGCATATAAAATAATGCCCCCAAGTAAAATCGCTTTTTTTCGCCACTCTTTCTTTAACATGCGAGCGACTAAGTAATAACATACAAAGGATACAGCAGAGTTCACTAAACTATATTTCCCTAATGCGAACTCACTATTAGTTGCTAAATACACATACACTGAAATGACAAAAATAAACGTTCCTTCTCTCAATCCTTGGAAAAAATGAGCTCGTGTAATCTTTCCCCAATTTTTATCAACCCTTCGTTCTTTCAATACTTGCACAATTTCATAACGCCCTTCACATTCTCTTTTAGATAAAAAGAAGCTTAAGACGACAGCAATTGCAAATAACACTAATGAAAGAAAGAATATAACAGTATAACCACTCCATTTCTCCATACGTGAAATTGTGTATCCTGCTGCTATTGGTCCGATCATCCCAGAGAAAGATGTAAGAAGTCCAAGAAACCCATTAAAGAAATCTCTTGTTTCTGGTTCTGTAATTTCAAATGTCAATAAGTTAAAAGCCAACCAGTAAAAACCGTATCCTACTCCTAAAAGAGCCCCCATTAATAAAATATACTGGGAAGCACTTTTTCCAGCCACTAAAACAACGATAAAAAAAATTGCGAGCGTTCCTACTCCTATTCGTAATAAAATCGAACGGTCGATACGTTTCGCTAATTTCCCACCTACAAGAAATGTGAGAGGCTGTAATACAACGCTGGCCAAATTATACAATCCAAGATTCACATAATTTTGTGTTTGTTTCCATAAATAAATATTTACAAACGTATTCGATAAAGAAATTGCGAGCGTGTATAAACCTCCTATAAGGAGCAATAACACTAAATCCCGATTCACTTCAACGTCACCAATTATATGTTTCCACTTCATACACAACTCTCCTTTACTTCATGTTCTAGTCTTCCAAAGACAAGCCCAATTATGTAAAAGGAAAGCATAGAAAAAAGCTAGGGGCTCTCCCCTAGCTTTTTCTATATTTATTATTTATTACGATTATTTTGCTTCTTGGTAACGTTTTTCAGCAGCGTTCCAATCTACAACGTTCCAGAATGCGCCGATGTAGTCTGGACGACGGTTTTGGTAATTTAAGTAGTAAGCATGCTCCCAAACATCTAAACCGACAACTGGAGTTTTACCTTCAGTTAAAGGTGAATCTTGGTTTGGAGTGCTTGTTACTTCTAACTCACCATTGTTTACTACTAACCAAGCCCAACCAGAACCGAAGCGAGTTGCGCCAGCTTTTGCGAATTCTTCTTTGAATGCATCGAAGCTACCGAATTTCGCTTCAATTGCAGTTGCAAGGTCACCTACAGGTTGTCCCCCACCGTTTGGAGATAAGATTGTCCAGAAGAATGTATGGTTAGCATGTCCGCCACCATTGTTACGTACTGCTGTACGGATTGCTTCTGGTACTTCGTTTAAGTTTGCAACTAATTCTTCTACGCTTTTGTCAGCTAATTCTGCATGACCTTCTAAAGCAGCGTTTAAGTTTGTGATGTACGTGTTGTGATGTTTTGTATGATGGATATTCATTGTTTCTTTGTCAAAGTGAGGCTCTAAAGCATCATACGCATAAGGTAAATTTGGTAATTCGTGTTTTGCCATTGTTATATTCCTCCCAGTTTATGTATTGCCACTTAAGTGACATACAACTTCATTCTACCCTAATTGCCATAGGGTGCAAACAAATAAATCACATTGTCTTGCTATCATTAAAGTAGCAAAATTCCCACTTCTTTTCAATTAAAATGCTCATATATTCCGTAAAAAAAGCTTCCTTCTACAAGGAAGCTTCCTGCTGACATAATAAACATGCGAAATGGATATGGACCCTGTAGGACTCGAACCTACGACCGGACGGTTATGAGCCGTCTGCTCTAACCAGCTGAGCTAAGGGTCCACAATTATGTATGTAACAACATATCAAATAAAGGAATTCCTATCGGATATACCCTTTAAGAAATGTAAGATAAATTTACCATATAGAAAAGAAAAGTGTCAATTGTATTTTTCTTATTTAAAAGAAGAAAGTTAATAAAAAGAAATTTAGTTATCTCCACTATATGTAAATATAATATATCTTGAGATTCTCTAGATTCCTACGTTACAATGATTTTATACATACATAAAGGAAGTGAATCTATGTCCATATTTACCCAATTTGTAAAAAGCATATACTCGCCTAAAGATATGGCGCTATTCCGTTTTCAAAAAATCGGTAAAACCATTTTGTATATTATGCTACTTTGTTTAATTACTACTATTCCAAGAACTTTTCTATACGGTAGCTTTTTCCAAGATGGCGTAAACATGGTAAATCAAGTCATTGACAAAGATTTACCTGATTTTAAAATTGAAAATGGCGAACTAAAAGCTGATATTGATCAACCTATCGAAAAAGAAGAGGGAAATGCTCTTTTCGTATTTGATCCAAATTCAACAGAATTAGAAAAATATCAAAATAAAACAGGTTTATTTGTTTTAAAAGATAAAATCGTCTCTACGGGAAATGGTCAAACTCAAACATATTCCTATAACGACTTATTAGGTGCATCTCTTGAGAAAAAAGATTTGCAAGACTTCATTTCTTTATTCGATAACATTTACCCAATTTTACTATTTGTCATCGGATTTTTAGTGTACCTATTCCAACTATTTATCACTTTTGTAGGAGTGACTTTACTTGCCTTCATCGGTTCTGCCATGAGCGGTCAACGTAAATTATCCTATAAACAAGTTTGGACACTAACTGCGTACAGCTACACAATCCCAACAATCTTCTTTATGATTATGGATGCATGTAAGATTGTCGTACCTGGATCAACATTCATTTATATCGCAGTTGTTTTAATCGTTCTGTACTTAACGATTAAAGAAGTTCCAAAACCAAAAGAAAAATAAGAACGAAAAAAATGCCTAAATAGGCATTTTTTTTTTGGACAAGCATATATTCCTAGCAAAGGAGTGAAGAATATGAAAAGATTAGGTATATTCCTATTCGTGCTTGTTCTCGGTTATATATTCTATTACGACATAAAAATCGGTACTTTACCGATGTTAAGTTCATATAAAAAAACAACTGCTGCTCAAACGATTAAAAAAGAAAACACTGACAACCAACAAAATAAAGAAAACAAAACAGAAAAAGAAACGGATACATCTTATAAAACAATTGAAGTAAAAACTGGCGAGACAGTTCTTTCTATTACAGAACAAATTAACAAGAAAAAAATTCCTTCTATAGAAAAAGTAATTGACGACTTTAAACAATTAAACAAAAGTACATCTGCTACAAAAATACAAATTGGAAAGTCTTATAAATTCCCGTTATATCAATAAGCCATCACTTAATCCTTGTCAATTACATAAAGGCGCTGATACAATAGTAAAAGTGAAACCGAGCACTTCGGTTTCTATAGCCCTATATCACGTATACTATTATTGATATGAGGGACTAAATAAGAAACTTCTTTTATAAGGAGAGCGATCTATTCGTGAATGAAATGACTCATCGTACAAAAACACGTCCAGTTAAAGTCGGTAATTTAACAATCGGCGGTAATAATGAATTAATTATACAAAGTATGACAACAACAAAAACACATGATGTTGAAGCAACAGTTGCTGAAATCAAGCGTTTAGAAGAAGCTGGCTGTCAAGTCGTCCGTGTTGCCGTTCCAGATGAACGCGCAGCAGATGCTATTGCTGATATAAAAAAACAAATCAACATTCCACTTGTTGCTGATATTCATTTTGATTATCGCCTTGCTTTAAAAGCAATTGAAGGTGGCATCGATAAAGTACGTATCAATCCAGGTAATATTGGTCGTCGCCATAAAGTAGAAGCTGTTGTAAATGCAGCAAAAGAGCGCGGTATTCCAATCCGTATCGGTGTAAACGCTGGTTCATTAGAGCGTCACATTTTAGAAAAGTACGGGTACCCAACTGCAGATGGTATGGTTGAAAGCGCGCTACATCATATTAAAATTTTAGAGGACTTAGATTTCCACGATATTATCGTATCTATGAAAGCCTCTGATGTTAACTTAGCAATCGAAGCATACGAGAAAGCTGCTCGTGCTTTTGATTATCCATTACATTTAGGTATCACAGAATCTGGAACATTGTTTGCCGGAACTGTAAAAAGTGCCGCTGGTCTTGGAGCAATCTTAAATAAAGGCATCGGAAATACACTACGTATTTCATTAAGTGCTGATCCAGTTGAAGAAGTAAAAGTTGCTCGTGAGCTATTAAAATCCTTCGGTCTTGCGTCTAACGCAGCAACACTTATCTCTTGTCCAACTTGCGGTCGTATTGAAATTGATTTAATTAGCATCGCTAACGAAGTGGAAGAATACATCTCTACACTTCAAGTACCAATTAAAGTTGCAGTACTTGGTTGCGCTGTAAATGGTCCTGGTGAAGCTCGTGAAGCTGATATCGGTATTGCCGGTGCACGTGGAGAGGGATTATTATTCCGTAAAGGGCAAGTCGTTCGTAAAGTACCAGAAGAAACAATGGTAGAAGAACTGAAAAAAGAAATAGACGTAATCGCTGCTGAAATGGCTGCTGAACGAGAAAAAGAAAAAGAGACACAAGAACAATAAAAAAAAGGTTGCCACAATATTTGTGAGCAACCTTTTTTTCTACGTAAAAAAGCTCGTCAGTTATGTAACCGACGAGCTTTTACTTTGCACATTTTGGACAACGACCATATATTTCAAACTTATGACCCGTTACTTCATAACCGGTAAAATCTTTATTCATAAAATCCATTGGGCAGGAAGTAATCTCTTTCGTCCCCCCACAATCCAAACAAATAAAATGATGATGATGTTCCATAATAGAACAAGTAAAACGAAAATGTTTTTCACCATTTAATTCCGTTTGTTCTAAAACACCAATCTCAGCAAAAACTGTTAAATTACGATAAATCGTATCAAAACTAAGCCCTGGATAATCATCCTTCATATGCTCTAAAACGTCTTTCGCAGTTAAATAACGATTATGAGCTGCAAATAATCTGAGCATCTCTTCTCTTTTGCCAGTATGTTTGTATCCTTTTTCTTTCATTAGGCGTAAAGCTTCTGTTAGATTCATACCTATCCCTACTTTATGCAGTTTTTTTCTTCTTCCATAAAATCGCACCGATTAAAATAAGAACTGCTATCATAACAATTGTACCACCTGGTGCTAGATCAAGTTGATACGAAGCAAACATTCCACCAATTACTGCAATTTCACCAAATAAAATGGAAAAGAAAATTGTTTGTTTAAATCCTTTAGCAATACGAATACTTGCTGCAACTGGTAACGTCATTAATGATGATACGAGAAGAACCCCTACTACACGCATTGATACTGCAATGACAAGAGCAACTAATATAATGAAAATAAAGTGAATCCATTTCGCTCTTAAACCAGTTGATACTGCGTATTCCTCATCAAATGATAGTAGAAACAGCTCTTTATATAATAAAATAATTGTCGCAACAACAACAATTGCTACAATCCCAATAATAATTAAATCCGTACTTGTTACAGCACTGACACTACCAAATAAATAACTAAATAAGTCTGTGTTAAATCCATTTGCAAGTGAAATGAAAATAACTCCAACTCCCATCCCTGCCGAAAGGATAATCGGAATTGCTAATTCTTGATAGTGCTTATATACAGTTCTTAACTTTTCGATTAATAGCGCTCCACCAATTGAAAAAAACATCCCCATATATAAGGGGTTTAAAAATCCACCTGTAAAAATGGTTTTTTCAAGTAATAAACTTGCTGCAATACCTGATAACGTCACGTGACTTAATGCATCCGCAATAAGAGATAAACGACGAATAACAACAAACACACCTATTAGCGGTGCAACAAGTCCAATTAAAATACCTGCGTATAAAGAATTACGTAAAAAGTCATATTGTAAAAAATCTTGTATCATTATATCCTCCCGTGATGCTCATGCTCGTGTTCTAAACGATGAACATGATGCCCATATAAGACGGACATTTCTGCATCTTCTAACTCTCGGAACTTCTCTACATTTCCATGGAAATGTAGATGTTGGTTTAGACATGCAACATGTGTTACTTTTTCGGTAACAGCTCCCATATCATGAGTAACAAGAATTAATGTGATCCCGAGCCTTTTGTTTAAATCCTCTAATATTTCGTAAAAACTTTCCACATTTTTTACATCGATTCCAACAGTAGGCTCGTCTAAAATAAGCAATTCAGGATCACTAACGAGCGCACGAGCAATAAATACACGCTGTTGCTGTCCACCAGAAAGCTCTCCAATATTACGACCTTGAAACTCACTCATCCCTACATCAGCAATTGCTTTTTCTACCTTTTTCTTATCCTCTTTTGTGAAAAAGCGAAAAAGCCCTTTTTTCGATACAAGTCCCATTGACACAACTTCAGAAACAGTTGCTGGAAAACCAGAATTGAAACTGTTTGCCTTTTGAGATACATAACCAACTTTGTTCCATTCTTTAAACTTCTTACTATCAACACCAAACACACGAATGCTTCCTTCTTTTGGCTTTAAAACGCCTAATAAACATTTAAGTAAAGTTGATTTACCTGAACCATTCGGTCCCACTAAACCTAAAAAAGCTCCCTTCGGAACTTGCAAATTAATATTTTCTAACACATTCCGATCTTCATATCGGAATGTTAACCCTTCAATCTCTAATATATTATTCATAGCATCTCACCTATTTTAATTCAGAATGATTCCGATTTATATCTATTTGAATTATAGTACAGCTTATTATAGTTGTAAACCAATCTGCCTAAAATATATCTTTTTTTTCAAGAAACCTTACTATTATAACAAAAAGCAGAGAAAAATTCTCTGCTTTCGAAAAATATCCCTATAAACTTTTAGTGAATAGCCGATTTAAACTTACCACCATTTGTCTCTTGCGTGCTCATAATCGTAACAAACGCATTTTCATCAATTTCATGCACAATTGACTTTAATTTCGTCACTTCCAGACGCGTTACAACTGCATAAATAACTTCTTTTTCTTTATCCGTGTAACCACCTTTTGCTACAAGCTTTGTAGTTCCACGGCCGAGACGATGCAAAATTGCATTTGATACTTCCTCATATTGATCAGATACAATTAAAACTGCTTTCGTTTCATCTAGCCCTTGAATTACTGTATCGATCGTTTTAAATGCAATATAGTACGCCATAACAGAATACATAGCTTGTTCCACACCAAACACAAATGCTGCCCAGGCAAAGATAAATAAGTTCACAAACATTACAAATTCGCCAACAGAGAAAGGTAATTTCTTCGTTAATAAAATACCCATAATTTCTGTTCCATCCATTGATCCACCATGACGAATAACGAGCCCTACACCAAGACCTAAAATAAGACCGCCAAACACTGTCGCTAAAATGGGCTCTGTTGTAAATGGTGGCACCGCATGCAACGTTGACTCAATGAATGCTAACGCTACAATACCAAATGCCGAAGATAACATAAATGTTTTTCCAATTTGCTTATAACCCGAATACATAAATGGAATATTGAGAACAACGACTAAAGTAGAAAAACTTAACCACCAAATATTAGGAGTAAGATAATCTAATATAAGAGAAATACCAATAATTCCACCATCAATAATTTTATTTGGCATTAAAAACAGTTCAATCGCTACCGCCGCGCATGCTGCTCCAAAAATAATCATAACTAAACGATAAATGAGATGAATAACACTTTCTTTTCGATGTTGCTTTTGCTCCATAAGTCCTCCCTTTACTCTTTTTCTGTAGTTTTGTCCTTATATTATAACATACGCTTCTTTTCCTCATGAAAAAAGAAACTCTATACGAATATGTACAAGCTATATGCTCATATATTTCGATAGAAGAACGCGTGAAGGAGGATAACAAGATGAACCTCATTAAACAAATTGTTAATAAAAAATTAAATCATATTTCTACAAAAGAGTTATTAAAATATAGCAAAGAATATGAAGTTTCTATTACGACTGCACAAGCTGATCAAATTGTTTTACTTATGAAAGGTAAGAATATTAATATTTACGATAACAACGAGCGACTAGAGCTATTAAAACAGATCGCAAAAGTAACCTCCCCTGCCACTGCCCAACAAGTAAATACATTATTTCAGCAATTACTAAAATAAGGAGGGGAAATCCCCTCCTTATTGCGCTTTAATTTTTTCAAGAAGTCCTTCATCAAAAGTACCGTTTTTCAGCATTTCGATTTCCAATTTGTATGGTGGCTTCTTATCTTTTTTATCTTCACCTACATACGGTGTTTCAAGAATTTTTGGTACATGCATTAACTGTGGATGATGTACAATGTGATGCAATGCTTTATACCCAATGTGACCAAATCCGATGTTTTCATGACGGTCTTTTCCTGCTCCGCGTACATTTTTACTATCATTAATATGAAGTACTTGCAAACGATCTATACCAACAATCTTATCAAATTCGTTTAATACGCCGTCAAAGTCATTTACAATATCATATCCTGCATCGTGCGTATGACACGTATCAAAGCATACAGATAGCTTTTCATTATATTTTACACCATCAATAATCTTTGCAATTTCTTCAAAGCTACGACCGCATTCTGTTCCTTTTCCTGCCATCGTCTCTAACGCAATGTTAACCGTCTGTTCTGGCGTTAGTACTTCATTAAGCCCTTTAATAATTTGTTGAATACCAGCATCTGCTCCAGCGCCAACGTGCGCGCCTGGGTGAAGAACAATTTGTTTCGCTACACCTAACGCCGATGTTCTTTCAATTTCCATACGAAGGAAGTCTACACCTAATTGGAATGTTTCCGGCTTCGTCGTATTCCCAACATTAATAATATACGGTGCATGGACGATAATGTCCTCAATTCCGTTCAGCTCCATATGTTTTCTTCCTGCTTCTATATTCAATTCTTCAATTGGTTTTCTTCGTGTATTTTGCGGTGCACCTGTATAAATCATAAACGTTGTTGCACCGTATGAAGCAGCCTCTTCACTTGCTGCTAATAACATTTTCTTACCACTCATGGAAACATGAGATCCAATCTTTAACATACAATCACCTCTTCAATATACAATAGATATAATGATAGCATAATTTGTAGAAATATGTAGTGAATTGTTTGTTCACAAAAGACGCACTACACAAATTTATATGACTATTTAAACAGACTATACTCTTCATTTAAATTAGCTGGATTAAGTGAAACTTTAATCAATACTTTTCTATCCATATTGATTACGCCTCTCACAAATAGCGGGATAAAAAAAAGATAAGGAGAATCCCTTATCTTTTTTTATTGCTATATTTTTTCTTCACTTTGTCACGTTCTGTTGCAAGTTTACGTTTATAGTTTGGTTTTACTTTTTTCGGCTTTTTAATAACTTTCGTTGCCATAACATCAAGTTCGTCATTTGGTTTTTTACGGCTCTTACGACGACGACGCTCACCTAAATCCGCCCACTCATCTCCGCGTAAATCTACATGTTTAAACTCGATATGACGTTGTTTTTCTAAGCTATCTAACGCTTCTTCGTTTGCTGGATCATAAATTGTCACTGCAATACCAGAATGACCCGCACGTGCTGTTCTGCCAACGCGGTGAACGAAGAAATCTAAATCTGATGGAAGCTCATAGTTAATAACATGGCTAATTCCTTCAATATCAATACCACGTGCTGCTAAATCAGTCGCAACAATGTATTGGAATTCAAGGTCACGAATTTGTTTCATCATTTTTTTACGATCACGTGGTGATAAATCCCCGTGAATTCGTCCAACTTTTAAGCCGCGTTCCATTAATCCATCAGCAACTTGGTCTGCCATCTTTTTCGTATTCGTGAACACAACTGCTAAATACGGTTTAAATTGAAGTAGCATTTTATTCACTAAATCAATTTTGTTACGATGTTTAGAAGGCACTAAATAGTGTTCAATGTTTCCAGCTGCAACTTGTTTTGGGTTGATATGAATATGCTCTGGATTCTCCATATATTTCTTCAGAAACGGTTTTAGTTTTTGAGGAATTGTTGCAGAGAAAACTAGCATTTGCAAGTTTCTAGGCATGCGTGCTGCAATTTTATCTACATCATGAATGAATCCCATATCAAGCATTAAGTCTGCTTCATCGACAATAATCGTATTTGCTTTATGAACAAATAATGCTTGTTCTTCTACTAAGTCTTTAATACGTCCTGGTGTCCCAACTACGATATGAGGTTGTTTTTTCAATTTTTCAATTGAACGTTGTTTATCAGTTCCACCAATTAAACAACGCGCTGTAATCATTTGATCTTCCGCACAGAACTTTGTTAATTTCACAATCTCTTCGTAAATTTGTTGTGCTAACTCACGAGTAGGCGCTGTAATAACAAGTTGTACTTCTTCACGGCTTGCATTAATTCTGTTTAATGTAGGAAGTAAGTATGCATGTGTTTTCCCAGAACCTGTTTGGGATTGTCCAATTACACTTACACCTTTTTTCACGACCGGGAAAATTTTCTGCTGAATTCCTGTCGGCTCTGTAAAGCGTAGTTCACGAACTGCATCTATTAAAAATGGTTTAAAATCATACTGTGTAAAAGTTTGTTGTGTCATAAGTTACACCTTCTTTCTAAAATTTCTACTGCGCGCACAAATCAGTCAAGTCTACATTATATCGAAATCTACAAGTAAAATCCATCTTTAGTTTAGGTTTTCATTTCAAAAACTAACCTTCTTCCCTTTTATTGCATATTGTATGTGTATATACCTAACTGAAGAAAGGAGGATTTCTCACATGTTTCCGAAATCCCCTATAAGGCAAATGTATCCGAATCAAGGACAACAACCTTATACACCATATCCCATTCCACAACTACCACCAATGGCGCAAAAAAAGAAAGGTTTTCTTGCTAAGCTTTTTAAAAAACACGATCCAACCGAGCCTTTTATGCAAATGGTTCCGCCTTATCGACAAATGGAAGGGCCACCGATGATGCATCAGCAACCACCGCCGCCGCAATATCAACAGCAATACCAGCAACATCCGCAATACCAACCATACATGCAGCAACATATGCAACAAATGATACCGCCTCAAATGTATGAATCAAATGAAACGCGCGGGGGCGCAGCAACTACAGCTGCAGTGACATCAAGCAGTGGCATCGGCAGTTTTTTTTCGAACTTAATTTCGAATCCAACTAATATGATAAATAATATCGAAAAAGTATCCCAAGTCGTTCAATCTGTCGGTCCTGTTGTCGAGCAGTACGGTCCTATTATGCGTAGTTTACCAAGCATTGTTAAAATCCTCACCTCCGGAAAAAGTACGGAAGAAAATCAAACGGAAGATGTTACAGAGCCAGTCAAGGTAGAAAGTCCACCTCCTGCGCCTCAAAAAAAGAAACGAAAACGAAAGAAAATAGTGATTGAACCTGTAATAGAAAAAGAGTTACCGAAAGAACCAGTTCAACAAACAGCAACAAAACCAAAACTATATGTGTAACAATCCTTTGTTTTCTATCCACTCCTCCTTTATAATGTAAAAGACTATGCACAAAAGTATCCCTTGTTTAGAAGGAGAGGATTACTCATATGAAAATTGTTAAAATTTCCCCTCGTGGTTATTGCTACGGTGTTGTCGATGCAATGGTAATTGCACGTAACGCTGCATTAGATAAATCATTGCCGAGACCCATTTATATTTTAGGTATGATTGTTCACAATAAACATGTTACAGACGCTTTTGAAGAAGATGGAATCATTACGTTAGACGGTCCAAGTCGATTAGAAATTTTAGATAAAATTAATTCTGGTACTGTTATTTTCACTGCACACGGTGTTTCTCCAGAAGTTAAACAACGTGCAAAAGAAAAAGGTTTAACAACAATCGACGCCACTTGTCCAGATGTTACCAAGACTCACGACCTTATCGAAGCTAAGAAAGCTGAAGGGTATCATGTCATTTATATTGGTAAAAAAAATCATCCAGAGCCAGAAGGCGCAGTTGGTATTGCACCTGACATCGTGCACCTTATCGAAAGAGCTGATGATTTAAAAACATTAGAAATACCAACAGATAAAATTTTAGTTACGAATCAAACAACGATGAGTCAATGGGATGTTCAACATTTAATGGAGGACATTCAAAAAAAATTCCCAACAGCAGAATTCCATAAAGAAATTTGTTTAGCTACTCAAGTTCGCCAAGAAGCTGTCGCTAAACAAGCTGATGTTGCGGACTTAACAATTGTTGTTGGTGATCCGAAAAGTAACAATTCAAATCGCTTAGCACAAGTATCACAAGAAATCGCTGGTACAAAAGCATATCGAGTTGCTGATGTAAGCGAAATTCAATTAGAGTGGCTACAAGGTATAGAAAACGTAGCTGTCACAGCAGGTGCTTCTACCCCAACGCCGATTACAAAAGAGGTCATCGCGTTCTTAGAGCAATATGACCCAATGAATCCAGCGACGTGGGAAAGAGTTCGAAAAGTACCACTTCAAAAGATATTACCTCGCGTAAAGGTAAAAAAAGAACAATAATAAAAGCCGTTGCCCTAATTGAGCAACGGTTTTTTCTTATACAAATGTGAATGGATCTGTATGTAACTGCGAAGCATGAATTTGAACATTGAATTTCTTTGCATCCACTTTTTCTTGCAGTTGCTTTTGTACGCCTTGTTTCATTACTTTTTCAACATTATGTCCTGGGTCAACTATATTTAAACCGAGCATCATCGCATCATGAGCAACATGATAATACATATCACCAGTTACATATACATCTGCTCCTTTAAATTTCGCTTGGTTTATATATTTATTACCGTCTCCACCAAGTACAGCTACTTTACGCACTGTATCATCTAACTTACCGACAACTCTTGCGCCCTTCACGTCTAATGATTGTTTCACATGTTCTGCAAATTGACCAAGTGTCATTTCTTCTTGTAAGTATCCTATTTTTCCTAGACCTAACGTGTCACCTTTATTATCAAGCGGATACACATCGTATGCTACTTCTTCATATGGGTGCGCCGTTAACATTGCTTTAATCACTTTTCGCTGTAGTGAAGCTGGAATAATCGTTTCAATTCGTACTTCTTCCACGCGCTCTAACTGTCCAGTTTCTCCGATATAAGGGTTTGTTCCCTCTTGGGGTATGAAAGTACCTACCCCTGCACTACCGAACGTACAGTGGCTATAATTGCCGATGTAGCCTGCACCTGCATCTCCAAGAACTTTACGTACTTCCTCCGCATGCGTTTCAGGCACAAATACAACAATCTTTTTCATTTCTTCTGCATATGTCGGTGCTAGAACTTCTGTATTTTGCAATCCTAACGCCTCAGCAAGTAAATCATTCACTCCACCTTTAGCAATATCTACATTTGTATGAGCTGCATAAACAGCAATATCATTTTTAATACACATTTCAATAATTCTTCCGTACGCCTTATCTGTATGAATCGCTTTTAACGGATTAAAAATTAAAGGATGATGCGCAATAATGACATTTGCCCCTAATTGAATTGCTTCTTCCACAACTTCCTCCGTTACATCTAAAGCAATCAATACGTGCTGCACGGGTTGATTAAGCGCTCCGATCTGCAAACCAATCTTATCGCCTTCCATCGCCAAATGCTTCGGATACATACTTTCAAATAAAGAAATAATTTCATGACCATTTGGAATTTTACTCATGATAAAATCTCCCCTATCATTTTCATTTTCGCTTCTATTTCTGCACGTTTCGCTTTTGTTTCTTCAGAATCAGCCGCACGTTCTAACTGTTTTAAAATATTTTGGAAGTTTTTTAATTCCCCTTCCCATTTTTCAACAAAGGCTTCACTTTTCTCTTTTATTAGAAATGATCCCATAAACAATTCCGCTTGTTTATTTTCCGAGTAAGGCGCTTCGACATTTCCTCGCTCCCCTACTAAAATCTCGTAAATTTTTCCATCTTCTTTTACGATTTTTTCATGGATAAGCTCCCAGCCATTTTCAACAAACCATTCACGAATATGATGTGCTGCAATATTCGGCTGTAAAATTAAACGTGTTACACCTTCTAATTTTTCTTTACCACTTTCTAAAATGTCACGAATTAACGCTCCACCCATACCAGCAATTGTAATAACGTCTACTTCTCCTGGCGCGATAACAGCTAATCCATTCCCTTTACGAACATCTACTTTATCTTGCAAACCACTTTCAGCTACAGTTGCCTGCGCAGAACGAAATGGCCCCTCTACAACTTCTCCTGCAACTGCTTTTGTAGCAATATTATTTATAATTGTATAACACGGTAAATACGCATGATCCGATCCAATATCAGCTACTGTAGACCCTACTGGAATCTCGCGCACAACTTCTTCTAATCGTTTTGAAAGCTTTACTTCATTCATGTATTTCCATTACTCCTTCTCTTGTCAGTCTGTCTCCATGATAATGAATTTATAGTAGTTGTTGCAAGCCCATAACAACAATTCAATTCTCTATTACTCATCCTATTTTAGAACACATAGAAAAACAAGCCCTTTGCAAAAGCAAAAGACTTGTTATACAGAGCTTTATCCCGTAACTTGCGAACAATTCTGCTAGAACATAGAAGTTAGGTAGGAGTTGGGCTACTCATAAGTGCCCGATTGGTGAAAACTAATAATCAACCGGAGATGCCGCACTGATTAAAGCTTCACTTTATTTTTTCTTCGATAACCAATCAGCTACTTTAGCTGCTTGATCAGCTGGAACTATATTAGCAGGCATATTTCCTTTTCCTTTCGAAAGAATTTCTTTAATTTCATCCTTTGAAAGTTTCCCACCAACCTTTTGTAAATTAGGTCCTACTGCCCCTTGTAACTGATCACCATGACAGCTCGTACAGCTTTGCTTCACAATATCCTCTGGCTTTGATGCTGTTTGCGTTGGCTTCCCGCCATTTTTTGCATCAGCTAACTCTTTAGATTTATTTAGCCCCTGAAATGAAAATACAAACATAACGATAATACCCAATGCTGCAATAAGAGCGAACGGAATCAGCGGATTACGTTTCATATCTCTTCTCCCCCCTCTATACCCCTAAATAGTTAGATGATTCAGTCATTTCCATTGTACTTGAAAACGCTCTATCAGAAAAGAGAAAACTACCACTTGTTGAAAATATTCCATAAATTCAGTTTATTGTTTTTTATTGTCATATCGCTTATTATTTCGATAATTATTAACGTTTCTCATCATATTTTTCGCTTTTCTACATATATTTTTGTATAGAATAAACAAAATTAATCGAAAAATCGAAAAATGAGCATTTGCAAATCAAAAGACAATTCTGTAAAATAAATTACAAGAAATTGTAATCGTTGCCGATAGCTAAATTTTAACAAAAATTAACAAAATAAAAAAGTTTACTTCACACAGGTGAAGTAAACTTAAAAAATAACCTATTCTAAGAAATCCTTAAGACGCTTACTACGGCTTGGATGTCTTAATTTACGAAGTGCTTTTGCTTCAATTTGACGGATACGCTCTCTCGTTACGCCGAATACTTTCCCAACTTCTTCAAGCGTACGAGTTCGTCCATCATCTAAACCGAAACGAAGACGCAGAACATTTTCTTCACGATCTGTTAGTGTATCTAACACATCTTCTAATTGTTCTTTTAGCAATTCATAGGCTGCATGGTCCGCAGGCGATGTTGCTTCTTGGTCTTCAATAAAGTCACCTAAATGGGAGTCATCTTCTTCACCAATTGGTGTTTCAAGAGAAACTGGCTCCTGTGCAATTTTCAAGATTTCACGTACTTTTTCTGGAGCAAGATCCATTTCTTCACCAATCTCTTCAGGAGACGGTTCGCGACCTAAATCTTGTAATAATTGACGTTGTACACGAATTAACTTATTAATCGTTTCAACCATATGAACTGGGATACGAATTGTTCGTGCTTGGTCTGCAATCGCACGTGTAATAGCTTGGCGAATCCACCAAGTTGCATACGTACTAAATTTGAAACCTTTACGATAATCGAACTTTTCAACCGCTTTAATTAGACCCATATTTCCTTCTTGGATTAAGTCTAAGAAAAGCATACCACGGCCCACGTAGCGCTTTGCAATACTTACTACAAGACGTAAGTTTGCTTCTGCAAGACGACGTTTCGCTTCTTCATCGCCCTCTTCAATACGCGTTGCAAGTCGAATTTCTTCTTCTGCAGATAGTAAGTCTACACGACCAATTTCTTTTAAATACATACGAACAGGATCGTTGATTTTAACCCCAGGTGGTACACTTAAATCATTGAGGTCAAACTCTTCTTCTGTTTTTGTAATTTGGCGATTATTAGGGCCTTCGTCGTTGTCATTGTCACCAACTAAGTCAATCCCTTGTTCACCTAAATATTCATAGTATTCATCCATTTGATCAGATTCAATTTCAAATCCATTCATGCGTTCTGCAATCTCTTCATATGTAAGAACGCCACGTTTTTTTCCGAGCTCAGTGAGTTGTTCTTTCACTTGCTCAAGGGTCATTTCAGTTTCAATTTGTTTAGAACGAGCTGGTTTGTCAGCCATCTGTTCCCCTCCTTACGCGAGATACAAACATTCATTATACTAAAACTTTATCAAAAAAGCTATTTTCTCGCTTTTTGATTTTGTAAATATGCTACATAATATTTAGCAGCCTCTACAGGATCTGTTTTTTCCAGTTGTTTCACTTTAAAGATGATTTCCATCTTTTCGAGTTTTTCCTGTTGACGTCTAAGCGTCTCCAAATGGCCTTGCAACACTTCTTCTGTGTATTCTGGATTAATAAATTCATCCGTAGAAATATCAGTGACAATATTTTTCAACTTTTCATCAGAAAGCCAACTTAGAAATGTTCCGACTGAAGGTTCATTTCCCTTTTCATAATATGCGTATAGTTCATATAAAATCCCTTTATGTTCTTCTGTATGAAAATCTTCTATATGGGATTCCATACGAACAGCTACTTCTGCACTTTGCAACATATGGTAAATAATTTCTCTTTCCGCTCTTTCAAAACCTGTTAACTTCGGTTTTGTTTGAACGACTTGAGACGGTTTAGCAACCTGCTTTATTTGTTTTTGCTGTACCTTTTGTTCTTTGCGATATTGGTGCAATTGATTCAAAAGTGTTTCCATTGAATACGAAAATTCTTGCGATAATGACTTCAAATATGACTCCGCCTGCATCGCATCTTGTAACAACGATAACTCTTTTAAAACACTTTTCACATATTCTTCTTTGCCAGACTCATCTTGCAAATTTTTCCCTAAACGCAAATAATTTATTTTAAAACCAACAAAACTCATACTTGATTTCACAAGATTTTCAAAAGCGGTAGTCCCATATTGTTGCACATATTCATCAGGATCAAGCTTATCTGGCAAGGATGTGACTTTCACTTGGCAACCAACTTTTAGCAATAATTGCCCTGCTTTCATCGTCGCTTCTCGCCCTGCTTTATCACCATCATAGCAAAGAACAACAGTTTCAACGTTACGTCGCAGAAGTTTTGCTTGTTCTTCAGTTAAAGCTGTTCCCATTGTCGCAACAGCTTCTTCCACACCACTTTTTACCGCAGCTAGTACATCGGCATATCCTTCAAAAAGAACCACTTGCCCACGCTTTCTAATAAACGGTCTTGCTTGGTGGAAGTTATACAACAATTTACTTTTGTGAAAAATCGGCGTTTCAGGGCTATTTAAATATTTCGGAGTGTCCTCTCCTAACGCCCTTCCACTAAACGCTATCACCTTACCTTGTAACGTATAGATTGGGAACATAACCCTTCCACGGAAGCGATCGTAATGACTACCATCCTTCTCACTTCTTATTAGAAGGCCAGCTTGTTCCATACTAGACAGCGATAAACCTCTTTTTTGTAAAATTTTCGTCGCTGCATCCCAAGCAGGTGATGCATAACCAATTTCAAACTTCTCAATCATCTCTTTCGTAATACCACGGTCTAATAAATATGAAAGTGCTTCATTTCCCTCTTCCGTATTTACTAATAAATGATGATAATACTTTTTCAATAATTCATGAGCTTGTTGCATGATGACAATGTCATCAGATATTTCTTCTTGTTGTCCTTGCCCTGATGTGTACTCTGCAACCGCAATTCCATTTCTTTCGCCTAGCTTTTGAACAGCCTCGGTAAAAGCCAGTCCTTCCATTTTCATTAGAAAGGAAAATACATTTCCACCTTCTCCACATCCGAAGCAATGAAAAATTTGCTTATCAGATGAAACAGAGAATGAAGGAGAATTCTCACCATGAAATGGACAAAGGCCGAAATAGTTACGCCCCTGTTTTCTAAGTTGAACGTATTCCCCAATCACTTCTACAATATCGGATGATGTCCGAATCTGTTCAACAACTTCTTCGGGAATTCTGTTCCCCATAACTCCATCTCCGTGTCGTATTTTGTATTCGATATAAATTAAAAAATTCCTTTATAATTCGACAATATTTTTCTAAACTTGTTAGAAAGTGTTGCCGATTACATTGTATAAACGATTTCGAACCTTTCCTATAGGTCCTTTATCTGCATAAATTGCAGATACATACCTGCTATATAAAATTGTATACATTTGCTCATCTGTTACAAATGTATCTCTTAGAGACAATAATATACACCTTTTTTACAAGAAGAGTAGCAAGCCACATATACTGTTTGATCTTGAGATCTGTAACTTTTTCATGTTGATTTATAAAACAATCAACTCCATTTTGTTCAGTGTCTACAAAGATCCGATTGCCTTGCTATTTTCTTAAACGATGAGCATATGATGCGACAAACAAAATTCCGACATGAAATTCCGCTCCAACTTGCACAATTTCAGCCTTCACGGGACATGCATCTACACCAACTAATATGTTGTTGATGTTTTGCATATTTCTGTATTCTACATCCCTTCTGTGAATCCTTCCATAATGTGCGTTTTCTTGTATAGATTTTGTCGATTTAACGTAATTACATGTCTTTTTCGTAAATCCTATCCCTAGTTTATTCTGAAAAATTAAAGTCTAAACGTAAAATATAGGTTTTTATCACAATTTTTTATTATAATATATTTTCTTCAACTACGCTACATATCCCTTTATTTTTTCATCTTACATTTCAGGATAACTAACTCAAACCTTTAATATAATAAAAGACAAAGGAGTATAAGTATAACCACTATGCTACAATCTATTACAAAATCTATAGGTATCATATTTCACACGAGCGAAAAAAGCACATTCACCTTTGGTAAATGTGCTAAAACATTTTTTGGTTTTGCACTGCATTCACAATAATATTTGCTGTTTCTTCAATCGCTTTATTCGATACATCGATTACTTGACAATTTATTTTACTAATTACTTCCTCAAAGTGATCAATTTCTTCTTGAATACGATTAATGTTTGCATACGTTGCTCCATCACTTAATCCAAGTGATTTTAATCGTTCTTTTCGAATATGATTTAACTTATCTGGCGTAATTTTCAAACCGAAACATTTTTCTTTTGCCACTTGATATAGTTCTTCAGGTGGGTCAACTTCTGGCACGAGTGGTACATTCGCAACTTTCAAGCGTTTGTTATGAGCTAAATATTGAGAAAGTGGTGTTTTTGATGTACGCGAAACACCAATCAACACGATATCCGCTTTCAAAATACCTCGTGCATCTCTGCCATCATCATACTTCACAGCAAACTCAATCGCTTCAATCTTTTTAAAGTATTCTTCATCTAACCTACGGACAACACCTGGCTCATATCTCGGCACTTGCCCTGTAATTTCTTCAATTTGATCAATAAGAGGACCGATAATATCGTATGCCTCTACTCCTTCTTTTGCAGCCTCTGTCACTAAATATTGGCGCATATCAGGCTTAACTAACGTAAAACATATAAGTGCTTGATTACTCTTAGCAATCGAAATCACTTCTTTTAATGTCCCTGTATCTTCTACATACGGTACGCGTCTAATATCAGGAGCAAATGGGAATTGCCCCATTGCTGCTCGAACAACCAAATCAGCCGTTTCTCCTACAGAATCAGATACGACATATACGATTTTATTATCCATTACATTACCTCACTTTAAACAAATTACACTTATTCGTTATTCACTAAATTCACAAACGCACGTGTAATATTTGTTTTTGTAATTCGCCCAATCACTTCTAAACCTTGTTTCGTATCTTTTACAACTGGCATTGCGTCAATCTGTCTTTCTATTAATTCCATCGCAATATCATATAAAGAATCCTCTCTACGACACATCGCAATGTTTGGCATCCTTGTCATGATAATATTAACCGGAAGAGAGGTTAAATCCTGCTTTCCTAAGCTCGCTCTTAATAAATCTTTACGAGACACAACACCAACTAATAGAGTCATTTGATCTACAACGAACAATGTACCAACGTCCTCTAAAAACATCGTACAAATTGCATCGTATACGGAAACATTTTTATCAATTACAACCGGTCTAGATTGATAATCTTGTACTTTAATTTTCTTAACAGCTTCAGATAATAGCTGCCCCCCAGTTTTACCCGTATAAAAATAACCTACGCGTGGACGTGCTTCTAAATAACCAGCCATCGTTAAAATTGCTAAGTCTGGTCTTAGCGTTGCACGTGTTAGACCCAATTGCGCTGCAATTGATTCCCCTGTAATAGGACCGTGATCTTTTACAATCTGAATGATATGTTCTTGCCGTTTATTCAGCTCTATGATAATCACCACCTTTAATGCACAACGAAAAAAGTTATACTATCTCTTAAATATTATATACTAAATATGCTATTCGAAAAAGAAAGTATGTAAAAAGGACCGTATACGGCCCAAAATTATATTTGAAACTTATCAAGTTGCTCTAAGAAACGTCTTGATTTCAAATAAATTCCGCAATATTCATCATAATATGTATTCAACACTAAACGCATTTGTTTTTTTGTGCTATCCTTTACCGATACATTTCCGAGCCTATGTAAATCGAAATGGAAGAAAAGACGTAATAATTTATGAACAGCTTCTCCTACCGGTATACGATATGGGTCTTGCTCCGCATGACGCGAGCACAGAAAACCGCCTTCCCTGACGGAGAAGGCGACAAAATCTGTTTCTTGATGACAAATCGCACATGTATCAAAGTACGGGCGCATCCCTAATACCGGAAGCATTTTTGTTTGATAAATTAATGATAATACTTCTGGGTCCACACCCTCACACATATAATGCAACGTTTGATATAACATTTCAAATAAATACGGATTATGTTTTTTATCTTCTGTTGCTTTATCAGTTAACTCAACAATAAATGATGCATAAGCAGTTAAAAATATATCCTCGCGAATTTCTTTCATAGTTGAAATAATCTCGCCTTGTTGCAATGTCCCAAGCCCAGATCCCATTTGAATAAGAAACTGGCCATGTGTCATTAATTGCGACACAGATGCTAATCGGCTTTTCGGCTTTTTTGCCCCTCTTGCCATTGCACTTACCTTACCAAGTTCTCTTGAGAATATTGTAACAATCTTGTTCGTTTCTCCGTAATCTGTCGTACGGATAACGATGCCCTCAACTTTTTGAAACATGTTCGTCACCATCCAAGGTTTGAACAAAACGGGTCAAGAAATTGGAGAGTCTAGATGCGCTAGCTCCTCTTCATGTTGATCCATCTCATCGTTTACGTCTTTTTCCATTTCTTTCAAAAGCAAGTACGTTTCAATGCTTCCTGTTTTGGAGAAAAACTTCCAGGTAAAATCTAGCATAAGAATCCACCTTTCTCAATAAGCGTAGCCTATAAACCAATTTCCTTTGTTGTTATTAAATTGACCCATTTTGTCCATTTTCATGTGAGAAAAATTTTTCCTAATTTATCAAAGTTCATAAAAACCAATAATCAGTGGATGAACCAACCATCCACTGATTACAGCTTTACTCTATTTTAGTACTCATCCTCGCGGAAACCTAGATCACGAAGCTGTGACAGCTTGTTACGCCAATCTTTTTGCACTTTTACCCATACTTCTAAAAATACTTTAGAACCAAGTAGCGCTTCAATATCAAAACGAGCTCGCTTACCAACTTCTTTTAACATTTTCCCTTGTTTTCCGATGATGATTCCTTTTTGCGATGCACGTTCAACAACAATTGTTGCATTTATATAAACAGCGCCGCCCTCACGCTTTTGAATCGCATCGATAACAACAGCTACAGAATGTGGCACTTCTTCACGTGTTAAATGTAGTACTTTCTCACGAATAAGCTCTGCGATAATAAATCGCTCCGGATGATCCGTTACTTGATTATCTGGGTAGTATTGTGGTCCTTCTGGTAAATACTTTTTAATTGTTCCAATTAAAGCATCCACATTATTACCGTCTAACGCAGAAATTGGTACAATCTCTGCAAAATCATGTAGTTTACGATATTGATCAATTAACTCTAGTAATTGCTCTGGATGGAGTTGGTCAATTTTATTAATGACTAAAAATACTGGTTGTTTCGTTTCTTTTAATTTCTCAATGATGAATTCCTCACCACGACCAAATCCTTCAACTGCATTAACCATAAACAGAACAATATCAACTTCTTTCAATGTCGTTTGAGCCATCTTTACCATGAAGTCGCCTAATTTATGTTTAGGTTTATGTATTCCTGGTGTATCAATGAAAATAACTTGTGAATCATTTTCTGTATATACACCTTGAATTTTATTACGAGTCGTTTGTGGCTTATCACTCATAATAGCAATTTTCTGGCCGATAATACGGTTTAAAAATGTAGATTTTCCAACATTCGGTCTGCCAATAATAGAGACAAAACCTGATTTATAACCTTTTCTATTCATGTAAATCCTCCGCTAAAAATGCTCCTGGTAACAATTCTCCGACTGTCGTCTCTTGAACGTCACCATGTAAATTTGATAAGTATACTTTCGTATCCTGTTTACATAATTCTACCATAACTTGTCGACATGCTCCACAAGGAGGTACCGGGCGCTTCGTATCCGCTACAACTGCAATGGCTACAAACTCTTTATCTCCTTCAGAAACCGCCTTAAATAAAGCCGTTCTTTCGGCACAATTACATAAGCCATATGATGCATTCTCAACATTACATCCACGATATACTTTTCCATCATGTGTTAATAATGCTGCACCTACTTGAAATTTAGAATATGGTACGTACGCTTGTTTACGCGCTTCGATTGCTTCTAGAATTAATTGTTTACTATTCATATTCCCGCATCCTTCCTGTTCACAGCTGTGAATAGATACACACTCTCTCATTAAAGGCCTTTACGGCACTTCCAAGGCTTAATAAAAGCTTTGGAATGCAACTATACCATATACGGTAAAAAGATAATAGCACCAATTATAACAGCTATAATCGTAAACAATAAAACCGCTCCTGCTGCAACATCCTTTGCATTTTTTGCAAACGGGTGAATATCGGCAGTCGCTAAATCTACTGTTTTTTCCACAGCCGTATTCACCATTTCTAAACTCATTACACTTCCTATTACAATAAGTAATATCATCCATTCTATTTTTGTAATATGGAAATAAAAGCCGCAGCACATAACAATGACTGCGGCTAAATAATGAATTTTCATATTTCGTTCATGACGAAGACAAAAGAATATACCAGCTATAGCATATCCAAAACTATCTATAAGTTTTCCTTTTTTCATCTTCCTAATCCAAAAGCTTCTAAAATTTCTTTTTGTCTTCCGAACATTTCTTTTTCATCATCTTCTGTCATGTGATCATAACCAAGCAAATGTAAAAAGCCATGTAACGCTAAAAATCCAAGTTCACGATCGAAAGAGTGTCCGTACTCTTCAGCTTGCTCTTTCGCCCTTGGAATAGAGATAATAAGATCACCTAACATGCGCGGCATCTCTGCACCAACAATCTCCATTTCCCCTTCTCCCATCTCTTCCATAGCAAAGGATATTACATCTGTAGGCTGATCTTTATCTCGGTAATCACGATTAATTTCTCTAATGCGCTCATTATCTACAAATGTCACCGATACCTCTGCACCATCCTCGATATTTTCCATTTGAGCTGCTTTTTCTAACACTTCACGAATTAAACTCATATACGCTTCTTTTACTTCTTCAGTTTCATCAATAAAATCAATTAACAAACTCATTCTTTCTCCTTTTCTTCCGGAGGTTCCGGATATGTAATACGCGAATGGAAAATACCATTTAACGTTTCACACAACGTTTTTCCAACGATTTGTAGTTCCTTAAACGTCAAATCACATTCACTAAATTGACCATCTTGCAGTCGATCTTTAATAATACTTTGCACCAAATTATTAATTTGCTCTGGCGTTGGGTGATTCATAGAACGTACCGCAGCTTCTACACTATCAGCAATACCAACAATTGCCGACTCTTTCGAAGTTGCTTTTGAACCCGGATAACGGAACATCTCTTCTGTATATTTTTCTTTATCTTCTTTAATTGCTTTATAATAAAAATATTTCAGTAACGTTGTACCGTGATGTTGCCCAGCAATATCAATAATTTCTTGTGGAATATGATATTCTTCGAGCATTCTCACTCCATCAGTTACATGAGCAATTATAATATCTTTACTCGTTACAGGATCTAATTTATCATGCGGGTTTTCAATTCCCATTTGGTTTTCAATAAAGAATTGCGGTTGTACCATTTTTCCTACATCATGATAATATGCCCCTACACGTGCTAATACACCATTTGCCCCGACTGCTTCACAAGCAGCTTCAGAAAGATTCGCTACCATTACACTATGATGATATGTCCCTGGCGCTTCTAACAAAATTCTGCGTAAAAGCGGATGATTTGGACTTGATAGTTCCATAAGCTTCATACTTGATACGATTCCAAGTCCACTTTCTAGATATGGTAAAATCCCCATAGCCAAAACGGATGATATAATCCCTGAAAGTGAAGCCATTAATAATTGCGTACCAATTTCAAGAGGTGAAAAATTCCCATTACGTAGTAATAAGAGTGCTGCTAATACGACTACATTTAATACAGAAACGAGTATACCAGCTTGTAAAATCATTGTACGACGATTTTTTTCTCTCAAGAAAATACTAACCGATAATGAACTTAACAATACGTAAATCCCTACACTATAATTTAATGTACTCGTTACTCCTTCATTAAACATAATACTTCCGCATACAGAAAAAATCATACTCGTTAAAAAGACAAATCGATCACCAATCATTAATTTCACAAGTATTGTTCCCATCGCTACTGGGACAACATATGCAATCCCTGCATATTCAAGTTTTTGAAACAAACTAATGATTTTCATTAAAACGATTGTGATAGACAAAATTGTAATATACGCTAAAACATATGGTCTATCTTCTCTTTTTCTCTTTAAAAACAATTCAAATTGTTTATGCATAAAGTATAGTAACACACCAATGAGTACCGCTAATCCAACATAAGGTTGAAAACCGTTCCCTTTTTCTAACAAGCCAACTAATTTCAACTGATTATACACATCACTTGAAATTGTTTCACCTTCTCTAACAAGAACTTGTCCTTGAAGAATATAAACAGGTGGAACTAAATCTTCCTCTGCTTTTCTCTTCTCTTTCGTTAAGACCGGGTCATAAAAATAGTTCGCTGAAATTGCATATCTTCCTAGCGCCTTAATCGACTCTTTTAAACCATTATCAACATTAACACTATTCATCTCACTTACATATCGTTCTTTCGCATCTTTCAATTCGTCCATTTTAATATGTTCAGTCATGACACTATTAATCGCTGTGACCGCAGCATCTTTCGCTAATACTAATTGGCTCGAATCTGCATTAATCAAATTTAGTAAGTTTGAATCAGATAATTCTTTCGTTAAGTCAGCGGGTAGTTTCTTTTTTAACTTGTCCACTTTCTCAGCATCAGTCATCTTTTTTTGATTATCCGGTCCAACAGCTTTAATCTCTTGCACCACTTCATCCACTTTAGCAAAGACGTCATTCACAATATCAACTTTATTTTGTTTATACTCACTTTTATATGTATATTGATCTTCAACTTTTGTAGCGGCTTCTTTTTTCTTTTTATCCGTTGTAACTTTATCTTCAATTTTTATAGGAGAATGGATTGTCTTTTTCGCAATAGAATACATCTTAACATCTAATTGCTCTGGTTTTACATTATTCATAAGTGCAAAAAACAGCACTGCTCCTAATACAACGTAAGAAATCCAACTTAGTTTTTTCGAATGTTGTAAATTACGAAACCACTTAGAAATTTCTTGAGATCTTGACATGATTTCAATACCTTCTCCTCTCCAGAAATAAAGTGAAACTATTTATAGCTTTCATTTCTTCTACCCAACGATACTTTGAGGCAATAATTTACACACCAGTACCTATAGTTTATTTTCCTTATCTTTCATGATAGTAAAAAATATGACGTTCGCCAACCTTATCATACAAAAAGAAATGATCCTGACAAATAGGATCATTCCATTTTATCATATGCCTCAATAATACGTTGCACCAATGGATGTCTCACAACGTCCGTTTGTTCTAATGTAATAAATGACAGACCTGATACACCAGATAAAATATTAGAAGCTATAGATAGCCCTGATTTTACCCCTTTCGGCAAGTCTACTTGTGACGGATCCCCTGTAATAACCATTTTAGAACTAAAACCTAATCTTGTTAAAAACATTTTTATTTGAGCACCCGTTGTATTCTGGGCCTCATCTAAAATAACAAATGAATCATCAAGTGTACGCCCCCTCATATAAGCAAGCGGCGCGATTTCAATTACTCCTCGTTCCATCATACGTTGCGTATATTCTTGTCCAAGAATATCATGCAAGGCATCATATAATGGACGTAAGTACGGATCTACCTTCTCTTTCAAATCCCCTGGTAAAAAACCTAAATTTTCTCCAGCTTCTACAGCAGGTCTTGTTAAAATAATTTTCTTTACATATCCTTGTTTTAAAGCTCTCACAGCCATTACTACAGCTAAGTATGTTTTCCCAGTTCCTGCAGGCCCTATCCCAAATACAATATCATTCTTCTTCATCGCATGAATATATCGTCTTTGCCCCATTGTTTTTACACGAATGGATTTACCTTTTGCAGTCTTGAAAATTTCTTCTTCATATAACTCTTCAAATTGAGCAATTTTCCCTTGTTGCGCGAGCTGAATTGCATACGCAACATCTCTCTCTGAAATTGATATACTCTTACGAATTACAACAAGTAATTGCTGTAAGATTTTTTCTACGAGTGTCACTGTTTCAACTGCCCCAGATACGTGAACAGTTTCTCCTCTAGTTACGATCGATACATTAAGTTCTCGTTCAATTACTTTTAAATGCGCATCATTGACTCCAAAAAGAGCGATTGCTTCGTTAGTATTTTCCAATTGTTGGTTCATTTCTACTAATTGTTCTGCCATTACTCAGTCTCCTTGAATATCGGATTCGGATATTGGTTGTGGCTCTGCAATATTTTCAATCACAGTATAATGCAATGTAACTTTTAGTTGATCCGCCTCAACCTCTTTACTCAAAATCTTGTCACTTACAATCATAGCATGTTCATCCAATTTTTTCTTTAGTTCTTTTTCGGCCATCTCTTTCGCTACTTTCATCGCTTGCGTTTCTGTATATTCTCGATTCGCTTCTTCCTCTTCTCTCACAACATCTTTTTCATATGCAATCGGCAGTGTAAAACCAAATAATTTCACATCATGCTTTACACTTTCAGTACGAGAGCGTTTATACTTATCATGTTGAAATCCCCATATTTTTATTTTCGTATCCCCAAATTTAAGAAAATGTTCATTGTATACATTACCAGTATACACTTGGAATTGCGTCTTTAGTGGAACATTCACCTTAGATGTATACCACGTTTCGCCATACACAATACCTTTCGCTGAAACAATCGTCGGGCTTTCCGCATTACCATATATCCCTGATACGAGAATCTGCCCTTTTTCTACATGATCATTTTTCAGTACAACTGGTTTTCCAACTTCTACAAACGTTTTTGTAATAATCGCTTCTTTTTTTGCCACTAAATTTTGTGGTTGTTGTTCCTTTTCTTTTTTCGGTTCGTTTTTTTCAACAATTTTAAAATGATACGTCGTCCCTCTTACTTCTAGTCCCGCCCAAGTAATCGCATTAATATTATCCGTCAAATGGCGTTGTACATCTTCTACATTCGGCATTTGAAACTGTAGTTTCCCTTTTTTAATACCCATTTTATCCAATTCTTTCATCAATATATATTCTGTTTCAGGTTTTGCTCCTGTAATTTCAATTTTCCAAACCATATTTGACATCGCAATCACACCAAAAAAGAAAATTAAAAACCCAATTAAAAATCCGCTATTTTTAATTAAACGCTTATTCCAAAAAGGAAAACCATAACGTCCAATAAAATATAATTTACATTCATTTTTTCTATAAATTGGTTTTATTTTTTTCACATCGCGTAACAACATACAAAAAACTAACGTTTCATCAGCTATCTTCTTAACATCCCAAACTAATAAATTCCTCCGTACACATTCATTAACAAACCGTTCCGCTCCTCTACCTTCAATTCGCACTTTTACATATCCAAGCCACTTGATAAACCATTTATTTTTCATCTACCACCTTCACTACCTTTCTAAAAGTAGATATACTACTTTTCATTTGAAGCATTAAAATAGCTCGTACTAAAATGAAACAAAGTAAAACTTTAATTCTCTATTAACGGAACTTTTACAGGACAAAGAAGAAAAACTTCACAAATGGAAGTTTCACTTCAATCACCTTTTTTTTCATTTTCTAAAAATGTTACTTGCTCAATTATCCCTTCGAGCAAAAGCTCTTCTGGAAGAATCGTTTTAATAACAAAGGATTGTCCTTTAATTAGTAATTGACCGTGTTTTAATAGCAATCGTACTTCTTTATCTGAAAACACTAATAGTCCCCGATGATTTTCTATATAAATATGTATTTGCCCAACAAGAGTAATCCGAGGTAGATCCATTAATACATCCACTGGCAGGTCTACTTGTTTTGTTAACCAATTTTTCATTTGTTCTAATTTCTTCATCTCGAAAGACCCCCCTCTCATCCCATATATGTATTTCTTCACAAGTGCCTATCGTGTTATAACGACTTCACTAACATAACTATATTCTGTAAGAGTTCATATCATGTTAATAAAACAGTCGCTATATGAAATCATATTTGTCGGGACAATGATGGATCAGAAGATGTTATCCTTAATAATAGAAGTATTAATACAAGAATATGCGCCCCTAGGGGATATCAGTACAAGTTGCATGAAGAAATTGAGCCTAGCGAGCAGTTAGAAACTTGAAAAACCCTGTTACAATTTGTTCTGGGCGTGACATACTGACCATAGAATAAGTAGTTGTCATTCATTAGACAAATGAGATAAAATTCGAAAAAGGAAATGGCTCCACTCTAAATTTTGCGTTGTAAGTAAGAAGATTTTATAGGTGGTTGTTATATGCATTTCAAAAAATATTAGGATTCATTAAAAAACAAAAAAATGAATTAATAAGCGAGGAAATACGAAAGGAAATTGGATTTAGTCAAGAAATTTTGAATGTTATAAAACAAGTTACTGACAGCAGCATCCAGCCCTTTTATGTAACTGATTCAAAATCTAAAATAGCTGGAGTCTCTTTCGTTACCTTTGAGGTTTATGCTGAACAGCAAGTTATAAAACTTCAATCTAAGGTTCAGAAGCTTGGATACTTAGCTTTTATTTGCGAAAGAAGTTTTAGTCACGGAAGTAAGAGTGAGTGTAGAATTGCAATTATACAAGGAAATGGCCAATTTGATATCCTTACAATCCAACAAACAAATGGCGTTAATTACGAAGTTAGCAATATAGATGTTATTTTTAAACTAAGAAAATGGAATGATCGCTATCCTTTTATCATAATCGGTGCAGATCATGACTGGGTTGATGTCATTTTTAGCGTGTTACCTACAGACGAAGAAATGCAATCTTTCGTGCAAGAAATGTATGAATTTTGTCCAGATATAGTGGAACAGGGAACAGAAAGCATTGAGGAGTTAGTCGAAGAAGTTAAGAAAACGAAAAAGCTTTTTTATGGTGGGATTAATCACAACTAAGGCTGTTACCTTTTTTTACATACCAGAGGCGTTTCTATCACTTACAGAAACGCTTTTTAAGCAACATAGCGTTTCTCCTTAATAAGAACAATAAAAAAACGTCTCATACGAAATGAGACGTTTTTTTATGCTAATAGCTGGATAACCAGCTTATTCACAAGTGATCCGTCTGTTTTACCTTTTACTTTCGGCATAACAGCAGTCATCACCTTACCCATATCTGCTTTAGAAGTTGCACCAACTTCAGAAATAACTTGCTTGATTACATCAACTAGTTCTTCTTCAGTTAATTGCTCTGGCAAATATGCGCTTAAAATCTGAATTTCACTTTGCAGTTTATTAACAAGGTCTTCACGACCAGCTTTTTTAAATTCAAGGAGGGAGTCCTTATACTGTTTTACTTCACGAGCTAAAACTGTTACTTCCTCTTCTTCAGTAAGAGTATGTTGCAGTTTAATACCTTCATTTTGTAAAGCAGCCTTAACCATACGAATAACGGTTAATTTTTCTTTTTGTTTATTCTTCATCGCTTGTTTCATATCATCGTTTAAACGACCGAGAAGACTCATAACTTACACCCTCTCTTAGAATTTACGCTTTCTTGCCGCTTCAGATTTCTTCTTACGTTTTACACTTGGTTTTTCATAAAACTCGCGCTTTCTTGCTTCAGCAAGTGTACCAGTTTTAGAAACCGATCTTTTAAAACGGCGAAGTGCATCCTCCAAAGACTCGTTTTTACGAACGACTGTTTTTGACATTCTCTTTCCCTCCCTCCGAAACATCACACTTACATACTAATTTCAGCATGCAAAAAGAAACACTTCTTCAGCATGTCTTTTACGATTATAATACATTTTATCACTTCAGGTCAACTATTTGGCAGAATAAAAGAAGAATAGACGCATTTCCTTTTCAAAAGATATGCAAATAGCTAGTATCCTTCTCCCCTGAAGACAACTATATTTTTATCATTTCATCTTTTTTCATACAGGGATGTACGAAACACCTCTCCATTTTTAATACTTAACCGCTTCAAATAAAAAAAGCATGCAAACCGTTTCCGGTTGCATGCCCTTTTTATGCGCTTGCTGATTCTTTTTTCACATCATCTTCAAGAACACGAACAAATTGCGCTTCGTTATATGGATAACCAGCTTTCGTAATTTTCACTTTCACTAGCTTACCAATTAATTCTTCTGATCCTTCAAATACAATTTTCAAGTAGTTATCTGTATAACCTACATATAACCCTTCACGGTCGCCCTCTTTAAATTGCTCTTCCGGAATGATTTCAAGCACTTCACCTTCAAATTCTGATGCATATTCTTTCGCTAATTGATTAGATAGCTCAATTAAACGATGAACACGATCGTTCTTCACATCTTCAGGAACTTGATCTTCCATGCGCGCTGCAGGTGTTCCTGTACGTTTTGAATAAGGGAACACGTGTAACTCAGAGAAGCGATTCTCTTTAATGAAATTGTATGTTTCCATGAATTCTTCTTCTGTTTCACCTGGGAAACCAACGATTACGTCAGATGTAATCGCAAGGCCTGGTAACGCTTCTTTCAAACGATCTAAGCGCTCTTGGAAGAATTCCATCGTATATTTACGACGCATACGTTTTAATACAGTATTAGAGCCAGATTGTAACGGAATATGCAAGTGACGTACAACTACTTCAGATTTATCTAACACTTCAATTACTTCATCTGAAATTTGACTCGCTTCAATAGAAGAAATACGAAGACGTTTTAATCCGTCTACTTCCGCTTCCATATCACGAAGTAATCCAGCTAAGTTATAATCTTTTATATCTTCGCCGTATCCACCTGTATGAATACCCGTTAATACGATTTCTTTATAGCCTGCATCTACTAATTGCTGTGCTTGTTTAATAACTTCTTTTCCATCACGAGAACGCATTAAACCACGCGCCCAAGGAATGATACAGAATGTACAGAAGTTATTGCAACCCTCTTGTATTTTTAAAGACGCACGTGTACGATCCGTGAAATAAGGTACATCAAGTTCTTCGTACACACGTGTTTTCATAATATTGCGGACAGCATTAATTGGTTGACGTTCTTTACGGAATTCTTCGATGTAACCTAACATCTTTTCACGATCCTGTGTACCAACTACAATATCTACACCTGGAATCGCCATAATTTCCGCTGGAGATGTTTGTGCATAACATCCCGTTACACAAATAACTGCATCCGGATTTTGACGAACAGCACGTCTAATTACTTGACGGCTTTTTTTGTCCCCAGTATTCGTTACTGTACATGTGTTAATAACATATACATCAGCTTTCTTTTCATATTCTGTTCTTTCATAACCACCTTGTTTAAACAATTGCCAAATGGCTTCTGTTTCATAGTGGTTTACTTTACAACCTAACGTATGGAACGCAACAGTTGACATTGATCATCACCCCATCAATTCAAAATGATACGAAGCAGCACTTAACGCGTATAACGGCGCCGTTTCTGTTCTTAAAATTCTTGGTCCTAAACTACATGGTACAAATTTATGTTCACGAAGCGCTGTAATCTCTTCCTCAGCTAAACCGCCTTCTGGGCCAAATACAATCAATAGCTTTTGACCTGGTTTCATTGTCGTTAAAGCTTTCGCAAAATTAGATTTCTCGCCTTGTTTTGCTTCCTCTTCGTAAGCAACAAGACAAACATCATACTCACCACTCATTGAAAGCAATTGCTTAAATGATGCCGGAGCATGTACTTCCGGAATTTCACTTCTATGTGATTGTTCCGCAGCTTCTTTCACAATTTTTCTTAAACGCTCAACTTTTTTATCAGCTTTTTTCGCATCCCATTTTACGATAGAGCGAGATGCTTGAAATGGTAAGAATGCAGCTGCCCCAAGCTCAGTTCCTTTTTGGAAAATTAACTCTAGCTTGTCTCCTTTCGGCAGTCCACTTGCAATCGTCACGAAAACAGGAAGTTCACTTGACGCCTCTACCCATTCTACAATAGCCGTATTAATAAATTCACTGGTAATTTCATCAATTGAACATACTGCTGTTTTTCCGTTTACACAGCAATAAATTTGATCGCCAGCTGTCATACGCATCACTCTCGCAATGTGATGTACATCATCACCTACAATGCGAATTTTTTCTTCACTTACATGTTTTTCTTCTACAAAATAACGTTGCATATAATCACCTTAGTAGAGTTTCGTTCCTTTCGTAAGTCAACACTTACGAAAAGAACGAAACATTATCATTTTTCATATAACAAACGGCAAGTCCCTCACCTTATAGTGAGAGACTCCCCTTTTCATTATAGACTAAAATCTATATTACGCATTTCGTGCAATAATTGCTACCCAATCTTCCATTCGTAACACTTCTTCAATTGTAAATCCAGCTTGTTCTAACGCCTCAGAAATTACTTTTTCCTTCGCAGCAATAATGCCTGATGTAATAAATAATCCACCTGATTTTACAACTCTCGCTGCATCTTTAGGGAATAAAAGAATAATTTCCGCTAATAAATTCGCTACGATTAAATCAACAGGGCCTTCAATACCTTCTAATAGGCTGTTCTGTCCCACAGTAACTATATCGTCTGTTTTATTTAAACGTACATTCATTTCTGCACTTTCTACTGCAACTGGATCTAAATCATATGCTTGAACAGCAGACGCACCTAATTTTGCCGCTGCAATACTAAGTACACCAGAACCTGTTCCTACATCAATGACAGCGTCACCTGATTGAACTGTTTTTTCTAAAGCACGAATACACATCGTTGTTGTTGGATGAGTTCCTGTGCCAAACGCCATACCTGGGTCTAATTCAATGATTTTTTCATCAGGAGAAGATGGTGTATATTCTTCCCACGTTGGTACGATTGTGAATGTATCAGAAATTTGTACTGGATGGTAATATTTTTTCCAAGCAGTAGCCCAATCTTCTTCATTGACTTCGTTAACGGTAATATTTCCAGTACCAATTTCGATGTCGTAAGATGGAAGCACATCAATAGATGATTTTACACCTGCAATCGTTTCATGTAAAGAATCCGTTTGCGGGAAATATGCTTTTATTAATACACCTTCCGCCGGATATTCATCTGGATTCAATGCATAAATTTCACCATATTGTTGCTCGCGCTCTTTCGTTAACTCCGCTGGATCCTCAATCGCAACTCCGCTAGCACCAGCTTCGTGTAAAATATGAGAGACAGCTTCTACTGCTTCTTCTGTTGTATGAATACTAATTTCTGACCATTTCACAATTTACCAACTCCATTTTTTATTTCCATTATTCCCCTTTGAAAGCACGTTTAAGCTTTCCAAACAAACTATCATCCTGCTCTTCTTGCCCTGCAAATTCACGTAATAAATCTTTTTGATGTGAAGTCAATTTCGTCGGTACAACAACGCGAACGACTACATATTGATCTCCTTGACCGTATCCACGTACGTTCGGAGCACCTTTTCCTTTTAAGCGGAATTCTGTTCCAGTTTGTGTTCCTGCTGGGATTTTCAGCTTCACTTTACCATGAACAGTAGGAACTTCCACTTCAGCACCAAGTGCCATTTGCGCAAATGTTAATGGCATTTCGCAAATAATGTGATCTCCTTCACGCTCGAAGAATTCATGATTTCTTACATGAACGACTACATATAAATCTCCTGCTGGTCCACCATTTACGCCAGCTTCACCTTTTCCAGATACACGAATTTGTTGACCATTATCGATACCTGCTGGAATTTTAACATTGATTTTTTTACGTTTACGAACTTTACCAGAACCGTGACATGTTGTACATTTTTCTTTAATCATTTGCCCAGTTCCTGAACAATGACCACAAGCTTGACGGTTCACAATACGACCAAACGGTGTATTTTGTTCCACACTCACTTGACCTGATCCTGAACAATGTTTACATGTTTCTTTTGAAGTTCCTGGTTTTGCTCCGCTACCTTTACAAGTATCACATGGATCCTCTACTGGAATTTCCACGTTTAATTCTTTGCCAAAAATAGCTTCTTCAAACTCTAAAGTGACTTGATATTGTAAGTCAGCACCTTGGCGCGGAGCATTCGGATCACGACGTCTGCCGCCGCCACCGCCAAAGAAAGAACTAAATATATCTTCAAAACCGAAGCCGCCGCCAAAGTCTCCTCCGCCGCCAAATCCACCGAAGCCTTGATTTGCACCAGCATGACCAAATTGATCGTACTGCGCACGCTTTTGATCATCACTTAACACTTCGTATGCTTCTTGTACTTCTTTAAACTTTTCAAGCGCATTTTCTTCTTTGCTTACGTCTGGATGGTATTTTTTAGCCAAACGACGATACGCTTTTTTAATTTCATCTGTTGAAGCGCCCTTGCTAAGTCCAAGGACCTCATAATAGTCTCGTTTACTCATAAATTTACAACCCCCGAATCTTTCACATAAACGTAATTTTAACACCGAAAGAAAGTGCTTTGCAACAAAGTTTCCTCACTTACAGTATGCAGAGTAAAAAACTTAAGAACCTCACACATTTCTCCTCATTCGTGAAAAAAGCCAAAGCCAAGGCACGCTTGACTTTGACTTTTTGTCATCTTACTTATTTATATTACTTATCTTCTTTTACTTCTTCAAACTCAGCGTCTACTACATTGTCTTTCTTCGCGCCAGCATCTTGTGCTCCTTGTGCACCTTCTGCTTGCCCTGCAGCTGCTTGAGCTTGCTCGTATAATTTAACACTTAATTGTTGTACGATTTCTTGTAAAGCGTCTTTTTTCGCACGGATTTCCTCAAGCTCGTTCTTCTCGATCGCAGCTTGTAGTGCCTCTTTCGCTTCTGTTGCTTTTGCAACTTCAGCTGCATCCACTTTACCTTCTAAATCTTTTACAACTTTATCCGTTTGGAATACAAGTTGGTCAGCTTCGTTACGAAGTTCAACTTCTTCCTTACGTTTTTGGTCAGCGTCAGCATTTGCTTCTGCTTCTTGTACCATACGATCTACTTCTTCATCAGAAAGACCTGAAGAAGATTGGATTGTAATAGCTTGTTCTTTACTTGTTCCTAAGTCTTTTGCACGTACGTTAACAATACCGTTCGCATCAATATCGAATGTTACTTCGATTTGTGGAATACCACGTGGTGCTGGCGGAAGGTCTGTTAATTGGAAACGACCTAATGTTTTGTTGTCAGCTGACATTGGACGCTCACCTTGTAATACGTGAATGTCTACTGCCGGTTGGTTATCAGCAGCTGTTGAGAATACTTGTGACTTACTTGTTGGAATTGTAGTGTTACGCTCGATTAATTTCGTGAACACGCCACCCATAGTTTCAATACCTAAAGAAAGTGGAGTTACGTCTAATAATAGTACGCCTTCTACATCACCAGTAAGTACGCCACCTTGAACCGCAGCACCTAATGCTACAACTTCATCAGGGTTTACACCTTTATATGGTTCTTTACCAGTTTCACGTTTAATAGCTTCTTGTACAGCTGGGATACGAGTAGATCCACCAACAAGGATAACTTTATCTAATTCGCTTGGAGCAAAACCAGCGTCTTTTAATGCACGACGAGTTGGCTCTAACGTTCTTTCAACAAGACCTGCTGAAAGCTCTTCGAATTTCGCTCTTGTTAATGTTAATTCTAAGTGTAATGGACCAGCAGCTCCAGCACTAATGAATGGTAATGAAATTTGTGTTTGTGTTACGCCAGAAAGATCTTTTTTCGCTTTTTCAGCTGCATCTTTCAAGCGTTGAAGCGCCATTTTATCTTGGCTTAAATCAATGTTATTTTCTTTTTTGAACTCAGCTACTAAGTGGTCAATAACAACTTGGTCAAAGTCATCTCCACCAAGACGGTTGTCACCAGCAGTTGAAATAACTTCGAATGTTCCATCTGCTAACTCAAGGATAGATACGTCAAATGTACCGCCACCTAAGTCATATACTAAGATTTTTTGCTCTTCATCTTGTTTTTCTAAACCGTAAGCAAGTGCTGCTGCTGTTGGTTCGTTAATGATACGCTCAACTTCTAAACCAGCGATACGACCAGCATCTTTTGTCGCTTGACGTTCTGCATCGTTGAAGTATGCAGGTACTGTAATAACAGCTTTCGTTACTGTTTCACCTAAGTATGCTTCAGCAGAAGCTTTTAAGTTTTGTAAAATGATTGCAGAAATTTCTTGAGGTGTATAATCTTTACCTTCAACTTCTACTTTGTAGTCTGTACCCATATGACGTTTAACAGACATGATTGTATTTGGGTTTGTAATTGCTTGACGCTTTGCAACTTCCCCAACTTGACGCTCTTCATTTTTGAAAGCTACAACAGAAGGTGTTGTACGGTTTCCTTCTGGATTTGGGATAACCTTTGGTTCTCCACCTTCCATAACAGCTACACAAGAGTTTGTTGTACCTAAGTCAATACCGATAATTTTACTCATGGCTAATCCTCCTACTTTTATGTAAATTTATTGATTTACTTTTACCATTGATGGGCGAATCACACGGTCTTTTAGTTTATAACCTTTTTGGAATTCTTCCACAACCGCGTTTGATTCAAATTCACTGTCTTCCACTTGCATAATAGCTTGGTGTTCATTAGGATCAAACTGTTTACCAACAGCTCCAATCACTTCCACACCTTCTTTAGTCAACGCTTCTAGCAATTGACGATGCACCATTTCCATACCTTGTAATAAGGATTTCGTTTGCTCATCAGTCGCTTCCACTTGCATCGCTCTTTCAAAATTATCAAGAGCTGGCAAGATGTCTGAAACTAGACTTTGTGCTCTATATTTTTCAGCAGCCTGTTTATCCATTTGGACACGGCGCTTATAATTTTCAAAATCAGCTTGTAGACGTAATGTGCGACCTTCCGTTTCCGTTAGTTTCGCTTGTAACTCATCTACTTTTTCTTGTAAAAGAGCAGCCTCACTTTTTTCTTCTACAGTTTCTTCACTGCTTTCTGGCGTGACAGCTTCTTCAACTTGCGCTTCTTTTACTTCTTCTACCACTTGTTCGTTACGCTCTTCCACAATATTCACCTCCTTAAAAGGTATTAGGTATCATGTATAGCATGATTACCTAAGTATTATATATTACACACAGCAATGAAAATTTCATCACTTGAGCGAATGTATTACTCTTATTTACTTTTTAAGTCCATCAGTAAATTGTCTCGTAAATAACTGTAACAAACTAATTACACGAGAATATTGCATTCTCGTAGGACCTAAAATAGCAATTGTTCCAAGTTGTTCTTCTCCGATCGAATATGTTGCGGAAATTAAACTACAATCCTCCATAGCCGTCGAAGTGTTTTCCCTACCAATTTTCACTTGAATCCCGACTTGTTTATGGCGCAAAATGTCATAAAATTCGGCTTCATTATCAATCATGGTAAGTAAAGATCTAACCTTTTGAATGTCATGGAACTCTGGTTGCGAAAGCATATTTGCTTTTCCTCCAAAGTATATCTTTTCCGATAAAGGAACTTGAAATGTACCATCTAACATTTTTATTGCACTATCGTAATTATGAACATACCCACGTAAAACTGTAACAATCTCCTTAAAGATTTTATTATGAAGTTCTTCCATCGGTACGCCAGATAGCTTTTCATTTAAAACATTAACCATTTTTTCTAAATCTGATAAATCAACAGATTCCGGAACGGTAATCGTTTTACTTTGTACATGCCCTGTATCAGTTACAATAATAGCGACTGCAGTTTGACGATCAAGCGGCACAATTTGTACATTTTTAAGTTTATTTGTACTTAACTTCGGTCCAAGAACAATGGCCGTATAATTCGTAAGTTCTGATAAAATTTGAGCAGATTGCTGTGCAATTTTTTCCGCTTCAAAAATTCTTTCAGCAAATAAATCTTTAATTTGTATAATTTCAGCGTTCGGTAAGTTTTGCGGCGCTAAAAGATGGTCTACATAAAATCGGTAGCCTTTCTCAGAAGGAACACGTCCAGAAGAACTGTGCGTTTTTTCAATAAAACCTAATTCTTCTAAGTCCGCCATTTCATTTCGAATAGTAGCTGAACTAAATGTAATTTCATCTTTTTTAGCCAACGTTCTAGACCCGACAGGCTGCGCTGATCCAATAAAGTCATCAATAATTGTTTGTAAAATTAAGAGCTGACGTTCCGTAAGCATCTCATCATCACCTCTGTTAGCACTCTTTGTCTTTGAGTGCTAAATCTATTAATAACTTACCAAAATTGACATTCAATTGTCAACGGAAACGTCACGAAATAATGAAACTTTTTCACGTTTATGGAACATTTAATTAGTCAATCAAAAATGATTGGAATACTTCATTCCCTAATAATTTTCCTTTTCGCGTTAAACGTACATATCCATCTTCCTCTTCAAGCAATCCCTGCCCTTGATTGCTTTGTAACTGCTTCGCGAAAATTTGATTCATCTCCACATTAAATTTACTGTAAAACGCCGTTTTAGAAACACCTTTTGTTTTTCGAAGCCCTAAGAACAGTTCTTCTTCCATTCTTTCTTTCTCAATCACTTTGTGAACATCTAAATACGGAAATCCTGTTTCATCAATTTTATTAAAATATTGCTTCAGCGGACCTACATTTTGAATACGTTCCCCGTTCACATAGCTATGAGCTCCAGCTCCAAATCCATAATACTCTTCATTATTCCAGTATGTGAGATTATGTCTACTTTTATTGTCTCCTTTTGAGAAATTACTAATTTCATACTGGTTATAACCGTGTTTCTCCATTTCATCCATTACTATTTCATACATTTTCGCTTCATGGTCTTCACCCGGAAGACGCAATTTCCCTTTATTCATTAAGTTATAAAACACTGTTTTTGGTTCCACAATTAATGAATATGCCGAGAAATGTTGCACACCAAGCGTAAAAGCAATGTCTAACGTTTCCTTCACATCTTCTATCGTTTGTCCTGGCAAAGCATAAATAATATCTACATTAATATTTTTAAATCCTACTTCCTGCGCCTCCCGAATCGCTAGAAATGCATCTTCCCTCGTATGCTTGCGCCCGATTTTCTCAAGCAGTTCATCACGGAACGTTTGCACACCAAAACTAATTCGATTCACTCCACCTTCTAGCAGTACATTCAACTTCTCTTTCGGTAGATCTCCTGGATTCGCTTCAAATGTCAATTCGCAATTCGGAGCAAATGGACGCAAATGACAATTAATAATCTCGAGTAATCTTTTTGTCTGTTCCATATTTAAAGCTGTCGGAGTTCCCCCGCCAACAAAAATCGTTTTCATACTATCAAACGGCACTTTTTGAACCGTATTTATTATTTCTTTCTCTAAATAATCTAAATATTTCTCTACCGGCTGGCGTTCAATAAACACTTTATTAAAATCACAATAGTGACAAATATGCTGACAAAATGGAATATGAATATATGCAGCTTGTACCAAATATAACTCCTACCTTTCTAAAAAGAAAACCTCCGTACTCCGGAGGATTCTCTACTTCTCTAACGTATTACGAATTTGTTCCATTCGCATTTTTCCCCAATCATACATCATTTCAACGATCGGTAAAAGCGACATGCCTAATTCCGTCATATAATACTCAACACGCGGAGGAATTTCAGGATACACTGTTCGATCAACAATCCCATCCTCCATTAACTCTTTTAATTGGTTCGACAAAACTTTATGAGAAATGCTCGGGAATAGTCGTTGTAATTCACTAAAACGATGTGGCCCTTCCACACCTAAGTGCCACAATATCACAACTTTCCATTTTCCACTAATAATAGAAAGCGTCAATTCCTTTTCACAATTAAAATTACCATTTTGTATTTTCTCTCGAATATCTTTTCGAATATTTTCGGACATTAATAGTCTCCTAACTCTATATCGATCACTAAAAAACTCTCTCATCATTGTAAATGAGAGAAGCTAAGATGTCTAAAAAGTAATTATACAGAAAAAAGAAGCCGCATAAACGACTCCTTTTTCATTTTAATTATTAGTTGTCATCCATTTTCAGTACAGCCATGAATGCTTCTTGCGGTACTTCTACAGAACCAACAGACTTCATACGTTTTTTACCTTCTTTTTGCTTATCAAGAAGTTTACGCTTACGAGAAATGTCACCACCGTAACATTTCGCAAGTACGTTTTTACGCATCGCCTTGATTGTAGAACGCGCTACAACTTTGTTTCCGATAGTCGCCTGAATTGGCACTTCGAACTGTTGTCTTGGAATTAATTCTTTTAATTTCTCTACGATTACTTTACCACGGTCATACGCTGAATCACGGTGAACAATAAATGATAAAGCATCCACTTGTTCATTATTTAAAAGAATATCCATTTTCACAAGTTTAGATGGTTTATAACCAATTAACTCGTAGTCAAATGATGCATATCCTTTCGTATTTGATTTCAATTGATCGAAGAAATCATATACGATTTCTGATAACGGGATGTCATATGTCAATGTAACACGTGTTTCATCTAAATATTGCATATCAATAAACGTTCCACGTTTACCTTGGCAAATTTCCATAACAGCTCCAACATAGTCATTTGGAACCATAATTGCAGCCTTTACAAACGGCTCTTCTACACGATCGATAGACTGTGGGTCTGGCATATTAGATGGATTATCAACAATAACATCTTCACCGTTTGTTAAATAAACTTTATAAATAACGCTTGGCGCTGTTGTAATTAAGTCAATCTTAAATTCACGTTCAATACGTTCTTGAATAATTTCCATGTGAAGCAGTCCTAAGAAACCACAACGGAAACCAAATCCTAAAGCTTGAGATGTTTCAGGCTCAAATTCAAGAGCAGAGTCATTCAATTCTAGTTTTTCTAACGCATCACGTAAGTCATTATAACGTGCAGAATCGATTGGGTATAAACCACAGAATACCATTGGGTTTAACTTACGATACCCTGCTAACGCCTCTGCAGCCGGGCGTTTCGCATGTGTAATCGTATCACCAACACGTGTATCGCCTACGTTTTTAATAGATGCTGCTAAAAATCCTACATCACCTACTGTTAACTCATCACGTTGCGTAGTCTTCGGTGTAAATACACCTACTTCTGTTACTTCAAATTCTTTACCCGTTGCCATCATACGTACTTTATCGCCAACTTTTACTGTTCCGTTTACAACACGGATATAAGCAATTACACCGCGGTACGGATCATATAAAGAATCGAAAATCATACATTGTAACGGCTCTTCTGAATCACCCGCCGGAGCTGGTACTTTTTCAACAATTTGCTCTAAAATTTCTTCAATACCAATTCCAGCTTTTGCTGAAGCAAGTACCGCTTCTGATGCATCTAAACCAATTACATCTTCTACCTCTTGACGTACACGTTCTGGATCCGCACTTGGTAAGTCGATTTTATTAATAACTGGTAAAATTTCTAAGTTGTTATCAAGCGCTAAGTACACGTTTGCTAACGTTTGCGCTTCAATACCTTGCGCTGCATCTACTACAAGAATCGCGCCTTCACAAGCCGCTAAACTACGAGATACTTCGTACGTAAAGTCGACGTGTCCTGGTGTATCAATCAAGTGAAGAATATACTCTTCACCGTCTTTCGCTTTATACGTTAATTGTACCGCATTTAATTTAATTGTAATACCGCGCTCACGCTCTAACTCCATAGAGTCAAGCAATTGAGCCTTCATTTCGCGCTGTGTTAACGCGTTTGTTTTCTCCAAAATACGGTCTGCCAACGTTGATTTCCCGTGGTCAATGTGAGCAATGATGGAGAAGTTACGAATTTTGGACTGTCTTTTTGCTCTTTCTTCTTTATTCATCTATGTTCTCAACTCCTAATAGTCTCGCCAATATACACTAGCACTGATTATATCAATAGAGCAGCAAAGATTCAATGAAAACTCGTGCTGCTCACAAGACAAATCATTCTATCTATATCTTATGCGAACAAACCATAAGAGACAAACCCTTTTCAAATTTTAAAACGGCTGTCTTACAAATCAGTAAAACAACCGCCTCCCATGTTACTCTTAGCTAAAAATTTCTTTTATTTTTCCAACAACTATATCCGTTCCAAACTTCGTCATTCCATAAGCTACACTTGCTACCGCCATCCCAATTCCTTCTACAACATTAAAACTTCTTAAACGTTCTAATTGTTGTTGTTTTTCTGAAGCTGAAAATGAACTACCCAAAACTTCTGATTCAGCACCTGTACTCTCTGTCCCTGTCATATGAGCTATTTGTTCATACGACAATTGCTGATAACCTTTCATACTTTTCAAACCATGATTAGCAAGCGCCACTCCTGCTATCATCATAAGTAAGCACAAAGCTACACTACATATACACAAAAGCGCAAAGCGGCTCAAACTATTATCATCTTGTCTCCTCAATGTGTATATGCTCCTGTATTATCTTGATCAATTTGATGATGCAGCGCTGCATTTAAACCACTCGCTATTACATTTGCCATATCCTCAATAAAAGCATCAACTTCTTTTGGGGTCACCATTAAATTATGACCAAGAGGAGATAGCACTTCATAAATCAACCTTCTTTTTTCTTCTTCTTCCAACGTACCAACAGCACCTAAAAACATATTTCGGCTCTTTTCATCCGGCATATCTTCTTCTGTTAATTTTTTCTTTTCTCCAAATGAAAATCCGGCTGGTAACAAAGATCGGGAAGGTTTGTTTCCTTCTTTCATCTCTCGGCCAAAATGTTTCAAAATAAAATCAATTGTATCACTTGTAATCGAAACGGCATCGACCACAGTCGGAACACCAATTGCGATAACAGGGATACCTAATGTTTCTTTACTTAGTTCCTTACGTTTATTCCCAACACCTGATCCAGGATGAATTCCAGTATCAGAAATTTGTATCGTGCTATTTACTCGTTCAATAGAACGGGCAGCTAATGCGTCAATCGCAATTACAAAGTCCGGCTTTGTCTTCTCAATAATTCCATAAATAACATCGCTCGTTTCGATCCCTGTAATCCCCATTACCCCCGGCCGAATTGCACTAACAGGCCTAAATCCTTCTTCTACACTTTCAGGTTGCAATTGAAACAAATGTCTCGTTACTAATACATTTTCTACAACTATCGGTCCAAGAGCATCTGGTGTTACATTCCAATTCCCAAGACCTACAATTAAACAGCTCGCTTCTTTCGTAACACCAGCCTCTTCTAAGAAATAAGAAAATTCTTTTGCAAAAATACGCTCTACTTTTTGTTGAAGTTCTGTATCTTGCTGACGTATACCTTGTACTTCAAGTGTTAAATAATTCCCAGGTTTTTTACCCATCGCTTCAGAGGCCGCTTCATCAATTGTGACTTTTGTAATTATAGTACCTTCTTCTTCCCTCTCTTTTACAATAACCCCCTGTATCCCTTTTTGTTCTTCTTGGCGCTCTTGTAACATTTGATGAGCTTCTACAGCAAGGTCAGTTCTAACGCTATATTTACTTAAATCTAATGGTTCTTTCATCGTATCTCCTCCGTAATTCATAGTAAATATCGTTAGATTTCCCAAAGTTATATAAGGTCATTCTTTCCTTTACGTGAAATTTCATGGATATACTATTGCAATTCTCTTCACCGTTTGATAGAATATCACTTGTTCTATGTAAGAATCGAGTCATTCGATTGCACCAGGGAGGTGAAAAGTATGGCAAACATCAAATCTGCTATCAAACGCGCTAAACTTAGCGAAGAGCGTCGTGCACATAACGCTTCTATCAAGTCTGACATGCGTTCTGCTGTTAAAACTGTAGAAGCTTTAGTTACTAATAACGATCTTGAAAATGCTAAAGAAGCTTTCAAAACTGCTTCTAAAAAACTTGACAAAGCAGCTCGTAAAGGTCTTATCCACCAAAACGCTGCATCTCGTCAAAAATCTCGCTTAGCGAAACAAGTAAACGCGTAAGGCGTTTAAAAAACGATCCATTTGGGTCGTTTTTTTATATACAAAAAAGTTCACGTATTAAGTACGTGAACTTTTTGTATCGTTACATATGATTTAACCGCATTAAGAAAAACTCGAGCACAAGCTTCTTATCCATCTTTCCCGTCTTCATGCTATAATCAGCTTCCGCTAATTCTATAATCACTTTTTTTAATTCTTCAAAAGAGAAAAACTTCGTTTGATTCATCGCCAACTTTACACGATACGGATGTACACCAATATGAGACGCAATTTGATTTTGTCCATAACCACGTTGCTGTAACTCTTTTACTTGATACAACAAACGGAATTGACTCACTAATAACGCAAGCAATTTAATCGGTTCTTCCTGCTGCGTAAATAATCCATCCAAAATTTGCATTGCACCCGCAATATCTTTTTTCACCACTTTTTCTGTCAAAGCAAATACATTTTGCTCAACTGACTTTGGCACAAGCTCTGCAACAAGTTTCGTTGTAATCTCTCCACCCATACCAACGTATAACGTTAACTTGTCCATTTCCTTCGCCAACATCGTTACATTACTTCCGACAAGCTCTAACAACAAACTAACAGCCGCATTATCAATATGCACATGCACTTCATCTGCGCGAGCAACAATCCATTTCTGAACATCCTGCACTTGCATCGCATTCGCTTCTACTACATCCGCTGTTTTCTTTAATAGTTTTGTAATTTTTTTTCGTTCATCGAGTTTTTCGTAAGGCGCAACAAAAACAAGAATAGAGAACGGAGAAGGTTCACCAATATATTCTTCTAAAATTTTTATATTTTGTTCTAACTTTTCTTTTTGTGAAGTTAAAAATAGTGGTGATTTTATTAATAACACTTTACGTTCCCCGAAAAAAGGAAGCGTACGCGCATCCTCAACCACATCTTCTAAATACGCCTCTTCCAAATCGTATGTCACAACATTAAACTCTCGGTCTTCCTCTTCAAGTGCTTCTGTTGTAATATCCTTTATCGTTTCATTTATAAAGAACGCTTCCGTTCCATACAGCAAATACAACGGAGCAAACTGTTTCTTTTTAATTTTTTTATGTATATCACTCATACTTTTTTCCTACTCCCTAACTTGGCAATATATATTTATACTAATGCCCTATCTTTTGTTTTACAAGTACAAAGGAACAGGCTTTATAACCCGTCCCTTTATTTATATTAAACGCCACGCAATAAGTCCCGGGTTTCTTATTGGTGTGCGGTAATCACCTTCCCTTTATTATTCGCAATAAAAATTTGAGTATAAGTGCCAACTGTTAACATGCTTGGAAACGAAAAACTCACGCCATTTTGCGAACTAGAAAACAGTAAAAATACTCATTTCCTCTTCTTATGGAAATTGTAGATTTTTTTCTGACAATATTTTATACTAAAGTGGAATGTTGGGAGGGATTCTAAATGAATGATTTTGAACAAAACGTTCAAAGTAAACGAAATGACGCTATTGATTCAGGAGTAGGATTTATCGTCTCATTTGGTTTTTTCGCAACACTTTTCATCATTGCAACTGTCATTAAATTTATCGGTTCTTAAAGACTGCCACTTCATGGCAGTCTTCTCTTTTTCATCTATTCTGTGTTTCATCATATGTGATTTTACTTTGAAAGGTTCCGTTTTCTCCTTTAAAAACATAGGAAATAGCACCTTGCTTATCCGTGCGCCATATTGCACTCCCCATCTTCTCAAAACGCTCTATCACTTCTTTATGCGGGTGCCCATACCTATTCTGCTCACCAGCAGATATAATCGCTACATGGGGCTGTATGACGTTCAAAAAAGGCTCTATAGATGACGTATTACTCCCATGATGAGCAACTTTTAAAACATCCACTCGCAAATCTGGATACGCTTCTATTAAAAACTTCTCCCCTTCTTCTTCTAAATCGCCTGTAAATAGCCACTTCAGCCCTCCAAATTTTGCCCATATTACAATTGAAGCGTTATTTTCACTTTTTTCTTTTCCTTTTGGAGCTAAAACGAAAAATTCCGCTTCATTTACACTCCACTTCTCCCCTTCCACCACTTCAGTTATTTTCATTTCCTTTTCTAATGCCTTTTTCTTTACTACTTTTTCTAATACTGCATCTTGTCTCTTTCGGCCAAACACAACTTCTTTTACAGGTATATATGATAATAATTCTTGCGCAGCACCTATATGATCTACATCTCCATGCGTTACGATTAATTTATCAATTGTTTTAATACCTTCCTTTTGTAGATAGGGTATTAAAACATCATTTCCAACAGAAAACTCATGCTTTTTCTGTTGCCATTCTTCCTTATTCACACGAAGCGTTCCACCTGTATCAATAAGATAAATCCCTTTATCATACGGAAGGCGAATTAATATCGCGTCACCTTGTCCAACATCAATAAATGTCACACTTCCGCTTCCTCTAAAATATGGATATACATAATGACACGTGCTAATAAAAAGAAATACACTCACAACTATACATACCATTTTTTTCGGCGCTCTCTTTTCCAAAACCATCAATATACTGACAATACTCACACAATATACAGTTACAAGAACGAAGGGCGTTTTCCCGAAAATAAGCTGGGTAAATGGTAAACTTTCACAATAACTTAAAAAATCATTAGACATACTCAAGCCTATTGATAATACATCCGCAAATCCTTTTGCGAGAACTGGTACAATTGGCATACACAGTAAAATAATAATGCTACATGGTAATACGATGATCGATAAAAACGGAACGTATAAAAGATTGAGGAAAATACTATATGGAGAAAAATAACCAAAGTGATATAACAAAATCGGAGTACTAACGAGCTGAGAAATAATAGATATATAAATAGAATTTCGGATTACTCCGTTGCTACTCTCTAATAATAACGGAGCAGACAAAAGTAAAGCAAAACTGCCTACAAAAGAAAACTGAAATCCAATATTAAAAACAAGATAAGGGTCATATATAAGCATACATATAGCTGTTACACTTAAAGCATCTAAACTAGATAAACGAATAGAGCACATAAAAGCAATCAACATCAAAACTCCTGTTATAGAAGCTCTTATAACAGATGGTGATGCCCCTGCTAAAACCATATACAAAGGAATACAGACGATAAGACAGATTGTTGCTACCTCCCTTGTCACACCACTTCTTAGCAAAATAAAATATACTATCACCATTAACAATACAATGTGCGAACCTGAAATTGCTAACAAGTGTACAAGACCAAACTGTTGATATTGCGCTTCCACTTCAAACGTCATTTGTTGTCTGTCCCCAAATAATAACGCATTCATAAAAGCACCTGATTGCTCTGGAAACATTTCTGTAACTTTCGAGATTACTTGTTGCCTCAAAAGAAGAATCCATTGTATGAACGACAGTGATGTTTTATAGCATTCGGAAATATATGTAGCCTCAAATATGAAATGAATATGTTGTTTATATAAATAATCACGGTAATTAAAACCATGAAAATTCCGAGCTGTTTGCGGTTCTTTCCTCTCACCCTCGAATATACATGATACCCCCGCGTATAATTGTTGCATCTTTTTCTTTTCCAAGGCTGATTTCATTCTATAACTTAACTGCACTACATTTTTATTCTGATCTTCAAATTGAAAAGATAGGCGATCCCCATTAACAAGCGGTGTATTTTGTATGACCCCTCTTGTAACTCCATAGGACTCTCCTAGAGGCTTATTCCACTCTTGAACATAGGAAGTGTATATAGCACTACTAAAGCACGCTACAATACAAAAAATGAAGGTTTTACGCGAAGTGCGATATAAACAGAAGAAAATATATACAAAGAGACAAAAAACTATCAATAAAAGTGACGAGGAAAAGGCGATTGCAATCCCCATTATAAACGAGATTGCAACATACCCCCATTGTTCCTGCAACTTATACTCACTCCTTATAGCATCATTTTTGCTTTCGTGAATACATGCTGTAATTCTTCCATTGATAAATTATCTTTTTCTAAAGACGCAAATAATTCTTTTAGCTCCGTATAACGTTTTTGCTCCTCTAATGCAGCAATATCATATTCTAGCGGAACGTGCTTCACTGTTACATTCGCTTGTTCAAATAACTCTATGGCGTACGGATGATTTTTATAATCCTGCGCATAATAAACCGCTGTAATACCACTTTGAATAATTGCCTTACAACATTGTAAACAAGGGAAATGCGTAACGTAAATTTCTGCTTCCTCTGTTTTCGCACCAAACTTGGCACATTGTAATAAAGCATTCATTTCGGCATGAATTGTCCGAACACAATGATTATCGATTACGTAACAACCATCATCTATACAGTGTACGCCACCTTTAATCGAACCATTATATCCACCAGCAATAATTCGTTTATCGCGAACGATTGTCGCTCCTACCGCAAGCCTTGTACATGTACTACGTAACGATAGTAGATGGCTTTGCGTCATAAAATATTGATCCCATGAAATTCGTTCCATATTTTTCACCTACTTTTTTGTCTACTTGTAGTGTAGCGAAAGAAGAAAAACTTCGTCAATCTTTTACGGAATAATAATTTGATCTTTTATCTTTTCAAGAGACTTTGCACCAATCCCATCAATCTCTAATAAATCTTCTATTTTCTGAAATGGACCATGTTCTTCTCGATATTTCAAAATACTTTCTGCCTTTCGAGAGCCAATCCCTGTAATTTTTTCTAATTGCTCTTTCGCCGCTGTATTTATTTGAATCTTGCCATCTTCCTTAGAAGAAGTAAGCATTCCTTGTCCTGACTCATTTTTACTCGGTATATAAAGAAGCATTTGATCTTGTACAATTTGTGCTAAATTCACTTTTTTTATATCTACTTCTGACAAAAAACCACCAGCCTTTTGAACCGCATCCTTTACGCGATCTCCTTCCCTCATTTCATATACCCCTTCTTTACTAACCGCTCCTTTCACATCAATTATAATTGTTCTTTTCTGTTCCTGTGCATCCGATATTTTCGGTTTACCCTTTTTCTCTTTCTCTTGCACATTCATTGTAATAGGCATTTGTTCTGCACTCTGGTTCGTTTTCCAAAAAACAAGAAAAAGTAAAGTTCCAATAATAGCTACTAAACCTAACCACTTTTTCGGAAAATCCCACATCATTTTACACCTCTAATCATAAATTTATAACATCATTCATATTGTTTAGGAGAAAGCTGTTACGAAGGAGGGATGAAATTTTGAACATAGGAATTATAGGGACAGGAAACATGGGGAATATACTAATCGATGCATTTTTAGAAACCCGTGCTGTCAAACCTTCGTGCCTTACAATCATTAATCGGACGCCTGCCAAAGCATATCATATAAAAGAGAAATACCCTTCCGTTCATATAGCCAAAACAATCCCGGAAGTAATCGAACAATCACAACTTATTTTTATTTGCGTTAAGCCAATAGATATATACCCTATCCTAAAAAAATACGCTAAACATTTTTCTGATGAAACGTGCTTAGTTTCTATTACAAGTCCAATATCTCCATCACAATTAGAGACTCTCGTACCTTGCCACGTTGCGCGTATCATTCCAAGCATCACAAATCGCGCCCTCTCTGGCGCTTCACTATTTACATTTGGAGATAATTGTTCTGAAGAATGGCAACAAAAACTACTTCGTCTATTCAAAAACATTTCTACGCCTATTGTAATAGAAGAAGATATAACGCGCGTTTCATCTGATATAGCAAGTTGCGGTCCTGCTTTCTTTAGTTATTTACTACAACGCTTCATTAACGCTGCTGTAGATAAAACAAATATTACACACGAAGAGGCTACTACTTTAGTAAGTGAAATGGTCGTGGGGATGGGGAAATTACTTGAAAAAGAAATCTTCACATTACCTACCTTACAAGAAAAGGTTTGCGTGAAAGGCGGCGTTACCGGGGAAGGCATTCGGGTTTTAGAAGAACATGTTGGAGATATGTTCCATAAGTTAATCGAGCGAACACATGAAAAATTCGATGAAGATTTAGAATGCGTTGATCAGCAATTCAATAAACACACATAATAAATACGTCATTTTCATTCCAAATCCTTTTTATAAATACTTACTTTTTCATACTATATTTTCACTTCAACTACTATTTCCACACTTTACGCATACCATCTTCAAGTTATGCTAGAACTAAAATTACATCTTCTTTATAAAACAAAAGCAACCTTCTCGGTTGCTTTTGTTTTATCCGTTTTTCTTCGCCATGAAGAAAATACGTTCTGTTTGTTCTGTAACTTCAAGTCGTTCAAAATCACCTGTTACGCGAAGCACTGTAAAACCTGCTTCTTCAAGCCATTTCGTTAACTCTTCCACTTGATATGCACGTTGCACGTGACACTCGTCAAATCGATGGTACACATCTTCTTCTGGATCTTGAACAAAGAATGTTAAATCATGCTCTACACTATTTGATTCTTCACCAGGGAAGCAATTCCAAATAAGAGATATTTCTTCTCCATTCACTGTATATGTTTCATTTTGAAATACATGATGTATTTTATATAAAGAATGTACATCAAATAAAAACAAACCATCTTGACGTAAATGGTGAAACACCCTTCTAAATGTTTCTTGCACTCCATCTTCTTGCAATACATAATTTAATGAATCACAAAAGATAGTGACACAGTCAAACTCACCTGGAACATCAAGCTCTCGCATGTCTTGTTGGTAAAAAGGAATAAAGTATCCCTCTCCACCTAGTTTTTGCTGAGCGACTGTTAACATTTCTTCTGAAAGATCGACACCTATTAAATCGTAACCCTTTTTCACAAGCGGCAGTGTTACATTACCCGTACCGCATGCTACATCAAGAATTTTTGCCTCTTTCATATCTGCCTGCTGTAAACTTTCCTCTGTGAATTCCACCCATTTATCATAAGGGACATCATTCATTAGTTCGTCGTACAACAATGCAAATTGTTCGTATTTCATTGGCCTAGCTCTTCTGTAATATCTTCACGTGGCACATCGCCCCATAGACGCTCTAAATTATAGTGATTACGCTCATCTTTATGGAATACATGAGCAACTACATCTCCAAGATCAACTAATACCCAACGTGCTTCGTCAAAACCTTCCATACGTTGTACGTCGATTTGGAACTCATGTGCTTTTGATTTAATTTCACGTGCAATTGCTTGCACTTGTTTATCTGAATTACCGTGACAAATAATGAAATAATCTGCAATTGGTGAAATACCTTGCATATTTAGGACAACCATATCTTCTGCTCTCTTATCATCAGCTGCTTTTGCCGCTAATACTAATAAATCTTTATCATTCATTTACTTATTTCCTCCTTGATAACTGCATTGTATGTTTGGAATGTTAATGGATAAATCGTCTGATCTTTTTCCATTAAAAATTGAATTGTTCGCTTTAACGCAAATAATAAAGCTTGATTTATATCTGTATATGCGAGTTTACGAGCCTCTTCCACACCTGGAAACTTTCGCCCAGGCTCAATGTAATCAGCTACATAAATCACTTTATCTAACATCGTCATGTTCTCATGACCACTTGTATGATATGTAATAGCTTGCAAAATTTCAGAATCCGTAATGCCTACCTCTTTTTCTACTAAGTATGCCCCAACAGGTGCATGCCATAACTCTTTATTATAGCAAAGTAAATCTTTCGGCAAATCTTCACGTTTAATAATCTCTTCCATCTCTGAAATCGCTCTACATTTCGCATAATCATGGAATATAGCTGCCATCTCTGCTTTTTTTTCGTCCACACCGTATAACTTAGCAAGCTCAATCGCTGTCTCCATTACACCAATTGTGTGTATATAACGTTTTTCATGCATTTGTTGTTTGACAATATGAAGTGCATTCTCACGATTCATACAACCCATTCCTCTCGATATATACCTGTACTTTTTCAGGAAGTAAATATTTACATGTTTTCTTCTCCTTATATCTCTCACGTAATAAGGATGAAGAAACTGCAAATTCCGGAATTTCCACTGTAGTAATCTGATACGGCGTATGCAATGTATACCCAGGTCTCGCAACTCCAACAAACGTTACAAGATTAAGTAAAGCTTCAATGTTATACCACTTCGGTAAATACTCAACCATATCCCCACCAATAATAAAGTGAAACTGCACATCCGGATACTTCTTCGTCAATTGTAACATAGTGTCATACGTATAAGATGGGCCCTTCCTGCTTAGCTCTTCTAAACAAATAGAAAAGTGTTCTTCTGCCTCAGTCGCGAGCTCTAACATATGTAAACGACTTTCTACACTTGTAATATTCCGTCCTTGTTTATGTGGCGGAATCTGGTTTGGCAAGAACCATACTTCTTCCAAGTTCAAAGCGTGATATACTTCATTTGCAATTAGCAAATGGCCATAGTGAGGCGGATCAAATGTACCGCCAATGATGCCAATTTTCCTCAAAAGAAACGCCCCTTCCTTTTACATACAGCAACTCTCCTCGGTTAGGAATGAAGAGAGTCGCTATTAATAAAAGTTCAATTGGTTTCGCTCTCTACATCATTACGCATCAGCGATAAAAATAGCGCATGCTAATCTTTTTATCGAGGAAGTTTAATCTGCTTATTTTCTCTTGATTCTTTGTATAAAACGATTGTACTTCCGATTACTTGAACGATTTCAGCTCGCGCACCTTGTGCAAGTTCTTCTGCAACTTCACGACGATCAAATTCACAGTTTTGTAATACGCTCACTTTAAATAGTTCACGAACTTCTAACGCTTCTCCAATTTGTTTCACCATATTTTCATTTACTCCGCCTTTTCCTACTTGAAAAATTGGTGTTAAATGATGTGCTTGTGCACGTAAAAATCTTTTTTGTTTTCCTGTTAACATATATGTTAGCCTCCAAGCTTTTTTATAACTAATTGTTTCATTCGATCAATATTTGGTACACGTCCTGTCCACATTTCAAACGCAAGTGCCCCTTGATAAACAAACATATCAATACCATTTTGAATGATTGCGCCTTGCTCTTTTGCCTCACATAAAATTTTCGTTTCAAATGGATTATAAATTATATCTGATACAATCGTTCCTTTTTTTAACGAAGAAATTTGTAATGGCGTATGTTCGACGTGTGGATGCATACCTATTGTTGTCGTCTGAATGATAATATCATAATTCCCTTGTTCTTCTGTCACTTTTTCTAACGACAAAGCAACAGAATTAACATCGGCCGTACGTGCAGAAATAAGTTCTTTCGCCTTATCTACTGTACGATTGGCTACATCAATCTCTTTTACACCTACATCAGCAAGAGAAAAATAAATAGCTCGGCTAGCACCACCTGCACCAAGTAACAAAATACGTTTCCCTTGAAGTGGTTCATTACTAATTGACTGCAGCGCTCGAACAAAACCAATTCCATCTGTGTTGTAGCCAATTAACCTTCCACTCTTATGAACCACTGTATTTACTGCGCCGATTTTCCTTGCCAATGGATCAATCTCATCCAAATATTCCATAATAGCAACCTTGTGCGGAGTTGTTACATTAAATCCTGAAATACCTAATGCTTTTAAACCTCTTACTGCTTCCCCTAGCGCTTCCTCTTCCACAAGGAATGCATGATAATGGGCATCCATATTCAAGTGTTCAAATGCATCGTTATGCATAACGGGTGATAATGAATGTCCAATTGGATTTCCGATTACACCATATAATTGTTTCATAAATCCCTCTCCATATTAAATTAAAGATTTACGCAATGAAACACTTACTCCTTTTGGTACGTGTGCAACAATTTTTGCTCCTGATTCGTTCACAGTAACCCATCCTAATCCAGAGAATACAACATCCGTTTTTGGTTCACGAATATTAAATTCATATTTCACTAGCTCAGGCATATTTTCTAATTCTTCTGGTGTTGGGGGGCTTAGCAAATCCCCAGCATGATTTTTATATAATTCATCTGCTTTCTCAAGCTTTGTACGATGGATTGTTAAACGATTCGAGAAGTGACAAGTAAACGCACGACGACCACCACTTACATAATCAAAACGTGCCAATCCACTAAAGAATAACGTTTGTTCTTCATTTAATTGGAATACCATCGGCTTAATTTCTTTTGTTGGTGTAATAAGCTTTAAGCTTTGCTTTCCAACATAATGAGCCATTTGGTGGTGGTTAATAATACCTGGCGTATCATATAAAGAAGATTCTTCGTCTAATGGAATATCAATTAAATCCAGTGTTGTTCCTGGGAAATGAGATGTTGTAATTACATTTTCAGTCTCATCACTAAATTCTTTAATCATACGATTAATAAATGTCGATTTCCCTACATTCGTACATCCAACAACGTAAACATCTTTGCCGCCGCGATAATACTCAATAGCATCTGCTAGTTCAGCAATCCCTTGTCCCTTCGCTGCACTAATTAAAAAGACATCTTCTGGTTTTAATCCCAGCTGCTTTGCACTATAGCGCATCCAATGCTTTACTTTATCATGTTTTACTGACTTTGGAATTAAATCAGCTTTATTTCCAACAAGTAATACTTTATTATTTCCTACGAAACGATGTAAGCCAGGTAACCAGCTACCATTAAAATCAAAAATATCTACAATTTTGACTACTAATGCATCTGATTTTCCAATTCCATTTAAAATGCGTAGGAAATCATCATCTGTTAACGATACATCTTGAATTTCATTGTAATGCTTCAAGCGAAAACAACGTTGACAAATGACTTGTTCTTTCTCTAAAGATGAGGTAGGAGCATACCCCACTTCGTTTTTATTTTCTGTTTGAATTTCTACACCGCAACCAATACATTTAATTGTTTCAGTCAAACTTTATTCCTCCCAGTTAATTAAACCTTTTTTCTTCATATTTTTCATAATTCTTCGTTCAATTTTTCGATTAAAGCGCGTCACTAATCCGTCCGTTTGTGCTACCGGTACAACTAAAATTGTATGAAGTCCTACTCGATTTCCACCAAGCACGTCAGTCAGTAACTGATCTCCAATTACTACAACTTCCTCTGCCTGCAGATGCATCTCTTGTATCGCACGCTTAAACGCTCGAACAAACGGTTTACGTGCACTATGAATAAATGGAATACCTAATGGATCAGCAAAATCTTTTACACGTTGCTCATTATTATTTGAAACGACCGTTACTTGAATGCCTTGCTCTTTCATTTTTAAGAACCATTCTTCAAGTTGCGGCGTTGCATTTGGACGATCCCATTCAATTAAAGTGTTATCTAAATCAGTAATAACGCCTTTAATTCCACGTTTTTTTAAATCTTCTGGTTGAACATGATATACATTTTTTACATATTCATTCGGTAAAAATAGCTTCAATTTCTTTCACCTCTTTGAGGATTTTTCATAAAATTTTTCGACAACATTTTTCGATATATAACCTGTGGATAAAATTGTACACATTTTCCACATTAATCTTTCAGTTAATTTGGAATTTACTAACAATCTATACACACCTTATCCACCTAGGTATGTGGATAACCATTCGTTTGTGACTGTCATATTTTTTTGGTACATTAAATGCATCAACGAATCAATCCTTATATTATTAGGAGGTGACTCACCTTGAAAACAAAACATATGGAACAGTTATCTACTGAGTTACTCACTGAGTCTTATTATAAAGCAAAAGAACTAAAATTAAATCCCGACTTCATTTTACTTATAAAACAAGAAATTATTAGACGCTCATTAGAGGACAAGCTTGTCAAATCTTCTTGATTACATATAAAGCGAAACTTTAATCAGCCCGTACCAATCAGACAGTTACGGGATAAATGATTGGATGACCTGTAAAAAGAGCCATCCTACGATGGCTCTCGAATAAACAAGTACTCCCATCTAGGGGATTTCATCATTAAGTATCTTTGTCCATAACTCTTACTTACGGTTATAAAAACTTTTCTTTATTTGTAAGTTAATCGAGTAGCAATTTTTTCACCAAGACGAAGTTCTTGTCCACTCTTCAATTCCTGCACTACTTCTATCATATCTTTTTCAAACAATAACACAACTGTTGAACCAAATGTAAAGTATGCCATTTCTTCACCTTTTTGAACAGTATCTCTTTCATGCAAAAGCTCAATACTATTAACAAACATAGCACCTACTTTTACAAGAGCCATATGCTCGCCATCACTGTTCACTTCTGTAACAGAACGATAATTTTTTGACAACGGTTCTTTCCCGTATTCCATACCAGCTGCATTTACCGGATATGATTTTCTACCGAGTACAAATCTTTCAGTCACAGAACCAGAAAGCGGACTATGAATGCGATGATAATGACTTGGACTCAAATAAATTACCATATATGTACCGCCTGCATATCGCGTTGCACGTTCTTCATTACCTAGCATATCCACAATTGAATAACGCTTTCCTTTAATATCAAATGTCTTTGTGTCCTCAATAGGACCATGATCTGCAAAAACACCATCAACAGGACTAACGATACTCGATGCATCTGTATCAATACTACGCTTTCCCTCTTTTAGCTTACGCGTAAATAAATCATGCAATGTTCTATATTCCTTCAAGCCCTTTTCCATCTCATCTTGATTAATTTGAAAAACTTTCGCATACGATGGAATAATGATAGAGCTCAAACGAGATTGTGCAAATTTACGTAATATATAAGAAGTAAAGCGACCATTTGTAAGTTCTATCATAAGTCGATATAATGTACGTCGCAAATTGCGAAACCTCCTAATCAGTCTATAACTTTAGTTTTCCCTTCTTTTCTTTCTATATCATATGTGAAATTGGTTCTTATTCCCACATATCATATGAAGCAGCCTTATTATACATGCAGAAAACTAAGTATGGTATGATTCTTAAATTATTTAGCACCTTCTAATATTACAGATAGAATCCGTCATTTTCAACAGTGAACATGTATTTCTTCTTAGCATAACGCGTTTTCTTTTCTTATTTACAAAAAGAAAAGCAGCCCATTTTAAAATATGGCTGCTTCTAATACACTTTATTCTTTCGCTTTTTTCTCTTTCTCTGCCCTTACAAACTCGTGGAACATTTTCATTAAGGCACGCTTTTCAATTCGTGATACGTAGCTTCTAGAAATGCCAAGCGCCTTAGCGATTTCCCTCTGTGTTTTCTCTTTATCAAGCCCAAGTCCAAAACGTTTCACAATCACTTCTTTTTCTCTTTCATCTAAAATATCGATATACTCTTTAATTTTTTCTAACTCCATACTAAGCTGAATCATATCAATTACATCTTCAGACTCTGATTTTAATATATCAATAAGCGATATTTCATTCCCCTCTTTATCTTGCCCGATCGGATCATGAAGTGAAACGTCTTTTTTCGTTTTCTTTAGTACACGTAAATGCATCAAAATTTCGTTTTCAATACAGCGTGCTGCATACGTTGCAAGCTTTGTTCCTTTTCCTGCTGAATAGCTCTCGATTGCTTTAATGAGCCCGATCGTACCAATTGAAATTAAATCTTCTGCATCTTCTCCTGTGTTCTCAAATTTTTTAACGATATGAGCTACAAGCCGTAAATTATGTTCAATTAAAAGATTTCTCGCTTGAGCATCACCTTGCTCCATTAACTCTAAGTACTTTCTCTCATCATCTGATGATAATGGCTGCGGGAACGCATTATTCTTCACATAAGAAACAAAGACAAACACTTCTCGAACCATATATCCAATTGCGGCGAATAGACTCAAACCTTTCACCTCCGCCAAAATAGTGGTCTTTATTATGTGTATGTGGGCGTGAGGTTGTTTGTGTCTGTACAGTTTATTTATAAAACTCAACACTTCTAACATTTAAAATATTTTATTGTTATATTATAATTAAATGAAATTGTTATTTATATATGAATATGCTATTAAAGGGGACACTATTCATGATTACATTAGATCGATTATTAAATGTAACAATTTATTTAGGGGTATTTTTACTTTTCATTTCGTTCATTACTTTTGTCATTAAAAGAGGGCCTGATTTATTATTTTTTCAATTTGGAATTTCTTTATTTTTTGGAGCTCAAATTATAACTGGAATGAATTTTTTTCATAACTATGGTTTCTCCTTTCACTCAAAACTAGAACTACTTATCTTTATTTTCTATGTAATCGGAATTATTACATGTATACTATTGTTCTTTCACTTTCAAGATCCGTATCGAATTTTTTTATTAATTTGTAGTTGTTTATTTTTGACTGGATCCA
>NZ_NVAP01000003.1 GCF_002567495.1 Bacillus cereus | reverse complement strand
CGTGAAACAGCTCGCTAATGTGTTAACTCCCCTGACGTTAATCGTCCGTTAGGTCGAAACGTTAGAAACCCCCACTTCAAGCTTTGCTAAGTGGGGGAGTGTTCATATAATAAACCAAGGTAAAATTGCTAAACCAGAAGTTACAATTGCTGTAGTAAATATTAAAAGTATAGCTCGTTTGTTTTGTTTCATGTCACATTCTCCTTTACATATTAAGTACATGCGATCAGTGTGAGAGGGGGTTCCACACTGAGTAAAGTTTCATTTTATATTTTTAGTATAATAAATGGTAAGGATTGGTACGATCGATAAAGGTGACATGAAGATTACATTGTTGTAATGAAAAAAAGCATCTTTCTTATTAAGAAAGATGCTTTTGGAAAACTACCCCGCTATTTGTGGGCAGTAACTCCCACCTTAAAATTTGGCGAATGCGAGGGAGTTAGGTGGGGGATAACTGCCCGTAAAAGTCCGATTGGTTCAACTAATACTCAGTGGGTGATGGAAAAATCCCCCACTGAGTAAAGTTTCACTTTATATTGAAGTATTAATCATTTAAGAACAGAACCATATGTTCCTCGTCCCAATATTGACCGTTATGTTTTAATGAACGTTCTTGTACGCCGTAAGTTTGGAAACCTAATGACTCATATAGTTTTTTGGCACCAACGTTACCGACTACAACATCGAGCATGAGTTGTTCTACATGTAATTTATCGGCATTTTCAATAATTGCTTTAATTAGAGCTCGTCCTGCTCCGAGACCACGTGCTTTTGGGGAAACAAAAACAGAACCGATTTTTGCTTTATGTTCTTGTTTAATAAATGGTTTTGTTTCTAAAGTAGCGATACCAATTAAATCGTTATCTTTGAAGACACCTAGAGTATACTTATCCGGATTGCTTAATCGTTTTGCCATAGCAGCTACAGGATCTTCATGTTTAAGAACATCTTCATAAGAAGAGCTAAAAGCTTCAGGGTTCTTCGTTAAACCTTCCATACAAACTTTTAAATATATTTCTGCGTCCTCTGTCGTTAATAAGCGAATTTCCATAGTTGTAACCTCCCTGGTGGATTTCAAATGAATCCATTACTTTCATAAGATTGAGTATATGTTTTGTTAGTATTCTCTTTTAATTTGTAAAAGAATGAAAAGATATATGCTAAAATGTTGTGTTTTAATTGTGTAATGAAATTATATATTAACTTCATTAACTATTCAAGTGTTTAATATATTACATTTTTATAACTAAAATAACTCCTCGATTGAGGAGTTACTTTTTAAACAGTGGATTGATAGCCATCAATTCGTATTGGATGTGTGTAAATATTACAAGATTCATTTCTAATAAACCCTACAACTGTAATGCCTAAATCATGTGCAAGCTGCAATGCTAGTTTTGTTGGGGCGGATTTAGATAGAACAATTTCACATCCGATTTTTGAAACTTTGAGTAAAATTTCAGATGAAATCCGGCCGCTAAATGCGATGATTTTTCCTTTAACAGATATATCATTACGCAAACAATGACCGTATATTTTATCTAATGCATTATGTCTTCCGATATCCATTCTTGATATAAGGATATTGTTTCGATCACATAACGCGGTATTGTGAACACCACCAGTTTGGCGAAATGTAGTAGAAGATTGTTGCAAGGTATTCATTAAGTGAAAGCATTCTTCAGGAGTAACTTTTACATGTATATCATGTAAGTCTTTTGCTTTTGCTGCGTCGTTTACGAAAATAAAACCTTGCCTACCTTTTCCGCAACAAGAAGTAATGTACCGTTTATTATATAAAGTTTGATAGAGCGGATTCACTTTTGATGATTTTACATGGACAATTCCATTTTCCTTTTGCACCCATAGTTCTTCAACATCCTTATAAGAAGAAATAATTCCTTCAGAAATTAAAAAACCAATTACCATATCTTCAATGTAATTTGGTGTGCATACAACTGTTACGTATTCTTCACCGTTTAATTTAATAGTAATAGGAGATTCGGTAACAATCTCGTCAATTTGTTTTGAAAATGTACCAGATTGATAGCGTACAATTGTATAATTTTCTTGCGTAGGCCCCATATTAAATTCCCCTTTTATATGTATTTTTCTCCCACCTTCATCATAAAACATTGAAAAAATAAAGTGAAACATTAATCAGTGGGGTCTTGTCTATCCCCACCTAGCTTCTTTGATCCAGCTGAATTTTGAGGTGGGAGCCTTACTGCCCGCAAATGGTGGTATAAAAACATCTATGAGTAAGAAAATCACAGATTATTTTGGTTATTATTGTATATGTACGATATAATAGAACTGTAGAATAATGACATTTTCAAGCTTTCGTAGTTATACCTTATAACATCTAGAATCGACTTCATAAGAAAGTATTTGGGCAGAGCGTTTCAAAAATATGTACAGTAATGCGTTTTTGAAAACGGATTCAAAAATGTGTTGTACAGTTGTTTGTAAGGAGAGGGGAAACTATGGCAGAACAGACAGTCCGTGTAACCGTCGATGGTAAAGAATTTTCTGCATCAGGTGAAAAGACGATACTACAATTATTTAACGAGAGTAACTTGGAACATCCACAAATTTGTCATGTACCAGAAGTTGATCCAATTCAAACTTGTGATACGTGTATTGTAGAAGTAGACGGGCAGTTAATGCGTGCTTGTTCAACGAAAATAGAGAACGGTATGCATATTGAGAGACAGTCTCAGCGTGCAAAAGAGGCGCAGACTGAGGCGATGGATCGAATATTAGAGAACCATCTATTGTATTGTACCGTTTGTGATAACAATAATGGTAACTGTAAAGTCCACAATACAGTACATATGATGGGGATTGAGGAACAGAAATATCCGTATGAGCCGAAAGTAAGTGCGTGTGAAGTGGATATGTCACATCCATTTTACCGATACGATCCAAATCAATGTATTGCGTGTGGGCAGTGTGTAGAAGTATGTCAAAACTTACAAGTGAATGAAACTATATCGATTGACTGGAGCTTAGACCGTCCACGTGTTATTTGGGACAATGGTGTAAGTATAAATGACTCATCTTGTGTAAGTTGTGGGCAGTGTGTAACAGTATGTCCGTGTAATGCGTTAATGGAAAAAACAATGCTAGGTGAAGCCGGGTTTATGACGGGATTGAAACCGGATGTGTTAGATCCGATGATTGATTTTGTAAAGGATGTAGAGCCTGGATATAGTAGTATTTTAGCAGTTTCAGAAGTAGAGTCTGCAATGCGTAAAACGAAAATTAATAAAACAAAGACCGTTTGTACATTTTGTGGTGTAGGTTGTTCATTTGAAGTATGGACGAAGGATCGTCACATTTTGAAAGTACAGCCTGTTTCAGATGCGCCGGTTAATGGTATTTCCACATGTGTAAAAGGCAAATTTGGATGGGATTTTGTAAACAGTGAAGATCGCATTACAAAGCCATTAATTCGCCAAGGGGATATGTTTGTTGAAGCATCATGGGAAGAAGCATTAGAAGTTGTGGCTTCTAACATGCAACATATTAAATCAGAATACGGTAGCGATGCATTTGGATTTATTTCTTCTTCGAAAGTAACAAATGAAGAAAATTACCTTATGCAAAAACTAGCCCGTCAAATATATGGAACGAATAATGTAGATAACTGTTCCCGTTATTGTCAATCTCCAGCAACAGACGGTTTATTTAAAACTGTCGGTATGGGCGGGGATGCTGGAACAGTGAAAGATATTGCGGAAGCAGGTCTTGTTATTATCGTTGGAGCAAATCCAACAGAAGGACATCCTGTACTTGCGACGCGTGTAAAACGTGCTCATAAATTACATGACCAAAAATTAATTGTGGCAGACCTTCGTAAACATGAAATGGCAGAGCGTGCGGATTTATTCATTCATCCGCGCCAAGGAACTGATTACGTATGGCTCGCTGGTATTACGAAATATATGATTGATCAAGATTGGCATGATAAAGAGTTCTTAGCTGAAAATGTAAAGAACTTTGATGAATATAGTACAATGCTAGAAAAGTATACGCTTGATTATACAGAAGAAATTACGGGGATTTCGAAAGGTAATCTGAAGGAAATGGCTCGTATGGTATATGAAGCAGATGGTACTTGTGTACTTTGGGGAATGGGTGTAACTCAAAATACTGGAGGAAGTACAACTTCAGCAGCAATTTCAAATTTATTGCTTGTTACGGGTAACTACCGTCGTCCTGGTGCAGGAGCATACCCATTACGTGGACATAATAACGTACAAGGTGCTTGTGATATGGCAACATTACCAAACTGGCTTCCAGGTTACCAAGCGGTTTCAGATGATACGCTCCGTGCGAAATTTGAAAAAGCATACGGTACTACAATTCCTGAAGCACCAGGGTTAAATAATATTGCAATGTTACTTGCGGCAGATGAAGGAAAACTGCGTGGTATGTATGTTATGGGTGAAGAAATGGCTTTAGTAGATTCGAATGCTAACCATGTACAACATATTTTAGCGAATTTAGATTTCCTCGTTGTTCAAGATATGTTCTTATCGAAAACAGCTCGTTTTGCTGATGTTATTTTACCAGCAGCACCAAGCTTAGAAAAAGAGGGAACATTTACGAATACAGAGCGCCGTATTCAAAGATTATATGAAGTATTGAAGCCGCTTGGTGATTCAAAACCAGACTGGTGGATTTTACAAAAAGTAGCTCGTGCACTTGGCGGGGACTGGAATTATGAAAGTCCAAGTGAAATTATGGATGAAATTGCATCGCTTGCACCTTTATACTCTCAGGCCACATACGATCGCTTAGAAGGATGGAATAGTTTATGTTGGGGTAGCCATGATGGTAGTGATACACCACTATTATATGTAGACGGATTTAACTTCCCAGATAAACTAGCTCGATTATCATTAGATGAATGGGTGCCGCCAGTTGTAGCGCCAGATGAGTATGATTTACTTTTAAATAATGGTCGTATGTTAGAACATTTCCATGAAGGGAATATGACGAATAAATCGGCTGGTATTTTATCTAAAGTATCTGAAGTGTTCGTTGAAATCTCACCTGAACTTGCCATAGAGCGCAATGTGAAAGATGGCGGACTTGTAGAATTAGCATCACCATTTGGAAAAATTAAAGTACAGGCACTTGTTACAGATCGTGTAACGGGGAAAGAGCTATATTTACCGATGCATGCAACGGTAAATGAAGAGGCGATCAATATTTTAACTGGAACGGCGACAGATATTTATACGTGTACACCAGCATACAAACAAACGATGGTAAAGATGCGTGTACTACGTGAGAAAGGGAATCGCCCGTTACCATCTTCAAACCCGAGAGATAAAAAGCGTAATCCGCAAAACGGTGTTGAAATCCAGCAAAAATGGCAAAGAAAACAATACGTATCACTTGTGGACTAGGGGGCGGAGATAGTGGCAAAAGAAATTACTTTAATTAAAAAGAAAGTTGTAACAGAGGAAGAACAGAAACAGCAAGTAGCAGATGAATTTCTAAATGAGCTATCTAATAATCGTGAAGCAGTAGAAGAAACGATGCAGCTTTTAGCACAGTTGCAGAAGGCTGGTATATTAGATGCGGCGATTAGTTTACTTGCTGCGAAGGAAGATGTTTCAAAAATCGCTGTGGAGCAATTAAATCGTGAACCCGTTAAAAATGCGTTAAATAATATGATGGGGGCAGGAGAAGCGTTATCTGCAGTTGACCCAGAAATAACGAAGCAAATTACGTCAAGTTTAGTTACAGGATTGCAATTTGCGACAGACGAATTAAATAGTGGTAAAAAAACAAAAGTAATGGATTTCTTTAAAGTATTAAAAGACCCAGACATCAATAGAGCAATTACATTCGGGTTTAGTTTTTTGAAAGCATTTGGACAAGGACTAGAGAAAAAATAGAGTAGATGAAAAAGTGATGGGAAGTAGCCATCACTTTTTTTATTGTATGTATAAGAGTGTTCATGTTAAGCGGAATATATTATTATTAAAAAGATGGATTAGAACTGGAAATATGGAATCCATCTCAAATATCGATTTAGAATGTGGAGGAATATATGCAACACCGTAAAAGACTATCTATACCAGGAGTAATGAGACATTCCTTTCAAACAGTCAGATTTGCCTTTTGGAATGTATTAACCTTTCAGCTTGCTTATAAATTATTAGCAGCGATTGTGTTTGTTCCACTATTTGGGATCATTTTTAATAAGTTATTGTATTTTGGTGGTTATGCAAATGCGACAAATGATGAATTATTAGCGTTTTTAAAGACGCCTTATGGCATCTTGGCAATCATAATTTTGTCATTGTTAGCATTGTTTCTTATCTTTACGGAATTTGCAGTACTTATTATTATTTCGTATTTCGCTCATAAGAGACAGAAGGTGAAATTACGTCCGATTTTATATAAAACGGTAACGTATTTACCTACACTTTTCACATATTGCTTACCAGGATTTATTCTATATGCTGTCGTATTGTTACCTCTTTTAAATATGGGATATGAAACGGCATTAATTCCGCAAATTCAAATTCCTAACTTTATTACAGGAGAACTTTTTAAGACAACGATGGGACAAGTTGGTTATTACACGTTCTTTGCTGTAGTCGCGTATTTGAATCTTCGATGGATTTTCGTTCTACCTATTGTTGTTTTAGAGCAAAAACCATTTCGCGTGGCAGCACGTAAAAGCGCAACTTTAGTAAAAGAAAGCTTTTTAAAAGTACTATTCTTTTTAGTAGGATTTTTTATTTCAATTGGAATTGTATATGTCGTATTTTTGGGAATATATTTATTGTGCCTATGGGGTGTTTATGAATTTACAAACCCGAAAGGAACATTTGCATTATTAGCTGAATCAACGATTTCTGTATTTTTAACGAGTACATTGTATTTATTTAGTTTTATCGTGACGCCATTTTATATTATGGCGATTACGCGATTGTACTTACAAAAGGTTTCAGTTGAAGAGGTTTTATTAGAAGAAGGATTAGATTATTCAAAAACGAAAGCAGATAAATGTTTCTTCCAAAAACATCGTTGGAAATTTATTGGCGTATATATTGTAGGGATTATTACTGCCGGAATGGTTGTTGCCTTCATTGTAACGTTTATTTCAAATTCGTATAAAGAACCAATTATTATGGCGCACCGTGGATATATATCAAAAGGCGTAGAAAATACGAAAGAGGCTGTGCAAGGTGCTATTGATGCAAAAGCAGACTACGCTGAAATAGATGTATTACAAACGAAAGACGGTGAACTAGCGGTTATACATGATTTGAAGCTAAAACGTCTCGCGAATGCCAATGTGCATGTGTCAGATTTAACGATGGCTGAGTTAAAGCAGCTTACTCTTAGTCAAGATGGACTTTCCGGACAAATAAGTACACTTGATGAGATCATTAAGTTAGCAAATGGCAAAATCAAACTTAATATAGAAGTGAAGCTCCATGGAGGCGAAAAAGATTTTGTAAACAAAGTATTAAAAACGATTAAAGATAATGAATTTGAGAAGCAATGTGTAATTCAAACGTTACACTATCCACTTATTAAAGAGTTTAAGCGTGCAAATCCAGATATAAAAGTAGGATATATATTGTATGCAAGTAGAGCTAACTTAAAGAATGTGAAGGCTGACTTTTACGTAGCAGAAGAATATATGTTAAATAAGAAATTAGTAAAAGAAGCAAGAAAGTTAAACAAACCAATTTACGTATGGACAGTAAATGATATGGAAAATTTAAAGGCATATTATAAGTTAAACGTAGATGGTATCATAACCGATTACCCTGAAGATGCACGCGAAACAATTAAGATGTTAAAAAAGCAAGAAGAGGAAGAAAGTGATCTGTTTGATAAAATTACTGAAACAACAGATGACTTATTTTTAAAGTTATTTACAAGTTACCCAGCTGCTAGCTAAGTGCTAGCAGCTGTTTTTTTGTGAAAAGAATATATCTCTAAAGTATTAAGTAAAGTAATAACTGTATATGTATACGTTGTCACTTAGGTTTCTTACATTGTTACATTATTGTCAAATAATAAATGATTACTGTTTATTTTGAAGAAGTATAATAAAAATAGAGTGATAGATAGTGAAATGCCACGAAACCCCTAATAGAATCAATGTTTTATATATTTACACTATTCTAAATATATAAACTTTAGAAAAATGGTATGTTAGCGTTTTCATAACTTTTAAGTTATGCTAGAATAAGGACATAAGTTATTAATTATTACAAAAAGAAAAAAGAATCTCTTTTTTCTGTTAATTATAAGGGGGCATTTCATTATGCGTATTGGGGTACCAGCAGAAATTAAAAACAACGAAAACCGTGTGGCAATGACACCAGCAGGTGTTGTACATTTAATTCGTAACAATCACGAAGTATTCATTCAAAAGGGTGCAGGTTTAGGATCTGGTTTCACAGATGCTCAGTATGTTGAAGCGGGAGCAAAAATTGTTGACACAGCTGAAGAAGCTTGGAACATGGAAATGGTTATGAAAGTTAAGGAACCAATTGAAAGCGAATACAAACACTTTAGTGAAGGCTTAATCTTATTCACATACCTACACTTAGCTCCAGAGCCAGAATTAACAAAAGCTTTAATCGAGAAAAAAGTTGTTTCTATCGCATATGAAACAGTACAATTAGAAAACCGTTCATTACCATTACTTGCACCGATGAGTGAAGTAGCTGGTCGTATGGCTGCACAAATTGGTGCACAATTCCTTGAGAAAAACAAAGGCGGTAAAGGTATCTTACTTGCAGGTGTTCCAGGGGTTAAACGTGGTAAAGTAACAATCATCGGTGGTGGACAAGCTGGTACAAATGCTGCTAAAATTGCAGTTGGACTAGGTGCGGATGTAACAATCATCGACTTAAGTGCAGAACGTCTTCGTCAATTAGATGACATTTTCGGAAACCAAGTAAAAACTTTAATGTCTAATCCTTACAATATTGCAGAAGCTGTTAAAGAGTCTGATCTTGTAATCGGTGCAGTATTAATCCCAGGTGCAAAAGCGCCAAAACTTGTAACAGAAGAAATGATTCAATCAATGGAACAAGGTTCTGTTGTTGTAGATATCGCGATTGACCAAGGTGGTATTTTCGAAACAACTGACCGTATTACAACTCATGATAACCCAACTTACGAAAAACACGGCGTTGTTCATTATGCAGTTGCAAACATGCCAGGTGCGGTTCCACGTACATCAACTCTTGCATTAACAAACGTAACAGTACCATATGCAGTACAAATTGCTAACAAAGGCTACAAAGAAGCTTGCCTAGGCAACTCTGCATTATTAAAAGGTATTAACACATTAGATGGCTATGTAACATTTGAAGCAGTTGCAGAAGCTCACGGTGTAGAGTACAAAGGTGCTAAAGAATTATTAGAAGCAGAAACAGTATCTTGCTAATAGAAGCATTATACAAAACAAAATCGAACAATATATAAAACAACATGATAAGAGCTAAGAGATAATACCTCTTAGCTCTTCTTGGTAAAAGGGGGCATTCATCGTGGCCAACCTATTTAAAAAGAAATCCGTTACGCAATTGTTAGGGGAAAGTAAAAGTAAAACTTTAACGAAAACGCTAGGGGCATTTGACCTAACAATGCTAGGGATTGGTGCGATAATTGGTACAGGAGTTCTAGTATTAACTGGATTAGTAGCAGCAAGAGATGCTGGTCCAGCGGTTATTTTTTCATTTATGATTGCAGCAATTGTTTGTGGATTTGCAGCTTTATGTTACGCAGAGGTTGCGTCTACACTTCCTGTTTCAGGTAGTGTGTACACATATTCGTATGCAACAATTGGTGAGTTTGTTGCCCATTTAATGGGATGGACATTGCTATCTGTATATGTCGTAACGACTGCCGCAGTAGCTGGCGGATGGACGGGTTATTTCCATAACTTAGTGAGTGGATTGGGACTTGAAATTCCAAAAGCATTGTTAACGATTCCAGCGCAAGGTGGTATGGTAAACTTACCGGCAGTTATCGTTACGTTAGTAATAACTTGGTTATTATCACGAGGTACGAAAGAAAGCAAGCGTGTGAATAACATAATGGTATTAATTAAAATTGGTATTGTTGTTTTATTCATTGCAGTTGGTGTATTTTACGTGAAACCAGAAAACTGGATACCATTTGCACCGTACGGTTTAAGTGGAGTTTTCGCGGGGGGAGCAGCAGTATTCTTCGCTTTCTTAGGATTTGATGCATTAGCAACTTCTGCTGAAGAAGTAAAAAATCCGCAACGTGATCTACCGATTGGTATTATTGCTTCATTAGTCATTTGTACAATCATTTATGTTGTAGTTTGTCTCGTTATGACAGGTATGGTTTCTTACAAGGAATTAGATGTGCCTGAAGCTATGGCTTATGTACTAGAAGTTGTAGGACAAGATAAAGTGGCTGGTGTAATTGCTATTGGAGCTGTAATTGGTATTATGGCTGTAATTTTCGCGTACATCTACGCTACGACACGCGTATTCTTCGCTATGAGTCGTGACGGTTTATTACCAAAATCTTTCGCGAAAATTAACAAGAAGACTGAAGCGCCAACATTTTCAGTTTGGTTAACAGGAATTGGTAGTGCTTTAATTGCTGGATTTATCGATTTAAAAGAATTGTCAAATTTAGCGAATATTGGAGCGTTATTAACATTCGCCATGGTTGGTGTAACTGTTATCATTCTTCGTAAAACGCATCCGAAATTACAACGTGGATTTATGGTACCACTTGTACCGATCTTGCCGATCATTTCAGTTGCATGTTGTCTATTCTTAATGGTAAACCTACCATTAAAAACATGGATATACTTCGGTGTTTGGTTAGCAATTGGAGTAGTTGTATACTTTGTTTATTCGAAAAAACATAGTCATTTAAAAGACGATGGAAGTTCGCAGGATAATTTAGAACAAGCTAATTAAAAGCTGATTAAAGGGATATAAGATAGTAAGCCTTGTGCGTCTAGGGAGCGCGCAAGGCTTTTTCTTTTGTTGAAATAAAGGGAATGTATATTACTTTGTTGAAATTTTATGTCGGAATATGAAAAAGGGTGGGAGAGAAATGTTAAAAACGAAAGTTGTTGTTGGAGCAGAGGGTTATAATAATAACCCTGGTTGGTTACATACGAATGAAGAAGAATTAAATGTATTACGAAGAGAAACATGGTTTGATAAATTTCAACCTAATTCTTTATCAGCAATTTTAGCGGAACATGTATGGGAGCATTTATCGCATGAGGAAGGTATAGAAGCAGCTAAAGTTTGCTACGAATTTTTAAAAGATGGTGGATATATTCGTTGTGCAGTACCAGATGCATTTTTTCCAGATGAAGAATATCAGCAAGGTGTACAAGTAGGTGGACCTGGTCCATTAGATCATCCAGCAGCAAGTCATAAAATTGTTCATAACTATAAAACAATCACGTCCATGTTTGAATCAGCGGGTTTTCAAGTGAGGCTTTTAGAATATTGTGATGAGAATGGTAAGTTTCATTATAATGATTGGAATGAGAAAGACGGATTTATTTATCGGTCGAAACGTTTTGACCATAGAAATCAGGATAAACAGTTAGGATTTGTTTCTTTAATTGTGGATGCGATGAAAAAGGAAAACTAAGTAAAGAGGGGTGTGCGAATTGCACATCCTTTTTTGTATGAGAATATAGAGGATGCGGAAAATATGTATATGTCTTATTAAAATGTGAACGGGATGTTCATAAAAAAAATTCGGATTTTATTGACACATATGAGTGGGCGCTCATATAATAAGAGTATAAGATATATGAATGATTGTTCATATGTTCAATTAAAGAGGTGAGCTATAATGGCTGTAAATAAAGTAGAAACACCACAAGAGGCATGTTCTCAAACGATAATTCATGAAGAAGTCGTGGATCAAGTAAAACAAACAATTCCAACTGATGACAGCTTAAGTAAAGTAGCAGAACTATTTAAAGTATTAGGTGATCGTACACGTACGAGAATATTACATGCATTATTTGAAGCTGAAATGTGTGTTTGTGATTTAGCTTATTTATTAGGAATGACACAATCATCTATTTCGCATCAGCTTCGTGTGTTAAAGCAAGCGAAACTTGTAAAGAATCGTAAAGAAGGAAAGGTTGTTTATTATTCGTTAGCTGACCAGCACGTAATTCATATCTTCGAGCAAGCGTTTGAACACGTAAACGAAGAAGAATAAAAAGAACGCGAGGAGGGAGAACGATGGCTGAAGCATTAGTGAAAAAGAAACTGATGTTAGAAGGTTTAGATTGTGCGAATTGTGCAATGAAAATTGAAAAAGGTGTTGGGAATATAGAAGGAGTAAATTCTTGCTCTGTAAACTTCGCAACAAAGACAATGATCTTAGAAACAGCACAAAATAAAGAAAACGAAGTTGTTACGGAAGCGAAACAACTCGTTACAAAATTAGAACCGCATATTAAAGTACAAGAAGAACAAAAAAATAAAATTGCTAAAGAAGTATTTATATTAGAAGGTTTAGATTGCGCGAATTGTGCAATGAAAATTGAAAATAAAGTTAAGGAAATGCCAGCTGTCTCAGAAGCAACTGTTGATTTCGTATCGAAGAAACTACGAGTAGAAGTTGCGAATAAAAGAGAACTAGAAGCGACTGTAGCAAATATAACAAATGTCGTTCAAAAGTTAGAGCCAGATGTGAAAGTTGTTCGTGAAGAGAAGAACGGTCATGACCACGGACATAGTCACGATCATGGTGAAGCAAATGTGAAAAAGATGGTAGGGAGATTAGTGGTCGGCGGAATTTTGACAGCAATTGCTGCATTAGCGGGCTTACCACAAATGGTAACAATTCCGTTATTCGTCCTTGCTTATTTATTAATAGGTGGAGATATCGTTTGGAGAGCGGTAAGAAACATAACTCGTGGCCAAGTATTTGATGAAAACTTCTTAATGGCAATTGCAACTGTAGGAGCTTTTGCAATTCAGCAATATTCAGAAGCTGTAGCAGTAATGCTATTTTATCAAGTAGGAGAACTATTCCAAAGCATTGCGGTAAACCGCTCTCGAAAATCAATTACTTCATTAATGGATATTCGTCCGGATTATGCGAATGTAAAGGTTGGAAATGAAACGAAACAAGTATCACCAGAAGATGTGAAAATCGGTGATTATATTATCGTTAAGCCAGGTGAGAAAGTACCATTAGATGGAAAAGTAATTGAAGGAACATCAATGGTAGATACTTCAGCATTAACTGGTGAATCTGTGCCGCGTGAAGTTGAAGTTGGAAATGATGTATTAAGTGGCTTTGTGAACCAAAATGGTGTATTGACAGTTGAAGTTACAAAAGAATTCGGTGAATCAACTGTATCGAAAATTTTAGATTTAGTTCAAAATGCAAGCAGTAAAAAAGCACCAACAGAAAACTTCATTACGAAGTTTGCGCGTTACTACACTCCAGTTGTAGTTATTACAGCAGCGATCATGGCGTTTATTCCACCACTTATTTTAGAAGGAGCTACATTCTCTGAGTGGATTTATAGAGCTTTAGTGTTCTTAGTAATCTCTTGTCCATGTGCGTTAGTTGTATCCATTCCTCTTGGATTCTTTGGAGGTATCGGTGGTGCATCTAAAAGTGGTGTGTTAGTAAAAGGTAGTAACTATTTAGAAGCTTTAAACGATGTGAAATACATTGTTTTTGATAAAACAGGAACATTAACAAAAGGTGTCTTTAAAGTTACAAAAATGGAACCAAGTGAAGGTACTACAAGTGAAGAATTATTAGAGTATGCGGCATTTGCTGAAGTGTATTCTAACCATCCAATTGCCCAATCTATTCGAAAGGCATATGGAAAATCAATTGATGAAAAAATAATCGATGATTATAACGAAATTTCTGGTCACGGTACAGTCGTAAAAGTACAAGGAAAAGAAATTTTTGCAGGTAATGCAAAATTAATGAGAAAAGAAAATATTGAATTTAAACAACCAGAAACAGTAGGTACATTAGTTCACGTTGCTGTAGATGGAAAATATGCAGGTTATATTGTTATCTCTGATGAGGTAAAAGAGGATTCGAAACAAGCGATTCAAAAGTTAAAAGAACTAGGTATTAAAAAGACAGTAATGTTAACTGGTGATGCAAAAACAGTTGGTGAAGCTGTCGGTAAAGAATTAGGCTTAGATGAAGTTCATGCGGAATTACTACCGCAACAAAAAGTAGAAGAGATTGAAAAAATTGATGCAGCGAAGCACGGAAAAGAAAAAATTGCCTTCGTTGGTGACGGTATTAACGATACACCAGTATTAGCCCGTGCAGACGTTGGTATTGCGATGGGTGGTTTAGGATCAGATGCAGCAATTGAAGCGGCAGACATCGTTATTATGACTGATGAGCCTTCAAAAATTGCGACAGCTGTAAAAATTGCAAAACGCACAAGAAGTATAGTGTGGCAAAATATCATCTTTGCTTTAGGTGTAAAAGGGATCGTTTTATTACTTGGTGCCTTTGGTATTGCAACAATGTGGGAAGCTGTTTTCTCAGATGTTGGTGTGACACTACTTGCAGTGTTAAATGCAATGCGTGTATTACGAGTGAAAGATTTATAAAAAAGAGGACGCGGGTTGCGTCCTCTTTTTTATTGGTTATTTTGTTGAAATTGACTCAATAAAATAATATCAAATATTATTTTACTTTTAAATAGTTTAATATTAAAA
>NZ_NVAP01000039.1 GCF_002567495.1 Bacillus cereus | reverse complement strand
CTAATCAAAAATTATAAGATATTAGGAGAGTGTCAGTCATGATTGTAACAACAACTTCTGGAATTCAAGGTAAAGAGATTATTGAGTATATTGATATTGTAAATGGTGAAGCTATTATGGGGGCAAATATTGTCCGCGATGTATTCGCTTCAGTTCGTGATGTTGTCGGTGGCCGTGTTGGTGCTTATGAAAGTAAGCTAAAAGACGCTCGTGATATTGCGATGGACGAAATGAAAGAACTCGCAAAAGAAAAAGGTGCGAACGCAATCGTTGGTATTGACGTAGATTACGAAGTTGTTCGTGATGGAATGTTAATGGTTGCTGTAAGTGGTACAGCTGTACGTATATAAGTAAATAAAAAACGGATCCTCTCCTTGGAATTTATACTTTGAGGGGGATCCTGGTTCTGTTGCAGATTTTAAAGAATAAAAAGAGATGTTGATAAATCATTGCACGTCGAAAAACCACAGTTTGAGTATAAACTGTGGTTTTTTATATAGAGGTCCCATCACTATCAAGCTAAAATTTTTTAGTGCCTCCAGAACAAAATTTTGTGTTAACTTGTAACAAAAAGTTCATTTTTTCGTTTTGGGGTAATTCTGAATTTTTAAGTTGATAGGCATGTGGCAGTACCCCTAAAAAGGCTATAGAGAAGTTTACTTTTGTATGTTTTTTTCAACTTGCTCTCGAACTGTTTGAATGTAATTCATTTTATGATCCCAGCACTCTTGGCTTAAATCGACAGGATACTCTTCGGGATTTAAAGTTCGCATATATTCTTCCCAGAATAGTGCGAGACTCTGTTCGTTATATTTTTGAATATCTAATATGCTTGGTAGTTCATATGTTCTTTCACCGTTAACGAAAATATCTTTATGCAGTTCACGGGCTTCAAAGTTTGTTACGAATTTACTTATATACGTGTGAACTGGATGGAACATTTTTAAGCGTTCTTCTTTTCCGGGTTCTTCAGAATCTAACGAAATATAATCGCCTTCTGCATGATCATTAACTCGATTGATAATACGATAAATGCGTTTAAGTCCTGGAGTGGTGATTTTTTCAGGATTAGATGAAATTTTAATCGTATCATTTAATTTTCCGTCAGTATCTTCAATCGCAACTAGTTTATAGACAGCCCCTAATGCTGGTTGTTCAAATGACGTAATCAATTTTGTTCCGACACCCCATACGTCAATTTTTGCTCCTTGAGATTTTAAGTGCATAATTGTGTATTCATCTAAATCGCTAGAAGCGATAATTTTTGTATTTGTAAATCCTGCTTCATCTAATAATTTTCGTGCCTTTTTAGATAAATAAGCCATATCACCACTATCAAGACGAATGCCATAGAAATCAATACGATCTCCAAATTCTTTTGCGACGCGAATTGCATTTGGAACACCAGATTTCAATGTGTCATATGTATCAACGAGAAAGACGCACTTTTTATGAGTTTCAGCGTATTTCTTAAATGCGATATATTCATCACGATACGCTTGTACGAAAGAATGAGCATGTGTGCCAGCAACAGGTATCCCGAAGCGTTTTCCAGCACGCACATTGCTTGTAGAGGAGAAACCACCGATAAAGGCAGCTCGTGTCCCCCAAAGGGCAGCATCGAACTCGTGGGCACGTCTCGTACCAAACTCTAAAAGTTCATCATTATTTGCAGCATGTTTCATACGAGCTGCTTTTGTTGCAATTAATGTTTGGTAATTCACAATGTTTAAGAGAGCGGTTTCAATAATTTGTGCTTCACCAAGTGGTGCATCAACACGTAATAAAGGCTCGTTATTAAATACAACTTCGCCTTCTTGCATACTACGAATCGTCCCAGTGAATTTCATATTTTGTAAATAATGAAGGAATTCTTCTTCAAATTGTAATTCTGCTAAATAAGCGATATCGCTTTCAGTAAAACTGAAATTTTCTATGTACTCTACAATTTTCTCAAGGCCAGCAAAAACAGCATAACCGTTCTCGAATGGAAGCTTTCGAAAGTATAAATCAAACACAGAACGGCGATTATGAATACCATCTTTCCAATATGTATAAGCCATGTTGATTTGATATAGGTCTGTATGTAAGGCATAACTATCGTCTTTATAATGAGTCATCGCGAGAACACCTCCATAATTTGGTTATAGTATACCAACTTTTCACCATTCGTAGCAAAGAAGAGATATTGATGTGAAGTCAAGAGAGAAAAAAATGAAATTATGCATATTTTTTAGAAAATTTATATTTATCAATTTATATTTCTCCAGATTTTATGTATTATTAGAGTAATGGGGTAATGAGAATGGAGGAGGACAATGCAACAAACATTAGAAAAAATAGGCAAACAAGTCTTTTATAAACGGCTTCAGCAAAAAATGACACAAGAAGAATTATGTCAGGGCATTTGTTCTGTCTCATACTTAAGTAAGATTGAAAATGGAAAGATCGAAGCATCAGAAGAAATTCTACAATTGCTCTGCACAAGACTAGAAATTGCCGTGACGGATTTGAGAGATGTAGAGGAAGATGTGAAGGGGAAGCTGGATGAGTGGTTGAATGCACTAGTTCATTTGGACAAGCAACAAGTAGAACGTATATATGAAGAGTTGCAAGGTGAAATGAAGCATGTGTTGGATTTTGAAATTATAAATTATTATAAACTGCTGTATACGCGGTATTTAATTATGAAAAGGGATTTTCCTGCTGTTGAAGAAGAGTTGGACAGATTGAAGAAAGTGTACAAGAAATATTCACCTTTTCAGAAGATGTTGTATACGTACAGTAAGGCATTACTACGTAGTCTGCAATATAAGCATAAGGAAAGTTTGGAATATTTAATTGAAACGGAAGAAATGGCTAAAGAGCAAGGGTATTATGAAACTGGTATATATTATAACTTGAGCCTTGCGTATAGTCACCTAAATATACCACATTTAGCCATGCATTTTGCTCATATTGCTATGGAAGGGTTCCGTAACGAATACAAATTCCGTTATGTAATAAATTGTCAAACAATCATCGCTTTAAGTTATGTGGAAAAAGCCCAGTATGAAGAAGCTCTAAAGATTTATGAAAGCATATTAAGAGAAGTGGATTCTTTTGCGGAAAAAGACATGATTAAAGCTATGACTTTAAATAATATGGGAGAATTATACCATTATAAGAATAAGCATGATAAATCTAAAAACTATTTTCTTCAAAGTTTCGAATTGCAGAAGACTGTCAATATGAATTATATTGAAACAATTTATGGACTAGCTAAGCAATGCATTCATCTTAAACGTTATGAAGAAGCGCAGGAATGGATAGAAAAAGGAATTGATTGCTCACGGAGTGATGAAAAATACAATAAAATGATTTATTCATTCTGTATATTTAAGTATAAATATTTTGGGGAATCTCAAGAATTTAAGAGATTTTTAGAAAATGAGGCGATTCCGTTCTTTAAGAGTATAGGTAGTATGAAGGAATTAAAAAATGCTTATTTAGAATTAGCTATGTATTTAGAGAATGAATTTAAGTACGAGGAAAGCAATAAATATTATAAAGAAGTTATTAAAGTTTTGGAAGAAAAGGAGGAGTTGAATTGAAAAAGCGTATATATGGTGTAGTGGGCTTTGGGATAGTAACGATTCTTTCTTTAGGAGTTAATTATTCAAATCCAGATATTTATGGAGTAAAGTCTTTAAAAGAAGGATCAGTAAATTACTCAAATCCAGATATTTATGGATTGAACTCTTTAAAAGAAGGTAGTATAAAATATTCAAATCCAGATATTTATGGTTTTAATTTTTCAGAAGAAAAGGTTATAAATTACTCAAATCCAGATATTTATGGTTAAGAAAATATTGAGAAACCCCTTTCCAACCGGAAAGGGGTTTTTTCAATATTTGTTCCTCAAAATTCTACAAAACTTGAGAAAATAATTATTTGAATTTTTAGTATATTAATAGTGGAAACATAATGCTAATATGAAACTACTCTTTTTCAAAAAATTTTTTATTAGGGGGAAGGTTATATGAAAAAGAAGAGTTTAGCATTAGTGTTAGCGACAGGAATGGCAGTTACAACGTTTGGAGGGACAGGCTCTGCATTTGCGGATTCTAAAAATGTGCTCTCTACGAAGAAGTACAATGAGACGGTGCAGTCACCTGAGTTTATTTCTGGTGATCTAACTGAAGCGACTGGCAAGAAAGCAGAATCTGTTGTGTTTGATTACTTAAATGCAGCAAAAGGTGATTATAAGCTAGGGGAAAAGAGTGCGCAAGATTCTTTCAAAGTGAAACAAGTGAAGAAAGATGCTGTAACTGATTCAACAGTAGTACGTATGCAACAAGTGTACGAAGGAGTGCCTGTATGGGGTTCTACTCAAGTAGCTCACGTAAGTAAAGACGGTTCTTTAAAAGTGTTGTCTGGAACAGTTGCACCTGATTTAGACAAAAAGGAAAAGTTGAAAAATAAAAATAAGATTGAAGGCACAAAAGCGATTGAAATTGCGCAGCAAGATTTAGGAGTAACACCGAAATATGAAGTGGAACCAAAAGCGGACTTATATGTATATCAAAATGGTGAGGAAACAACATATGCATACGTTGTGAATTTAAACTTCCTAGACCCAAGTCCAGGAAACTACTACTATTTCATTGAGGCAGACAGCGGTAAAGTATTAAATAAGTTTAATACAATTGATCATGTGACGAATGATGATAAGTCACCAGTTAAGCAAGAGGCTCCTAAACAGGATGCGAAAGCTGTTATAAAGCCTGTAACAGGAACAAATAAAGTTGGAACTGGTAAAGGTGTATTAGGAGATACGAAGTCGCTTAATACAACGTTATCTGGATCATCTTACTACTTACAAGATAATACGCGTGGGGCAACGATTTTCACATATGATGCGAAAAACCGTTCAACATTACCAGGAACATTATGGGCAGATGCGGATAATGTTTTCAATGCAGCGTATGATGCAGCAGCAGTAGATGCTCATTACTATGCAGGCATCACGTATGATTACTATAAGAATACATTTAATCGTAACTCAATTAATGATGCGGGTGCACCATTAAAATCAACTGTGCATTATGGAAGTAAGTATAATAATGCATTCTGGAATGGCTCACAAATGGTATACGGAGATGGTGATGGTGTAACATTCACTTCATTATCTGGTGGTATTGATGTAATTGGTCACGAATTAACGCATGCTGTTACGGAAAATAGTTCAAATCTAATTTATCAAAATGAATCAGGAGCTTTAAATGAAGCGATTTCTGATATCTTTGGTACTTTAGTAGAATTCTATGATAACCGTAACCCAGATTGGGAGATTGGTGAAGATATTTACACACCTGGCAAACCAGGAGATGCACTTCGTTCTATGAGTGATCCTACAAAGTATGGTGATCCAGACCATTATTCTAAGCGTTACACGGGTTCAAGTGATAACGGTGGCGTTCATACAAACAGCGGCATTATTAATAAACAAGCTTATTTATTAGCGAATGGCGGTACGCATTTTGGTGTAACTGTAAATGGTATCGGAAAAGATAAATTAGGTGCGATTTACTACCGTGCAAATACACAGTATTTCACGCAATCTACTACATTTAGTCAAGCTCGTGCTGGTGCAGTACAAGCTGCTGCAGACTTATATGGTGCGAATTCTGCTGAAGTAAATGCAGTTAAGCAATCATTTAGTGCTGTTGGTATAAACTAAGGTTTTAAGGGATATTTATTAATAAAATACCTCAAAAATAAAGAAGGAGCATAGGCTCCTTCTTTATTTTTTTCTCCATTTTTTCCACAAATAAAACAATCCGATACAACCGCCGATTGTTACAATCCACTTCGCTTCATTTGTTCCGTTCATAACTTGGTATGCCGAATATACTTCGATCAATAAGGCCGGTATTTTACCTATTGTACTGGCAATACTGAAGGAGAGTAATGACATTTTCCCTAGAGCTGCAAATAAAGTCACGATACTTGATGGGATGAAAGGTATCAATCGAAACGATAGAACGAGTAGAAAGGCCTCTCTACCTTCTACATAAAGAAGACGCTCTACCTTTGGGTACTTATTTACTTTATCGTGAGTGAACTTTTGAAGGCCTATACGATAAATATAAAACGAGATAATAGCCCCTAAGGCCTCACCTGCGATCGAAATGATTGTGCCATTTGTTACACCGAAGAGCTGTATGTTAATGGCGGTTAAAAAGATGCTAGGAATAACACCTAAAAGACTAATGATGATGTTAATTAAGATGCTAAGTGGAATTGCGATTGAATAGTATTCTGTTAGGAAATTTTGAATCGTTTCAGCCATTGTTTAAAATCCTTTATCTTTTTTTGCATTACACCATATTTCGATTGTATAGGCAAGGGGAAATTTACATAATGTAGAAAATGTTGATAAGAAGGTGTTTGTATACCTTATATGGGTATTAGGTATAAAAAAACAGGGGTATTTTAAGTTGTTTTTAAAAAATCTTAAAAACCCTCTATTTAAAAGGGTTATATGATTTTGTTATCGGTATTTTCATTTGGGAAATAATCATGAAATTTAGGGGGTATATATTAAGAGGGGCGGAAAATATGGTGTTGGTGAAAGTGTGTAGGAAAATAGATGAAAAAAATGAAAACTGATAGATTTTTTTGTTGTGAAATTGACTTTTAGTGAAGTTACGATAATAATCATGGAAGAGGTGATATGATGAAACGAATAAGCAGTCTTTTCTTGAGTGGTTTATTGGCATTCATGCTGATCTTAAGTGGATGTACAGGAAAAGAACAAAAAACAGAGAAGCAAACAGGTAATCAAGCTACATCAGTAGAAAAAATTAGTGATAATATTTTAGATGAAATGGAAGGACCACCTAAAAATGGTCATACGATTGAAAGACATGTAGGCAAATCAGAAGAGGATTTGAAGAATCGCTTGAAGACAGATAAAGTGTCAGCAGCAAGTACATACTATGATAAAGAAACAGCGACGAAAGCTGTAAAAGATAGCTTGAAGCAACATGATAAGGAAATTCAAGATTGGTTAAAAAATTCTAAAGAGGCTCGTCTTGTATTAAATACAACTCATGCATTCCCAGTTGGAAAAACGGTAATAAAGAAAAATATGAGTGTAAAAGACAAGTTAGTAAAAACTGTTACTGTTTTAGCTAGAGATAAGTCAGGAGAATTAGGGTTTAAGATTATTACTTCTTATCCATCTGACAAATAAGAAGGGGGAGTACATTATGTATACGACATTACAATACTTTCTTAAATCGTACTGTACGTTAAGTATTCATGAGGATGAAATAGTAAGCGTGATGGAAGACTTTATTGAGCAAGAAGAAGAAGAAATTGTTTTGAAATTACGTGATGAATTAATAAATATGAAGAAAAAGAACGTGTGGGAAGAAGCGTGTGTATTAGCTGCGAAGGAAGGAAATCGTATGTGGTCTTTAGAAGAAACGAAAGACCATCTTGAAACTTTTTTACTATTACTGCAAAAGAAAAAGGCGTGATTACTCACGCCTTTTTCTTTATGCTGTTTGGTGGATATTATCTATTGTGTTGGGGCGCTTTTATATACGCTTTTTGAGATTTGTCCATTTGATAGTACTTCCCCGTTTTGTGTTACTTTTTTATACGTAACCGCTGTTATTTTATCACTACTTCTACTAATTACTTGAGAAGAAACTTCAACATTTTTACCAGTATTTGTACCGAAAATGCGTGTAGTAATACTACCCCCATTTGAAAATGCTTGAATATAAATATGATTGCCCGTATTATTTTTAAATTTTAAATCTGGACCATAATCTGCTACTGCTGCATCTTGCCCAAGTGGTAAATAATTTACCGGCATAGAATGATTGCTTCGAGAAACAATACCTAAATCTGCCCTTAAAGCTGCGCTGTATAAAGTACTACTGACTTGGCAAACTCCTCCACCTGCACTTTGTATTACTTTACCTTGTGAATATACTGCTGCAGATTTATAACCATGTGCAGCATCAGTTACGCCAACGCGGCCGTTAAAACTAAACGTTTCATCGGGTGCTACAATAACCCCACTTAAAGTATTGGCTGACTTATTTACGTTAAATGATTGATTTCCGTTACGGCCAGCCATTGGAGTAGAATATTCAGCAATGACTTCTTTAATCCCCATTTTTTGTATGTCTTCTGTAGAACGTTCTGGTTTTATTAATGTAACCGGCAATGTAATATCTGATTTACCAGTAGTAATCGCTTCGTTTGTTAAACCGTTTAGTTTCCCTTTATCAATTTTTTCACCGTTTTGACTTTGACTAATATTTACTGTCGATCCTTCAATGCTTAATTCTGCATTAACAGGATTTTTTAATGTTTCATTATATTTATCTTTTATAAAGGTTTCATAAGCTGTTGCATTTAATTGTGGTGTTAATTTATAGTCACGTTTTAATTCACCGTTTTCAGCTTGCTGACGCATTTTGTAACGATTCATTACGTTTCCTTCTTGTTCTTTAAAGATTTTTTCAATAATATCTTTCTCTTTATAATTTATCCCTAAATCTTTCCACGTGTAATTTTGTTTATCATTTTGGAATATGTAGGTAAGGGATTTTTGATCTAATTCAGTTACCTTTTGATTAATAATTGCTTGAATATCTTTCTTATTTTTTCCATCGAGAGAAATACCTTCAAATGTAGTATTTGGTAATGCAGTAGTATCTAATTGATTATTTAATTTGGATACATATTGATATCCCCCAACACCGCCTACACAAAGTAATATGCCCCCAGCAATTGCAGAACCGATCAGTATTTTACTTAGCTTCATTTATTTCCCCCCAGAAATTTATGTATAAACATATGTATTACATTTTTTGTATAAAAATGATGAAAATAACATTATGTACGTACTAGTATACTATTATTTTCACTATGTGTGTAATGTTTTTATAAAAAATGTTACATTGCTGTAATAATTGTCTCTTTTTGTCACAATGTGTATGGAAAATATGTTGAAAATTATAATAAAAAGGCTNNAGCCTTTTTATTATAATTTTTTATGCTCATTTTTATTCGTAACACCGAGATGTTTTTGAAGGGTAGTTGAAATAGTATTGACGTTTTTTTCATTTGGAACGTAATAATAAATACCACCTATATATTTATCTGTACCTTCTACTTGCATTTTTTCCATTTTTAAATTTGAATCCATTGAATTTTTCGTAATTGTCATCATGTCATCAAAAGTTAAATTGGTTTTTAAATCTTTATCGACAGCATCTAGTAGGCCACCGATTTTATTAATGGAATTCAGAGATAGTGCCTTTTTAGCAATGGCCTCTAATACAAGCTGTTGTCGTTGACCGCGCATATAATCACTATCGATATGACGAGTTCGAGCTAGTGCCAGTGCCTCTTCTCCATTTAAATGTTGACGTCCTTTTTTTAGATGAATTGCATCAGCTTCATCTTTACTATTTTGCTCTGTGAACTCAACTGGAACGTCCACAGTAATACCACCAAGAGAATCAACAATTTTGATAAAGGATTTAAAGTTGAATTTTACATAGTAATCAACTGGAACATCTAAAAAGTTCTCCACCGTATCAATTGTGCTGTCTACACCACCGAATACGTGTGCATGTGTGATTTTATCGTATTTATCACGTGATTTAATGTAGACGCGTGAGTCACGTGGAATGCTTACTAGTTTAACGGATTTATCGCTCTTATTAATTGTTGCAAGTAGTAGTGCGTCTGTTCGAGTTGCTTTTCCGTAATCTTTTTCCCTAATATCACTTTCGTCCACACCCATAATAAGTACGGAAATGTTATCAGTCATAGGTTTAACAGCTTTTTCACGTTTGCTTGATTTATCTCCTCGACCTAGTTCAGCATAAGCATTATTTAAAACGGATTTTGCTTTACTGTATATATGGAAGGAGTATCCTCCAGCTCCAAGTGCTACAATTAGTAATGGAATAAGAAGGAACCAAAGTAGTCGTTTTTTCTTTGAGCGTCCGTTTTTGGCTCGCGTATTGTTGTTCGTGTCGGATTTCATCATTTTTTCTCCTTTAAAACTATCAAAGTGTATACATTTAGAAGTGTATTCAAACACATAAAAAATATTTTACGCTAAATAAAAGCGATTGTACATGTATAAAAAATAGATATCTTGATTATTTATCCCACATTAACGGGCAGTAAAACTCCCACCTCAAAGTCCAGCGAATGCAAGGAAGTTAGGTGGGAGTTAACTTCCCGTAAAAGCCCGATTGGTTCAACTAATACTCAGAGGGGGATAGCCACCTCTGAGTAAAGTTTCACTTTATAAGACATCTATTCGTTATTGTATACAAAAGATAGGGATAAGAAAATGATAAAATTTTACCTAATTACAACATAATGCTTACGATAATTGCAGACAAAATACTAACTAGTGTAGCTCCATATAGTAATTTAAGGCCAAACCTCGCAACGACGTTTCCTTGTTCTTCGTTTAATCCTTTTACTGCACCTGAAATAATACCAATGGAAGAAAAATTGGCAAAAGACACGAGGAAAACAGAAATAATACCAACTGTACGGGGAGAAAGGGTATTAGAAATTTTACTAAGGTCCATCATTGCGACAAATTCATTTGTTACAAGCTTCGTTGCCATAATGCTACCAGCTGCGACAATTTCAGAACTTGGTACACCGATAAGGAATGCGATAGGTGCAAATACGTAGCCAATTAATTGTTGGAAAGTAATACCGAATATAATGAGGAACAGGTCATTAATGCAACTAATTAATGCGACGAATCCGATGAGCATAGCGCCGACAACAATGGCTACACGAAAACCATCAAGAATATATTCTCCAAGCATTTCAAAAAAGCTTTGTTTCTCACCTTTGATTTCTAAAATATCTTCGTCATCTTTAACGTCATAAGGATTAATGATGAGTACGATAATAAAACCGCTAAATAAATTGAGCACGAGTGCGGTTACTACATATTTAGGTTCAATCATTGTCATATAGGCACCGACAATGGACATAGATACCGTTGACATAGCAGAGGCACAAAGTGTATAAAGACGATGTTTTGGAATTTGAGCTAATTGTTTTTTTACTGTAATAAAAACTTCTGATTGGCCGACAATGGCAGATGCAATAGCGTTGTATGATTCTAATTTCCCAAGACCATTTATTTTACTAAGGAAGTAACCAATCCAACGAATAAAAAATGGTAGTATTTTGAAATGTTGCAGTATACCAATTAAGACGGAAATGAAGACAATTGGTAATAATACAGTAAGGAAAAATGGCATTTCGCCTTTATTTGCAAGACCACCAAATACGAAATTTATTCCATCAGCAGCATAATTGAGTAGCTTTGTAAACAAACTGGAAATGATTCTAATAAGTATGAGGCCGATTTCTGTATTTAATAGTAAATAGGTTAAAATTAACTGTATAATAAGCATGATGAAAATTGGTTTGAATTTAATATGTTTCTTATTATTGCTAGCAATATAAGCGAGCAAGAAAACAACAATCAGTCCGACGAAAAAAGTAATAAATTTCATAGTAAGCCCCCTAAAAGAGATATTCTGCTATATATGTTTTTCATTTCAAGGGAGAATATGCATCTTTGGTAAAGAAAGGAATAGAGAGAGTATGAATATATGTAGAGTGCATCACGTTGCAATTATCTGTTCAAATTATGAGGTGTCAAAGTATTTCTATACTAGAATATTAGGTTTTAAAGAAATTAATGAAGTATATAGAAAGGAAAGAGATTCTTATAAGTTAGATTTATGTGTAGGAAAAGAATATCAAATTGAATTATTTTCATTTCCTAATCCGCCGGAGCGACCAAGTTTCCCAGAAGCAGCCGGTCTTAGACATTTAGCATTTGCTGTTACAAATATAGAAGAAGCTGTGAAGCATTTAAACCAATGTGGTGTTGAGACGGAATCAATTCGTATTGATGAAATAACGGAGAAGAAATTCGTCTTTTTCCAAGACCCTGATGGTTTACCTTTAGAATTGTATGAGGTTTGAAATTGGTGAATTTTATATAGGGTTGCTTTCCAATAATTGAAGAAACTAAAGTGAAACTTCTTTTTAAAAGGAGGTGTAACTTTAGCTAAGAAAGCTAAAGGACATATGTGGATATTTTAAAATTATTGATGGTAGTTATTCTTATTGGGTTAACAGCATTTTTTGTAGCTGTTGAGTTTGCAATTATTAAGGTACGTAGCAGTCGTATTGATCAACTCGTTAGTGAAAAAAGACGAGGTGCATTGGCAGCTAAAAAGGTAACTTCAAGTTTAGATGAATATTTATCGGCCTGTCAGCTAGGTATTACAATTACTGCTTTAGGACTCGGGTGGTTAGGGGAACCAACCATTAAACATTTACTCGAGCCGTTGTTTTTAAAATTACAATTTTCACCTGCAATTTCCAGTACAGTTTCATTTATTATTGCCTTTGCAGTAATTACATTTTTACATGTTGTCATTGGTGAACTTGCCCCAAAGACGTTTGCTATACAAAAATCAGAACAAGTTAGCTTATTATTATCGAAGCCACTTATTTACTTTTACCGCGTTATGTATCCGTTTATTTGGGCTTTAAATGGTTCAGCAAGGGTTGTAACTGGTTTATTCGGATTACATCCAGCTTCTGAACATGAAGTAGCTCATTCAGAAGAAGAATTAAGGTTAATCTTATCTGAGAGCTATGAGAGCGGAGAGATTAATCAAAGGGAATTTAAATATGTAAATAATATTTTTGAATTTGATAATAGAGTAGCAAAGGAAATTATGGTACCTCGTACGGAAGTTGTAGGATTATATGAGGATGAACCATTTGAAACACATATTAAAGTAATTGCACAAGAAAAGTACACGAGATATCCTGTATTTGGTGAAGATAAAGATGAAATTATTGGGATGGTTAATGTGAAAGATCTATTTATTCGTTATATGGATGGTAATCGGGACGAGGAGTGCTCGATTATGCCATATACAAGGCCAGTTATTGAGGTGCTAGAAAATATTCCTATTCATGATTTGCTATTACAAATGCAAAGAAAACATATTCCATTAGCTGTGTTGTATGATGAATATGGAGGTACAGCAGGGATTGTTACATTAGAAGATATTTTAGAAGAAATTGTTGGAGAAATTCGAGATGAATACGATGACGATGAGAATCCACCTATAGAGCATGTAAGTGAAGGATGTAAACTTGTAGAGGGAAAAGTGCTTATTAGTGAGATAAATGACTTGCTTGGCATACACTTAATCGCCGATGATGTAGATACAATTGGTGGTTGGATTATGGTACAAAAACAAATCGTTGCTGAAGGAGATGTTATTGAGAAACATGGTTTTTATTTTAAAGTCCTTGAAAAGGATATGCATCAAATTAAACGAGTGGAAATAAGGAAAATGGAAGAATGATTTTCTATAGACTTTAATAAAAAGGATATATAGAAAATTAAATGTTTGCGCTTTCAAAAAAGGTGCTATATAGTGAAAGTGGATACTGAAAAATTCTTCTGAATGATACTCGTATTTTTAGAGGGCGGATTTTTTGGATAAGGATTTAGAATGAAAAAGTATAGGTGATAAAAATGATAGCAACGAAGGATATACGTATAGAAAAAGATTTTTTAGGTGAAAAAGAAGTACCAAGTGCAGCTTATTATGGTGTACAAACATTACGTGCCGTAGAAAACTTCCCAATTACAGGATACCGCATTCATCCGTCACTCATTACAGCAATGGCAATTGTGAAAAAAGCGGCGGCACTTGCGAATATAGATACTGGCTACTTAGCTAAAGATATTGGACACGAAATTGCAGAAGCAGCGCAAGAAATTGTTGATGGAAAGTTTCATGATCAATTTATCGTGGATCCAATTCAGGGCGGAGCTGGGACTTCTATAAATATGAATACAAATGAAGTAATTGCGAACAGAGCGTTAGAACGTATGGGACATGAAAAAGGTGAGTATGCGAAAATTAGCCCAAATACTCATGTGAACATGGCACAATCAACGAACGATGCGTTTCCAACGGGGATTCATATTGCAACGCTTATGATGTTAGAAAAGCTTCTTATTACAATGGAAGAACTTCATTCTGCTTTTCGTAAAAAAGCAAAAGAGTTTGATCACGTTATTAAAATGGGGCGCACACATTTACAAGATGCAGTTCCAATTCGCCTTGGACAAGAATTTGAAGCGTATAGCCGAGTGCTTGAGCGTGATATAAAAAGAATTAAACAGTCTCGTCAACATTTATATGAAGTGAATATGGGGGCAACAGCTGTTGGTACGGGATTAAATGCAAATCCTACGTATATTGAACAAGTGGTAAAACATTTAAGAACGTTTAGTGGATTCCCACTTGTTGGTGCAGAGCATTTAGTTGATGCAACGCAAAATACAGATGCATATACAGAAGTATCTGCAGCACTTAAAGTATGTATGATGAATATGTCTAAAATTGCAAACGATCTTCGTATTATGGCGTCTGGACCACGTGTTGGGTTAGCTGAAATTCAATTACCAGCACGTCAGCCAGGTTCATCTATTATGCCAGGTAAAGTAAATCCAGTTATGGCAGAAGTAATTAACCAAGTCGCATTCCAAGTAATCGGAAACGATCATACAATTTGCTTAGCATCAGAAGCAGGACAATTAGAGTTAAACGTAATGGAGCCTGTGCTTGTATTTAATTTAATTCAATCTATCAGTATTATGAATAACGGATTCCGTGTATTCCGTGAATATTGTATTGAAGGAATTACAGCAAATGAAGAATTGCTGAAGCAATATGTTGAGAAAAGTGTTGGAATTATTACAGCAGTTAATCCTCATATTGGTTATGAAGCAGCATCTCGCATTGCACGTGAAGCGATTGAAACAGGAAAATCTGTTAGGGAGCTATGTTTAGAGCATGGTGTACTGACAGAAGAGGAATTGGATATTATTTTAGATCCATTCGAAATGACGCACCCTGAAATTGCTGGAGCTTCTTTATTAAAAAATAAAAAAATGTAATGTGAAAAACACCGATCCATTTGGATCGGTGTTTTATTTTTAAAAGATATTAAATACAGAGTTTAATTGAAGTAAGCTAATAACAGCTAAGAAGATTAAACTGTATTTCATTGCTGTTTTAAATAAAGCGGATTCTTTACCAACTAGTCCAACTGCCGCACAAGCAACTGCTACAGATTGTGGTGAAACCATTTTTGCCATTGTACCACCTACTACGTTTAAGGCAACGAGTGTAGAAGGAACGATGTTTAACTGGTCTGCAGTTACTGCTTGAAGTGGTGCGAATAAAGAACCACTTGATACTACGGAACCTGTAATGAATACGCCAATCCATCCTAAGATTGGAGAAAGGATTGGGAATGCATTACCAGTAGAAGAGAATGCAAGTCCAAGTGTAGATGACATACCAGAGTAGTTCTCTACGTAAGCTAAAGCGATAACGCTACAAATTGTATATACTGGAGCTTTTAATTCTTTCATTGTTTCAATCATTAATTCTTTAACCATTTTACCTTTTACGCGGTAAACAATTAGTGAAACGATAATTGCTAGTACAATCGCAGTAGTTGTAGAAGAGAATACATCAAATTTGAAAACAGCTGCGAAAGGTGTATCAGCTTTTGTGATTGGTGCAGTTTTCATAACAGCATTATGAAGACCAGGGAACTGAATGTTAAATACTAAGTTTGCTAACGCACCATCTGGAGCAAATAAAGCTTTAATCGGTTTTAAGTTAAAGATTGTTACGAATGCAGTTAAGAATACGAATGGAGACCAAGCATATAAAATTTGATTGAATGTATGTGATACTTTAGTTTCTTGCTTTTCTTCTTTAGTAGAAGATTTTGGTTGCCAAACACGTAAGAATAATGCAAGAGATACCATACTCACAACGGCTGCGAAAATGTTAGTAAGTTCTGCGCCTAAGAAGTAAGTTACAGCGAATTGAGTAATAGCGAAAGAAACACCACTTACAAGAATACCTTGCCAAGTTTCTTTAATACCTTTAATTCCATCAACCATTGAAACAAGTAAGAACGGTAAGATGATACTAATGAATGGTAAAATTAATACAGTTTGACGACCTATAGTTAATGCATCTAACTCAGTCAATTGTGCTGGTACTGTAACTGGGATACCCATAGCCCCCATAGCGCCACCAGCGATATTAGCTACTAAACAAATACCTGCTGCTTTTAATGGATTAAAGCCCATACCTACAAGTAATGCAGCTGTGATAGCAACTGGAACACCTAAACCGGCTGCACCTTCTAAGAAAGCACCGAAAGAATAAGCGATTAATAATACTTGTAAACGTTGATCATTTGTAATGCTTGAAATACTATCGCGAATTATGTTGAATTGCTCTGTTTTAACAGTTAATTTGTAAAGGAAAATTGCGGCGATAACGATAGTACAAATTGGATAAAATCCAGATAAAATACCGAATCCAGCAGATGCTACAGCTACTGTTGCTGGCATTTTATAAACAAAAATTGCAAGGATAATAGCGACGATCACACTATAAAGTCCAGCCATGTAACTTTTCATTTTGAGTCCCATTAAACAAATGATAAAACAGAAGATTGGAAGTGCTGCGATTAGTGCAGATAACCAAATATTGTTTAATGGGTCATAAATTTGTGTCCAAGTACTCATAATAATGACAACTCCTATCTATTATATGTGAAGAAATTCACATTATTTGTGAAACTATTCACAATCAACTTACATGCTTAGTATATTCTCCTTCAACACTATTGTCAACGTAAAAAAGTATAATTATTCCATAATAGTGTTAAAAGAAAGCTTTGTTCATAAAGTAGACAAAAAACGCACTCAAATGAATTTGAGTGCGCTGTATAAATTATTTGCATATTATTTACTTATTCATATAGGTCCCTACAAACGTATATAAACGCCCGATTGGTGAGGGCTGATAATCAGTGGATCAGTGGGGGATGAACAAAACCCTCACTGATTAAAGTTGCACTTTATATCGAGTATAAAGTTTGATATATGCACTTATCTGTCCTGTTTGATCTAGTGGGGAATGAGCGGTGCGTGGATTTAATAGGAAGTTCTGCACAACATTTCAACCGCTTGCAATACGAATAAAAAATAAGAAACAAATTTTTAATACCAAATCATTTCTTTTTACTGAAAATTCCTTTTAGCGTAACAAAGAGGTTAAATATGGTTCAACTACGTTACGATAGGTTATCAATTATGGACGGTATTTTACAATACCGTTACTGTGCATTTCAATGAGGTGAAAATATAACAAAAAGCTTGATAAAACAACGTTTGCAAGCAAAGTATTCATAGGCCATTATTTTGCTTTTTCGTTATATCATATAGTATAATATTCAAAATCAGCAAGGATTTTTTCCTGAATTTTTGCTGATAAAGATGGAAAAAATTTTCGGCTTTATAGGTTGATAAAGTTATGTCGTAACAGGAAATATAAGAACAGATATATAAATAAATAAAAAGAAAATAAAAACGAAAATTAAAACGAAAATGAGGGGAACTTTATGAGCCAAAATCAATTCGAATGTCGTATTTCAGAAGAAGATGTACAAATGTTAAGAGCGTTAGCACACCCACTTCGTCTACGTCTAGTAATGGAACTTATGCAAAGAGGAACATGTAATGTAACACAATTACAGGAAGTATTAGAAATTCCACAATCAACGGTTTCGCAACATTTAACGAAATTAAAACAAAATAAAGTAGTACGCTTTGAAAGACGAGGATTAGAAGTGTATTATCAAGTTCATAATGATAAAGTAAGTGAAGTAGTAAAAACATTATTTTCTTAAATTTTGAATATTATGGAAAAAAGACGTATGAAATATACGTCTTTTTTATTTGTCGAAAAGGTAACAAGGGAGTAAATATTAACATGTGAGGAAAAAATGACTATCAATTAACATACCGCTTTATGGAATATATTCTAAAAGGAAAAGAAAAGATAGGAAGGAGTGTAGTAAGTAAAAGGAGGGATAGTAGTATGGATGTGACACGTGTGAAACAAATATTATCTTCTTCAAGTAAAATTGACGTTACATATGAAGGCGTGCCAGTATGGATTGAGAGCTGTGATGAGCAGAGTGGAGTTGCTCAAGTGTATGATGTATCTAATCCTGGAGAAAGCGTTCACGTGGATGTGACGGCTTTAGAGGAGAAGTAATAGAAAAGACGCTTCTAATTTTAGAAGCGTCTTTTTTGTTATTCCATCATATGTGCAATTTTCTTAGAGAACATAAGAAGTACTAATCCTAGTACGATTACGATAATACCAATGCTTGCGAATACTTCTAAATATCCTAAAGATTGAGTGAAAGCGGCTAATTGTCCTGCTAATAAGTTTGCGAAGCCAGTACCAGCTAACCATACACCCATTAATAATGATGCTAATTTAACAGGAGCGATTGCACTTACCATAGATAATCCGATTGGTGATAAGAATAATTCACCGATTGTATGGAACATGTAAGTGAATACAATGAATAGTAAGTTTGCTTTCATTGCAATATTGCCTTCATCGCTACCAGTTTTTAATACAGCTAAAGTTAGAACTAAATATCCAATCCCTAGTAAAATCATACCAAATGCCATTTTTGTTGGGATTTTTAAATCACCATTTTTTGTTTTCGAAAGTTTAATCCATAACGCAGAAACAGGTAATGCTAGTAAGATAATGAATAGTGGGTTTACAGATTGGAACCAAGGTGTTGGAATTGTAAATCCACCAATTGTACGATCCACGAACTTATCTGTGTAAAGTGTTAAAGAACTACCAGCTTGTTCAAATCCTGCCCAGAAGAATACAACGAAACAAGTTAAAATTAAAATTGCAGCAGTACGTTTTTTCTCTTGTGTTGTTAAAGGTTTTTTCTCAATTGCTTTTGCATTTTTTTCTTTAGATTGTTTACCTACAACAGTTGTTCCGATAGACCCTAAGTAACGAGGTGCTAAGAAATTAAAGGCAAGTTGTCCAATAATCATACCGATACAAGCTGCTAAGAAACCGTATCTATAATCTGCGAAGTAACCGCAAATGAATGGAGCGATAAGAGCCCCTAAGTTAATCCCCATGTAGAAGATAGTGAAGGCACTATCACGACGAGAATCGTTTTCGCTATATAATTGACCTAATAAAGTCGAAATATTTGGTTTGAAGAATCCGTTACCGATAACTAATAATCCTAATCCTAAAAATAGTCCAGTTTTCGTATTCATTGAAAATAGTACAAAGTTACCAATTGCCATGATGATACCGCCAATAGTAATGGCGTGTCGTTTCGTAATGAAATGGTCAGTTAACCAACCACCAATGATAGGTGTGAAATATACAAGCATTGTGAAAATACCGTAAATTTGAACTGCAACTGCTTTATCAAATCCTAAACCGCCACTTACTAAGCTCGTTGTTAAATAAAGAACTAATAAGCCACGCATTCCGTAATAACTAAATCTTTCCCATGCCTCTGTAAAGAACAACAAGTATAACCCTGGTGGATGTTTTTTTGGTGATTGTTGCTCTCCAGCTTTGTCTAATTTTAAAGCTGCATCCATTTTTGTTTCCCCCTAATCCTGTATAACGGATATTTATGTAATCATTTTAATTTACAAAATATTTAGAAGTCAATAGAATTATATGGAAATAGAAAGAAAATTTTTAAAAAAGTTCTATTTTTCTTCAACCGTTACTGTATTTTGCCCTGAAAACGAGATGATAAGCGTTTTCAAATGTAATAATTGAATTCTAAAAGAAAATAAAATAGTGATTAATCAGAAAATTTAGATTAAAACATTTATTCTGATATAGAGAAAATATATTCTATTTACTTTTATAATATAACATATTGAGAATAAAAATACAAAATGAAATAATGTGACACTTCAGTGAAATAGAAAATAGCCAGCACCATGGGAGGGCGCTGGCTAGAGCTGTATTATTTAATAAAGCGTTTTTCAATGTCATCTAGTAATAGGTTAGCAGCTATTACACCACCAGCTGTATTCCAAATCACATCGTCAACTTTGTATGCTTTTCCGTTCTTTACTGCATTTAAGTTTTTAAATAGAGGATCGTTTATATATTCTTTTTCTAGTTCAGAACCTTTTTTCTCATTGCCTTTATCGAATGTGAAGTAGAATAATACATCGCCATCCATTGCCGAAATACGTTCTTTAGATACGTTACGCTCTGCAAAGTCATCTTTATTTTGATCACCAGGACGTTTAAATCCAAGTTCTTTTAAAATAACACCAGAGAATGTATCACCATGATAAATACGAACATCACCAGGCATGAAACGAACCATAGAGATTTCTTGATTTACTTTATCGCCAAGTTTGCCTTTTAAATCTTTCATACGTGATTCGTAATCAGCTACAACTTTTTGACCTTCTTTTTCTTTATTTAATGCTTTTGCATAAAATTTGAAGTTATCTTTCCATTCACCACGTAATGTTTCAGAGAACACAGTAGGTGCAATTGCTTTTAGTTGCTCGTACACTTTTTCGTGACGCATTTTGTTACCTATAATTAGGTCTGGTTTTAAAGAAGCGATTGTTTCCACGTTCACTTGTCCTTCATCACCAACAACCTTTACATCTTTCATTTTATCTTTAATGTGTGGGTACCAAGGATCACCAGTCCAAGATTTTACAGCCCCAACTGGTTTCACACCTAATTCTAGTAAAGCTTCAGTACCTTCATTTGTTAAAATGACTACACGTTTTGGATTTGCTGGAACTTCAGTTTTACCCATTGCATGTTCCACAGTAACCATTTCTTTTTTTGTATCTTCTTTCGTTTCTTCTTTACTATTTGATTTTCCGCAAGCACTTAAAAGCAGTGAAAATGCTAGTAAAAATACAAATACTGTAAACGGTTTTTTTTGCATGAAATTCATTATGTACCCCCTACATGTTGAGAATTTTTTTCAATAGCAAGCATGATATTAAAACTTTACGGTTCCATTGTCAATATATATGGATGAAAATAATTCTCAATATAATTGACAATGAGAATTAAGTTGAAATACACTTACAACGTATCATTATACATTGAAGGGGAAACGCTGCATGTTATTAAAAACTAATCAAGCAAAATGGATTGGATTATTTGCTGGAATCATTGCAGTCGTTATTTGTATTTGGGGAAGTATTATTTTCGGATATACAAATACGAGCTGGAAATTAGCGTTGGATGCTTTTTTCCATTTTAACGGTTCCAATGAACATATTATTATTCAAAATGTGCGTCTACCAAGGGCGTTAATTGCAGCTAGTGTTGGGGCTAGTTTAGCCATTGCTGGTTGTCTTATGCAAACTTTAACTAAGAATCCACTTGCTTCTCCAGATTTTATTGGATTAAATTCAGGTGCTGCGTTCTTCATAGTTGTAGCAATTGTTATCTTTTCAGTAACATCATTATCATCTTTCACATGGATCGCCTTTTTAGGAGCGGCGGTTGCGGCTGTACTTGTATTTGCTTCTAGTTCTTTAGGAAAAGAAGGGACTACTCCCCTTAAGTTAACGTTAGCAGGGGTCGCAATTAGTGCGTTATTTTCATCATTGACACAAGGATTACTTGTTTTAAATGAAAAAGCACTTGAAGAGGTATTGTTTTGGCTTGCCGGATCTGTGCAAGGGAGAAAGTTAGAAATTTTACAATCTGTATTCCCGTATTTATTAATAGGATGGATTGCATCTTTTATGATGGCAGGGAAAGTAAATACATTGATGATGGGGGAAGACGTCGCGAAAGGACTTGGACAACGAACAATTTTAATGAAATCATTCGTGTTACTTATTATTGTAATGTTGTCTGGTGGTTCAGTTGCGGTTGCTGGCCCAATTGGGTTTATTGGAATTATTACTCCGCACTTTGCTAGATTTCTTGTTGGAGTTGACCACAGATGGAGAGTGCCCTATAGCGGATTGTTAGGTGCAATACTACTAATATTGGCTGATATAGCAGCAAGATATGTCATTATGCCACAAGAAGTGCCAGTAGGAGTTATGACAGCATTTATTGGAGCACCGTTCTTTATTTATATTGCACGTAAGAGAGGGCTTAGCAAATGAAGAAATATATTCCGTTTCGTATAGGAAAAGGCGAGCTCTCGTTTTTAATGTATAAACGAGCTTGTCTCGTCTTGTTAAGTTTACTAGTTATTTTAATAGGATTATTCTTTGCGAGCGCAGGTATGGGAGACATGAAAATTGCTCCTTACGACGTATGGCAAGCGATTACCGGAAATGGCGATGCGATGTCAAATATGGTTGTAAATAAGTTTCGTATGCCGCGTATTTTAATTGCCATCCTTGTAGGAATCGCACTTGCGGTAGCGGGGTGTATTTTACAAGGACTCGTTCGAAATCCACTTGCTTCTCCTGATATCATCGGGATTACGGGCGGAGCAAGTGTTGCCGTTGTACTATTTTTAGCTATATTTAGTGATAAAAATAATGCGCTAACAGTAAGCATTCATTATATGCCGTTAGCAGCTTTTACAGGGGCAACGATTGTAGCGCTTTTTGTATATTTATTTGCATGGAGAAATGACGGGTTATCACCAATTAGTCTTGTTTTAATTGGTGTTGGATTTTGGGCATTAACGAAGGCGGCAACAACATTATTTATGTTGCTAGCACCAATTTATCAAGCAAGCCAAGCGAATGTATGGATTACCGGTACTGTTTACGGCTCTTCGTGGCAAAATGTTATGGTACTTGCGCCTTGGGTTCTCATTTTAACGGTAATATCATTTATTGCTGCTAGACATTTAAATGCACAAGAGCTAGGGGATGATATAGCGGTAGGACTTGGGGTCCCTTTAACGAAGTCGCGTGTATTTATGTTATTACTTAGTACAGCTTTAATTGGTGGCGCGGTAGCTTTTGCTGGAGGGATTGGATTTGTCGGTTTAATGGCACCTCATATTTCACGAAGATTAGTTGGTTCTTTATACGGTGCATTACTCCCAGTTGCAGCTATTGTCGGTGCAATTCTAGTACTTGCTGCAGATTTAATTGGGCGTACAGTTTTCACGCCACTTGAAATTCCAGCAGGGGTATTTACATCAGCAATTGGTGCACCTTATTTTATTTATTTACTTTATAAAAGTCGGAATTCATAAAGGGAGATGAATATGCAAAAAGCATTGGAGACGAAACGCTTGACGTTGTCTTATGGTGAAACAATTATTATTGATGAGCTGAACTTAGAAATTCCAAAAGGAGAAATTACAATCTTTATTGGTTCTAACGGTTGCGGGAAATCAACTTTATTACGTTCACTAGCTAGATTGTTAAAGCCAACAAATGGTGACATTTTATTAGATAATCAAGCAATTCAAAGTATGCAAACGAAGCAAATTGCTCGTCAAATGGCGATTTTACCGCAAGGACCACAAGCGCCAGAAGGACTTACAGTATTACAACTTGTAAAGCAAGGGCGTTATCCATATCAAACATGGCTGAAGCAATGGTCAGAAAAAGACGAAGAAATGGTACAGAAGGCACTTGCAGCAACAGGTATGACAGAATTTGCTGAGCGTGATGTGCATGCTCTTTCAGGTGGGCAACGTCAACGTGCTTGGATCGCAATGACACTTGCACAAGATACAGATATTATTTTACTGGATGAGCCAACTACATACTTAGATATGACTCACCAAATTGAAGTGCTAGATTTATTATTCGAATTAAATGAAACAGAACAAAGAACAATTGTTATGGTATTACATGATTTAAATTTAGCATGCCGCTATGCAGATAATATTGTAGCAATTCAAGATAAACAAATATATGCACAAGGTAAACCTGAAGAAGTGGTAGATGAGAAACTAGTACGTGATGTATTCCGAATGGAGTGTCAAATAAGTACGGATCCGTTGTTTGGAACACCGCTTTGTATCCCGCACGGAAGAGGAAGACGATTAGTTAAAGAAGTCGCTCAAGCAGTAAGATAGCAAAAAAAGACGATGAGAAATTCATCGTCTTTTTTATTTTTTGCAAGAAAATAGTAGAAAGAGGGGAATACGTAAACGTCGTTCATACTCTTCCGCGCTGTGAAAATAGGTTTGATTTGGTGTAGCTTCTTTTAGGTTTGTAATGGTAAATCCGGCTTGCTGTAATAATGTGAAATACTCTTCCGTTGTACGATGATATTTAATAACTTCTTGGTCAATCCATGGTTCAACCCGTTTGCCTAGTTTAAAATAATCATCGACGAGCCAGCTAGTTCTTTTACCGCTCATTTGCAAGCTTTCAAATGAAGAAGTAATAATGGGATGTTGAACGCTAAAGGTAAAGGTTCCATTTGTTTTTAAAGTTTGAAACACATTTTGAAAAAGGGTATCAAGATGTTCAATATAATGTAAGGCGAGTCTAGATGTTACTAAATCAAAAGTAGAAGAGGGATAGGTATAATCTTTGAGGTTTATAAAATGAACAAATCCATTTTTATTTTCTAGTTGTTTTTTAGCTTTTTCATACATAAGCTGAGAGCCTTCAATGCCAGTGTAAGAGTGGCATCCGTTTTCTAATAATTCCTCGCCAAACTTAGCATCGCCACAACCTAAATCGAGAATTTGTTTTCCTTTTACATCACCAATGAGCTGAAAGAATGCTGGCTTTTCAATGGATTCATTTGGACTATTTTCTCGGTATCTTCGTTTCATATATTGCTCAAAAAACGCTTCGTTATTATATACGTCAGACTCTGTAAATGCCATGTTTGAAGCCTCCCTAAATATTTTTTTAATTCTATCAAATATGAAAAGTAAATGATAGATTTCTTGTAATGAATCATATATAATCTAAAATTGTAAGCGGTTACTTTAAACTATTTTTCTATAATAAATTCTGAAAACGTGTTAAGCTAGTAGAGGGATTATTAGAACTATTAAGATAATAATCCGCTTACATGAACGATAGGAGGCTTCACGATGTCTAGTAAAACACTTGCGAAATTTTTAGAAGAAAATTTAGAGGATTTAAAATCAAAGGGGCTTTATAACGTAATTGATCCGCTTGAGAGTTCAAATGGACCGATCATTACAATTGGCGGAAAAGAATATATTAACTTATCTTCAAACAACTATCTTGGATTAGCAACAGATAGCCGTTTGCAAGAAGCGGCAATTGGTGCAATTCATAAGTACGGCGTTGGAGCAGGGGCCGTTCGTACAATTAACGGTACTTTAGATTTGCATATTAAATTGGAAGAAACAATTGCGAAGTTTAAACATACAGAAGCAGCGATTGCTTATCAATCAGGATTTAATTGTAATATGGCAGCGATTTCAGCTGTTATGGATAAAAATGATGCGATTCTTTCAGATGAATTAAACCATGCATCTATTATTGATGGTAGTCGTTTATCAAGAGCAAAAATAATTGTTTATAAGCATTCTGATATGGAAGATTTACGCCAAAAAGCAATCGCGGCGAAAGAATCAGGTCTTTACAATAAATTAATGGTTATTACAGATGGTGTTTTCTCAATGGATGGAGATGTTGCAAAACTACCAGAAATTGTTGAGATTGCAGAAGAATTAGATTTAATGACATACGTAGATGATGCACACGGTTCAGGTGTACTTGGAAAAGGTGCAGGAACTGTAAAGCACTTCGGTCTTTCTGATAAAGTTGATTTCCAAATTGGTACATTATCAAAAGCAATTGGGGTAATTGGTGGATATGTAGCAGGGAAACAAAACTTAATTGACTGGTTAAAAGTTCGTTCACGTCCATTCTTATTCTCTACAGCATTAACACCAGCAGATGCAGCAGCTTGCATGAGATCAATTGAAATCTTAATGGAAAGCACAGAATTACACGATCGTTTATGGGAAAATGGGCGCTATTTAAAACAAGGCTTAAAAGAACTTGGCTTTAACATTGGGGAAAGTGAAACGCCAATTACACCTTGTATCATTGGGGACGAAGTATTAACACAAGAATTTAGTAAACGTCTAAATGAAGAAGGCGTATACGCAAAATCTATCGTGTTCCCAACTGTAGCAAAAGGAACAGGTCGTGTTCGTAATATGCCTACAGCAGCTCATACGAAAGAAATGTTAGATGAAGCAATTTGTAAGTATGAAAAAGTAGGGAAAGAAATGGGCATCATTTAAGTAACGACATCTTTTGAATAGCTTGCAAATGAGGAGTGGGGAAAATGAAAAAAATTCTAGTAACCGGTTCTTTAGGGCAAATTGGTTCTGAACTAGTAATGAAACTTCGTGATGTATACGGCGCATCAAATGTTATTGCAACAGATATTCGTGAAACAGACAGTGAAGTAGTAAAGTCTGGTCCTTTTGAAACGTTAGATGTAACAGATGGACAAAAATTACATGATATTGCAAAGCGTAATGAAGTAGATACAATTATTCATTTAGCAGCTTTACTTTCAGCAACAGCAGAAAAAAATCCGTTATTTGCATGGAATTTAAATATGGGCGGACTTGTAAATGCATTAGAAGCAGCTCGTGAATTAAACTGTAAGTTCTTCACGCCAAGTTCTATCGGTGCATTCGGTCCATCAACGCCAAAAGATAATACACCACAAGATACAATTCAGCGTCCTACTACGATGTATGGGGTAAACAAAGTAGCAGGAGAATTACTGTGTGATTATTATCATCAAAAGTTTGGCGTAGATACGCGCGGTGTCCGTTTCCCAGGTTTAATTTCTTACGTAGCTCCTCCAGGAGGCGGAACGACTGATTATGCAGTTGAAATTTATTATGAGGCGATTAAAAAAGGTGCATACACCTCATACATTGCAGAAGGAACATACATGGACATGATGTATATGCCTGATGCTTTACAAGCAATCATTTCATTAATGGAAGCTGATCCAAGTAAGCTAGTGCATAGAAATGCATTTAACATTACAGCAATGAGCTTCGAGCCAGAGCAAATCGCAGCGTCAATTCGTAAACACATTCCGACGTTTACAATGGATTATGCAGTAGATCCAGCTCGTCAAACAATCGCTGATAGTTGGCCAAACTCTATTGACGCAACTGCAGCAATGCAAGAGTGGGGCTTTAAAGCAGAATATGATTTAGACAAAATGACAACTGACATGCTGGCTAAGTTAAAAAAAAAGCTTTCAGCTGAGTTAGTGATGAATTAATACAAAGAGCCGATTCTTAGGAATTGGCTCTTCATTATTTTGGGAGGGAGAGAAGTCTTGTGCAAAGAGTTGATGTCGTATATGCACTCATACACGATGAAGAAGCCGATACAATATTAATGGTACATAATATAGAACAGAACGTTTGGTCATTACCAGGTGGTGCGGTTGAAATAGGTGAAACGTTAGAGCAAGCACTAGTAAGAGAAGTAAAAGAAGAAACAGGCTTGAGCGCTGTAACCGGTGGACTTGTCGCAATGAATGAGAAATTTTTTGAGAAACAAGGTAATCATGCATTATTTTTTACATTCCGAGCGAAGGTGGTAACAGGTGAACTGATTGCAGAAGATGAAGGGGAAATTTCTGCAATAGAGTGGGTGGATCGAACAATTGCAAATGAGCGATTCCCATACTATGACGGAGGGTTTGAATCGCTATTAGAGGTAGCCATTCCATACAAGTTTCAACCAGAAACAAAGTAATTGAACGAGAAAATAGGAGCCACAAGGCTCCTATTTTCTATTCAATCGTCTTCAGTAATAGTTTTTTCAGTAATGGTTTAATCTTCAATCGTAAATCTTCAGCATGATTTGCAACTAAGAAGTGATGGTTATAAATGTTTTTCATTAATTGATAAGTTGCTTCTTTCGCTTCGCCTTCTTCGATGAAGATACCTATTACTTCCATACCACTTTTACGCGCAAGTTTAACAGCTTCATGCGTATCTAAAATCCCATCTTGTTGATAGTCTAGCGCAGAAGGCTCACCGTCTGTGAAGACTAGTAAGAATTTATGTTTCTCAGGTCTTTTGGCAAGCTTTTCAGAAACGATACGGATAATATATCCGTCGCGGTTATCTTCTTCTTCACGAAGTTGCATAATTTCTGGACCAACGCTTGGTAACGTTGAGTTTTTATAATTTACAACTTCATGGATAACGTTCGGCTTATCTTCAGGTTTAGCACTAGAGGCATCTTCCCAAAATCCGCTAATAGCGTGCGGGATTTTTAAAGATTTTAAAGCTTCATGGAATAGTACAACACTCTTCTTCGTTTCTTCCATTTTGTTATACATAGAACCAGAACAGTCAACTAACAGTTGGAATGCAACATCGAGTTCTTGTGACTCTTGTCCTTTTTTATAAAACATACGCGGTTGTTTTTCGGTATAAATACGAAGGAATTTCTTGCGAAGTCTTCCGTAGTATTTATCACTATTTGCATTTGTTTTATTTTCAATCGTTTTTTCGATGATTTTCTTTAATTCTTTTACATCTTTATTCACGACTGATTTGATAGCTTGATAATCTTTTTTCTCATCAGGATTTGGTTTACGAGCTTCTTTAAATGTGTGAGAAGCTCCAGCATTATACTTACCGTATACACCATCGTTTTGACTAGAAGCGTGAGAAGCTCTTGCTTCCTCTGTATCTGCACCATCAAAGTTAGATTGTGTACTTTTTTGTGAAGTACCTTGTACAGAACCAAGTGCTTGGTCGCCATCTTCTGATTCACGGGCAGTATCACCCATCATATTAGTTTTTGTTCCGCTTTCTAGTTCAAAGCGTAAAAAGTTCTCATTTTCATTGTTTTTATTTTCACGGTGCCATGTGGAGAAACTTTCATCCATTTTGTTTTTATTTTCATCGTCATCTATGAGCTGCGTATCATCATTTGCTAAATCTTCGACGCGACAGTTCTTTTCGTCTGCAATGACAGATAAATAAAGTGGAGCATGTCCGAAATAGTTGTTAAGCATATCACTTTCAAGAAGCGCCTCTAAGCGATAGCGAATTTTCTCAACGATATACATAATATCTTCTGTATTACGTGCTTGGAATGTTTCATGTAAAATCGCTTCAATTTGCTCAAAATATTCATTATTAAACATTTCATATTTATCGCTCGTTAATGAAAGATAGCATAGGCAAAATAGACGATCACCGTGATAATTACGAACGCGGTTTATTTCATTTTGGGAGCCGAAGTAATTGCGGTACATTTCTTTTCGGCGTTTAAAAACATGCTTTGTGCCAGGACGTAAGTTCTTTACGATTTCCTCGACACGTAAATCTTCTAATAGAACAAATAATTGTGTTAAGAACTTTTTTAGGGGCGATTCTTGTAATTCAATCGCATAAGAACGAATTAAAGTCATGTCCGAGTAATGTTTATTGCCAAGTGCTTTTAAGAACACTTCGCTTTTTAATCCGATTACTGTATCTTCTTCTTTTCGATCATCCCAAAAGTGACTAATGACAACTTTCTTTTCAATTTCGTCGTAGTATGCCTTATAGCCATATTCAAGATAGGCATCGTCTTCTTTTAGAAGGGCATACATTAAGTTTTCCATTTGTAGAAACAGCGACGCATCAATTTTTTTGTCACTAAAAATTTGTCTCATAAATTATCCCTCAAAGAAATAACTTTCTGCTAATTCACGGACAGTCATTTGTTCTGTTTCATCATTAAGTTTTGCAATTATGCTTCGTTCAATAGCGCGCATAACAGGAATATATACACCTAAATCACATGCATCGATAATACCACGAATACTTGCTGCTTCTTCACTTACACGTCCATCGCGAGCTAAAGGCATAAGGTCGCTTGCAAATGCAACAAACTTTTCAATTGTTGCAACATCATTTAATTTTGATTCTGCTAATAATAGTTCTTTTAATGTGTCACCTTGAATGTAAGGAACTTCAATAATAACGAAACGGTTTTTTAATGCTTCGTTTAGTTCGCTTGTTCCAACGTAACCTTCGTTAATCGCAGCAATTACGCGGTATTCATCATCACCGTATACAACTTCTTGTGTAAATGGGTTTGTAATCATTTTACGGTAATCTAATGCGCCGTGAAGTAGTGGTAAAGTTTCAGGCTTTGCCATATTGATTTCGTCAATATATAGGAAGTGACCGTTCTTCATTGCTTTCATAAGAGGACCGTTAACGAATGTAACTTCAGATGCGCCATCTTTCGTTTGTAGTGTGTTGTATCCTAAAATACCTTCTACATCTAAGTCGACAGAGCAGTTAATGCTGTGCATTGGTTTTTGGAATAAAGAAGAAAGTGTTTCCGCTAGTACTGTTTTACCACTACCAGTCGGTCCTTTTAATAGAATGTTCTTGCCAAGAAGAAGTGCTGTAATTGCATCTTCGATAATGCTATTATCAGACGCTTTATATATTTTCGTTCCGATTAAATGCGCATTTTCACCAGCTTCTTGTTTATTCCTTTCATGAATCGTAGAAAGCTGTTGTTTTAAATCAGCATGTATATGAAATTGTTCTAACATGTATTTCCCACCTAACATTATTTTCATAAAGTAATACACCTTATGATAACTTGTTTTAATATGGTATGCAAAGAAAAGGAAGGAGGATAAAGGGAAAAGAAAAAGCAATCAAGAAGAAGTTGATTGCTTACAGTAAAGGAGAAATGAGCCTCATAAAAGACTCCAATATGCGTTTTTTTATACTTCTTTTTTGGAAAGCGTTCCATTTAATTTCAGTTGAATGTTTAAAGTCTTCTTCAAAATCACGTTTAATATCGTGAACTGTTTTTGATTCATAAAGTACGCTAATAATTTCATAATTCAATTCAAAGCTACGTACATCCATGTTTGCTGTTCCTATAGTTGCAATTGTATCATCAACGAGTACAATTTTTGCATGCATAAAACCATCTTTATAACTGTATATAGAAGCACCAGCTTTTAAAAGCGGAGTGAAATAGGATTGAGATGCTTGATCACTAATGATGCTATCACTTTTACCTGGATATAAAATCCGTACATCTATTCCGGCAATTGCACTTAAGCGTAATAATGTTAAAGTTTCTTGATCTGGAATAAAGTAGGGTGTAGCGATCCAAATGGATTTTTTTGCAGAGCCCATAACAGCTAATAATGCATTACGAATACTTTTATCATCCGAGCTTGGTCCGCTTGCTACGATTTGAACGGCACCTTCTGCATTCGAAATCTCTTTACCTGGGAAGTATTGTATATTCATGAATTGATCCCAGGAATAAGTATTTAAACCACTAGAGGCATAGAGCCAGTCTTCTAGAAAGATTGCTTGTAATTTATATAATGCTTTTCCTTCTATTTTTAAATGACTATCACGCCAAACGGGAAATTTCTTTGAACGGCCAAGATATTCATCACCGACGTTGAGTCCTCCGGTAAAACCAATTTCTCCATCTACAATAACGATTTTTCGATGGTTACGATAATTGACAGTTTCCAGTAACCAAGCCGAAAAAATAGGGTCAAATTCTACAATTTCAATCCCAGCTTCTTTCATAGGTTGCAAAAATCGTCTTCTTAACGTATTACTTCCAAGGCCATCATAAAGGAAGCGCACAATAACTCCAGATTTTGCTTTGTTTATTAAAGCATCTCGAACTTTTGTACCAATTTCATCAGATTTAAAAATATAGTATTGGATATGTATATGATGTTTTGCATGCTCTATAGCTTGCAAAATTTCTGAAAATGTTTGATCTCCGTTTGTTAAAAGGTTTGTAGTTGTTTTATCTGCGGCAGGCCCGCCTCCAAATTTTTGTATGACTTTTGTTAAATGCATGGAACGTTCATTTAGTGGGACTGTGAGTAATAACTCTAGTCGTCTTCCTTCTAATATTTCACGGAATAATTTTCTTTGTTCTTCTGAACGATGGAGATGCTTTTTTCTTCTCCAGCGGCTGCGCCCAAAAATAGCGTATAAAAGTACACCTATAATAGGAAGAAGTGCTAATACTAAAAACCATGCTAAGGTACTTTGTGGAGATCTATTTTCTATAAAAATAACGAATGAAATTCCTACAATTGTGATGGACCATAGAGCGCCGACAAATGTATATAATGAAATAAATGATGTATTTAAAAGGAAAAGAACGATGGATACAATTGTAAATATTAATAATAATTGAACGATAGGCTTTTTCATTTCTATATAATTCCCCTAATCTTTTTTCAATATAGACTTCTTAAATAGAAGATGTAATATGACACCTTTATTATAAGGTGTTTTTCTTTTTTTACAAAATATAGACATTTAACCTATACTTTCCGCATTTGTCCTACATACAGTGTACTATCACATCTTTATCCCACTCTTAACGCATATGAAAGTGAAAAAATCGAAAAGGAGCGGAGAAACGTGAATTATATAGAAAATAATGGATTGTATTATCGGAATCACCACCATGGAGGACACAATCATGGTGGGCACAATCATAACGGCGGATATCACCATCATGGAGGACACAATCACTATGATCATCATCACGGAGGCGGATGGGGCTGGGGTGGAAGTTCATGGGGAGGTGGATTTTTCCCTGGAAGTTTTGCAGGAGGAATGTTAGGTGGACTGACAGCTGGTGCATTAACAGGTGCAGCAAGTGGAGGATATTATCCAGCTCCATATCCAGTAACATATCCATCACCATACCCAGTAACGTATCCAATGCCATACCCAGGTTATCAGCCAACACCATATCCATATTAAACTAAAAAAGAGGCTATCCTCTTTTTTAGTTTAATACAGTATTTATTTATAAAATACTCCCAAAATAAAGGTGAAAATATGTTAATATTTTGTTATTGTAATTCGAAAACATATACATTCATGTAGATTTTTATATTATTATTCGTGAATAGTTATGTAGTATGGTCTAATTTCTATTTCACCATTAAAAAGCAAAGAGATTAGAAGTGAGTGGAATTAGTCGGAAACAAGGCTTGCATGGAGCCACTTGAAGAAATTGCGGTATAATAAGGCACGAGATAATTAGGGAGATGAGAAGCTACTAGTTATAGTTGGAACGGTATAATATTGCTTTTTATTCCAAATAATATTATGTTATTTTAATCGGCCTATTTAAAAAGATAATGTATGTAAAGGGCTATTATTAGAAAATGAAATATCTCTATTTCTATGAAGAGAAACAAGTTGTGTTTTAGTCAGATAGGAAGCAAGGAGAGATGCGCATGCTAGAACAGAGAGGTCATGCATTATATGACTCTTCATTGCGGGATTTAAAGTTAGCATTAGATGAGTCTTCAATTGTTGCGATTACAGATCGAAAAGGTCTTATTACATATGTAAATGATAAATTTTGTGAAATCTCTAAATATAAAAGAGAAGAATTAATTGGAAAAGATCACCGTATTTTAAATTCAGGCCATCATCCGAAAACCTTTTTTCAAAACTTATGGAAACGTATTTTGAATGGGAAAGTATGGACAGGTGAGATTCGGAATCGAGCAAAAGATGGTACATATTATTGGGTCAAAACAACAATTGTTCCATTTTTAAATGAAAAAGGAGAGCCATACCAATTTATTGCAATTCGAAATGATATTAGTAGTAGAAAAGAAGCGGAGCAGAGATTGCGTCTAAGTGAAAGTCGTTATAGGGAACTTGCCTATCATGATGCTTTAACGAGTTTGCCGAACCGTTTACAATTAATAACGACTGTTAATAAATTGATTGCAGATAAAAAAGAATTTGGTATGATTTACTTTGATTTGGACCGTTTTAAATTAGTAAATGATACGTTAGGCCATATGATAGGGGATTTACTTTTAAGCGAAGTTGCTTCACGGTTGCATTATGTACTAGGAGAGAAAGATGTTCTGGCTAGGCTAGGTGGCGACGAATTTGTGTTGTTAACAAATAATCATACACAAGCTGAGATGAAGCAGTTAGCGACATCGGTATTATCATGTTTTCAGGCACCATTTATGCTGGAAGGCCATGAAGTATATATTTCAGCTAGTCTAGGACTTTGTTCTTATCCACAAGATGGACAAGATGTGGAAACGTTATTGAAAAATTCGGACTTAGCTATGTATAGTGCGAAAGAACAAGGTAGAAACGCTGCTTGTTTCTTTACAGATGAGTTACGTGCGAAAATAAATCGTAGAATGAAAATTGAGTTTGCCTTGCAAAAAGCAATTCGTGATGAAGAGTTAGATGTAGCATTGCAGCCTATTATTGATTTGAAAACGAAGAGATATTCTGGTATAGAAGCTTTAGTACGTTGTACGGCAGAAGACGGACCTATTTCACCAAGCGAATTTATCCCTGTAGCTGAAGAGTCTGGACTTATTATAAAGCTAGGAGACTGGGTATTAGAAAAATCATGCCGCTTGTTTAAAACATTGCCAAATTATCAAGAAGGACTAAAGTTATCTGTGAATTTATCTATACAACAATTAATGCAAAAACGTTTTATTTTGTCTGTACGTAGCATTTTAAGGAGAACTGGTTTTCCTCCGAACCGTTTAATATTAGAAATAACGGAAAGCATTGCAGTCCGCCATTTTGATTATATTATTGCTACATTACAAGAATTAAGAAATATGGGTGTTTTAATTGCTTTGGATGATTTCGGAACTGGCTATTCTTCCTTATATTATTTAAAACAACTACCACTGGATATTGTAAAAATTGATCGTAATTTTATCCGTGAATTTCATTATGATCACGCACAACCAGAACGAACGATTGTAAAATCCGTTATTGAAATTGCTCATAGTTTAAATTTAGCAGTAGTTGCTGAGGGGGTAGAAACAGTAGAGCAAGAAAGTTTGTTACAATCAATGAGTTGTGATTATGTACAGGGATTTTATTATGCGAAACCTTTATCTGTAGGAGAGCTAAAAGAAAAGTTAATTACAGATTTTTAATAAAAAAGAGAAGCCAGCAGCTTCTCTTTCTTTAATTCGTTTTTTGTGAGTCTTTCATTAATACTGGGTAAAGAATAAGACCTAATATAAACAATCCAATCCCTAAGAAGAATGTTTTTAAATCAGCAGTTCCCGTTTTGATAACCCAAATGGAGTATACCAATGCCAATGTAGTAATGATTCCATCTTTTACTCGAGATCCTGGCAATATATCATATGTTTCTCCTGTAATAACTAATTTTAATTGGTATAGGGTAGAGACAAGGTATGGAATTAAATATGCTAATGTCGCTACGACGATAGCGAAACTATATGCTTCTGAAACAGTACCAGAAATTGTTGAAAATAAGAAAATTTGCGTCATCACATTTGTAATCAATAATGATTTTGAAGGACTACCTTTTTTATTTGTTTTCCCGAAAAACTTAGGGAAAAGTCCATTCTTTGCTGCCTGAAAAGGTACTTCTGAACTAACAACGATCCAGCCAACTGTAGATCCAAATAAAGATATAAGTGCAAGTAAAGCCATTATATATGCGCCTTTATTTCCAATTGCTAAATTTAATGCGTCTACTAATGGTTTTTGAGACTCTTTTAAAGCATCTTGCGAGAGAGCTCCCATTGTAAGTAAAGTAATTGACATGTAAATAAGAAGAGCGATAATTAGTCCGAAAATCGTAGCTTTTTTTACATCGCGCTGTGATTTTGCACGATTAGAAAGCATAACCGCTGATTCAATACCGATAAATGCCCACAGTGTTGCAATAGCAGCTGAATTAATTTGTCCACCTAACGAGATGGATTGTCCTGCTTCATTCATAAAGGTTTGACCGTCTCCGAAATTAGAGGCATTGAAAATGAATAATGTAATTACAATAAACATTGTAAATCCGATAATTTTTGCAATGGTAGCAAGTAGATTCATATTTCCAGCTCGATCAATATTTTGAGAAAGAATATATTGAATTCCCCACAGCATAAGGCTACATACGAGGAAAGTTAACCCTTTCCCGAGTTCTAGTGAAAATCCGTTTATTGAAAAAAGAATTTGCTTACTTTGTAAAACTGGAAAGAATGTTGATAAATATCCAGCAAAGGAAATAATAACAGATGCTGTTGCAGCCCAGTTAGCAGCCCAATATCCCCATGCCATACTATATCCTGCAACTTTACCAGCTTTTTTGGAAGGAAACATCGCTTGAGCATAGCTTTGTGGTCCAGCTTTTAATTCTGGTTTCCGAATCGCTAAATTTCCAAATACAAGTGCAATCATAAATACGCCAAGGCCTGTAATACTCCATGCGAGTGTAGAACCCATTGGACCTGATACTTGTGCTAAATTTGCTGGAAGCATAAATACGCCACCGCCAACCATATTCCCGATAACAAATGCTGTTAAAACCCATAATCCCCATTTTTTCGTTTCCATTTTTGTTAACTCCTTTGTAGTAATTTTTGCTTAAACATCATTTTTTACTAGCCTTTTTGACAATAAAAAAAGAGCCATGTAGATAAAAAATACCTACATGGCTCTTCGCCTGACGTAGGTACAACGGGAATAACCCTTGTACCTACGCGTAATTTTCCGCTAGGTTTCAAGGGTTAAGTATGATGATGATGTTTTTGTGCAAATGTAACTACAATTGTTGTATAAGTAAGCATAGTTCTTTGCTCCCTCTCTCCTCTGATTTTGAAGTTAGTATACTACATGTTTTTTTGAATGAAAAGAAAAATATAAAAATTTTTATAAAAATCCGTTTTAGAGATTAAAAATTCACCTGTATTTTTCCTATACTGGAAAATAAGTGAGAGATTGGCAGAAGAGTGTAGCATGGTATAATACATATAGAATTAGAAGGTGACAAGGGGCTAGTGTAGATGATGAGTAAGTATGAACAAATTTATACAGAAATCAGTAAGTCTATTGATAATAAGCAATTAAAAGAAGGATGCAAAATCCCATCAGAAACAGAATTAATGAAGCAGTATGAGGCAAGCCGAGGTACGGTAAGAAAAGCAGTAGATTTACTGCAAGAGCGTGGATATGTGCAAAAAATTCATGGAAAAGGTGTTTTTGTTTTAAAGCGAAAAAACATTGAGTTTAATTTTGGTGGTATTGTAAGCTTTCAAGAAGAAAATGAACGTTTAGGGCGTCATTGTATTACAGATGTCGTAGAAATGGAGAAAATCGAAGCGACGAAAGACGTAGCAAAGTTATTAAACGTGAAAGAAAAAACAGAAATTGATCATATTAAACGTGTACGAAATATTGATGGGGAAAAAGTAATTTTAGATATAAATCATTTTGTATCTGAGTGTATTCCGGGGTTAACGAAAGAAATTGCAACTGCGTCAATTTATAAATACATTGAGAAAGAACTAGGGCTACATATTAGTTATTCACAGAGGGTAATTGAAGTGCAACCATGTACAGAGGATGACAGGAAGTATTTAGATTTAAATGGCACAGACTATGTTGTCGTTGTGAAGAACTTTACGCATTTGTATGATGGAAGTCAGTTTGAATATACAGAATCACGCCACCGTTTAGATATTTTTCATTTTTCGGATGTGGCGCGGAGGAAGTAAAGAGGTGGAACAAAATATTGTTTCATCTCTTTTTTTATAAAAAAAAATACAAACTCATATATACGAGTGTTGACTAACTTATATATACGAGTTAATATGTAAGTGTAAACGGTATCAAAAAAAGAAAAGAGGGACGGGAAAATGGGGAAAGACTATCGTAAAACAGCAGAGGAAGTGTTGCAGTATATTGGTGGGAAAGACAATATTGAACAAGCTGCACACTGTGTGACGAGGCTCCGTATCGCTTTAAAAGATGAAAGTAAAATAGATAATGATAAATTGCAGTCTGTTTCATTAGTGAAAGGAGCGTTTCATAACTCTGGGATATTTCAAATTGTAATTGGACCAGGGGATGTAGATCGTGTTTACGCTGAATTGATAACGCTTGCAGGTAGGAAAGAATCGACTGTAGCTGACGTAAAAGATTCTGGAAACCAGAAGTTAAATCCAGCTCAAAAGTTTGTGAAAATATTTTCGGATGTATTTATGCCAATATTACCAGCGATCGTAACAGCTGGTTTACTAATGGGTATTAACAATCTATTAGGGGCAAAGGACTTATTTTTTGATGGGAAAAATTTATTAGATGTTTATCCGAATTTAGGTGGACTTTGGGATTTAATTAATATGATGGCGAATACAGCATTCGTATTCTTACCAGCACTTGTCGGTTGGTCAGCAACGAAGCGTTTTGGTGGTAGCCCAATACTAGGGATTGTTATGGGATTAATGCTTGTGCATCCGGCCTTATTAAACGCCTGGGATTATGGAAAAGCAGCGACTGGACTAGACGGTCAAAAGATTGAGTACTTCAATATTTTAGGGTTGTTCCAAATTGAAAAGGTAGGGTATCAAGGACAAATTTTACCGGTTTTAGTAGCTGCATTTGTGTTAAGTAAAGTAGAAATCTTTTTAAAGAAACACGTACCAAATGCGATTCAATTATTAGTTGTACCAATTACAACGATTGTTGTAACAGGTGTGTTAGCATTAGGAATTATTGGTCCAGTTACACGTCATGTTGGAGACTTATTAACAGCTGGATTAGTAGGTGTATATGAAACAGTACCAGTAGTTGGAGCAGTATTATTTGGAGCTTTATATGCACCGCTTGTCATTACAGGTATGCATCATATGTTTATTGCAATTGATTTACAATTGATTGCACAACATGGCGGTACATTTATTTGGCCGATGATTGCTCTTTCTAACATTGCGCAAGGTAGTGCGGCACTTGCGATGTTCTGGATTTCTAAAAATCAAAATGATAAAAGTATGGCATCGACATCAGCAATTTCAGCGTACTTCGGTATTACAGAACCAGCGATGTTTGGTGTGAATTTACGAAATAAGTTCCCGTTCTATGCAGCGATTATAGGATCTGCTGTGGCGGCGATATTCATTACATTAAATGGTGTATTAGCACCCGCTATCGGAATTGGCGGATTACCAGCATTTATTTCTATCATTCCGAAATCGATTCTAATGTTTGTTATAGGGATGTTTATTGCAGTTGTAATCCCATTTACGCTAACATGGTTATTTGCAAAAAGAGTCAAACAGAAGTAGGAGGAAGTTAAACATGAAGGATTGGCATAAAAGTGTAGTCTATCAAATTTATCCGAAGAGCTTTAATAGTTATTACAATAGAGACACCGGTGATATAAAAGGGGTTACAGAGAAACTAGATTATTTAAAAGAACTCGGAGTGGATTATATATGGTTAACACCGATATACCAATCACCACAAAATGATAATGGATACGATGTAAGTGATTATTACAGTATTGATCCATCTTACGGAACGATGGAAGAGTTTGAAGAACTTTTAGAAGAAGCGAAAGCACGTAATATTGAAATCATGCTTGATATCGTTGTAAATCATAGTTCGACGGAACATAAGTGGTTTAAAGAGGCGAAAGAAGATAAAAATAGCCCATATCGTAATTACTACATTTGGCGTGATGAAAAAAATAATTGGCAGTCTAAGTTTGGCGGGTCTGCTTGGAAATATGATGAGAAGACAGAGCAATATTATTTACATCTATTTGATGAAACACAAGCTGATTTAAATTGGGAAAATGAAAAACTGCGTGAAGAAGTATATGATATGATGCGTTTTTGGCTGGATAAAGGGGTAACAGGATTCAGATTAGATGTCATTAACTTAATTTCAAAAGACCAACGTTTCTTAAACGATGAAGGTAGTACAGCGACAAGTGATGGACGTAAGTATTATACAGATGGTCCGCGTGTTCATGAATATTTACAAGAGATGAACCGAAACGTTTTTGCAGGGAAAGATGTAATTACAGTTGGAGAAATGTCATCTACGACAATTGATAATTGTATTAAATATTCTAACCCTGAGCGCAATGAATTAAGCATGACGTTTAGTTTCCATCATTTAAAAGTAGATTATCCGAATGGTGATAAGTGGACGCGAGCAGATTTTGATTTCATTAAATTAAAAGAAATTATGTCTAACTGGCAAATTGAAATGCAAAAGGGCGGGGGATGGAATGCATTATTTTGGTGTAATCATGATCAGCCACGCATCGTCTCACGATTTGGTGATGACGGGAAGTACCGAAACGAATCTGCAAAAATGTTAGCGACAGTTATGCATATGTTGAAAGGAACACCTTACATTTATCAAGGGGAAGAAATCGGTATGACGAATCCTAAATTTGAGTCCATTGAGAAATATCGTGATGTGGAATCGTTAAATATACATGATATAAAGCTAAAAGAAGGATTATCGAAAGAAGAGATTATAGAGATTTTAAAACAAAAATCTCGTGACAATTCTCGTACTCCAATGCAGTGGAATGAAGAGATGAACAGCGGTTTTACAACAAGCACACCTTGGATTTCAGTGGCTGAAAACTTTAAAGAAATAAACGTAGAGAAGGCATTAGAAGATAATGAATCTGTATTTTATCATTATAAAAAACTAATTGAACTAAGAAAAACATATGATGTTATTACAGATGGAGAATATGCTATTTTAGATGAGGACCACCCTAAAATTTGGGCGTATACTCGTACTGCTGAGAATGAAGTACTACTTGTTATAAATAACTTCTATGGAGAAGAAATAACGTATTCTGTACCAGCTAGTGTTCAATTGGATGGAATGAAACAAGAAGTACTAATGTCAAATTATAAAGATTCAGGAATGGATATTACAAAACTTCATGTAAGACCATATGAATCAATTGTATATCGATATACGAAATAAAAGGTTGTATGCCCGCGTGGCATACAACCTTTTATTTTAAGACACCACTATATAAAATGCTTACTTCTACCTCTGGTTTAAATTTTACTTTTGCATAATCTTTATTCCAATTTTTTTTCTTCCATAATTCGGGGTGATAAGCGATAAGGTGTCTGCCGATACCGAAAGCATCACAGTTTGCTTTTTGTAACTTTTTCGTTATCTTTTGAGCTTCTTTCGTAAGTTGTTTAGATAATTCTTTATTTAGTTCTTTTCTTTCTCCCATTTTATACAGATTATCTCTTGGAGCCTCAAGTGCTATCACTTTTAGTTGAAGTTTAATGTGAGCATACACATTTCCTTTTTTATCTGTAGTTATTTGTAAGTCTCGTTTTAATTTCTTGTTACTCACTTCCATTGTTAAATAATCAGATGTCTTCTCTGATTCATCGCTAGTAAGCTTTTGGGTGATACGGGCACTTTTCCCCATTTTTCCGGTTAATAACACAAATAAAACAGTTTGTTTCAAAGGTAAATGTCCAGTTAATTTGTCTTTATTAAATAAAGCTAATCCGTCTGTAATAACTTCTTTTTCTTTTATTTTTATAGAGGGGAGGGTGAAGTCTTTACCTGGATCTAACATTTTTGTAGCAGCTGTCTCTAAAGTTTCTTTCGGAAATACGCTCATATCTTCTAAGCTTTTAACTTTTTTCTTTAGAAAATCTCCAATCAGTAAATTCCCTACTTTCTTTTTTTTGAGTATTTTGGAGGTGTCCCCATCTACTGAAATAAGTTTCACTAAAGCAGTTGGGTTTGTTGGGTCTCGAAAGCTGACATCTAAATAGGGTAATATACCTTTTTTTTGAATTTTTGTTCCTAATAATTGCACGCCATATTTAAAATAACGAATGTTCCCAGTCACATTTTTTTTCAGTGAATCGCTTGTATCTCTTATGTTATGTCCGGTAGCTGAATGTATTTCATTCTGGAATGAAGATTGTTCACCGCTGGAACTTTTTACGAGCTCAATTGTTTGCTGAAGTTTATCCTCTTCCGTAATATCATAACCAATACTATAAGCTAATCTCGCTTCTCTTAATGGTTCTTGATCCCAGCATCCAGAAAGGAATGAACTAGCACATAATATAAAAAGTAATTTAACTCTTTTTTTGAGCATACTGTTCTCCTTTCTTATTTCTTATTACTGAATAAAGTAGAAATAGAAGAGGGAGGACAACAATGAAAATATAGGTGAACTTATCAGTGAAAGTTGAAATTACCTTTAATTCTTCCGGGGTATCTATAAATAAGGCTACACTAAAAGCAATAATACCAACGATTGGAACAGCTTTTTTATGGTTAGTAAGATTGAATATATGTCCAATTCCGATTGAAGCAGCACAATAATAACTAGCAATAGAAGCCACAACGGTTATCATCCATATTGGTATGAATAGTAAATCAGTCCGGTCTATAATCCCGATATGCAAGGAGCGTAATAAGTAAGCAACCGGCTCTGGAATCAGTTCAATTTGCTTTGGACTAAATACGATAAAGCAAATCCAAACAGTAAAAGTATAAAAAAGGGTTACAAATCCATTAGCGATAGAAATTGCCTTCAGTTTTGCCGCAGAACTCCCGTTTACTTTTGGGAAAGCGATAAGAATAATTTCAAACCCATACATAGCTGTAATTGTTTCTTTCGATGCTTGAATAATATTCCACCACCCAGCTTCTGTAATGGGGAAAATATAAGAGAAATCAGCTCGGGAAAGCCCTAGGGCAATTAAAAGTGCCATCGGTAAAATGAGGATAGAGGCCATGACATAAAATCGTACGATGACTTTAAATGTATTATAAGCTACGTAACAACAAGCTATTGTAAATAGTATGAGAATGGCATACCAAGGAGTTGCTTGTAATATCCATACTTTAATGACATTACAAGCATTTAACATAACCGTCATACCGATAAGGGTAAAATAAAAAACATAAGCAAAACCTAATAGTTTTCCAAATTTATTACCAAATAGCATACAGACGCTTTCATACATATCTGCATCAGGAAATCGTTTTAAGAAAAGCCACATAAGTAAAATAATAAGTTGAATCGCAAGCCCAGCGATAAGAGCGGAAATCCATCCCCCACCTTTTGCTATTGGGTGAAGGCGATTTGGTAGAGAAAGTATACCGACCCCGATTTGGCATTGAATAACGAAAAAGGTAAATTGAACAAGTGAAATTTTATTTTGCGTGTTTGTCACCATCCTCATCCTCTCTCGTTACATGTTGGCGCTGCATTTTTTTTGGTTTTGGATCATGTGGACGTTCCCAAAATGACCAAATTGGTAGTCTTACAAAAGAATCTTTCATATCTTTGATTCGCATCGGGGCAACAGGAGAAAGATATGGTGTATGAAATGAATGAAGCTGGCATAAATGAACGAAAGTTATAATTAGACCAAATGATATTCCGACATATCCGAATATAGCAGCAAGGAGCATTAACGGAAAACGAAGAATCCGAACTGCAGAACTCATATCATTTGATGGAACAAGAAAAGATGAGATTGCAGTTAAAGCTACAACGATAATCATTGTATAAGAAACAAGTCCAGCTTTTACAATCGCATCACCAATTACTAAGCCACCTACAATACCAATTGTTTGTCCAACTCGGCTTGGCAAGCGGATACCAGCTTCCCGTAATAATTCAAAGATTAATTCCATTAAGAGAGCTTCAAAAATAGGAGGAAGCGGCACTTTTTCTAAAGAAGATTTAATTGTATAAACAAGTTCGAGCGGCAACACATCAGGATGAAAAGCGACGGTTGCGATATATATAGCTGGTAAGAGAAAGGCAATTAAGAAACTCACTAAGCGAATCATTCGGACGAAAGATCCAACAATCCAACGATTATTATAATCATCTGGTGATTGATAAAAAGCGAATAATGTAACAGGAACGATAAGAGCTGTTGGGTCTCCATCAGATAAAATAGCAACTCGTCCTTCCATTAAATTTGCAGCTACTCTATCTGGGCGCTCTGTATTTAATTGTTGTGGGAATGGTGAGAAAGATGTATCTTCTATAAATTCCTGTATGTAGCCTGGTGGCATGAGTGCGTCTGTCTTAATCATTTCTAACCTTCTTTTTACTTCTGTAACGAGATCATCATTAGCTATATTTTGCATATAAGCAATTGCCACTTTCGTGTGCATTTCTTCACCAAGTGTGAAATATTTAACGACGACATTTGGACTCTTTATGAGTTTACGAATCGAAGCTAAATTGGTTGCTAAATCTTCTACAAAACCGGTATGAGGTCCACGGACAATCCCTTCATTATCAGGTTCTGTTATATCTCGCTTTAAAGAAAGAGCCGTTTCAAAAATACAAAAGTTTTCGACATGTTCATGAAAATATAAAGATTTACCTTGTAATAAAAGTTGTACACCATAATTTAAATTCGTTTCTTTTTTCATATTCAATGTAGAAAAAGCTTTATCTAAATCTAAATCTGATCGTGTTAATAAAGGCTCAAGAGCTAATTGATGAATTAAATTTGGATCTGCTAAAGATTCGATATATATAATCGATCCTTTTCCGTTTTGAAAAGGGATATCTAATTTTTTTATATCATCAGAATGAGAAAGCTTATTTTCAATGTAATTAATATTCTCCGGAAGTGATGGAAACATATGCTTTTGTTTTTTACTCTCTTGTTGTTCTTTTTTCTCTGTCATAATTTCCACCTCTTTTAAAGTGCAATTGTTTCTGTTAATTTTTGTCGTTTGTGAGAAATTTATGCTTGAATTATTTTTTTAAAAAAGAGGGTTGAAAGTTACGTTACATTGTCTTTTGTGCATTATTCAATTTCATAGCAGTACTTCTCACATTTGTGTCGAATTAAGAAGATATATAGGAGGGATACATATGGAAATAGCTGTAGAACGTGTTTTTACAAAGGGAATTTTAGCAAGAGCGGCAAGGGAATTTCATGTAACAGTGGAAGAAAAGCCACTTGGAGATTTTGAGAATTATATTTTTAAGGCGAAGGATGATAATGATGAAGATTACGTATTACGTTTAACACATTCTTCTCATCGCTCTAAACAAGAGGTAGAGGCTGAACTAGATTTTTTACGATATGTTGCGGAGAACGGGGCAAAGGTAGCAGGACCTCTTTATTCAACGTCTCAAAATCTCGTAGAAGAAATCGTAGCAGAGGATGGAACGTTCTTTTTCGTGTCTTTATTTACATATGCAAAAGGCGAGCAAGTAAAGGGAGAAGAATCGTCTTATTGGGGAGATGCTTACTTTGAAGCATGGGGAAAAGCGATTGGACAACTGCACCGCCTAACAATGAACTATCCTAAAACAGACTATCGTGATACGTGGGAAGAGGACGAGAGTAGCATTGTGAATGAATTAGAAGATGAGAAGGTGAAAGAGATTGCTGCTGTATTAATGGATGAAATTAAGGCCCTTCCAGTTGAAAGAGAAACGTTCGGTCTTATGCACGGTGATATTCATCAAGGTAATTTTCATTATGATGGTAAAGAGCTAACAATCTTTGATTTTGATGATGCGGCTTATAATTACTTTATACATGATTTAGCGATGGTTCTCTATTACTCTGTTTTATTTACACCGTGGACAGTGGAAGAGAAGACTGATTTTTCTCGTAAACAGCTACAAGTGTTAAGAAAAGGATACGAATATGAACATAAGTTGGCGGATAGTTGGTATGAATCGTTACCGCTATTTTTACGCTTACGCGATATAGGTTTATATGGCACGCTCCAAAAGAAGTTTAAGGGGAAAGATATGCCAGATAACTTCCGGGAATTATCTGAAGAATTATATGAAAGAATTATACGCAAAGAAGCGATTGTGAATATATAATACATTTTGTTCAAAACAAAGTATATAAAATAAATATATACTTTGTTTTTTTATACAAAAATATGTTTGTTTTATTAAAATAATATTGTCATAGATTCAGTATACATTTATAATTTTTATATATTCTGAAAATTCTTTATAAAGAAGGAGGGGGAATATTGGAGGCTATCGTAAATTGGATAAATAATATTGTTTGGAGTCCAGCACTTGTTTATTTATGTCTAGGAGTAGGGTTATATTTTTCCATTCGAACGAGGTTTTTACAAGTAAGGCATGTAGGAGAAATGGTGAAGCTGACATTTAAAGGAGAAAAATCAGAGGCTGGTGTTTCTTCGTTCCAAGCGTTAGCGCTTTCGTTATCAGGACGCGTTGGGACAGGGAATATAGCTGGGGTAGCAACAGCGGTTGCATTCGGTGGACCAGGAGCTGTATTTTGGATGTGGGCAGTAGCCTTTTTAGGGGCAGGATCAGCTTATGTAGAATCAACACTCGCGCAAATATATAAGACGAAGCATCAAGGACAGTTTCGTGGTGGGCCTGCTTATTACATTGAAAAAGGTTTAGGTGTGAAATGGTATGCATTAGTATTCGTTGCAGCGACAATTATTGCAACAGGGCTCTTATTGCCAGGTGTGCAAGCGAATAGTATTGCCGTAAGTTTAGAAACAGCTTTTGGAATTAACACTACCGTATCAGGGGCTTTATTAGTAGTTGTATTAGCTATTATCATCTTCGGTGGCGTAAAGCGAATCGTTAACGTTGCACAAGTTGTCGTACCGTTTATGGCAGTTGGTTATATTTTAGTAGCTTGCGTTATTGTTGCTATGAATATTGAAAAATTGCCAGAAGCATTTATGTTAATTATAAGAAGTGCTTTTGCATTAGAAGCGGCTTTCGGTGGTATTATCGGTTTAGCAATTTCTTGGGGAGTAAAACGTGGTATTTATTCCAACGAAGCAGGGCAAGGGACTGGACCACATGCAGCAGCTGCTGCGGAAGTATCACATCCAGCTAAACAAGGTTTAGTGCAAGCATTTTCCGTTTACATTGATACATTATTTGTTTGTTCAGCAACAGCATTTATGATGATTATTACAGGCATGTATAACGTATTTGATGCAAGCGGAAAAAACTTTATCGTTAATAAATTAAATGGTGCTCAGCCAGGACCAGGATATACACAGGCAGCGGTAGAATCTGTTTTCCCTGGATTTGGAAACGGTTTCGTTGCCATCTCACTGCTATTTTTTGCATTTACAACAATTATGGCGTATTACTACATTGCAGAAACGAATATCGCGTACTTAAATCGTGATAAAGACCGCCCTTGGCTGTCTATGATACTAAAGTTTGTATTTTTAGGAGCTGTATTCTACGGCTGTATAAAAACAGCAGCAACGGCTTGGGCTTTAGGGGATATCGGTGTAGGGATTATGGCATGGGTAAATATCATTGCGATTTTACTATTACAAAAGCCTGCATTAGTTGCATTAAAGGACTATGAAAAGCAGAAAAAAGAAGGGAAAGATCCAGTATTCGATCCAGGACCATTAGGAATTAAAAATGCTGATTTTTGGGAGCATGAATACGGAAAAGATAAGAAGGAAGAAGTATCTTAATAGACTAGAAATGAAGAAGCAAAGGGAAAATCCCTTTGCTTTTTTTTATGGACAAAATGCAGCTGAAAGTTATTTTTTTGCCTGTTTTTGAATATAAAAGAATGTACATGCTTTGTTAGGGGAAGGGGGGAGTATGTTGATAGAGTTTCGTAATGTAAATAAATATTATGGTAGCTTTCAAGTTTTAAAAGATATTAATGTACAAGTGAAAAAAGGTGAAGTGGTAGTAGTTGTTGGGCCTTCTGGATCAGGAAAAAGTACGTTGCTTCGGTGTATAAATCAGTTAGAAACGATTACAGATGGAGCGCTAATTGTACAAGATACGGAGGTACACAATGCAAAAACAGATATGAATGAATTACGCCGAAATATTGGAATGGTCTTTCAACATTTTTATTTATATCCACATAAAACGGTTCTTCAAAATATTACACTAGCACCGATTAAAGTAAATAAAACTTCAAAAGAAGAAGCTGAGAAAACGGCGATGTTTTATTTAGAGAAAGTAGGAATACCGGAGAAGGCTAATGTATACCCGCATCAACTATCTGGAGGACAACAGCAAAGGGTAGCAATTGCTAGAGGGCTTGCAATGCAGCCGGAAATTATGTTATTTGATGAGCCTACGTCTGCTCTTGATCCAGAGATGATTGGGGAAGTACTTGATGTTATGAAAACGCTAGCTAAAGAAGGGATGACGATGGTCGTCGTCACGCATGAAATGGGATTTGCGCGAGAAGTAGCAGATCGGATCTTATTTATGGATGATGGCAAGATCATTGAGGATACAACACCGGCGCAATTTTTTGCAAGTCCTGAACAAGAAAGAGCGCGTCTATTTTTAAGAAGAGTGTTAAATCATTAAAGGAGGAATTTCATGCTTAAAATGAAAAAGTTAGTTACGTTAATCGTATTCTCATGTTTATTCGTACTTGTCGTTGCTGGATGTGGAAGTAAAAAAGATGAGGCGAAAGAAACGAATACGAAGCAAGGCGGGGCTGTGGAGCAAATTAAAAAGCGCGGGAAACTAGTAGTTGGGGTGAAGAATGATACGAACTTATTTGGATTGAAAAATCCTTCAACAGGGCAGGTAGAAGGATTTGATGTTGATATCGCAAAGGCGCTTGCGAAAAAAATCCTTGGAGATGAAAAGAAACTAGAATTAAAAGAAGTAACGTCTAAAACGCGTATTCCACTACTGAAAAATGGTGATATTGATGCGATTATCGCAACAATGACAATTACGGAGGAGCGTAAAAAAGAAGTAGATTTTTCAGATGTATATTTTAAAGCAGGGCAATCGTTACTTGTGAAAAAAGGAAGCAATATTAAGAGTATCGATGATATAAAACAAGGCGTTAAAGTATTAGCTGTAAAAGGATCAACATCTACAAATAACATTCGTCAAAAGTCACCAGAAGCGACTGTATTAGAATTTGAAAATTATAGTGAGGCATTTACGGCGTTAAAAGCAGGTAAAGGTGATGTTTTAACGACAGATAATGCAATCCTTTACGGCATGGCAAAACAAGATTCAAATTATGAAGTTGTAGGGAAAATTTTCACGGATGAACCGTACGGAATTGCAGTGCAAAAAGGTGCAGACGATTTCAGGAAAGAGATTAATAACTTACTAAAAGATATGAAGGCTAGCGGGGAGTACGATAAATTGTATGAAAAATGGATCGGTCAAAAACAAGAGAAGTAAAGTGAAACTTTATTTTTCTTGATAAATAGTAAGAGTGAGAGGATGAGCGTACTCATCCTCTTCCTCTTCTTGTAAAGAAAGAGGGGAGAGTATGTGCCTGATTTTTCTATATTAACGAATAACATTGATATGTATTTAGAAGGGTTTAAATATACAGTTATGTCTAGTGTAATTGCATTAATAGGAAGCTTTATTTTAGGAGTAATTTTGGCTGTAATGCGTATTGCACCTATTCGTATTTTAAATTGGATAGGATCAGCTTTTGTAGAGTTTGTAAGAAATATTCCACTCGTATTAATTGCATTTATATTTTATTTCGCTTTACCTGTAATAGGAATTACTTTAAATGGTTTTGTAGCAGGAACAGCTACGCTTACCGTATATACGGCAGCATTTATTGCAGAAGTCATTCGCGCTGGTATTTTATCAGTTGCAAAAGGTCAAATGGAAGCGGCGCGGTCTTCAGGATTAACGTATGTACAGGGAATGTATTATGTTGTTTTACCTCAGGCGATGAAAATCGTAATCCCTCCTTTAGGAAATCAATTTCTCAATTTAGTAAAAAACTCTTCCATACTTGGAATTATCGCTGGTACGGATTTAATGTATCAAGGAGACTTAATTTCAACGAAGACATTTGTTACGTTCGACGTCTATATATTTGTCGGGGTGTTTTATTTAATATTAACAATTCCGCTCAGTATGCTAGTGCGTTATTTAGAAAAACGCTTAGCAAAGGAGGCGGCGTAAATGGATTTTAAGGGAGCAATTACAGGAGATCATATTCTGTTTTTATTAAAAGGATTACTTATAACGTTAGAGGTAGCGCTCGTAGCAATTGTACTTAGTTTTATTATTGGAAGTGTAATCGGTATATTGCGTTACGCAAAAATACCTGTCGTTTCACAAGTGCTAGGTTTTATCGTTGAAGTGATTCGAAATTTACCGCTTCTTTTAATTATATTTTTTACGTATTTTGCACTTCCGGAAGCAGGGTTGAAGTTAGAAATTATAACTGCTGCAATAATTGCTTTAACAATATTTGAAGCTGCGATGATATCTGAAATCGTTAGAAGTGGTCTATTGTCTATTGAAAAAGGGCAGATTGAGGCTGCAAGATCTTCAGGATTAACATATGTGCAAGCGCTTTGGCATATTATTTTGCCGCAAGCATTAAGGAGAATGGTTCCACCGCTTGTTAGTCAATTTATTTCATTACTGAAGGATACGTCGCTAGCGGTTGTTATATCACTACCTGAACTTATGCATAATGCTCAAATTATTAGCGGACAAAATGTGAATTACATGATCCCGACGTTTATATTAGTGGCTTGTATGTACTTTATAGTAAATTATAGTTTATCAATTTTATCCAGAAGATTAGAACTCCGTTAACCCTTACAATATATGTGAGGGTTTTTTCCTTGTTTATCCTTATTTTCCTCTAAATAGAATCTAAATCTTGCAATAATTAGATTTTTTATATTATTTTATCAGAAAAGTTTTAATTTTATATAGAAATTGTAACCGCTTTCGTGTATATTTTTATTATCAGAAAATTTTAACAAGATATAGGGGTATGGTAGGGGGAGGATTTAGATGCAGCAACCAACGAATGAGAAATTACATCGTACGATGAAGAGTAGACATTTATTTATGATCGCACTTGGTGGTGTAATCGGAACTGGTTTTTTCTTAGGTTCAGGTTACACTATTAATCAGGCTGGACCAGGGGGAGCCATCCTTTCATATTTAGTGGGCGGATTTATTATGTATTTAACAATGCTTTGTCTTGGAGAGTTAACGGTAGCAATGCCGGTTTCAGGATCTTTCCAAAAGTATGCAACGAAGTTTATTGGACCAGGAACGGGTTTTATGATTGGCTGGTTATACTGGCTCGGCTGGGCAGTAACAGTAGGACTAGAGTTAACGTCAATCGGTTTAATGATGAAAAGATGGTTTCCGAATGTTGATGTTTGGGTATGGTGTCTCGTATTCGGCGTTATTTTATATGCTTCAAACGCAATTTCAGCGAAAAGCTATGCTGAATTAGAATTTTGGTTCTCTAGTATTAAAGTAGTTACAATTCTTGCATTTGTTGTTCTTGGTGGTAGTGCATTACTAGGGTTTATATCATATGACGGAAAAGAAGCAGCACCTCTTTTCTCTAACTTTGTAAGCGATGGCGGATTATTCCCGAATGGACTAGCTGCCGTATTACTTACGATGATTACGGTTAACTTCTCATTCCAAGGAACAGAGTTAATCGGGATTGCAGCAGGAGAAAGCGAAAATCCAGAAAAAACAATTCCACGTGCGATTCGTAATACAGTATGGCGTATTATGTTATTCTTCATTTTAACAATGACGATTTTAGTAGGGTTAATTTCTTGGAAAGAAGCAGGCGTAATTGAAAGTCCATTCGTAGTTGTATTTGATAAAATTGGTATTCCATACGCAGCGGATATTATGAACTTCGTTATTATTACAGCATTATTATCTGTAGCAAATTCAGGATTATATGCGGCAACTCGTATATTATGGTCACTTTCAAATGAAGGAATGGCACCAACATCTTTCCAGAAAGTAAATAAACGTGGTATTCCAATTACAGCACTAGTTGTAACGATTGCTGTAGCTGGTCTATCATTATTCACAAGTTTCCTTGCAGAAGATACAGTATACATGTATTTATTATCTATAGCTGGTTTATCAGCTGTATCAAGTTGGATCATTATTGCTTTATCGCAACTTCGCTTTAGAAGTCAGTATATAAAAGGCGGAGGAAAGTTAGAGGACTTAAAGTATAGAACACCACTATATCCAATTGTTCCAATTTTGGCTTTAATTACAAATAGCATTGTTGTTATTAGTTTAGCGTTTATTCCTGAACAAAGAATGGCGTTATATTGTGGTATTCCATTTATCATTTTCTGCTACATATATTATTATATGAGTAAGAAACGGAAGAAACCGATGAAAGTGGAGATGGAAAAAACAAATGAAACTAACAATCAAACACGATGATATAGAAGCAGATTTATCGTATGGCCAATTAGCGATTGGAAAAGAAAACGGGTATTCACCGTTACAATTACTCATTTCTTCTATCGCAGGATGTAGTGCAATTGTCTTTCGAACGATTTTAGAAAAGAAACGTATTACATACGATACGTTTACAATTGAAACGGAAATTGGTAGAAGTGAAGCTCTATCAAAACCAGTTGAAAGTGTTCATTTGCACTATAAAATTAAAGCACAAAACATTACAGAAGAGCAATTGGACAAGGCTTTGCAACTTGCAGTGAAAAACTGCACGATTGTTCAATCGGTAAAAGATAGTATAAAGGTTACGGAAACAATTGAATTAATAAAGTGAAATATAAAAGCGTGAGAATACGGCTCTCACGTTTTTATGTTTTTAACAGAGGGAGAAGTATTATGGAATGTTTAGGTTGTAAATTAGCAAACGAAGAGGAAAAAATATATAAAGTATATGAAGATGACTATGTAACATGCTTTTTAGACCATGAACCTTTCTATCCAGGACACACTTTAATTGTGCCAAAGCAGCATGTTGTTGAAGTGGACGAATTAGATGATGTTATAGCGAAATCAATTATGGATGCTTCTAAGCTGATTGCAAAAGCGATTAAATCATTATATAAACCAGATGGAGTTACAATTTGTCAAAATGGTGGAATCTTTAACGAGTTAACACATTACCATATGCATGTCGTACCAAGATATAAAGAGCGCTCGTTTGCTGAGTTTTATACGGTACAACCTGGAGAAAAGAAGAATCATAACTTGGAAGAGACAAAGAATTTGTTACAAGAAGCGATAGAGAAAATACTGATTACTGAAAAGGCGTAAGAGGGATGATTTGAAAGGAACAGTCAGGAAAATTCTAATAAACAAAAGCCCAATTTNNAAATTGGGCTTTTGTTTATTCTATTATTAAATTTTATCTATAAAAGAACTCTGCAGTGTCACAAAGTATATCGCTCATTCGTTATATAGAGTGAGAGGAGGAATTATATGAAAGTCACAGACAATGATTATGAAAAGATGGAAGAGCTATATGAGTTGTACGAACAAAAAATTTATTATGTAGCTTATTCCATTTTAAATAATATTCAGCAGGCTGAAGATGCAGTTCAAGAGACATTTATTACTCTTTATAAGAATTTGGAAAAGCTTCATAGCTTGGCTACTCAAGAGCTTAAACGCTACATTTTGAGGGTAGCGAAAAACAAGGCGATTGATAGTTACCGAAAAAATAAACGACATGAAACATTTTTAGAAGAATATGAAAGAGAATCAACAGAAGCAGTAGATGAAAATATTGAAGAGTGGGAAAAGCGTAAAATGTCCGAGGTTCAAATTGATACATTGCTAAAAGAGTTAAATGAATCTAACAGACAGGTATTTAAGTACAAAGTCTTCTATAACTTAACGTATCAAGAAATCTCAAGTGTCATGGGGATAACGGAGGCCAATGCCCGCAAGCAGTTTGAACGCGCTCGAAAACGAGTCCAAAATATGATAGGAGGTATACAACATGACGAATTCAAAGAACTCCAAAGAAATGTATGACCTTGCTGAAAAAATTGCTTTAGATGATTTGGATAAATCCGAAGAACAACATGAATTTTCACATACATATACGCGCAAAAAGAAATTGTTTATGGAGGAAATGAAGTTGAAAGATGGACAACCTCAGAAAAAGCGTAAAAAACATCGTATGTTAATCGCTGCTGCTTGCTTATTGATCGGCATGCCGACAACCGTTTTTGGTGCAGTGAAAGTTTATAATATGATTGTCAAAAAACAAAATTACGAAGTAAATGTGTCGGTAACAAATAAGGACACGAAAAAGGCTGATAAGTGGTATAAGCTGAAAATCGATAAATTACCAGAAAATATGGAAGCAATTGATGATAGTGCTATGAAATATTCATTTAAAGATAACGACGCAATGGGTGGATTTTCATTCGTTCTTTGGAGAGTAGGGGAGAATTCAGATTTTCCAACTCTGTACTCGAAAAGTTATGAAGAAAAAGAGATAAATGGTAAGAAGGCAGTAATTGTCCATAGAGAAACTGGTAATAAAGATTTAATGTTTAATAGAGTGATTTTTCTCTATTTTGAAGAAGAGGGAATTATGTTACAAAGTTATATTGGAAACGATATAAACGAAGAACAAACGATAGATGTGTTAGGGAGCATTTCACTTGAGCCCACGTCAAAAGAAAAGTCATCATATATAAGCGATTATGATAAAAAGTATTTTAGCCAAGAAGGTAAAACAACTAAGGTGATTTCTTTGAAAAAAGATAGTAAACGACTATTTCATATAGGTCAAAAGGTTCCAGTAACGATATCTATGGACAACAGCCAAATTGAATATGTGATAGAAAAAGTTGAAGTTTTTGATTCAATCAAAGATTTTAAGCAAGAAAACTTTAATGAAACGGGATTAGGGAGACTAAGCGAGAATCAAGCTTTGGATCAAGCAGGACAATTGATACCATATAGACGGGATAAATATAAAATTGGAAATGGTAAAGATTCAATTGATCAATTAGTAGAGACAAAATTAGTTCAGCCTAAATTTGTCTACTTGACAACAACAGTGAAAAACATTGGTAAACAGGTGACAGAAGAAATTTATATGCATCCATCTATAAAACAGCTTAAATCTGAAGGTAATGCATGGAAGTACGCTGAAGAAGCTGGAATTGCAGAAAGAAATATTATGACGGGCGAAGTTGATTATTTAGAACCTCACGGAGATGGAAAAAGCTTTTATAATATTGGTAGTATCACACCAGGGAAAACGGTGAAAGTTAACTTAGGTTATTTTGTAGATGAAGATAAACTAGATTCAATCTTCCTTGATGCTTTCAATTACAGAGGGACTGGCGACACTGAAAATATGAATGCGAAACATCGTTGGTGGTTTGACATTCGTCAACAGTCAAACAACTAGGAACAACTAGACTAAAAAGCTGCTTCTATTTAGCAGCTTTTTTCGTCTTCATACATATGTAAAACTTCTTTCGCACGCATACGTAAACCATCTATCAATTCTTTCGGTTCTAAAACTTTTGCATCTTTTCCAAGTCTATAAAATAAAGGGGTAATAAAATTGATTTCTCCTTTATCAATTGTTGAATGTATATATCCTGTCCCGTCTTCCGTTACTACAACGAACTCTTCAAGGTAAGGGACGCTTTTACATTGGCGTACGCCTTCTGTTGTCAGTAAAACATGTAACTGAGTAGGGCTGTGTACTACGTTAGAGCTAGAGGCAAACCACTCTTCTAAATTCATGAATGTCTCCTCATTTCCATCCGTTGATAATATGGAAAGAATTCGATCGGCGCGATACAGTAATATTTTTTCTACATTAAAATCATAAGCAGGTAAATACCATAAACCATCATGCGCATATACACCGATAGGATGAACGTGTTTTGTTTTGATCCCTGATTTAGATTCGTATTGAAAGTGTAGATTTTTATTTTCAATAGCCGCCGTTAACACTTCTTTTAAAAGTGGTGTATCAATTGTTCTCTTCGGATTCCAAAAGGCGATATAAGAACGTATTTTATCAACTTTCGTTTTCGCATCATGTTGTAGAGAGCTATACAGTTTATGCGTAACGGAATTGATTTCTGCGTTGAAAGGTAAGTCTCTGTAGTAGCTTAAAGATTGAAAGGCAAAAAAGATGGATACTGCTTCTTCTTCCGTAAATAAAATAGGCGGAATGACTCTATTCGTTAATACTTTATATCCTCCGTTGCGACCTTGTTCAGCGTAAATGGGTAACCCCATATCACTTAAATCTAAAATGTATCTATGAACAGTACGAACGGAAATATTAAATTCATCAGCTATTTCTTGCGCTGTAAATGTCTTTTTCGCAGAAGCAAATATAAGGATATCTAATAAGCGTTTAGCTTTTGACAAATGTATCACCTTTTTTCTTTTTAAACATGACATAAATTGTCGTGTTTTATTGTTAGTATATTGTTTACATCATAATGTTATCAAGATGAGATGTAAGGAGGAAAAAATATGTCACGTGAAATTGTTTTATTTATTGCGGCGAGCTTAGATGGATTTATTGCGAAAGAAGATGATGATTTACAGTGGTTAATGGAAACGGAAGGAGAGGGAGATAACGGTTATACAGAAATGTATGAAACAATTGATACAATAATTATGGGGAAAAGAACGTACGATTATGTAGTAGAGCATACAGAAACATTCCCGTACCTAGATAAAGCATGTTATGTTTTTTCTCGTTCAGAAAAAGGTTCAGACGGAAACGTGGAGTTTGTAAACGAAGATGTAGTGGAGTTTACTAAAAGGTTAAAAGCACAAGAAGGATCTAAAATATGGATGGTCGGTGGAGGAAGTCTACTGAGAGAGTTCTTTAAGAATAATCTAATTGACGAATATGTTGTTACGATTACACCGCATATATTAGGTTCTGGAGTTCCATTATTTCAAGAAAAGAATCCGGAAATTAATTTAACTCTAACGGATACGAAACGTTTTGGACAGTTTGTAAATTTATATTATAAAGTAAAACCTTAAAGGATAAAGAAACACGACTACTGATAGTAGCCGTGTTTCTTTATCCCGCATTAACGGGCAGTAAAAGCCTTCACTTTATATAGATGGAAATGAAATTGTAAAACAAGACCCATGATCAACTTCACTTGTGACTGTAATATTCCCGCCGTGTAGTTCTATAATTTCCTTCACGATAGAGAGTCCTAAGCCAGTTCCGCCTGTAGCGCGTGTTCTTGCTTTATCAACACGATAAAAGCGGTCGAAAATGTGAGAGAGGTCTTTAGGCGGAATACCTTCGCCTTCATCCTCAATTTTAATAGAAACACGTTTATGTTCCTCTATCACAGAAATATTGATATAAGAATGCTCTTTTGAGTGTCTATAGGCGTTATTTAAAATGTTCACTATCACTTGTTCGAATCGTTGTTCATCTAAGTTTACTAGTAGGGAAGGAGGACAAGTACAAGAAACTTTAATGTGCCTTTCCTTATACATGGCGTTTACTTTTTCAGTTATACGAGTAAGAAAAGGGTGTAATTGAACTTCTTTTACTTCGATAGAAAAGCTATGTTTCTCCATTTGGGCAAGTAAAAATAAATCTTGAACTAAGTTCGTAATATAATCAGACTCATCTTTTATAATAGATAAATATCGCAAACGTTGCTCAGGAGAGGTGCTTTCTTTTAATGCAATGTCTGCATAACCTCTTACGTATGTTAACGGTGTTCGCAATTCGTGAGCAACACTTGCTAGAAATTCACTTCGCTCTGTTTTCATATAATGTAGATCATTTGCGAGCGTCTGAATAGATGATGCTAGTTCGCCAATTTCGTCATTTCGAGTAGTCGTTAATGAAACAGATAAATCACCTTTACTCATTTTTTCAGTGGCATGTTTCATGTGTAACAATGGTTTGGTTAATAATCGAGATAATAGAAAAATGGTGATGACTGTTAGTAGAAATGTGATGATACCGGCAATAATGAATTGTTTCGTTAATCCATTAACCAGCTCTTCAATTGATCCTGTTCCAAGAAACATGTACACATAGCCTTCATGTTTTCCATCTACTACAATGGGGCTAACTGTACATATATAATTAGATGTTTTCCAGTGATTTTCTATAATCGCTCCATTATGGTCTGTTCGAGTTTGCATTTTACTAATATGATCTTTGATAGTCGAGTTTATTTCGTTAGATTTAGCTAGTATTTCTTTATTTGTATTTGTAATAACGACAGTTGTTTCAGCTTCAGATTCCATTAATGCTACGTGAGAGATGGTTTGTTCATCATAATATTTCTCAAGTACATCCCGGTGACTATTTCCTCGCTTTAATAAAGCCGTCATTTCTTCATTTACTCTAGTGTTTACGAGGCTATAATAAAGCAAAATAAAGAGAACACTTTCAATTAAAATTGTAACAATTAAAAAATAAAATCCGAATTGAATAGAAATTCGCTTCATTGTTTCGCTCCTAAATATTCGGTATCAACCCACCTATAACCTACCCCATACACAGTTTTTAAATGATGATCAATAGGGAAATTTGCTTTTCGCAATTTATCACGCAAATTACGAATATGTGAATCGACTGTGCGATCTTCTGTATTTGTGTTTAATCCCCAAATTCGTTCAATGAGCTGATCACGGCTTAATACATAATTCACATGGCGTAAAAATAACCCGAGTAAAGAGAATTCAATCGGTGTGAGAAGAAGTTCTTCATTATGGATAGAAACGAAGTGTTTTGTTTCATCCCATACAATACCGTGATATTGGATTTGTTTATGTTCATTTGTGCGCCTTAAAACAGCTTCAATTCTTGCGAAAAGTTCTTCTTCATGGAAAGGTTTCGTTACGTAATCATCCGCTCCGAGTTTTAATCCTTGGATGACATCTACTGTTTGATCACGAGCGGTAACCATAATAATAGGAACGTTACTAAATGAACGGATTCTTTTGCACGTTTCCCATCCGTCCATCTTTGGCATCATAATATCGAGTAAAACAAATTTAAAGTTTCGATTTTCTATATGTAAAATAGCTTCTTCTCCGGAAGTCGCACATACGCAGTTATATCCAATTGGAGTAAGATAAAGCGTTAATAATTCAAGCATTCTCGGTTCATCGTCTACGAGCAGTATATCAATCATAGAGAGCCCTCCATATTTATAATCGTTACTTAAAGTGTAATGCAAAATCATGAAGAAATGGTGCAGATTATGATGTGTCTGCATAATTTCTTCAGAATTGCTTGTTATTGTAGAGTTGAAATTACATTTTAGGTAATCATATTGGCTCAAAAATGATTCATACGGAGGCGGTATAGTGAAAAAAATAACCCGAATTTTTGGGATAACAATAATTACAGCAGTTGGTCTTGCTGCATGTGGACAAACGAATACAGACCATAAAAACCATGAATCTACAAAAGAGAAGAAAACAGAGCAAAAGGAAATGAAAATGAATCAGGAGATAACAGCGCCAAAAGAAATGAATGTGGGTGCATCCAATGATTTATTAACGATAAGTTTAAAAAATGTAACGAGATTAAATACAAATGATCCCCTAAAAATGGCAGTGTTAACTTCGCAAACGATATGGCCAGCAACTCATAAGGAGAACCAGCCAGGCGCTGTTATTTTAGTACCAGTGAGCGAGTGGCAATTAGGTATTGCAAGTGCAGACCTTATTCATCATCCGAATAACGGGCCGATTTTATTTATAGAAAAAGAAAAGATACCCGAAATGACATTAAAAGAAATAAAACGATTAAATCCGCTCGGAACGAAAGATGGAACACAAATTATGGTGATGGGGGATGTAGGTGCTGGCACGCTTGAACAATTAAAAGATTATAAAGTAAAACAAATAAAAGAAACGAACCCAGCTATATTTGCGAAAGATGTTGATAAAGAGTACGCCGATATAACGGGAAGTTATCCCAATAGCGTTATTGTCGGTTCGTCTGAGGAAGAAGGGCGTTTGTATACAACACCAGCTGTAAATTGGATTTCTCATATGCCAGAACCACTTCTATATACAGAAAAAGATAAAGTGCCAAAAGCGACAATAGAGGCATTAAAGATGAGAAAAGATGAAGCAAATATATATGTATTAGGGCCAGAAAAAATTGTTTCAAAAGAAGTAGAAAAAGAGTTAAGTAAATACGGGAAAGTAACGCGTATTAGTGGAGAGACCCCTACAGAAAACTCGATTGCGTTCGCTAAATTTAAAGATGAAAAAACAAAATTTGGCTGGGGATTCACAAAACCTGGTCACGGTTTATCATTTGTGTCAAGCAAAACACCAGATTTAGCAGTTGCAGGAGCACCTTTTTCACATATGGGTAAACATGCGCCTGTTGTACTGTTAGAGGAAGGGAAAGTTTCACAACCAGTGTATGACTTCCTTGCTACTATTCAGCCAAAGTTTAAAGATGATCCCACACTTGGACCATATAATCACGGCTTCTTATTAGGAAGTACGAGTGATATTTCATTTGAAACACAAGGAATATTAGATGAGAGATTAGAGATTGTTCAGGAAAGTGGTCAAGGTCACGGTGGACATTAATAAAATGAGAAAAGACGCTACGAGGATAGCGTCTTTTCTTTAGGAAACTTTTACATAGCAAAAAATCTTCTACTCGTTATATAATAGCCTTCGTGCAGTCGGTATGATTTTCTTACGGAGAAAATCAAATTATAAAGGAGTAGAGGAGTGGTATTTTGTTTCAAACAATAAAAAATGACTGGTTTTCTAATGTGAGAGGGGACGTGTTATCAGGAATTGTCGTTGCTTTAGCGTTAATCCCTGAAGCGATAGCTTTCTCTGTTATTGCAGGTGTGGATCCGACAGTTGGATTATACGCAGCCTTTTGTATTGCGGTTACCATTTCATTTGTTGGCGGAAGAACGGGAATGATTTCAGCTGCAACAGGTGCAATGGCATTATTAATGGTAACGCTTGTTAAGGATCATGGTTTACAATATTTATTTGCTGCGACAATATTAACAGGTATTGTCCAAATTATTTTTGGTGTGTTAAAACTTAGCTCATTTATGAAGTTTGTTCCTAAATCTGTTATGAGCGGTTTTTTAAATGCTCTTGGAATTTTAGTTTTTACAGCTCAATTGCCACAGTTTAAAAATGCAACTTGGCAAATGTATGCACTTGTTGCATTAGGACTTGCAATTATATATTTATTTCCACGTATTACAAAGGCTGTACCTTCTACACTTATTTCGATTATTATTGTGACGAGCATCGCACTTATGAGTGGATTACAGTTGAAGACAGTAGGGGATATGGGAAGTTTACCGAAAGAATTACCGTTCTTTAGTCTTCCTGATGTGCCATTTACATTAGAAACATTAGGTATTCTTTTACCGTACTCAGTTATGCTTGCAATTATCGGTTTACTAGAGTCGTTATTAACAGCTTCGGTTTTAGATGATATGACGCATACAGAAAGTAATAAGCATAAAGAGGCACGTGGACAAGGACTTGCAAACATTGTTGCTGGATTTTTCGGAGGAATGGCAGGATGTGCAATGATCGGCCAATCTGTGATTAATATTAAATCAGGTGGACGAGGTCGCTTATCAACATTTGTAGCGGGTGGATTTTTAATCGTATTACTATTCGTTTTAGGTGATTATGTCGTTCATATTCCGATGGCAGCTTTAGTTGCAGTTATGATTATGGTTTCAATCGGAACTTTTGATTGGAATTCTGTAGCAACGATTCATAAAGTGCCAAAAGGGAACGCATTCGTCATGATCGTAACAGTCGTGATCGTTCTTATCACTCATAATTTAGGATTAGGTGTAATTATCGGGACAGTAATTAGTGCAGTATTATTTGCGTTCAATATGGCAAAGATTCACGTGAAACATTTATATATTGAAAATAAGAAAATATACGAAATTCACGGTCAACTTTTCTTTGCATCTACAGCAGATTTTATAAGTGCATTTTCATTCGATGAAGATATAAAAGAAATCGAGATGAACTTTACTTATGCGCACGTATGGGACGATTCGGCAGTGGCATCAATTGATAAAGTTATCATGAAGTATGAACAAATTGGTGTGAAAGTAAGTATAACAGGATTAAATGAACGTAGCGCAAAACTTGTTACAAATTTAGCTATGTATAATAAAAGAATTGCTAGTTAGAAGCCTCCTTTTTAGGGGGCTTTATTATATAATACGAGTAGGATAACGAAAAGGGGATTCAGCATATGTACAAACAAATTATATTAGCATGTGATGGTTCTGAACACGCGCTTCGAGCAGCAGAGCACGCAACACATATTGCGAAATTTAGCGAAGAAACAAATGTTGAAGTTGTATATGTTGTAGATAATAGGACAGCAAAATCAGATATTATACAAGGTCAAACTGATTTAGAAACGATATCGGCTAGTCGAAAAGATAAGTTAAAAGAGATTGAAGGTTTATTAAAGAAAGAGAACATTTCTTATAAAATTACGATTTTACATGGTGATCCCGGAGATACGCTTGTTCAATATGTAAATACAGGAGATATTGACCTTGTTATTGCTGGGAGCAGAGGATTAAATACATTGCAAGAAATGGTACTTGGTAGCGTAAGTCATAAAATAGCCAAACGAGTGAAATGTCCGGTGATGATTATAAAATAAATTGAGTGATATAGTATGCAGTGTAAGTAGGACCTTGATATAATTCGAGGTCTTTTTTGCTGTATAAAGGGAGAGTAGGTGGACATACTAGATATATAAGTTTTAAAAAATATTAACTTACAAATTTGTAAGTTAGTTGTTAGAGAAATCGATGTTATGAAATTTTTCCCATTGGTAAAATAAAAGTATCAAAGGGGAGATAGGGAGGATGGAAGCAATGAAATCATTTCAAGGTTTGTCATATAGTCAAGGGGTAAGCTTAATTTGTTTAGGGGGATTTGCTGCATCTGTTACGTTAGCTGTTTTAATAAAGGTGTTTCATCAAATCTTTTAATTTTATAGTAGGGAAGGAATTGGTTGTTATAAAAGGTAAGAAAAGGATTGTAAATCAAAAATAGCTCTTAGCATGTATGTAAATGCTAAGGGCTATTTTTATGATTATTTTTCTACTTCTGGCTTTTCGCTTGTTACAGTAACGTCTTTCCATTTTGAAGTAATTTGGTTCACTTCAGTGTTGACATTAAAATCTTTCACGCGCTTATTAACACCTGTTAAATCGAATGTGTAATGAATTGGAATCATCGGTGCTTCGTCATGAATTAATTTTTGCCATTTATCGTATACTTCTTTACGATATTTTTCATCAGTAGCTTTTTCTGATAATCCTGCGTCTAATAACTTCGTATTTTCATCATTTACCCAGCGTTGGTAGTTGAATCCGGCATTTTTGCCCCATAGGCCAGAAAGGTCAGGGTCAGAGCCAGTGTTCCAAGCACCAGAGAAAATATCGACCTTCGGATCATCTTTTTTAATCATATCACGCATAGCATTAAATTCGTGTAAGCGTCCATCAACAAGTTCTACTTTTAAGCCGATATCTTTCCAAGATTGAATATAGAATTTTGCAAGTGGTTCACTTGTTTCACTACCGTTACTAGCTAGGAAGTTAATTTTAAGTTCATTACCTTTTAGATCCTCACGGAATCCATCACCATTCTTGTCTTTATAGCCAGCTTCATCTAATAGTTTTTTCGCTTTATCTACATCTAAGTTATATGCGCCAACATTGTTATTATGGTACTTTGGCATAGACGGTGGAATTGGAGAGTTAGCTGGAACACGAAGTCCGTGATATACTTTTTCTCCTAATTTTTCTCTATCAATTGCATATGCCATCGCTTGACGTAAACGAACGTCTTTGAATTTATCGTTATCCATTACAGCTTCATTCTTTGCTTTGTCCATATGTCCGAACTTAAATCCGATATAAGTGTAAGCAAGGTCAGTTTTACCAATTAGTTGTGTGTTTTTTAATTTACTTACGTTCGGATATTGGTCAGCAGTAATTGATGCAATATCAATATCACCTTTTTTCAGAGATGCACTAACAATAGATGGATTTACAACTTTTAATGTTACATTTTTCAGCTTAGGTTTGCCACCCCAGTAATCATCAAAGCGCTCATACTCAACTGATTCACCAGGAACGATTTTCTTCACTTTAAATGGACCGAACCCGATTGGATTTTGACGGATTTTATCAGATTCAGCTAGTTTTTCAATTGGTACATCGCCTAAATATTTTTTAGGTGTAGGATATGTCCAAATACCAGTTTTCAATGAAGGGTTTACTTCTTTATAAGTAATGGAAATTGTTTTTGGATCGACTACTTTAATACCGGAAATTTTGTCAGCTTTTCCAGTGTGATATTCTTCCATACCTTCAATCATTTGCATTTGTGTATCGTAACGGATACCTGTATATTTGCTATTACCAATTATTAAGTAAGAATATTCTAAATCCTCAGCAGTTAAAGGGTTACCATCGTGCCATTTTACATTATCTTTAATCTTAATTGTAATTGTTTTTTTATCTTCAGAAATTTTATAAGTTGCAGCACCGTCATTTGTAATTTCCCAGTTTTTATCTGTAGCTAATAATTGTTCATCAAAGAAATCCATAATCTCTGAATCTGGAGCAACTTCATACAATACTCTACTTAAAACACCAGCGAAAGGTGAATTTGAAACGAGTCCATAAGTTAATGATCCGTCTTTAATTTCTTTACCGTCATTTTTTACAGCAGCACTAAATTTATTTGTTTCTACTTTTTTTGTGTTTGCCTTTTTACTACCGCTATCAGCACCCCCACATGCAGATAGTAATAATGTTGAAGCAGCAAGTGTACTTAATACTTTGTACAGTTTTGGTTTGTTCATAACTTCTCCACCCCTTATCCTTTTCTTTGTCTCGCATCAGCCGCACGCTTTAACGCTTGACCAATAAAATTTATACACAGCATCAACACTAAAATCATGATTGATGCGGGTAACCAAATCCACCACTTTTCTTGCAATACATCTGGGTTAGTTGCGTAACTTACAAGTGTACCAAGACTTGGTGTGCTCTCTGGTAGACCGAATCCTAAGTAAGTTAAACTAGATTCAATTCCGATGTTACCAGCAAGATTTAATGTAATATTTACGATGATAATAGAACTTAAATTAGGTAATATTTGCTGGAAGATTATTTTCCAATTTGGTGTTCCTAACGTTTTTGATGCAGATACGTAATCAAGTTCTTTCTCAGTCAATACTTTAGAGCGTATAAGCCTTGCTTTTCCGACCCATAAGAAAGCGGTCATTATGAGAATAAATGTTGTAATATTGAAAGTTGGAACGAGTGAGATAAACACGATAACAATCATTAAGAATGGTAAAATCATCATGAAGTCGATAAAACGCATAATGATGTTATCGACAACTCCGCCAAAATAGCCAGCAATTAGTCCCGTCGTAAGACCGATAAGGGTTGCTAAAAGAGTGATGGCTAAACCAACTGTAAAGGAGTTACGTGTACCAATAATTAATTGTCCGAAAATATCACGGCCTCCATAATCAGTTCCTAACCAATGTTCAGCAGAAGGAGGGTCATAAATAGCGAACAAATCAACTCGGACGATATCTTCTTGCTTCATAATAAATGAAGTTGCGTAAACGGCTATTAATATTAAAGCTAAAAAGAATAGAGAAAACATTGCTAGTTTATCTTTACGAAACTCTCGCCACATAATGGAGAAACCAGAGGGGCTCTTTTCGTAATGAATGACTTCAGTTTGTTTTTCAGGATTTGCTAACATAACGTTTCTTCACCTCCATTAATCAATACGAATACGTGGATCAACGATGCTTAGAATAATATCGGAAAGAAGAGTCCCGAGTAGCGTTGCGAATCCAGTAAATAATACAAGAGCAGTTACGACACTGAAATCACGTTGAGTGATAGATTGGAAAAATAGTTGTCCAATTCCTGGATAGCCGAAAATATTTTCTAGAATAATAGAGCCTCCAACTAAACCTGTAATTTCATATCCTAAAAATGCTGCAATTGGTAAAAATGAATTTCTTAAAATATGTCTGGAATATACTTTAGATTCTGGTACACCTTTTGCTTTTACTGTGCGTACAAAATCTTTATGTTTCGTATCGATAATTTCACTTCGCAAATATTGTACAGTTCCTACAGTTCCAATTAATGCCCCAGATAAAGCTGGTAAAATCATATGATTGAATTTACTTAAATAGTAATCAAATGATCCTGTTGCAACTTGTGGATCAACGCTACCACTCGTAGGGAAAATTGGATATAAAAAGCCGAATAAGAATAACATTACTAATCCGAAAATAAATAGTGGTGTACCGAATCCTAAAAAGTTATAGAGCGTAATGAGTCGATCAGCCCACGTATCATTCCAACGTCCACTTATAACTCCAAGTGGAATAGCAATTAAGTAAGTAAGAATAAGAATAAGAAGAGCTAACAGTATTGTATTGCCAAGACGTTCCCCGATAATATCTGTTACTTTTATTTTATGTGCGTAAGAAATACCGAAATCCCCTTGTACAGCATTTGAAATCCACCTTACATATTGAGTGGGAATAGGATCGTTTAAACCTAGTTTTTCACGTTGTTCTTCGATCACTTTTGGATCGGCTTTTGGGTTTGCTAGTTCAGCGCCACTTAATGCATCACCTGGCATTGCCTTAGCCAGTGTAAAGACGAGTACGCTTAATATGAATAATTGCGGTATCATAACTAAAACCCGGCGTAATATAAATTTCCACATGTTTTATCACTCCCTTAAGGTAATGCCACCCGGTGTGTTGGCGAGATTGGTTTTAAATCGTAAGCACGACCATTTTCGTTGAAATAGTTTTCGTATGATTTTTCGTATTCATCGCTTACTTCACGACGCAATTTACGTTGTTGCTCGCGGTTTTCTGGACGAATATCAGGAATAGCTGATATTAGGCGCTTCGTATAGATGTGCTGTGGATTATTATAAATTTCAGCACTAGTTGCTTCTTCCACAATGCGTCCGCGATACATAACACCGATACGGTCACACATATGGCGAATTACACCTAAATCATGACTAATAAATAGGTATGTTAGTCCGAGTTCAGATTGTAAATCTTGTAAGAAGTTTAAAACTTGAGCTTGTACCGACACGTCAAGCGCGGATACAGGTTCATCTGCGATAATAAGCTTTGGTTTTAGTGTAAGTGCGCGTGCAATACCAATCCGCTGTCTTTGTCCACCGGAAAATTCATGTGGGTATTTATACATAGACTCAGGATTTAATCCAACTTTATCAAGATAATCTTGAACAGCTCTACGCTCTTCATCAGGTGAGAGTTTCTCAAAATTCCGAAGTGGTTCAGCGATAATATCCATAACACGCTTCTTCGGGTTTAAGGATGAATAAGGATCTTGAAAAATCATCTGAATATCTTTTCGTTGTTCTCTTAGTTCTGAGCGACTTAATTTTGTTAAATCTTTATTATTAAAATGAATGCTACCGCCTGTCGCTTTTGTTAAGTGCATAATTGCTTTTCCGGTTGTTGATTTGCCGCTCCCAGATTCCCCAACGATTCCGTATGTTTCGCCAGGTTGTAATTCAAAACTTACGCCATCAACAGCGCGAACGTAATCTAATGTACGACCGAAAACACCACCTTTAATTGGAAAGTGTACTTTTAAATCTTCTACTTTAAGCAGTGCCATGAGTTACGTCATCTCCTTTCTTATGTTGGAAGTTGAAATGTTTGTAGCAAGTGCAACGTACCCAATGGTCTTGTTTTACTTCATGTAAAATGGGATTTTCTTCATGTTGATCAGGTCTAATCCATGGAATCCGTGCTTGGAATCGACAACCTGTGCGCGGTAACTTAGCTAATGTCGGTACAACGCCTTGAATAACATGTAATTTTTCTTTTTCAGCAGATGCAGACGGGATTGAATTTAATAAGGAACGAGTATATGGATGAAGAGGGTTATTAAAAATCTCTTCGACTGTTCCTGTTTCTACAACTTGTCCTGCATACATAACGACAATACGGTCAGCGGTTTCGGCAACGACGCTTAAATCGTGTGTAATTAAAATGATGCCCATTTTCGTTTGTTCTTGAATGGAACGTAATAAATCTAAAATTTGCGCTTGAATGGTTACATCTAGAGCGGTTGTAGGCTCATCTGCAATAATGAGTCCAGGCTTGCAAGCAATTGCAATTGCGATAACAATTCTTTGTCTCATTCCGCCAGATAATTCGTGTGGGTATTGTTTATATGTAAGTTCTGGTTTTGGAATACCAACTTGATGGAGTAGTTCTAAGGTGCGTTCTTTCTTTTCTGCTTTTGAAAGGCTTGTGTGGTAGTCTAAGTTTTCTTCGATTTGTTTTCCAACTGTCATAAGAGGATCGAGTGCTGTAAGAGGTTCTTGGAAAATCATACCGATGTTTGATCCGCGTACTTTATTCATTTCTGCGGTCGACATAGTTAGTAAATCCTTATCTCTATAGTTAAGCTGCCCTTGTAATTTTGTATTTGCTTCATTATGCAGTCGCATAATAGAAAGGGCAAGTGCACTTTTTCCGCAACCCGATTCACCAACTATCGCGACAATTTCATTTTCATGGACAGTTAACGAGACATCATCAACTGCTGCATGATATTGATCTTGTATGCGAAAGGAAGTTTGTAAGTTTTCAATGCGAAGAAGTGGATTCTTCATGGCTATCCCTCCATCTTTTCTGAAAAGACTAAATATTTTGTATGTTGTTGTTATTTTAATATAAATTGACAATGTTTGACAAGGGTAAGTTGAAAAAATATTCAAAAATCTTTTTATATAGAGATTGGATGCAGTTGTGTAAGTGGTTGGAGTGATTTGAAAACGCTAACATGAATAAGGGAGGGAAATGAATCTTTTGTAAGAAAAAAGATTTATATGTAGAAAAAAGAGAGGCATTCTAGGAAGAACGGTCTCTCTTTTTTTGGGAAGTATAATATTAGTAATTAAGCTTGCTTTGATTTTGCCGACCCTGTATTTAAAGTAAGGGCAAGGAAGAACATTGCAAGTATGCAAGATGCAAGTAATAAGATGAATCCGCCATCCCATCCGAATGCATCTACGATAAAGCCCATAGCGGCACTAGCGAAAGCTGCTCCGCCTAAGTAACCGAAAAATCCAGTTAAGCCTGCTGCAGTTCCAGCAGCTTTCTTTGGTGCTAAGTCTAGAGCGTGTAGACCAATTAACATAACCGGTCCGTAAATTAAAAATCCAATTGCGACAAGTGCGATACTATCAACCATTGGATTACCAGGAGGGTTTAACCAGTAAACAAGAACTGCGATAAATACACCAACCATAAATAAAATACCAGCAGGTGCACGACGTCCTTTAAATAGTTTATCACTCATCCATCCGCAAAGAAGTGTACCTGGAATACCAGCCCATTCATATAGAGCGTAAGCAGTACGTGAGCTACTATGAGTAAAGCTTTTTTCTTCTACTAAATAAGTAGGAGCCCAGTCTACAACGCCGTAACGTACGAAATACACAAAAACGTTCGCAATAGCGATGTACCATAAAAATTTATTGTTTAGTACGTATTTAAATAAAATTTCCTTTGCCGAAAGTTCGCGTTCGCGATCTTGTATTTTCTCATCTGGTGAATATTCTCCAGTATGTTCTTCAATAGAAGGTAGTCCACAAGATTGAGGCGTATCTTTCATTGTAATTAATACATAAATACCAACTAGAATTGAAAGAATACCTGGGAAGTAAAAAATACTTTTCCAGTCATTTGCAAAGAAGTATAAACCTAATGTTACAAGAGAAGGCATAAGCGCTCCGCCGACATTATGAGCGACGTTCCAAATAGACATTTTTGTACCACGTTCACTAACAGAGAACCAGTGAACCATCGTACGGCCACATGGAGGCCACCCCATACCTTGTACCCATCCATTTAAAAACTGAAGTACAAACATAAGTATGATGCTCGTTGTAATGAAAGAAAATGAACCGAAAATAATATTAATGATACCTGATAAAAATAGCCCAGCTGCTAAAAAGTAGCGAGGATTACAACGGTCAGATACGATCCCCATCAGGAATTTACTTAATCCATAAGCGATAGATACTGCTGAAAGGATAACCCCAAGTTCTCCTTTACTAAAGCCTTGTTCGATTAAGTATGGCATTGCTAGTGAAAAGTTTTTTCGAACAAAGTAGTAACCTGCATAACCAATGAAGATACCTAAGAATACTTGTAAACGTAATTTACGGTATTCGCTATCAACGCGATCAGCTGGTAAGCGTTCCGCGTGGGGCGCAGGTTTAAATAATTGTGTGAAAAACATAAAATGAAAATCCTCCCCTAATTAATTCGAAGCGTTTTAAGACAGAGAATATAAAAAGGCCATGAAATATAAAAAAGTTTCCTTTTTTATGATTCATAGCCGTGAACTCCAATTCTCCGTGACTGTCAATATTAACTTCGACGAAAATTATACAACTTTGTGACAAAAATGTAAACGTTTTTATGGATAAAAAGTATTGACGGATTTTGTTCGGGGGATTAATATTTAAATACGTTAAATATTTTATTGTTTAAATAAGAGGTGGATAACATGCCAAATGATATGACGCATATCGATAAAATTCAAGCTCTTGCTTTTTCGATTGGAAAGAAAATGCAGACGGAGTTATTAGAACAAATGCAAGCAACAGGACTTACACCACCGCAGTTTTATATTTTAAAGATTTTAGATCATTATGGGGCTTCAAGAGCGACAACATTAGCAAAAAAGATGTATGTGAAGCCTAGCGCGATTACAGTGATGATTGATCGTCTAATCGATCAAGAACTTGTAGAACGCTATCACGACAAAGATGACCGTCGTGTTGTCATCATCGAGTTAACGAAAAAGGGGAAAGCTAGAGTAGAAGAGGCAATGACAGCTCGCAACGAGCATATTGCAAAATACTTTTCACATTTAGAGTTGCAAGAAAGAGAAGATTTATTACGTCTCTTTGAGAAGTTAGAAACCATTATTTGCGGGACACAAGAGAAAAAAGAGAATAACTAAGAGGAATTGAGGAGATTACATGGAGCAACAAGAAAATCAAAATAGAAAGTTGTTGTTAATCGGTTTAATTATCGCGATGCTATTTGCTGCATTAGATGGAACAATTGTTGGTACAGCAATGCCACGTATCGTCGGTGACCTAGGCGGATTAAGTTTAATGACATGGTTAACAACAGCATATATGTTAACATCAACGACAGTTGTACCAATTGCAGGTAAATTAGCGGATTTACTTGGTCGTCGTAACGTATATATAACAGGGCTAGTTATTTTCATGATTGGTTCGGCGTTATGTGGTATGGCGAATGGTATGACAGAATTAATTATTTTCCGTGGTATTCAAGGTCTTGGTGGCGGTATTATGATGCCAATGGCTATGATTATTATTGGAGATATGTTTACGGGAAAAGAACGTGCGAAATGGCAAGGGATTTTTGGTGCGTTATACGGTCTTGCTTCTGTAATTGGACCACAAGTTGGTGGTTGGATTGTAGATGCAGTGAACTGGAGATGGGTATTCTACATTAACTTACCGGTTGGTATTTTAGCGACAATCTTTATCGCAATGGGCTTAAAATCACATAAACAAACGGGACCAATTAAAATTGATATCGCTGGAATCTTTACGATGATTCTCGGTGTTGTAAGTTTATTACTAGCGTTAACGTTTGGCGGAAAAGATTACGCATGGGATTCTTGGCAAATTATCGGTTTATTTGCACTAGCTGTAATTGGTATCGTTAGCTTTGTTATTGTTGAAACGAAAGCTGAAGAGCCGATTTTACCAATGCATTTCTTTAAAAATCGCACATTTACAATACTGAATGCGATTGGATTCTTTATGAGTATCGGAATGTTCGGTGCGATTATGTTCGTACCATTCTTCATGCAAGGTATTGTAGGAGTAAGTGCTGCTGAATCAGGAACAATTATGACTCCAATGATGATTACAATGATTGTGATGAGTATTATCGGTGGGCAACTTGTATTAAAAGTTGGTGTAAAACCACAAATTATCGCAGGTATGCTTATTATGGCCGGTGGTTTCTGGTTATTAACAACGATGGATATGCACACAACGAAGCTTACAGCTACTTCTTATATGATGGTTATCGGTTTAGGAATGGGTCTTGTAATGCCAACATTAACATTAGCGTTACAAGAAAGCTTCCCGAAAAAGGATCTTGGTGTCGTAACATCATCAAGTCAATTCTTCCGTCAAATTGGTGGAACATTTGGTATTACAATTTTAGGATCAATTATGAATAACACTTCAGGTACAACGTTAACAAATAAATTAGTACCTGTATTAGATACATTCCCGAAAGAAGCGGGACAAATGGTAACGAAATTTAAAGACATGATTCACACAGATCCACAAGGATTGTATTCAATGCTATTTAGCCCAGAGGCATTAAAACAAATGCCAGAAGCGTTCGCTAACAGCATTGTACCTATTTTGAAAAACTCTTTAGTAGACTCGCTTCATACTGTATTCTTAACAGGATTAGTATTTATTGTAGTAGGTGCTATCTTTACGATTTTCTTACAAAAAATTAAACTATCAGATCGTAAAAAAGATGCTGAAGAGCCTGCTGTAGAAGAAAAAGAAAAAACTGTATCATACTCGTAATGAAGAAGCATCGCCTTATGGCGGTGCTTTTTTGAGTATAAACTTAAAAGCTTTTTAGTGAGAAATGATTGACGTATTTGTATAAATACGTTATATTATTTTCTGTAAACGGTTACATGAAATGGGGAGAAAAGAGAATGAGTACGATCAAAGACGTTGCGAAATTAGCGGGAGTATCTGTTGCGACCGTTTCCAGAGTTCTAAATAAAAATGGATATGTTCACGAAGATACATTAAAAAAGGTAGAGCGTGCAATTGAGATGTTAGATTATAAGCCCAGTACAGTAGCGCGTTCACTGTATAATAAAAAGTCCCGTTTAATTGGCTTAGTTGTTCCAAATATCGTGAATCCATTCTTTCCAGAAGTTGCACGTGCCGTAGAAGATGTAGCACATAAACAAGGTTACACAGTTGTCCTTTGTAACTCTGATGAAAGTTTAGAAAAAGAGAAACAATACATTGATGTACTTAGACAAAATAATGTAGATGGATTTATTGTAGCAACGAATCCACAAAATAGTGTTAATTACATGAATTTATCTGTTCCAGTCGTTGCGATTGACCGTCTGTTTAATGAGCGTATACCTACCGTGTATGCAGATAACTATGCGGGAAGTCAGGCTGCGACAAAGTTGTTACTAGATAAAGGATGTAAACATATTGCACATATTCGAGGTCCACGTGATGTGAGTACTGCAAATGAACGTTTTGAAGGTTTTGTAGACGTTATTACGCAAAATAATCTTTCGTATATGATTGCAGAGAGCACGTTTGATCCAGCAAATAGTGAGCGTGTAGCGATGGAATTATTAGAAGAATACCCGCATATTGATGGTATTGTTGCTGGAAATGATTTAATTGCGATCGGTATTGTAAAGGCTGCACTTCAAAAGGGGATTGCCATTCCAGATGATTTACAAATTATCGGATTTGATGGAATTTCTTTAACAGAAATGATGTATCCATCTATTACAACAGTTGCACAACCGATATATGAAATGGGGAAAATTGCAACAGAGTTGTTGTTAGAGCAAATGGAAGGAAATGCATTAGAAGAGAAACACTATCGTCTACCGATTGAAATTATAGAACGAAATACAACGAAGTAAGGAGATGAAACAGATGCCGAATATTGCAGTAGTAGGAAGCATTTCAATGGACTTAGTGGCTGTTTCAAAAAAACGGCCGAAAGCAGGAGAAACAGTAATTGGTGAAGCGTTTCATACAATTCCAGGAGGAAAAGGGGCAAACCAAGCAGTTGCTGCAGCTAGATTAGGAGCAAATGTAGCGATGGTTGGAGCGGTAGGAACTGATGATTACGGAACGGTAGTTAGAAAAAATTTAGAGAACGAACGCATTTTTATCGACTATGTGGTACCGGTTACAGATGGAACGACAGGAATTGCTCATATCGTTTTAGCAGAAGAAGATAACAGTATTGTTGTCGTACAAGGAGCAAATGCTCTTGTAAATAAATCAGTTGTAGATCGCTCAAAAGACCTTCTTATAAAAGCAGATATGGTTGTTCTGCAACTAGAAATTCCACTTGAAACAGTAAAATATGTATTGGCTATTTGTGAGGAGCATAATATTCCAGTTATGTTAAATCCAGCGCCAGCACAAGTGCTAGCAGAAGATATTTTAGAAAAGGCAACTTATATTACGCCAAATGAACATGAGTGCCGCATTGTATTAGATGATTTCAAATCACCAATTGAAGATTTATTGGCGAAGTATCCAAATAAACTATTGATGACAGAAGGTTCTAACGGTGTTCGTTTCCATAATGGAACGGAGATTGTACATGTTCCTAGCATTGCTGTTGATGTAGTGGATACAACTGGAGCTGGTGATACATTTAATGGTGCGTTAGCAGTTGCACTTTCTGAAGGAGAGACACTTCAAAAAGCAATTCGTTTCGCGAATATTGCCGGTGGTCTTTCTGTGACGAAACTTGGAGCACAGGGCGGTATGCCAACGAGAGATCGAGTACGTGAAGTGCAGGTGATTGTTGGATGAAAAAGCATGGTGTATTAAATAGTGAAATTGCGGCAGTCCTTGCTTCACTTGGGCATACAGATACAATTGTAATTGCTGATTGCGGGTTACCGATTCCTGACGAGGTAAAACGAATTGATTTAGCTGTTGAGATTGGAAAACCGAGTTTTTTAGAGGTGTTACAAGTTGTAGCTGATGATATGGCAATTGAAAAAGTGACGTTAGCAGAAGAAGTCATTATAAATAATGCGGAAGTGAATAAAGAGATTGAGCTGAAATTAATAGAGCCAGCATTTGAGTATGTATCTCATGAACAATTTAAAGAGCATACAAAGAAAGCGAAGGCAATTATTCGTACAGGCGAAGCTACGCCTTATGCAAATGTAATTTTACATGCAGGCGTGATTTTTTAATAAAGGGAAGTGATGAGAATGCATATTGAAATGAAAAATATTTCAAAAGCGTTCAATGGCAATCCTGTTTTGAAGAATGCACAGTTTATGATTGAAACAGGAGAAGTCCATGCATTGATGGGGGAAAATGGAGCGGGTAAATCAACGCTCATGAAGATTTTAACAGGTGTATACAAAAGAGATGGTGGAACAATCACGATTGATGGGCAAGAACGTACGTTTAAAAATGCGAAAGAAGCTGAAGAGTATGGCATCGCATTTATACATCAAGAACTAAACATATTGCCGAATTTAACAGTAGCTGAAAATATGTTTCTCGGCAAAGAGTTAATGTATGGGAAAACAGGTATTTTACGCACGCGACAAATGAACGCGATTGCGCAGCAACAGCTAGCAGAGCTAGGATTGCATGTGAAAGGTGCTATGCTAGCTGGAGAACTATCGGTTGGACAACAGCAAATTATTGAAATTGCGAAAGCATTGATGACAAATGCGAGTGTTATTATTATGGATGAACCTACTGCGGCATTGACGGATCGTGAAATCGAAACGCTCTTTACAGTAATCAATAAGTTACGTAAAGAAGGTGTTTCATTCGTTTACATTTCGCATCGTATGGAAGAGATTTTCTCAATATGTGATGCTATTACGATTTTGCGTGATGGAGAATATGTCGGAAAGAGATTAATTCCAGAAACATCGTTTGATGAAGTAGTGAGTATGATGGTGGGGCGCAGCATTGGTGAACGTTACCCAGAGCGAAATACTCAAATTGGTGATGTCATTTTTGAAATGCGTAACGGAACGAAGAAAGGGAAATTTGAAAATGTTTCGTTTCAAGTGAGAAAAGGTGAAATCCTTGGTGTTGCTGGTTTGATGGGGGCTGGACGTACGGATATTATGAAAGCGATATTTGGGTATGAACCTTTAGACTCTGGGGGAATTTTTATAAATGGACAAGAAGTAAAGATTGATAGTCCGATAGATGCGATTAGACAAAGAATTGCTTTCATTACAGAGGATAGAAAATCTGAAGGGTTAGTGTTAGATTTCTCAATTCGAGAAAATTTATCGTTACCGAATTTAGAAAGTCTTTCAAAGGGAAGCGTTCTGAGCAGCGAGCTAGAACAACAGTTTACAGAAGATATGATGAAGCTTCTTAATGTGAAAGCAGCTAGCGGAGAGCAGGCAGTGAAATCTCTTTCTGGTGGAAATCAGCAAAAGATTGTAATCGCAAAATGGCTAGGTATTCATCCGCAATTACTCATTTTAGACGAGCCAACAAGAGGTGTAGATGTTGGAGCGAAAAAAGAAATTTACTCTATCATGAATAAGCTTACAGAGCAAGGCGATGCCGTTATTATGGTATCATCTGAGCTTCCGGAAGTTTTAGGGATGGGTGATCGAGTTCTTGTCATTCATGAAGGGAAAATCGGCGGCATTTTAGAGAAAGATGAGGCATCACAAGAGTCTATTATGGCACTAGCTACAGGGGGAGAGTAAGGATGGCTAAGAAGGGGAATGTATTACAACAACTCGGGTCTTTAATTGGACTAGTATTAATTATTGTAGTAATTACAGCTTTAAATCCAGCATTTATTGAAATTCCAAATTTATTTAATATACTGCGTCAAGTATCGATTAATGCGCTTATTGCATTCGGAATGACCTTCGTAATTTTAACAGGGGGTATTGACTTATCGGTAGGTTCTATTTTAGCATTATCAAGTGCACTTGTTGCTGGAATGATGGCAAGTGGCATGGATCCGTTCCTTGCAATGGCAGTTGGATTATTAGCAGGTCTTGTAATGGGGATTGTAAACGGTATCATTATAGCGAAGGGAAAAGTAGCTCCATTTATTGCAACTTTAGCAACAATGACTATTTTTCGTGGGTTGACGCTTGTTTATATGGACGGACGTCCGATCACTGGTCTTGGTGATCATTTAATGTTCCAAATGTTTGGCCGCGGTTATTTTCTTGGTATTCCGGTACCAGCTGTTACAATGATGATCGCTTTCGCAGTACTGTACTTCATTTTGAAGAAAACGACATTTGGCCGCCGTACATTTGCAATTGGTGGAAATGAAGAGGCAGCAGCACTATCAGGTATTAATGTTACGAGAATTAAAGTAATGATTTACGGTCTTTCCGGAATTTTGGCAGCGCTTGCAGGTATTGTCTTAACATCACGACTAGATTCTGCACAGCCGACTGCAGGTACTTCTTACGAATTAGATGCAATTGCAGCAGTTGTATTAGGTGGAACAAGTCTTTCTGGGGGAAGAGGATGGATTGTTGGTACATTCATCGGTGTACTTATTATCGGTGTACTAAATAACGGTTTAAATTTATTAGGTGTATCTTCTTTCTTCCAGCAAGTTGTAAAAGGACTTGTAATCTTACTAGCTGTATTAATTGATCGCCGAAAAGAAGCGTAATGGAGGGACAGTTCATGAAGAAATGGTTACTTATACTCGTTGCATGTATTATGGTCATTACTGCTGGTTGTTCAATGGAACCACCAGAATGGGCAAAGGATTCTAGCGATAAAGGTCGAAATAAAACTATTAAAGTTGGATTCTCTGTTTCAACTTTAAACAATCCCTTTTTTGTAACTTTGAAAAAAGGTGCAGAAAAGAAAGCGAAAGATAGTGGCATCGAATTAATTGCTGTTGATGCACAAAATGATGCAGCAAAGCAAACGAACGATGTTGAAGATTTAATTCAAAAGGGTGTCGATGTAGTTGTTATTAATCCGACCGATTCAGATGCTGTTGCTTCAGCAGTAAGTGCGGCAAATGCAGCAAATGTCCCTGTTATTACAGTAGACCGCGTTGCGAATTCAGGTAAGGTTGTTTCTCACATTGCATCTAATAATATCGAAGGTGGTCAAATGGCTAGTGATTACATTCGTGAATTAGTTGGCGAAGGAGCAAACGTTGCTGAGTTAGAAGGAATCCCTGGATCTTCTGCTGCTCGTGAACGTGGGAAAGGATTCCATAACGTAGCCGATAAGTCTTTAAAAGTAGTTGCCAAACAAGCGGCTGATTTTGATAGAGCGAAAGGATTATCTGTTATGGAAAACATTTTGCAAGCGAATAGCGATATTAAAGCCGTGTTTGCGCATAACGACGAAATGGCATTAGGTGCACTTGAAGCATTGAAGTCTGCTGGAAAAACAGATGTAGTCGTTGTTGGATTTGATGCAACAGAAGATGCTGTGAAAGCGGTTAACGATGGGCGTATGGCTGCAACAGTCGCTCAAAAACCGGAATTAATCGGGGAGAAGGCGATGCAAACAGCAAAAGAGATAACACAAGGTAAGAAAGTGGACAAATCTATTCCGATTGAATTAGAGCTTATTAAAAAAAATAAATAAATATAAAATGAAAATTAGGAAGGAAGAATAACAAATGAAATTCTTTATTGATACAGCAAACATTAACGAAATTAAAGAGGCAAATGCATTAGGTGTAGTAGCTGGAGTAACGACAAACCCATCACTTGTAGCAAAAGAAGGCGTAGATTTCCATGAGCGTATTCGTGAAATTTGCAGCTTTATAGAAGGACCTGTAAGTGCAGAAGTAATTAGCTTAGAAGCTGATAAAATGATTGAAGAAGGAAAAGAGTTAGCGAAAATTGCTCCAAACGTTGTTGTAAAAGTTCCAATGACAACGGAAGGTTTAAAAGCAGTAAAAGCGTTCTCTGATTTAGGAATTCGTACAAACGTTACATTAGTATTCTCAGCAGTTCAAGCATTACTTGCAGCTCGCGCTGGTGCGACATACGTTTCACCATTCTTAGGCCGCTTAGACGATATTGGTCATAACGGTATGGACTTAATTCGCCAAATCGCAGAAATCTTTGCAATTCACGGTATTGAAACAGAAATCATTGCAGCATCTGTACGTCACAGCGTTCACGTAACTGACGCAGCATTAAACGGTGCACATATTGCAACAATCCCAGCAAACGTAATTGCTTCATTAGTGAAGCACCCATTAACAGATCAAGGAATTGAGAAATTCTTAGCTGATTGGGAAAAAACACAAGAGAAATAATAGAAAATCGAGAATCCTAGTTTAATTGACTAGGGTTCTTTTTTTGTTTGAAAGAATTTTCATGCAATTTTGCATATTGTCTTTTAAATTTTTAATATAAGCTATTTAATATATACAAATCACTCTTTATTTTTTATATTTTGATATAAAGTGAAACTTTAATTAGTGGGGGGCTTTGTTCATCCCCCCACTAATTATTAGTTGAACCAATCGGGCTTTAACGGGCAGTTATCTCCCACCTAACTTCCTCGCAGTCACCGAATTTTGAGGTGGGAGTCTTACTGCCCGTTAAAGCGGGATAAAAAGATAGAGGGTCTGACCAGAAAACTGGAGGGCATGATTCTATAACAGAAAGTTTAATGTTTATAGAATTATGCCTTTTTATATAGGGAGGGAAGAAAGTAGAGATTTTGATTAAAATGCACTTATTTATCTGAATTTTAAGTTTTATAAAAGGAGAGACATAGGATGAGAAGAAAAGCTCCATTTAAAGTGTTGTCATCATTAGCAATTGCGGCAATTATTGGATGTACATCTGTAATGAGTGCTCCGTTAGCATACGCAGAAACGGTAGCAAAAGCGAAAGATAATGTGTCTACAACACCAATTGATTACAATTTAATTCAAGAAGATCGCTTAGCGGAAGCGCTGAAGGAAAGAGGAACAATTAATCCAGCAGCTTCTAAAGAAGAGACGAAAAAAGCCGTCGAGCAATATATTGAAAAGAAACAAGGAGACCAGGCGAATAAAGAAATTCTTCCAGATGCTCACTTACAAGAAACATCTGATTTCACGAAAAAAGTAAAAGAGAAAAAGATGGAAGAAAAGGAAAATGTTAAAAAGGCTGAAAAAAATGTTAGCCCTGAGCAAAAGCCAGAACCAAATAAAAAGCAATTGAATGGGCAAGTTCCAACTTCAAAAGCAAAGCAAGCTCCATATAAGGGCTCTGTTCGATCGGATAAAGTATTAGTGTTACTCGTTGAATTTAGTGATTATAAACATAATAATATCGATCAAACACCAGGTTATATGTATTCGAAAGACTTTAGTAGAGAACATTATCAAAAGATGTTGTTCGGTAATGAGCCTTATACATTATTTGATGGTTCAAAAGTAAAAACGTTTAAACAATACTATGAAGAGCAGTCTGGTGGTAGTTATACGACAGACGGATATGTAACGGAGTGGCTAACTGTTCCAGGAAAAGCATCTGATTATGGAGCTGATGGTAGCAGTGGTCATGATAATAAAGGTCCGAAAGGTGCACGTGATTTAGTGAAAGAAGCTTTACATGCGGCAGCTGAGAAAGGACTGGATTTATCTCAGTTCGATCAATTTGATAGATATGATACAAATGGTGATGGGAATCAAAATGAACCTGACGGTGTAATTGATCATTTAATGGTAATCCATGCTGGTGTCGGTCAAGAAGCTGGTGGGGGTAAATTAGGTGATGATGCAATCTGGTCACATCGTTCAAAATTAGCAGTAGATCCAGTAGCGATTGAAGGCACAAAATCAAAGGTAGATTACTTTGGTGGAAAAGTAGCGGCACATGATTACACAATTGAACCAGAAGATGGTGCAGTTGGTGTGTTTGCACATGAATTTGGACATGATCTTGGTTTGCCGGATGAATACGATACAAAATATACTGGAGCCGGATCGCCAGTCGAGGCTTGGTCATTAATGAGTGGAGGTAGTTGGACAGGAAAAATCGCAGGAACGGAGCCGACTAGTTTTTCACCACAAAATAAAGACTTCTTACAAAAGAATATGGGTGGCAACTGGGCAAAAATATTAGAAGTAGATTACGATAAAATTAAGAGTGGTGTGGGAGTTCCTACATATATTGATCAAAGTGTTACGAAATCCAATCGTCCAGGCGTTGTACGTGTTAACTTACCAGGTAAGAGTGTTGAAACGATTAAGCCTGAGTTTGGAAAGCATGCATATTATAGTACAAGAGGAGACGATATGCATACAACGTTAGAGACACCATTCGTTGATTTAACAAAAGGAACAAATGTAAAATTCGATTATAAAGCAAATTATGAGTTAGAAGCAGAGTGCGATTTTGTCGAAGTACATGCTGTAACGGAAGATGGAACGAAAACATTGATTGATAGACTTGGAGAAAAAGTAGTCCAAGGCGATAAGGATACAACAGATGGAAAATGGATTGATAAATCATATGATTTAAGTCAATTTAAAGGAAAAAAAGTGAAACTACAATTCGACTATATTACAGATCCAGCTGTAACATATAAAGGTTTCGCAATGGATAATGTAAATGTAACGGTTGATGGACAAGTAGTATTTTCTGATGATGCAGAAGGACAGTCCAAAATGAAATTAAATGGATTCGTTGTTTCTGATGGGACAGAGAAGAAACCTCATTATTATTATTTAGAATGGAGAAACTATGCTGGATCAGATAATGGGTTAAAAGCGGGAAGAGGTCCGGTATATAATACAGGCCTTGTCGTTTGGTATGCGGATGATAGCTTCAAAGATAACTGGGTTGGAGTGCATCCAGGTGAAGGCTTCCTTGGTGTTGTAGATTCTCATCCAGAAGCACTTGTTGGTAACTTGAACGGGAAACCAGCGTACGGGAATACGGGCATGCAAATTGCAGACGCTGCATTTTCATTTGATCAAACGCCAGCATGGAGTGTAAATTCGTTAACACGTGGACAATTTAATTATAATGGATTACAAGGTGTTACAACATTTGATGATTCAAAAGTATACAGTAATAAACAAATTGCTGATGCAGGACGCAAAGTTCCAAACCTTGGACTTAAATTCCAAGTTGTTGGACAAGCAGAAGATAAGTCGGCAGGTGCTGTTTGGATTAGACGTTAATAAAATAAAAGCACATTCTTCAAATGAAGGATGTGCTTTTTAATTTGTACAGTAAGTTATTATTTTAGTTCATGTAATACAAATGTTTATTCATGTGTAGTGTATCAAATTATGTGGGGAAAGGAAATATTTCCGAGGAAATTGTCGAAGTATCGTCGGTATTTATAAACTTTCTTTTTAAAAGAAGAGAAGTATTATTGCCTTTACGGCTCAATTTATTTACATTGTTATTTGGTTATACACAAAAGTAATATATTGGGCAAAAAAGAGTTCTATTCGATAGGGCTCTTTTTATAGATAGAAAGGAGTAAGCGATAAATGAAAGAAGTAATTGGATGTCCACAATGTGAAGGGGATATTACTGTACAACATATTATTGATATCCCGCATCCTTTTTCATTAAGGTGTCCACATTGTAAGGTGAAGTTGAAAGAAATAAGGATAACGCCATGTTTAATATTAGCGATGATTTGTATAATTCCACTGTTTATTATTATTGGAGAGAGTATTAAGGAATTACTAGTAAAATATTTTTCTTTTGTAGATAATGTACCAACTGTACTTATTTTCTTTTTATTTTGTTATCCATTGTATTATTTTTATGAAAAATATAACGCTATATTGTTTATTAAATATGGTTTATTGAAAGTTAAAAGTTGAATTAAATAGGAGATTATCATTATGCTTTGGAAAATCTATTTAGTTATTGTAGCAATGTTAGCTATTATTTCGTTAGTAAGGGGCATGTTTCAAACACCACTTCAAAAGTTTGACTTTGTAGTTTCTATTATTACGTGGATAGGGCTCTTTGGTTTTGTATTTGATGTACAAATATTAACCTCAATTGTTTGGAGATGTATCTTCGTGTTTAGCATCATTTGGACTTTAACTGCAGTTTTTGTTTTTCGTTTATATGAAGAGCGAGATGAGCCGTTACCTTTTATATTTAAATTAATTGGCGTTATTCCAACTCTTCCATTATATTACGGATTATATCAATATGCATTTTAAAAAAGACAACGATGGATTACCCCATCATTGTCTTTTTTACTTTGTTTCTTACATAAATCATCCCAGCAAATGTTAACAAAAATGCCGTTCCGATAATGAAGCTTGCACTAGGTGATGCTCCGATTGCGCCGACTGTAAAGGAGCCAGCAACAACTCCTAATGAGAAGAAAGCATAAAATAATCCGAATGCCTTTCCGCGGTTATCGTCTGTAGTATTTTCAACGAGTAAAGCGTTAATAGATGGGAAGAGGATAGCGAATCCAATTCCATAAATCATCATTACGATAAAGAGCATACCCTTTGTGGCAAATAATCCGAGTAAAGATAATGCGAATGCCATAACCGCAATTCCGATTAGCATTAGTTTTGAACGATTAAATCGATCGTAAATACGATTTGTTGGAAGCAAGAAGAAGAGGATAGCAGTAATGCCAAATACACTTAACATCATGCCTGTGGTAGATGCTTTAAGTGCTAATGCCTCAACTTTTACTGGTAACATATAAGTGACAATTCCTTGTGAAAACATTAATGTAAAAGCACCAATATATGCTTGTAATAATGGTTCTGATTTTAATAGTTCAACCATATCTTCTTTGTTCATCATTTGCGTTCTTGATGTATCTTTTCTTGATACGTTATTTGGTAAGAAGAATAGAGATACAATTGTACCAAGAGCCATTAAAATAGAAATAGTAATGAAGACCCATTCTACGCCAGCTGTTGCTTTCATAATACCGCTGAAAGCAGGTCCTACGATTGCCGCTGTTCCAACAGCAGCACCAGATAGAGCCATTGCTTTTCCTTGCCTTTTTGCATTTGTTTGTTTTGATAAAAATGTAAAGGCAGCAGGAATTAAAAAGCCATCACTAAATCCATGCATAAAGCGAACAACTAATAGTTGTTCACCACTTTGAACAACGGTGTATAACAAGACTATGAAACTCGTAATTCCCATGCTTATATAAAGGATTTTTTTTGCACCAAATTTATCGACAGCGGCTCCAGCAATAATATTCCCGATCATATTAGCGAATGAGTACATACCGACAACCAGCCCGATAATAAGAGGGCTTCCTCCAAGGCTTTGAGCGAAAGTACTCATAATAGGTAATTGTGAAAATGTATCTAAAAATGCCACGATAACGATAAAGTAAATAAAATATTTCAAGCGATATTCACCTCTCCTATGCTATTATGGCACAATGCTAATTTCACCTGCAATGAAATTGAATTAACAGATGTGGAAAAAAGTACAAAGTGACAAAATATTGAACATTATTTGTAAAAAATTAGTGGGAATGTGATTGTTTTTTTGAAATATATGGATAGAAGTATTATAATAGAATTGTAAACTTCACCAGGTTAAGTATATACATAGAGAGGGATGTATAAAATGAAAGCACTACTTTGGCATAATCAACGTGATGTACGAGTAGAAGAAGTACCAGAACCAACAGTAAAACCAGGAACAGTGAAAATCAAAGTTAAATGGTGTGGTATTTGTGGGACAGACTTGCATGAATATTTAGCAGGGCCTATTTTTATTCCAACAGAAGAACATCCATTAACACATGTGAAAGCACCTGTTATTTTAGGTCATGAGTTTAGTGGTGAGGTAATAGAGATTGGTGAAGGAGTTACATCTCATAAAGTGGGAGACCGCGTTGTTGTAGAACCAATTTATTCTTGTGGTAAATGTGAAGCTTGTAAACATGGACATTACAATGTTTGTGAACAACTTGTTTTCCACGGTCTTGGCGGAGAAGGCGGCGGTTTCTCTGAATATACAGTAGTACCAGAAGATATGGTTCATCACATTCCAGATGAAATGACGTATGAACAAGGTGCGCTTGTAGAACCAGCAGCAGTAGCAGTTCATGCAGTACGTCAAAGTAAATTAAAAGAAGGGGAAGCTGTAGCAGTATTTGGTTGCGGTCCAATTGGACTTCTTGTTATCCAAGCAGCTAAAGCAGCAGGCGCAACTCCTGTTATTGCAGTTGAACTTTCTAAAGAACGTCAAGAGTTAGCAAAATTAGCAGGTGCGGATTATGTATTAAATCCAGCAACTCAAGATGTGTTAGCTGAAATTCGAAACTTAACAAATGGCTTAGGTGTAAATGTTAGCTTTGAAGTAACAGGTGTTGAAGTTGTACTACGCCAAGCGATTGAAAGTACAAGCTTCGAAGGACAAACTGTAATTGTTAGTGTATGGGAAAAAGACGCAACAATTACTCCGAATAACTTAGTATTAAAAGAAAAAGAAGTTATTGGTATTTTAGGGTACCGTCACATCTTCCCAGCTGTTATTAAATTAATTAGCTCTGGTCAAATTCAAGCAGAGAAATTAATTACGAAAAAAATTACAGTGGATCAAGTTGTTGAAGAAGGATTTGAAGCACTTGTAAAAGATAAAACACAAGTGAAAATTCTTGTTTCGCCTAAATAAGATAGAATCGAAAAGAGTAGCCCTTTTCTAGAAATAGAAGAGGGCTACTTTTTTTCTATACTGAAAGATGATAGACTTTCCTTTGACTAAATGTATTTTTGTTTGGAAGGGGGAGTCTGGTGCTTTCATTTTTGTTAACTTTAAAACGAATGTTAAGAGCCTTTTTACGAGCGTGGAAAGATAAAGAATTTCAAGTGTTATTTGTATTAACAATTTTGACTTTAATATCGGGTACGATTTTTTATAGTACGGTTGAAGGGCTACGTCCTTTAGATGCGTTATATTTTAGTGTTGTGACATTGACAACTGTAGGAGATAAAGATTTTAGTCCTCAAACGGATTTTGGAAAGATTTTCACGATATTATATATATTTATTGGAATGGGATTAGTGTTCGGTTTTATTCGTAAATTGGCGACTAATGTACAATTACCAACGATATTATCAAATAAAAGAAAAGAGTAGGGCATTTAGATAAAATGTACCCTATAGAATAGACACTTGAAAAAAAGTCTATTCTATAGGGTATTTCTTGTATAATAAAAGGGAAATTGGGATCGGAGAATGTTGAAAATGACAAAAAAGCTATTTACAGAAAGAGAAATTCAAATTCTATCAAATAACTTATACGTAAAATCTGTAAGTCAGAAAGGTATCACCTATACAGAGGAATTTAAGCATATTTTTATTGAAGAA